>JASHPK010000014.1 GCA_030038095.1 Thermoplasmata archaeon | reverse complement strand
TTCTCGTCCCTGACGCCGGGCGCCGACATCTTCACCGCGACGATCGTGCTCGCGGTGATGATCATCCCGACCATCGCCGCCGTCGCCCGGGAGTCGCTGCGGGCCGTGCCCCGGATCCACCGGGAGTCGGCGATGAGCCTCGGGGCCACGCGCTGGGAGGCGACCCGCCTCGGCGTCCTTCCCCCGGCCCGGAGCGGGATCATCGCCGGCATCATTCTCGGACTGGGCCGGGCGCTGGGGGAAACGATCGCCGTCACGATGGTCATCGGCAACATCTACATCCTGCCGGGCACGCTGTTCTCGCCCGGGGCCACCCTCGCGAGCACCATCGTGAACAACTTCACGGAGTCCCAGCCCGGGATCAATCGGAGCTCGATCATCGAGCTCGCCCTCATCCTCCTGGTCATCACGGTCCTCGTGAACGCGGTCGCCCGGGGCCTTCTCTGGCGCCTGGACGGGCGAGGCGACGCGGACCGTACGGTCCGCCGGCGACGCACCCTCTTCTTCGCGCGTCGTAAACTTCGCGGTCCCGGCGGCTCGGTCGGAGCGGTGTCGGAGTTTGGCGCGGTCCCGGCCGTGACGGACACCTCGACGGCGCCCTGGAGGCAACGGGTCCTCGCCAGGGCTCGGGGTCGGATTTTGCGACGACGGGTCGTTCAGTGGACGCTGGTCGGCGTCTTCGGGTTCTGCGTGTTTCTCGCGGTGGTGCCGTTCGCGAGCGTCATCTACACGGCGGTGCAGTACGGCGGGGTCGCGGTCGTCCAGCCGTCCTTCTACACCTCGGTACCGCCTCTCGCGTGCAACCCGGTCCATGGCGCGCACTGCTCCCTCGGCGGAATCGGCCCCGAGATCCAGGGCACGCTCATCATGCTCGGCCTCGGCGCCCTGATCGCGGTCCCCGTCGGACTGCTGGCGGGGATCTACCTTGCCGAGTATGGCCGGAACCGCTTCGCCCGGGCGGTGAGCTTCCTCTCGGACGTGATGACCGGGGTGCCGACGGTCATCCTGGGCGTGTTCGTCTTCACTCTGTTCCTCTACTTCGACCACTTTGCCGCGCTGAGCGCGCTCTCCGGGGGCGTGGCGCTCGGCGTGCTCATGGTCCCGATCGCGATCCGGGCGACGGAGGAGGCCCTGAAATCGGTCCCCCAGGCGTTGAGGGAGTCGGCCCTCGCGCTCGGATTCCCGAAGCACCGGGTGTCGCTGCGGGTCGTCCTCGGCTGCGCGCGCAGCGGGGTCGTCACCGGCCTGTTGCTCGCGGTCTCCCGAGCGGCCGGAGACACGGCGACCCTCTTCCTGACCGCGGGCAGCTCGAACTTCTGGTTCCAAGGCTTCAACACCGAGACCGCGGCGATCACGCCGTTCATCTTCAACAACGCCGAGGGGTCCTACCTCAATCTTCAAACGGACGCCTGGGGAGCGGCCCTGGTCCTCCTCGGCATCATGCTCGCGATCAGCCTCGGGACTCGGCTCGTCGTGCCGCCCCGCGAAGAGGCGGCGGAGGTCGTCTAGCGCCATGACCAGCCCGAAAATGCAGGCGATCGGCATCAGCGCCTGGTACGGCCGGCGCCAGGCGCTCTACGACATCTCGCTCGACATCCCCGATGGGGCGGTCACCGCCATCATCGGGCCCTCCGGCTGCGGGAAGTCGACCTTCCTGCGGTGCCTGAACCGCCTCCACGAGGAGCTCCCCCGGGCCCGGGTCACGGGAACGATCCTCCTCGACGGCGAGGACCTCGGGACGAAGGACGTCGTGAGCGTTCGCTTCCGGGTCGGGATGGTCTTCCAGAAGCCGAGCCCGTTCCCGAACATGTCGATCTACGACAACGTCGCGGCGGGCCTGAAGCTCCTCGGCGTCCATCGTCGGGAGGAGCTCGACGAGGGGGTCGTCGAAGCCCTCCGGCTCGCGGGGCTCTGGGAGGAGGTCGAGGAGAACGTCGACGCCCCCGGGACCAGCCTGTCGGGTGGGCAGCAGCAGCGACTCTGCATCGCCCGGGCGCTCGCCGTGAAGCCCGAGGTCCTCCTGATGGACGAACCCTGCTCCGCCCTCGATCCGATCGCGACCAACAAGATCGAGGCGCTGATCCACGCGCTCCAGTCGAAGTACACGGTGGTCATCGTCACGCACAACCTCGCCCAGGCGCTCCGGGTCTCCGACCGCACCGCGTTCTTCTACCTCGGGAAACTGGTCGAAGTCGATTCGACCGAGAAGATTTTCCACGCGCCGCGGGAGAAGCTCACCGAGAACTACGTGACCGGCCGGTTCGGCTGACCCCGGGACCCGGGGAGCTCGAGCCAGCTCGTATCAACCTGAGTCCGACACCGGAGCGGTGTCGGGCGGGGGAGGCGGGTCGGCCGGGAGCGGACGGCCCGGCGGGACCGACGGTACGGGGGTAGGCTTCGCGGGCGCGGTCCGTTCGATGCGCCGGAGGGAGTAGTAGGCGAGCGCGGCGATGCCCGAAAAGAGGACGGCGAGCAGCACATAGCTGGCCTCCTTCGACAACCAGCGCAGGACCAGGAGCACCTGAGAGAGGCCGTAGGAAACGAACAGCCCGTCGACCGCCATCACGAAGCGGCGGAAGAACTCCGGCGAGACGCGCGTGAGGAGCAGGGTCCCCACCGGCACGCCGATGAGGACGGGCACGAAGAGGAACGGGAGGAGGCCGAGCGCCGGCAGGCTCACGAGATTCGCGTGGAAGAGCGCGTCGAAGACGAGATAGGTGGAGAGGGTGAGGCCGGACTCGGCCACTCGGATCTGGGCGATCGTACACCGGAATTCGTGCTTCGACATCCCTTGGTTCCGGAGAAAGAGCGCGAGGGGAGGACCCGAGATCGTCGTGAGCGCATAGAGGAACCCGATCCCGGGTCCGACCGCGGCCGCGCCACGGGCTTCGTTCTTGAACGGCCGAACGAGTCCAAAGAGCTGAAGGGCGACGAGCGGCAGCAAGACGATGTAGACGACCAGCTTCACATCGTTGACGGCCAGGAACTCGAGGCCGATCGTCCCGAGGATCACGCCGGGGAGCAGGGTGGCGGCGATCGGCTTCGCGCGCGGCCAGGTCGAACGTACATGCCGACGCTCCCGGACGAGCAGCGCGATGTTCACCACGACCTCCACGATGACGAGGGCGGGGTTCAGGACCTTGTTCGAGTACCACAGAATCGCGACCGGGGTGACGGTCGAGGAGAACCCGTAGCCCACGGCCCCGTTGATGAGCGCCGCCCCGAACGCGAGGATGGCGAGCCAGATCTCGGTCGGATCGATCATCCGAGGGAGGGAGCCCTCACGAAGGAGCGCCTATGTAAAGCTCGGCGAGAGCGCAGAACCGGAGTTAGACCGCGACTCTCGGAGCGACGAGGACCGCGGCGGGAGCGGCCCATAACGCGGGCGAAGGCCCCTAGTGCTGGACCGGCCAGCCGAGCCGCGCGAGCTCCTGGAGGATGAAGGCGGCGGATTCGGCGGGGCTCCGGTTCACGGTGTCCACGCGGATGTCGGGGCGGTCCGGGACCTCGTACGGATCGCTGACCCCCGTCATCTCCTTGATGACTCCGTCGCGGGCCTTCTTGTAGAGGCCCTTCACGTCCCGCTGCTCGCAGACGTCGAGCGGAGTCGTGACGTAGACCTCGACGAACGCGCCGATCTCGGCGCGCGCCCGGGCCCGAGAGGTCGCGTAGGGGGAGATCAGCGCGACGATGGGGATGACCCCGTTGCGCGCGAGGACCTTCGCGACGTACGTGACACGACCTGCGTGAGCCTCCCGGGCGGCGCGGTCGAATCCGAGGTCCGAACTGAGCCCCTTGCGCACCTCGTCGCCGTCGAGGAGCTCGACGTTCCAGCCCCGGGCCTTCAACAGAGGGACCAGCTCGCGGGCGATCGTCGTCTTTCCGGCGCTCGGAAGTCCCGTCAACCAGAGGCAGTACCCGTGGTGAGACATCGTTCTTGAACGGGGGCGCGACGCGTTCGCGCTTATGATGCTTACCGACGCGGGGCGGCCTCGGGGCAGTCTGCTGCGGAAACCGCGCTTGGGACGCGGGTTGTGAGTCGCCGCGACCGTACGGGAGGGGCGACGGGCTTTTCTGCTCCGCAAGGCTGTCCATGCCGCAATTCCTGCGGGAAGCGGTGGTATATGACGGCAAGTTCTGCGGCGCTGAAGTCCAAAACGACTTTTTTCCCGTCGGCATCCCCTAGAGTCTCCCGACCCCGGAGCACCGGGGTGACTCACGTACTCGATCGACTGCAGGGGCTTCACCCGGAGGAGCTGGCGTACGCGGCCCCCTACGTGGACGTGGCGAAGGTCGGCTGGGGGCTCCCTCTCCTCCTCCCTCGGGAGACGGTGCGGGCCCGGGTCCGTCAGTACCACGACGTCGAGATCGAGGTCTCGACCGGCGGGACGCTCCTCGAGTACGCGGTGACGCACAACCGCGCGCCCCAATTGATGGACGAGGCTCGAGAGCTCGGATTCGACCTCGTGGAGATCTCGAGCGGGATCATCGAGCTCAGCACGGCCCAGATCGAGGAGCTCGCCGCGCTCGCCACGAAGCGGGGGCTCGAGTACTTCATCGAGGTCGGGAAGAAGGACACGCAGCACCAGCTTTCCCTGAAGGAGACGATCAACCAGATCGCGCACGCGCGCACGCTCCGGCCCCGGAAGGTGATCGTCGAGAGCCGGGAGTCCGGCCGGGGGGTCGGGATCTACGACAGCGAGGGCCAGATCAAGTGGGACTGGGTCCGGTCGATCCTCTCCGAGCATCCCCAGGAGGAGCTCATCTTCGAGGCGCCGCTCGAGACCCAGCAGGTCGAGCTGTTACGTGAGCTCGGCGCGGACGTGAATCTCGGGAACATCGCCCTGGCCTCGGTGGCCCCCCTCGCGTCCGAACGTCTTGGACTGCGTGGCGAGACCTTCGGGACGATCCGGACCTCTCGGCATGTGCGAGGTCCTCCCGCGGCGAAGTTCCTCTACTTCCTGCTCGAAACGTACCGGGCGCTCGACCAGACTCAGCTCGCGCACATGTCGCGGCTACCCCGTCGGACGGTGCAGAGCGCCCTCGAATCGCTCCGGCAGCAAGGTCTCGTCCACGAATCGATATCGCTCCACGACTCTCGGAGGCGCGAGTACCGCCTCACGTAAACGGCCCCCACGGCCCCGACTCCCGCGGAGCACGACCCCATCGAGGGGCACCGAGCCTCGGAGGAGCGCCCGGTGCCCGAAAGGTTTGGTTCAGAGTTCGGAAGCGTCGCCTAGTGGTAGCCCTTCCACGTGACGGTGAATCCCCCGCTCGAGTTGACCGTTCCAGTCGACGCGATCACCTTCGTGCCCGCGTTGTTCTCCATGTCAATCTGGCCCACGACGCCGAACGTGCCGATCGCGCCGGATGACCCGCTGATGGTCGCCGTGCACGACGAGAACGAAGCGGTCGTGAACTTCGCGAGGCTATAGAACCCACTCGAGCCGCTCGGCCGCTCCACGATGCATTCCGCGTTCTCCCGAAGGGCCGTGCCCGACTGGGTGCCGGTCTTCGTGAACGACGAGGAACCGACCGCGATCGTCATCGTGAACTTGTTGCCGGATTTCCACGTCACGGAGGCGGTGACCGTGTCGCCCGCGGCGAGCGTGATCTTCTTGATCGGCTGAACCGCGTTCAACGGGTACAGTTCCCACCAGACGTAGTAGCTCGCGACGCCCTTCACGCACTGACCGATCGAGCCGGTCTGTTCCACGGTCGAGTCGGTCGCGCCATCGATGCCGACCCACATCGCCATGATGGCCGTCTTGCCGTTCGCGCAATTCACGGCAGGCTGGACCCACGTCCCCGAGACCTTGGTGACGGTGTCCTTGACGGTCGAGGCAGAGGTCTCGGCGAAGTACCCCGCCCAATTCGAGGAGTAGTACAACGTCGAGGCCGTCGAGGACGTGGTCATCGGACTCGCCGAGAGTCCGTGTTCCTCCAAGGCCAGGGTGGCCGTCGCGAATCCGACTCCGGGCAAGACCGCCGTTCCGATTATCGCGAGGGAGGCCAGCACGACCCACCCCGCCCTCGTCTGCATGGGTTCCGCATCGAGTAGGGCTTCTTGAACCTTGGTTTCTGTATTGAGTCGATTTTGAGAACCTTCGCCGGTGGTTGCGAGAGGATCGGTCGCGCAGAGATTCGCGAGCCTTCCTGAACCCCCGGGGAACCCGAAATCCACTTCCCATCCGCGGGCGTTGCTTTCCGTGAGATGAACTCGACCCCAACTTCGGTTCGGAACGGCCCTCTGGCGGGTCGCATCGCAGTCGTTACGGGGGCAACCTCCGGGATTGGACGCGAGGTCGCCCTCGGATTGGCGCGGAACGGGGCCCGTACCGTCGTAGTCGGACGCGGCGAGGTACGGGCGGCGGAGGTAGCTCGACAGATCTCCGTAACCTCGGGGAACCCCGATATCGACTCGATTCCGGTGACGGATCTTGCGCTCCACGCCGAGATGGAGCGCCTCTCCCGAGTATGCCTGGAGCGGTACCCTCGGATTCACGTGTTGGTCAACAACGCCGGTGGCTACTTCGCGCGTCGGGACGAGACCGCCGATCACTGGGAGCGCACGTTCGCCCTCAACGTGCTGGCACCGTTCGTGCTCACGTCGAGACTCGCCCCCCGGCTAATCGAGAGCCGCCCGTCCCGAGTGGTACAGATCGCCTCGGAAGCCCACCGAGGTCACTCGGTCCCCTTCGAGGACCTTCAAAGTGTCGGGAAGTACGCCGGTTTCGAGGCGTACGGGCGTTCGAAGCTCGAGCTCCTGCTCCTCACCCGCGAGTTCGCCCGGCGGCTTGCCGGTACGGGGGTTTCGGTGAACGCGGTGCATCCCGGGTTCGTCCATTCCGGTTTCGCCAAAAACAACGGGGGCGGATTCGCTATCGGGATGACGATTCTCGGCACCCTGTTCGGACGGAGCGTCCGCCGGGGGGCCGTCACGCCCCTCTTCGTCGCCTCGGACCCGAGGATCGAGAACGTGAGCGGGGAGTACTTCTCCCGCCGCAAAGTGAGGCCCGGATCCCCGGCTTCGCGGGACATGGCCAGCGCCCGCCGCTTGTTCTCGATCTGCGCCGAGCTCGCCGGCGTTCCGGAGCTGCCGGAAGCCCGCGCGGCCGACGCGGTCGGCGCCGAGGTCCGCGGAGCGGGGTCAGCGACCCCGGCCTAGGCCTCGCTGGAGCCGGACGGCCAGCTGCCGTTTCTCATTCGCGAGACCCGCGGAGCCGGTCCCGGGCGAGGGCCGCGGCCCCCACCATGGCGGCGTCCTCGGTGAATCGCGCGGAGACCACCCGGGCCCCCGACGCCGGGGGTTGGCAACGGGCGCGCACGGCTCCTTCGACCGCCGGGACGAACTCCGGCATTCCCGCGACCAGGCCACCGCCCAGGATCAACATGGAGGGGTTGAACGCGTTCACGATCCCGACCGTGGCGTCCGTCAAGAACCGCTCGGTCTCGGTGACGATGCGCCGGGCCAGGGGGTCACCGGCATGATACGCGCGGAACACCGTCTCCGCCGTGACCGCCTCGAGCGCGCCGGCCCGTTCGACCAGCGCTCGCCCCGCCCCAAACTCGCTCCCGATCGCCTCCCGGGCGCGCTGCGCGATCGCCCAACCTCCAACGTACGCCTCGAAGCAGCCCCAGTTCGGACAGTGACACTTGCGGCCGCCGGAAACGATCGTCAGATGACCCACCTCACCCGCGGCGTGAGTGCCTCCCTCGATCAGACGGCCGTTGAAGACCGCCGAGCCTCCGATGCCAGTGCCGAGGGCCAAATAGAACAGATCGTCGATCCCCCGGCCCGTCCCGAGCTTCCACTCGGCAAAGGTGGCCGCCCGGGCGTCGTTCACCACGTGGACCGCGCCCCCGAGCTCGTCCGCGAGTCGTCGGCCAAGGGCCACGTCCCTCCAGCCGAGGTTCGGCGCGTGGATCACGGTGCCGGTCCGGGGGTCGACCTGGGCCGCGACCGCGACGCCGATTGCGAGCGGGCGGTCCTCGGCGAAGTCGAGGCACCGCCGGGCCGCCTGAAGGACCGTCGCGATCACCCCTCCCGGCCCGTCGTTGGCGTGCAGGTGGCGACCGCTGTGATAGACCGCGGTGCCGTCGGCCGCGACCAGCGCGCTGACGACCTTGGTCGCGCCGAGATCGATCCCGAGGACGAGCTCGCTCGAACGGGCGGAGGCAGAGGGATTAGTCCTCCGGGACTTCGCCTCGCCTCTCCGACTCGGCATACTTGTGGACGACGTCGACGAACGTCGAGTGCGACCAGGTCAACGGCGTCGCGCTCTTGGGTTCTGCGGTCCCGGAGTCGATCTGCTCGGACAGCAGGCGCGTCGAGGTCGCGTGCGTGGCGACCCATTCGAGGAGCTCCCGGCACCGGTTCCGGTCGCCGAGCAGCAGACGGGCCTCGGCGAGCCAGAGGGTGCAGATCACCCACGGGTTCTCGTGACCGTAGTACTCGTCTCCCTCGTATCGGGCGAGGCCCCCGACCTTCGGCGACCAGAGTCGGTGCTCCACGGCATCCACGATCGTCCGGGTGCGCGGGTCCCCCCAGGGCAGGAGACCCAGCTTCAGCGCGAAGAGGACCGACGCGTCGATCCGGTCGTCGCGAGGGGAGAGCGACCGGACGAAGCGGGAACGCTCGGGGTCCCACAGGTGCCGGAGGGCGGCGGCCGCGATCTCGGTCGAGGCCGTCCGCCACGCGGTCGGGTCCTTACCGATCTCGTTCGCGATGCGGGCCGCGCGTTCGAGCGCGTGGGCGACCGCCGCGGTCGAATAGGTGTGGATGCCGAGCCGTTCCTCCCAGAGGTCGAAGCTCGGAGCTGGGAGGCCGGTCTCGGCATCCCGGAACGACGCGAGGAAGTTCGCGGCCCCCTTCACGAGCGGCCACTGCTCGAGCAGGATCTCCGGGTCCTCTCCGCCGCGCTTGAAGTGGTGCCAGGCGGCCGCCACGACGGTCGCCGTCTGATCGATCTGGAGGAACGGCGGGGTGTGCCAGGTGCTCCCGATGGCTCCGTCGGGAAAGTGGCGGTGGAAGAACGACCCATCCGGGTTCTGGCAGGCGCGGGCAAACTCGAGGAACCGCGCCGCGTTCTCGAAGAGGCCGGCCTCGTCCATCGCCTTCGAGACGTAGCCCCCGTCGCGCCACCAGCAGTAGTTGTAGGTGTCCCCGGCCGCGACCAGCGAACGCGTGTCGGGCGACGCGATGATGGCCCCGTTCGATCCCGTCGCGTGCCGCATCACGAGGACGCTCGCGCGATAGACCTCGCGCGCGTGGTCGCTCAGGTCCTTCGGGGGATGGCGCAGCCGCCGCTGGGTCCACGACTCCCAGAACGCCTCGGACTCCCTCACGAACCGCGCGTAACCACCGTTACGGACGTAGTCTCGGACCTGATGCACCGCCGGGAGGCTGCGACCGGCCGCCATGAAGAGTTGAATCTCCGTGTCGCGGTCCCGGCCCGCCTCAAGGTCCCACTGCATGACGCTGTCGGCGGCGCCATGGGCGACGGGCCGCCCTTCGAGCCGTCCGTCCTCCGCGTCGACGTAGGTGCCCCGGAGTCCCTTCAGCGTGTGCTCTCCGCAGACCGCCCGGGAGAACTTCGGCTCGGCGAAGAACTCGAAGAAGTACCCTCGCTTGTAGTGGACGAGGGAGGGGACGGTGGGCTCAACGTACGCCGTGTCCTGGTACATCGATTCCGCGATCTGGAACGCGTGGTAGGCGAAGAGCCGGATCGGGCGAGGCGAATCGGCGCGCAGCCGCAGCGTGCGAGTGACGAGATCGTGATTCGGGTGCACGTGATCGCGGACCGTCAGGCGGAGCCCGTAACCGTTCCACTCGGACTCCGGCAGGTGACCCGCGCCGTACGGGTTCTGACGGATCGTGTACCCGTTGCCCCGACGCAGCCAGGCGAAGCGGCCGGCGTTCACGTCGAAGACGCCGAGTCGCATCTCGCGCAGCTGCTGGAACTGCCCGGGGAACGGATAGAACAGTTCCTCCCAGTCCCCGTCCTCGTTGACCGTGAGGAGGAGCCGGCTGTTGCCCGTGAGCTGGGTGATCATCGACCCGACCAGCTCCCGCGGCGGCGTGGGCCCCGGACCTGCATCCCGAGGGTGGGGAGCGGCCGCATCTTTAACGATTGGGTTCGGTCGGCACGCGGGCGGGCTGGGAGCGGGTCGGGGTATATTGCCTCGGCGCCGGAGGGCGCGAAGTCGAGGTCAATCGCGTGGAATGGAGGGTTTAAGTGGCATCAGTCGCGCCTTCCGTTCGTGCGTTCGGCCGCCGCGGACCCGTCGATTCCTACCGCCCGGCCCGAGCCCGCCCCCGGCCTCGGCACGCACCGGTTGAGGAGAGGAACAGATGGCGCTCGATAGCGGCGACATCGCCTGGGTGATCACGGCGACGGCCCTCGTGATGCTGATGACCCCCGCCCTGGGGTTCTTTTACGGAGGGCTCGTCCGACGCAAGAACCTCGTCTCCACGATCGTGGAGTGCCTCGCGATCTTCTCGGTGGTGAGCCTCGTCTGGGCGCTGTGGGGCTACTCCCTGACGTTCGCCCCGACCCTCGACATCGCCGGCCACGGCCTCATCGGGAACTTCTCGAAGATCGCGCTCCTCAACGTGGGGGCCGCTCCGAACCCGTCGTACTCGAGCACGATCCCCGAGCTCCTGTACTTCGCCTTCCAGCTCAAGTTCGCGGCGATCACCCCGGCCCTGATCATCGGGGCGTTCGCGGGCCGGGTCCGCACGAAGTCCCTCCTGATCTTCATCGTCGCTTGGACGACCTTCATCTACGTGCCCATCGCCGCCTGGATCTGGAACCCCGGCGGATGGCTCCACCAGCTCGGCCTGATCGACTTCGCCGGGGGTCTCGTCGTGCACACCTCGGCCGGCGTATCCGCGGTGGCCGCCGCGATCGTCATCGGACGACGCACGGACTTCGGGAAGGGCGAGCAGCGGCCGAACAACGTTCCCTACGTGATCCTCGGGACGGCCATGCTGTGGTTCGGCTGGTTCGGGTTCAACGCGGGGAGCGCGCTCGCCGCGAACGCAGTCGCCGTCGACGCCCTCGTGACGACGAACCTCGCCGCGGCCGCGGCCGGCGTGAGCTGGATGCTGGTCGACTGGATCCGCAAGGGCCGGCCCTCCGCGGTGGGCATGGCGGTCGGGGCGGTCTGCGGCCTCGCGGCGGTCACCCCCGCTGCGGGCTACGTCGGTCCCAGCGCCTCCATCGTCATTGGCCTCGTCGCCGGGATCATGTGCAACTTCGTGGCGAACTGGCGGGCCCGGACGACCCTCGATGATTCGCTCGATGTCTTCGCCTGCCACGGGGCGGGGGGGATGTGGGGCACGCTCGCGGCCGGCCTCTTCGCGTCGACCGCGATCAACGCCGCCGGCCCCAACGGGCTCTTCTTCGGGAACCCGCACCAAGAGCTCGTCCAGATGCTCGGGGTCGCCGTGGTGGCGACCTTTGCGTTCGTCGGGACCTACGTGCTCCTCAAGATCATCAACGTGTTCTCGCCGCTCCGCGTGAGCCCCGAGGATGAAGACAAGGGCCTCGACGTCTCGGAGTTCGGCGAGGAGGCCTACGATCCGAGCGGCGGCGAGGCGGTCGGCAATCCGACCCCCGCCGCGGCGCCGGCCGGGCCGTAGACCGGACTGGACGCGACCCGGAGGGCCCCGGACCCCTCCGGGCCGCTACTTCAGGATCGGGACGCCGAGCCGCTCGAGCGCCCGTCGCCGCAGATCGGTGAGGGCGTTCATGTAGTTCGCGTAGGCGTCGTAGGGGCTGTCGTAGCTCGAGAAGTACTGGTGCACCCCCTGGTCGGCGCCGTGCCCGCTCACGTACATGTAGTAGAAGTGGTCGGAGGTG
Source organism: Thermoplasmata archaeon (assembly GCA_030038095.1). Classification (GTDB taxonomy): domain Archaea; phylum Thermoplasmatota; class Thermoplasmata; order Lutacidiplasmatales; family UBA184; genus Lutacidiplasma. The sequence continues at coordinate 36,379 of JASHPK010000014.1, read as the reverse complement.
AGCAGCTTCCGCCAGTCTTCGAGGATCGCGCTGTCGGCGGCCTGACGCACGACGACCCCGACCTTCTTCACCGCCTCGAACGCCGAGCGTTGCAGGTCGTTCCCCAGCCAGGCCCCCAGGTCCCGGTTCTGGTCGGCCCAGCTCATCGTGTACGGCACCGAAAGCGGCGCCCTCGGGTCGCCCTGGATCGCTTCCTCGACCGAGGCCCACTCGAGGCCGGGCTCGCGGCGCGCCGCGTCGGGCAGGGCGCTCAAGAACTCGAGGATCCCGGACCGGGCCGAGTGGTGCTCCCCGAACGTCTCGAAGTCCATGAAGAGCCCGACGAGCTCCCCCGGAGTGCGCGCGATCCAATGGACGTACTTCTCCGTCGTCAGCGGGTACTCGCTCCAGCTGGTGGAGGAGAAGCGGAAGCCGACGTCGTCGCTGAGCGGGTAGTGGCGGAGCAGGAGGCGCACGGTGGGGGCGGGGGCGGCGCAGTACCGGTACGTCGGGGGCTGACCGCGGAGGACCCCCTCCCAACCCTCGGCCAGCATGCCCTGGAACCGCTCCGCCTCGGCGAACCGCGCGAGGTCGTCGGAGTAGGCCAGCTCGGTCATCCGCAGCACCTTCGGGGACGCCCCGAACTCCGAGCGGAGGAGCTCGCGATGCATGGCCACCTCCTCGGCGAGCTCGGGCGGAGGCAGGAGGAACGCGAGGGAGTGGTAGAACGTCTCGGCCACGAGGGCGACCCGACCGGTCCGGTAGAGCGCCCGAACCCGCTCGATCACGTCCGGGGCGGCGAGCCGCGCCTGCTCGACGAACGTCCCGGTGATCGACAGGCTCACCCGGAACTCGGGGTGGCCCTCGAGGGCGCGGAGGAGCCGGTCCATCGCGGGCCGATAGCACCGCTCCGCGATCCCGCGGAAGATCCCGAGGTTCCGATCGAGATCGAAGTACGACCGCCCCGAGCCGAGATCGAGGTACCGGAACCTCGCGAGCCTCCAGGGTTGGTGGAGATGCAGGTAGAAGACGATCTTCATGCGCGGGAGCCGTACGCCTCGATCGCCTCTTCGTAGATTGCGACCGTCTCCCGCGCCCGCTCCGGCCAACCCTCTCGCAGCGCCTCCCAGCGCCCCTGCTCGCCCATCGTGCGCCGCAGAGTGGGATACTCGAGGAGCTCCGCCATCCGGCTCGCGAACTCCTCGACGTCCCAGAAGTCGACTCGGAAGATCCCCGAGGAGATCTCCGCGACGCCGCTCGTCTTCGAGACGATGGTCGGAAGACCGGCCGCCATCGCCTCGAGGGCCGCGATCCCGAACGGCTCGACGACCGACGGGAGGACGAAGACCGAGCTCCCCGAGAGCAGGATCTCCCGCTCCTCGTCGCTCACCTTGCCGAGGAACATCACCCGGTCGCCGATGCCGAGGGCGGCGGACAGCTCGACCAAGCGGCCGTACTCCGGGCCCTCGCCGGCGATCACGAACAGCGCATCCGGGATGATGGGCGCGACGCGGGCCGCGGCCCGCAGGAAGGTGTCGACGCCTTTCATCACGGCGAGCCGGCCGACGTACAGGACGACCCGCTTCTCCGATCCGATCGACGCGAGCCGGTCGCTCGGCCGGACCGCGTTGTAGATCACTCGAACCTTCTTCGGATCGGCCGAGTACCGATCGATCAGCTGCTGGCGCAGGTGCGCGCTCACCGCGATCACCCGCGTCGCCGCGCGAATCCCGATGAGCTCCTTGTCGAGGATGTGCTGCCAGGGATGCCCGAGCGATCGGTCGTATTCGGTGGAATGGACGGTCATGACGAGTGGGCGACGGAGCTTCGTCGCGACGGCCGACGCCCCGATCGTGCCGAACCAATCGTGGACGTGGACGACGTCCACCCCGTCGATCCCGTCGAGCGTGCGGATCCAGTGGTTGTACCCATCGATCGCGTCCGAGAACGGACTGTCCGCGGTTCCCCCGCTCCAGTAGGCGGTCGGGTACTGCGGACCCGGGCCCGGCCGAGACTCCCCCGGAAAGCGGAAGGTGACCCCGTCCACGGGCGTGAACGGTCCGGCGAACGGGGTCAGGAAGGTGATCTGGTGCCCGAGGCGGGTCAGCTCCTTGCAGATCTCGAAGCAGTGCACTCCGAGACCTCCGGTATGGCTGGGGGGCCACTCCCAACCCACCATGAGGATGCGTAGCGGAGGGCCGACCCGCTCCGCCTCTCGCTGAGCGCTCGGCAGGGGCCGCCGCTCGGCCGTGGAGGCGGCCAGTTCGTCCAGTCGCGAACGGTCGTGGATCGCCGGATGAGGCTCACGACGTACCCGAGGACGGGCGCGCCCCCGCGCGGCCCTTCGACGTTTTGGACGCGCGGGTTCCGGGGCGGGACGCTTCGCCTTCTTCCGAGCCGGCACGAGCGATCCTGCCCCCTCCCGAGGGAAGAAGCAGGGTCGGGGAAGAGGGACGGGTTCTTGAAGATGGTTGTGAGGGCTCGGCTCCGGGAATCCTTCGCTCGAGCCCGGGCTCAGAATCCGGAGAGGAGGTCGGCGAGGACCTTCTTCGGATCCGGGGCCCGGGTGACCGCGCTCGCCACGAGGACCCCTTCGCTGCCGAGCTCGAGCGCCCGCCGTACGTCCCGGCGATCGTGGACCCCGGCCCCGCAGAGCACTCCCGTGTCGGGCGCCACCTCCCGCACGGCGAGCACGGTGCCCGAGACGACCTCGGGCTTGGCCGTGGAGACCGCGCGGTCCCCGCCGATCAGCTCGGGAGGCTCGATCGCGAGCAGGTCCGGTTTCGTGTGCGCGAGCGTTCGGGCCGTGACGACGTCCGCGGCGCAGACGACGGAGACCAGGCCGAGCGACGCCAGGAGCGTGACCGCCGTCTGGGCGTCCCTGGGGGGCAGCGGGTGCTCGGAGTGGTTGACGAGGCTGCCACGAGCTCCGGCGGCCCGTATCGCCTCGGGGGGGACGAACCCGGTGCGCGGCCCGGGCTCCACCGGATCGACGTGCTGGGCCAGGACCGGTATCTCGACCAGATGGGCGATGTGGGCGAGGTCAGGAGTGGCGGGGGCCACCGCGACCGAGACGCCGGCCGAGCGGCCCAGCTCCTCGAGAAGGCGGCTCATCCGCTCGGCGCCCGGGCCGAGGCACGCCGGGTAGGCCTTCAGGTTAAGGAGAAAGAGGGGGGTGGCGAACGCCGTCCCGGGCGGGGACGGTCGCGGCCCGGACTCGCTTCGGTCGGGAGCAGATGGCGTACTCGTCGCCGTCGAAGAAGACCTCCCGGTCGGGGTGCTTCCGCTGGAGCTCGGAGATCCGCGAGAGGACGTCTTCGAGGGTCGTGGATTCGTCATTGGGATCGATCCTGAGGTGCACCGTCTTCTCGGGTCGTTCGGTCGACCGACCGGTTCCGGGCATGACGCTCCGAACGGGCCCGTACGCTGACAGGGCCTTTAAAGGTTCGAACGGGGCTCCGAAGGGCCCGCAAGGGGTCTCGGAGTCGAGCGAGCGGGGTCCGAACGCTTTAATCGGCCCTCTACTTCCTACCTTAAGGCCCGGTTCGCGAGCGCGGCTGGAAGTCGGGTACCGGAGGGTCCGGTGCCTGGGCCGTCGGGCCCGCGCGGGCTCTGCAAGGGAGAGGTCCAGGAAGGAGTCATGAGCGGAAACGAGGCGGCCGCAACCGAGGAACTCAAGGATGCCCTGCCGACCGAGGTTCGTATTTCCCCCGGGATGAACCGGCTGACGGAGCTGAACCGGCGCGCTCTCGAGAACCCCAGCGAGTTCTGGGAGCCGTACGCCGATGAGCTTCACTGGGAGGAGCGCGAAGGTCCCCTGTTCACCAAGACGGCCGACCCCCCGTACGGGAGCTGGTTCAAGGGCTGGAAGACGAACCTCTGCTACAATTGCGTCGACCGGTGGATGACGACCGAGCGACGGAACAAGGTCGCCTTTTACTGGGAGGGCGAGCCCGGCGAGAAGCGGACGATCTCGTACCACGACCTCTACCGGGAAGTCAACCTCCTCGCGTCGGCGATGAAGGAGCTCGGGGTCCGCGAAGGGGACCGCGTCGCGATCTACCTGCCGATGATCCCCGAGGCGATCTTCGCGATGCTCGCGACCGTACGCCTCGGCGCGATCCACTCGGTGGTCTTCGGAGGGTTCACCGCCCAGGCGCTCGCCGATCGGATGAACGACTCGAAGCAGAGGCTCCTGATCACCGCCGATGGCGGATTCCGCGCGGGGAAGATCGTCGAGCTGAAGAAGATCGCCGATCAGGCGCTGCTGCAGGCCCCGACGATCGAGAAGGCGATCGTCGTGAAGCGGACCGGCCAGCCGGTCGAGATGAAGCCGGGGCGGGACTTCTGGTACCACGACCTGATCGCCAAGGCGAAGCCGTACGTGGCCCCCGAGTGGGTCGACGGGACGCATCCGTCCTTCATCCTCTACACGTCGGGGACCACCGGGAAGCCGAAGGGCGCCGTCCACTCCACCGGCGGCTACATGCTGTGGCTGTACTACACCATGCAGGCGGTCTTCGACGTCAACGACCAGGACGTTTACTGGTGCACGGCGGACATCGGCTGGGTGACCGGCCACTCGTACATCGTCTTCGGGCCGCTGCTGCGCGGCGCGACCACGTTCTTCTACGAGGGCGCCCCGCAGATCCCGACCTGGGACCGCTGGTGGAGCCTCATCGAGCGCTACGGCGTCTCGATCCTCTACACGTCCCCCACGGCGATCCGCTCATTCATCAAGCAGGGAGAGGCGCTCCTCGAGAAGCACGACCTGACCTCGCTCCGGCTGCTCGGCACCGTCGGGGAGCCGATCAACGGAGAGGCGTGGCACTGGTACAACAAGCACATCGGACGGGGCCGCTGCACGATCGTCGACACCTGGTGGCAGACCGAGACCGGCGGGATCCTCATCACTCCGCAGCCCGGCACGGTGGACATCCCGCTCAAGCCCGGCTCCGCGACGTTCCCGGTCCCCGGGGTCGATGCCGCGGTTGTCAACGATGAAGGGCACGAGGTCCCCCGCGGGGAGAAGGGGTACATCGTGATCCGGAATCCCTGGCCGGGACAGTTCATGACCCTCTGGGGCGATCCGAACCGGTACAAGTCCGTCTACTTCTCGCGGTTCCCGGGATTCTACTACCCCGCCGACTTCTGCATCCGGGACTCGGACGGGTACTTCTGGCTCCTCGGGCGCGCCGACGAGGTGATGAAGATCTCGGGCCACCGGCTCGCGACGACCGAGCTCGAGAACATCCTCATCATGCACCCCGCGGTCGCCGAGTCGGCGGTGATCGGGAAGAAGGACGAGGTGAAGGGCGAGGTGCCGATCGCCTGCGTGATCCTAAAGCCCGGCCACACGCCCTCCCCCGAGCTCGCGAAGGAGCTCCTCGATCACGTGCGCAACAACCTCGGACCGTTCGGCGTGCCCGCCCAGATCTACTTCGTCGAGAAGGTGCCGAAGACCCGCAGCGCCAAGATCATGCGGCGGCTCATCCGTGACGTCGTGGAGGAGCGCCCGCTCGGCGACATGACGACGCTCGAGGACGAGACCAGCGTCGAAGAGGCGCGGCGCGCCTACGAGGAGTTCAAGAAGGACATCGCCCGGGCGAAGGGGTAGACCGGGCCGCCCGTCCGGACCCCCGGGACCCTCCCCGGCCGGCGGGAGGGCCCACCCTTCCCACTAGGTCTCCGTGGGTCTCGGGATCGTCCGCGGGGCGAACGTCGGGATGCGGACCAGGTGGAGGCCGACCACGATCGCCCATAGGAGCACCGGCGCGACGATGAGCCGCTCCATTCCGCCGACCCCGAGCGGTCCGTACACCTTCGCGACGAAGAGGACGAGGGCGACCAATCCGACCAGCCCCGAGAGGAACGAGTAGAGTCGGTACCCGTCCCAGCGCGTGTCGCGGAACATGGCCACGCCGAGAACGATCAGGGCGAGCCCGCTGCAGGCGAAGGCGAGGAGGGCGGAGAGCGAATGCACGTCGATGTTGACATTCTCCGGCGAGAAGCCGACCCCCATCGCCCCGAACCCCGAGATCACGAGCAGCACGAGCCCGATCGTGCGCGTGCGTCGGGCCGGGAAGGCGCTCCGAACGAGGATCGCGCCCAGCACGAGGAGGATGCCGAGTAGGATGATGGAGACGTTGAAGACGTCGTGCCACGGGGAGCACGCATAGTGGCCGACCAGCGAAGTCGCGCCGTGGAAGACGCCGCACTTCGTGGCCCCGAGGTCGCTGATGTAGTTTCCGGTGAGGCTGTACGACGACCCGTAACCGATCTGCGTGATGATCATCCCGACAATGAACTCGAGCGCCCCGAGCAGGAGCAGGATCGCTCCGTGGTGGACCGACCGATGGACCAGCGGGCCGAGCCGCTCGGTGCCGGCGGTCGGCGAGGAGCTCATCGAATCGGCGGGACGCGCCTATTCCTCGCGAGCGTTCCTCTCGTACGAGGCGTCGCTGGTGCGCTTGAGGCGCGCACCGTCGCGGTCGCAGGTCGGTCGCGCGCTCGGGGGCACGTCGATCACGTAGCCGCCACCGCACTTGGGGCACTCATAGTACGGCATCTGAAGGACCTACGTCGGGTTAAGTGCCGCTGATATAAAGGGGTCTCTCGAACCGATGGCGAGGGAGGAGGCGCGGGCGGGCCCGGGGAGACGGAGGTCGGCGTCTCTCCGCTCCTCTCGAAGGACCGCCGGGCCTAGGTCGCGCGAGGCAGACAAGACGGTGCCGCCCTCTTCGCGCCACCGCTTCCTGGCCGCCGACCGATATCGGGTGGAGCGAGAGTGGCTCCGGTACGAAGGCACGCCCCAGCGTGACCTTTTTCGGGAACTGCGTGAGCGCTTCCTCCTCCGTCACGCGACGGGCACGGGTTGGGCCGTGGACCTCGGGTCCGGGCCTCTCCGCTTCACCCCGCTGCTCGGCGGCGAGCACGCCCGGTGCGTCGCGCTCGACCTTTCCGCCGCCATGCTGCGCCAAGGGCCGGTGCCCGCCAACCTCGCCGACCGGTGGCCGATCGAGCGGGTGCAAGGCGATGCCGTCCGTCCCCCCCTACGGCCGCACCACTTTGCGACGGTCGGCCTGCTCGGCAATGCGCTTGGTTTCGCCGGTTCGGAGAGCATCGACCTTCTATCCTCCGCGCTCTCGCTCGTGGCCCCCGGCGGACGGGTCCTGATCGAGATTGCCCCCGGACCGGGCGAGCACTCTCGGTACCTCGCGCGGCTGCCCGAGGGCGCCGTCGGACGGTTGCTGCGTTCACCCCCCCCGCTGGTCGGGCGTCGCATCCGCGCCGAAGGATTCGTCGAGGATCCGCCGCGACGCGTGGAGCCGGGAACGTTCGCGCGCTGGGATCCCCGCGACCTCGCGACCGAACTGGTTCGGAGGGGTTTCGCGGTGGAGGAGACCCTCTCGGTCGCCCCCGCCCTCGGATCGGACCCGACGCGGGTCGCCGCCGCCCGCGGCGATCCCAAGGCGTGGGCCCGGCTCCTGGAGCTCGAGGAGTCGCTCGGACGGGACCCCGAACGATGGCCCCGAGCGGCGGCGGTGCTCGTCGCGGCCGCCCTCCCCCCCGGCGGCATGATTATGTAACAATCGGCCCCCATCTAATCCGAGAGGGTCCTCCGATGGCGAACTCGCCGCCGGACGCGTCGCCGCCCCCCCTCCCGGGGCGCGGAACCCCGCCTCCGGCCACACCAGGACCCGCGCCGCCGACCGGTCCCGCGCCGACCCCGGCCGGTCGGACGATCACGGTCCCCGCCCCCGAAGACCTCGAGCACGCGAAGGATGACGCCCTCCTCCAGCTGAAGATCGGCCGATCCGCCCATCTGTTCGCGGTCGGGGTCTCGGCGGGACTCGCGCTCGCGGGCGTCCTCGTGCTCGCGTTCCAGCCCCCGGGCGCCGCGGTCGCGAACCGTGCGACCGGCTGGGCCGAGTTCTCGGACACGTTCTACCTCTTGTTCGTGATCGCCGCGGGAGTGGCGATCGCCGGGGTCGCGCTCTACTCGAAGTGGGAGGCCTACCAGCTCTGGCCCTGGGAGGCTCACTTCTCGATCACGTTCGGGGCGCTCCTCGGCAACGGTCTGTTGGCGGGGGTCTACTTCGCGAGGGTCGCGGGGGCGGGTCCCTTCGCGACCCTCGCCCTCATTCCATGGTTTTACCCGCTCGCCCTCGCGGCCGTGAGCATCGCGCTCCTGGGCCTCGTCCTGACCTGGTCGGGATGGGGACTCCGCCAGTGGGGCGCCGCGCTCTCCGCGGTCCTGCCCGTCGCCACGGCGGGGATCCTGCTCGTCCGCCCTCCCGGAGGGGCCCAGGGGTCGGACGCGCTCGCGATCAGCCTGTTCCTATCCGCGATCTTCTACCAGAGCTCGGGCTCGTTCCTTCACCTCATCTCCTCGGGGACGAGGGCCCACCAGCGCGAGCTGATCACCTCGAGCCAGAGCCGGATGTTCCGCTACGCGGACGAGATCCGCCAGCAGGGCGAGGCGCTCCAGTACAAGGAGTCGGCGCTCGCGAAACGCGAGGCCGCCGTCGACACCGCGGAGCTCTCGGCGCGACGCCAGCTCGATTCGCTGAAGGAGGCCCGGGCGCAGCTCGATGACCTCGAGGAGGACTATCGGAAGCGGTCGGACGCCGTCGTGGAGAAGGAGCGGACCTGGGCCGGCCGCATCGCGGAGATGGACGCCCGGACCCGTCAGATCGATGACAAGCTCAAGGAGCTCGAGCTGCGGGAGCACGAGGTCGGCCGTCTCCTTCCCCAGATCTCGACCCGGGAGCAGCGCCTCGTGGAGCGAGAGGGCGAGCAGACGCGCCGGGACGTGGAGCTCACGCAGCGGGGCCAGGAGCTCGAACAGCGGTCGGCCTCCGCCGCGGAGGCCGAGGCCCGGCTCGAGGCCCGAAGGAAGGAGATCGACCAGAAGACCGCCGAGCTGTTGCGCCGCGAGGGCGACATCTCCGCCCGCGAGGGAGCGACGAAGGTCCCGGCGGGGGTCGGAATGATCAGCGCGGGCCTCGCCGCTCGCGAGACCCAGCTCCAGCAGCTCAAGTCCGCGCTCGACGAGCAGAACCTCCTTCTTGGGCGGAAGAACCGGGAGCTCGCGGAGGTTCTCAAGCAGGCGAAGGTCGCGCAGGAGCGTTCCGCCTCGAAGGAGGCGAGCCTCGCTCAGCGGGAGGCATCGCTCGCCCAGCGAGAGGCCGATCTCCAGGAGCGCCTGAAGGTCGCGGACGACCGGCGGCTCCAGTACGAGTCCGCCGCCCACGACTACAAGAGCCGGATCGACGAGTTCGGCCGGCACGAGGTCGAGTCCGCCCAGAAGGGTGCCGATCTCGAGCGCCTCGCGAAGGGTCTCACGGACCGTGAGGGGGCCGTGGCGGGCCGCGAGGCCCGGATCCGCGCGCAGCTCGACGAGCTCGACCGCCGCGAGACGGACGTGCGCGCGCGGGAGCGGGCCCTCGAGATCGCCGAAACGGAGGCTCGGATCCGCCTCGGGGAGGAGGTCTCGGTGCGCGAAGTCGGAAGCGTCGGGATCGCCGCCGCCCCCCTGCTCGGCGGTGCAGGCCGCCGGGCGAGCGACTCGGACGGGGTTCGGGACGTGACCTCGTCCGACATGCTCCACACCCCGGGGGGGCGTCGGATGAGTGACCGGTTGCCGACCGGCACTCCCCGGCTCGATGACCTGTTGCTGGGCGGCCTTCCCCCTCGGGGCCACCTGGTCCTCCTCGGGGACGCCTTCGTGGGAAAGGAGGTCGTCCTCTACGCGTTCCTGGCCGAGGGGCTGAAGCGGGGCGAGCCGGCGATCCTCGTCACCGGCGCCCGCCCACCGGACGAGGTGACGGGACATCTCGCGGTCGTCCTCCCGGAGTTCGCCGAGTACGAGAAGATGGGGATGGTCACCTGGATCGATGCGGCCGGGGGGGCTCCCTCGACGGCTTCGAACCGGCTATCGACCAAGGGATCGGGCGATCGGGCCGGGATCCTGTCGAGCCTCGTGAAGGCCTCGAAGAGCGCGGAAGAGAGCGGCAAGCCCGCCTTCCGCGTCGGCTTCCTCGGGCTCTCCGCGGTGATCGCCCACGCGGACGAGCGCTCGAGCTTCCAGTTCCTCCAGAACGTCGTTGGGATCCTGAAGCCCCGCAACGCCCTCGCGATGTACTCGCTCGAGAGCGGCGCCCTCCCCGAGGCCCAGGTCGAGACCCTCCTCGGCCGGATGGACGGGGCGATCGTGTTCCGGCAGGACCGGGACCGGACCTTCCTTTCCGTCCGCGGCCTCGGCGAGGTCGAGACCCGCGAGTGGGTCGAGTGCCGGGCGACCGACCGGTCGCTGATCATCGGGTCGTTCGCACTCGAACGGATCCGCTGAACGCCTCGCTCGGTTCGCCGACTTGGCCCCTCCGGCGCTTTCGCGCGGGAGGCACTAGCCCTCGTACTCGCTCCGATCGGCCACGTAGAGGGGCTTCCCGTGGCGGAAATACCGAGCGAGGTTGTCGAGGGCCATCGCGAGCGCCCGGTCCTCCGTGCCCCGGGAGAACCCCGCGGAATGCGGAGTCCCCACGAAGTTGGGGAGCCTCGCGAAGGGGAACCGGGTCTCGAACGTCCCGTCCCGGAACCGCTCGACCCACCAAGGATCGAGCCCCGCCCGGAACTCCGGGTGGCCCTCGAGATGCCGGAAGAGCGCCGCCTCATCGATCGTCGCGGCCCGTCCGACGTTCACGTAGATCGCCTTCGGGCGCATGCGCGCGAGCTCGGAGGCGCCGATCGAGCCGCGGGTCTTCCGGGTCAGGGGACGGACATCGAAGACGAGGTCCGCGACCCCGAGGGCCTCCGCGAGCCGGTCCGCCGGGTACATCGCGACGACCCCGGGAGCCATCCGACCGGACCGGTTGAGCCCGAGCACCTGCACGTCAAACCCGCTCAGGCGCCGCGCGATGGCACGGCCGATCTCCCCGTAGCCGAGGATGAGGGCCGTCGACCCCTCGAAGGGACGACCCTCGGGCGCCGGACGCAGTCGCCCCTCGGCGACCATCGGCTGCACGGCGACGACCTGTCGGGCCGCGGCGAGAGCGAGGGCCAAGGCGTGGTCGGCGACCGTCGGGGCGAACGCGCCGACGTTCCCCGCCACCCGGACGGTCGTGGGAAAGAGCCCGAAGGGAAATCCGTCGAGGCCCGTGTAGACCCGCTGCACGAAGGCGAGCCGCGGCGTCGTCTTCGCGTCGAAATCGGGGAACTCCCGTTCGAGCGAACCCACGAGGAGGGCCTCGACGGCGGTTCGAACCTCGGGAGGAGCGTCCGCGACGTACCGCCAGGGGATGCCGGGGAGCGCCCGGGCGACGGCCGGGGCGATCTCGGGGCGGCTCCGCAAGGCGACGAGCAGGCGAGGCAGCTCCGAGCCCATCGCTCCCTCAACCGGGGACGGACGGCGTTTCGCGAGGATTCGGGTATCCGGACCGGGCGTTTCGGTCGGTCATGCGTGAGGCCCGGGCGCCTTCGGCGAGTCGATCCGCAGCTCCGCCTCGATCCGGTGGGCCGCCGCCTCGGCAAGCGACCGGGCCACGCTCGTCGATTCGGCACGCGCCACGGCCACCCCGAGTCGCCGGTCCCGGTAGGCCTCGGGCTTGCCGAACAGGAAGACCCGGACCCCGGGAACCGCGAGCGCGGTCGACAGGCCCCCGAAGGAGGGCGACCAGCCCGCCTCCGAACCGAGGATCACGTGCGCGGCCGCGGGCACCGTCGGCTCGGGGCCGGAATAGGGCAGGCCGAGGATCGCCCGGGCGTGCAGCGCGAACTCGCTGTTCCACTGACTGCCCAGCGTCACGAGCCCCGTGTCGTGCGGCCGGGGAGAGACCTCGCTGAAGTAGACGGTCGTGCCCCGCACGAAGCACTCCACGCCGAAGATCCCCCAGCCTCCCAGCTGGTCGGTCACCGCGGTCGCGGTCGACCGGAGGGCCGCCTCCACCTCCTCGGGGAACGGTTCGGGCTGCCAGCTCTCGTGGTACAGGGTGCCGGGACGTGCGTGGGCGACCGGGGCCATGACGGTCGTCGCGACCTCCCCGCGGGGTCCGTAGTGCCGGAGGGTCAGCATCGTGACCTCCCGGTCGAACGGGATGAACTCTTCGAGCATCACGCGAGGGCTGGGGACGCGACCGTGCTCGCTCGCCTCGGCGTACGCGGCGACGACCCCCTCCGGGTCTCGGACGAGCGTCATCCCGTGACCCGAGCTCGACATCATAGCCTTGAACAGGCAAGGAAATCCGATCTCGCGGGCGGCGCGCTGGGCCGAGTTCACGTCGTCGACGAAGGCGAACCGGCTCGTCCTCACCTTCGCCCGCTCCGCCGCCAGCCGGCGGATGCGCTCGCGGTCCATCGTCGTCCGGGTCGCTTCGGCTCGGGGGATGACGGTCCAGCCTTCCTCCTCGAGGCGGACGAGCTCGTCGGTCGCGATCTGCTCGATCTCGGGGACCAGGACATCCGGCTGCTCGCGATGGACGAGCTGGCGCAGGGCCGCGGCGTCCGTCATCGCGAGGACGTGATGCCGGTGCGCGACCTGCATCGCGGGGGCGTTCGCGTACCGGTCCACCGCGATCACCTCAGCGCCGAGGCGCATCGCCTCGATCGCGATCTCGCGACCCAGCTCCCCGCTCCCGAGGAGCATCACGCGGGGAGCATTCCCGACGAGCGGGGTCCCGATCCGGTCCCGAAAGGGAACCCCCGAGGTCTGGGAGGCCGTCATCGAGGGCCGCACGGTCGTCCCTCCCATAACCGTCGTGGCCGCGATCCGCCTCCCGACCCCCGATCGGGGCGACGGAGCTATACGCGAGCCCCGAAGGTCCCCGGCCGTTGTCCGCCGCGGTGACCCTCGACCTCTGGCACACCCTCGTCTACGTCACCCCCGAGGACGAGGAGCGGTACATGGCGAACCAGGTGCGGATCGCCGCCGGGTCGCTGGCTCGCGGCACCCTCCGCGCCGGCGCGCGAGCGCTCGAGCCCGACGCGCTCGCCCGGATCTTCGAGCAGGAGTACGCGGACGCGGTGGAGGCGGCCGCGGACGGCCGGACGGTCACCCCCGCCGCGCAGATCGAGCGGGCCGCCCACGCGGCCGGTCGCTCGATCGATGAGGCGCGCTACTTCCAGGAGCTTCGGGCCGAGGTGGAACGTCTCGATTTCCGGCGGGCCCCAGGGGCTTTCGAGCTGCTCCGGGGCCTCCGAGAGGACGGGTACCGGATCGCGGTGATCTCGAACACCATCGGGGAGCCGGGGGCGTTCCTGCGACCGGCGCTCCGGTCGATGGGATTCGATCCGTACATCGAGCGGTACGTGTTCAGCGACGAGCAGCCTTGGTCGAAGCCCGATCCCCGGATCTTCCTCCTCGCGCTCTCGGCGATCGACGCGACCCCGGATCGGGCCGTTCACGTGGGCGACGGTTGGTCGGACATCGAGGGGGCGCTTCGCGCGGGATACCGAGGACGGATCCTCTTCGCCGGGCTCCAAGAGTACGGGGAGCGGTACCGCTCGCTCTTCGCCTCTTCGGCGCGAAAGATCCCCCCCGCGGACCGCGAGGTGACGCACCTCGCCGAGATCGGGACAATCGTCCGAGAACTCGTCCCGCCCCGTCCAGCTTGAAACTCCGTGGGGAGGCGCTACTCTTCGCCCATATGCCGGGGACGCGGAATCACCTTCGGCTGGTCCGCGTCGGTAGGCATCCCGGTCTCCCCCGTGACGATGTCGCAGTCCTTCCAGTTCACGCCGACGGTCACCCGGGGGAACGCGACCTTGAGGGTGTAGTTGGCGAGCTTCCCGATGACCAGCCCCTTCGAGCCCGGGACGAGGTTCGGATTCATCACGGAGAGATCGCGGGTGAGAACGACGCGAGTCTTCCCGAACTCGATCCGGGCGAGCTCCCCACGGTCTTCCATGGTCGCGAGTGCGGGGAGTCCGCCCGACCCATAACAGTATCCGGTAGCCTCGCGGGTCCTGCCCTTCGTTGGGTTTCGAAGGACCCCGCACGAATACGGGTTTTACGTCACGAAAAGGAGATTTAATTACTAGGACACCGTGGACCACCATACCATGCCAGCGTCCAGTGAGACGATGGAAACGGCTAAGGGGATGCAAGAGGCTCCGCCGAGAGTGGAGGAGAAGCCCGAGTGGTGGGCGAGCCCCGCCACCGTGGGGTTGATGGGCTTCGCCTTGACCACGATGTTGGCCGGGCTCTCCAACCTGCCCTATCCATACGGGGTCGGGTTCGGCCTCTCTCCGGTGGTGTCGGGACTGAGCTCGAACTGGACCGTGTACGGGATGGCGATATCCTTCGGTGGCGCGGCTCAGTTCGCAGCGGGCCTCATCGCCTTGCGCAAGGGGAACATGTTCGCGGGCTCCGCGTTCATCGGCTACGGTTCCTTCTGGATCGCGTTCACGCTGATGCTGAACCAGCCGTTCGTGGCGGGAGGTCTCAGCCAGGGCACGGCCGTGTTCTTCGGGGTCGCCGGGTTCGCGTTCGTCTGGATGATGTTCACCTTCGCGTTCCTGATCAACGCTCCGAAGCACGGCTGGGGGATCACGGGGGTCTTCCTGCTGCTGTTCGTCGCCTTCATCCTGCTCGTCATCAAGTTCTTCCAGATGGGTGGCGGGGCCACGATCTCGGACGGCGAGTCCTGGGCGGTCGGCGGGGAGATCATCCTGACGGGCGCCCTCGCCTGGTACGTCGCGATGGCGGACCTGACGAACTGGAACTACGGCCGGAAGCTTCTGCCGGTCTAGGTCGGCAGGGACCTCCCCGCGTCCAACCCCTTCCCTTCCTCTTCCTGTGGCCGCCATCCGTGGGGGAGCCCCACGGGCTCCGTGCCGTCCGATCGCGTCCGCCCTAGTCGCGACGCGGTCGTCGGCGGGGCCGCTCGTCGCCCGAGTCCGAATCGCGTGACGCGTAGGGCCGTCGGTCCGTGCGACGAGCGCCGCCGCCGTAGCGGTACCCCCGGGCGCCGCCGAACTCCTTCCTCGGCCTTCCCTTCGGCGGGGGGCGGTCGAATCGGTCGCCCCCGCGGGGTTCCCGTCTCGGAGGCAGGGTGAACCGGTTCCCACACGAATCGCACTCGCCGGTGAGCAGCCCGTTCTCGTCCGTGAAGAAGCGGAGGGGCGCGCCGCATTGGCGACAGGGCCGGGAGGTCGGCCTTCGAGGGCCGGCGGGACCCTCGCCTCCCCGACCGCGGTCGAACCCTCGGCCGACCGAGCGCTCCTCGGAGCCGTCCGGAGCTCCCCGCTGGGAGAACTCGAGGGTCGTGTCGCAGCTGTCGCAGCTGAGAGTGAGTCGGCGACCCTCCAGTTCCACGGAGAGCGGCCCGCCGCATTGGGGGCATTCCGGGCCGGCACCCCGAGCCGTCGGGCGCTCGGACCCCCCTTCCTCGCCCCCGGGGGGAGATCCGGCCGTTCCGGGGGTTACCTGTGCCCCGGCGACCACCGTGACCGCCTTCCCGCAGCTCGAGCAGTTACCCGTCAAGAGGACGGTCGGCTGTTCGGCCAGTTCGATGGCCGCTCCGCAGTCCGGGCACGATCTCGGCATGGACCCTCCCGCCCGTCGAACATCGCCCGCTCTTTAAGGGGACCCACCGATCGAGGGCCGTTCGGCCTCAAGGAGGGACACCGCGCCGGGGGCGCTGGGCTCCCTATTTCTACGCCGGACGCTTCCGCCGGGGCCGTGGCGTCCTCCCGACGACTGTCCGCGATCATGTTCACGGACATGGTCGGGTACACCGCCCGGACGCAGTCCGACGAGCGGGGGACCCTCGAGCTGCTCCGGGAGCAGGACGAGCTCGTGCGACCCATCCTCGAGTCCCATCATGGCCGACTGGTGAAGTCGACCGGGGACGGCTACCTCGTCGAGTTCTCGAGCGCCCTCGAGGCTACGGAGTGCGCCGTGGCGATCCAGGAACGGGTCCGGGAACGAAACCGGGTGGCCCGGCACCCCAGCCTCGAACTGCGCATCGGGATCCACCTCGGCGATGTCGAGCAGCGGGGCAGCGACATCCTCGGCGACGCGGTCAACCTCGCGGCCCGGGTCGAACCGACCGCGGAACCCGGCGGGATCGCGATCTCGCAGCAGGTCTACGATCAGATCCGGAACAAGGTCCCGTTCGCCGTGGATCATCTGGAAGCCCGGTCGCTCAAGGGGGTGCAGCTCCCGGTGGAGATCTACCGGATCCGGGTCGGCGAGGTCGGTTCCCCCACGCCCGCTCCCAGTGCCCCCCAGCCCAACCGCGTCGCGGTCCTTCCCTTCTCGAACATCAGCCCGGATCCGCACGACGCCTACTTCAGCGACGGGCTGACCGAGGAGGTGATCACCGTGCTCTCTCAGATCGGCGGTCTCCGGGTGATCGCGCGTACCTCGGTGGAGCCGTACAAGGCCTCCCCCAAGCCGATCCCCCAGATCGCCGCGGAGCTCGGGGTCGGCTGGGTCCTCGAGGGAAGCGTGCGCAAGTCGGGCTCGCGTCTGCGGATCACGGCCCAGCTCATCGAGGCGAGGTCCCAGGAACACGCCTGGGCCGAGACCTACGACCGGCAGCTGGACGACGTGTTCGCCCTCCAGTCCGAGATGGCGAAGCGCGTCGCGGAAGCGCTCCGGGTCCAGCTGGTCCCGGGCGAGGAGGCGCGCCTCGAGCGACGGGCCCCGCCCAGCTCGGAGTCGTACCTCGAATACCTTCGAGGAAGAGCGGACCTCCACGGCGTCGCCGAGCCGTCGCTGCGGGACGCCCTCGGCCACTTCGAGCGGGCGATCGCCCTCGACGAACGGAACGCCGCCGCCCATGCGGGGCTCTCGGACGTGCACGGGATCCTGGGCCAGCTCTACTACCATCTCCCGCTCGAAGAGTGGCGGGCGAAGAGCCGCGAGCACGCGCGGCGGGCGCTCGAGCTCGACCCGAACCTGGCCGAGGCCCACACGTCGCTCGCGTTCGGGCTGCTGATGGACGACCAGTTCGCTGAGGCGGAGGTCGAGTTCCGTCGCGCGATCGCGCTCAACCCGAGCTACGCGTGGGCCCACCAGTGGTACGGCGACCTCCTCTCCGATTTCGGTCGACCGGACGAGGCGCTCCGGGAGTTCGAGCTGGCCGAGCAGCTGGATCCCCTCTCCTCCCTCGTCCTCGCGGAGGAGATCACGCTGCTGCTCTCGCTGGGCCGGATCGGTCCCGCGCGGGACCGGCTCGAGCGGCTGCGAGCGATGGAGGGCGAGGGACTCCTCTATCTCGACCGGAGGGCGGATCTCGCTTTCGTGGAGCACGACTACGAAGAGTTCCGCCGGTGCTGCGATCGGCTGGCGGAGCTCCTTCCCGGGCGACCGGAGCTGATCGCGGGCCGAGCGCTGTACGCGGCCCTCACGGGGGACGG
Organism: Thermoplasmata archaeon; assembly: GCA_030038095.1. Taxonomy (GTDB): domain Archaea; phylum Thermoplasmatota; class Thermoplasmata; order Lutacidiplasmatales; family UBA184; genus Lutacidiplasma. The sequence continues at coordinate 19,036 of JASHPK010000014.1, read as the reverse complement.
AGCGACCGCTCGGGAGCTGCTCCGCCCCCTCGAGTCGCTCCCGGACGCCGTGCGGCCGGATTCGCAGATCGCGCGGGTCTACGCCATGCTCGGCGACCTCGACCGCTGCTTCGATCGCCTGGAGATCGGGGTACGCGCGAGCCGGTTCCCCGCGCGCCTTTGGCGGTACGATGCCGACCTCGAGGTGGTGCGTCGTGACCCTCGGTTCCAGGCGATACTGCGCCGGATGAAGCTCGCGTGAGCGGCGGACCGTCCCGCGGCCTTTCAAGGGGACGGCCCAGGACGCTTCCCGTGGGCTAGCGAGCGCGAGCGGCCTGCGCCGCATCGTGGCGCTGGATCAGGCCGATCGATCCTCGGACCGCCGCCGCGAACGCGATCGCGAAAGGAATGAGGACCAGGTCCGAGCCGGGCCAGGTGACCCCCGCGGCTTCACCGGCCCAGAACACGGCGAAGGAGAAGATCACCGAGGTCGCCCCGAGCTTCAACCAGGGTACCTTGATCCTTCGGATCTGTTCGTGCACCAGCGCGGTCGCGGCGACGAGCGCGAGGCCCCCGAGGACCGCGCCGATCAACGCCGAGAAGCCGTACCCCGCGGCCGCGAGCGCGATGAGTACGACGACCACTTCCGTGGTCTCGATGGCACCGACCGTGAATCCGCCCGCGAACTGCACCGCCCGAAGACCGGCGGGAGCGGAGGCGGTCCCGGCGCGCTGGGCCGCTGAGCGTCGGTAGCTACGGAGCGTGCTCCGGAAGAGAAACACTCCGAACGCCGCGAGTATGACCGCCGACGCCCAGAGGAGGTACAGGTGCGGGAAGGCGACGATCGCCGCGCCGAAGGCGAGGGCGACGGCCCCGACGACCGCGACCCCTCCGACCGCTCCGAGGGCCCCGTGACGGACCGTGCCCACATCCGCGCTGAGCGCGAAGACGAGCGCGACCACCTCGGTGAGCTCGAGGATCGTGATGAGGAGGGCAAAGAGCAGTGCGGGGACGTAGAGCGCGAACATGGTCCTCGTTCGCCGGGTCCGCACCTCAACCGGTCTGCGCCGCGGGGTGCTCGGACGGACGGTCCTCGAACCGATTCCTCTGGGCCCCGGACGGCGTCCGCGACCCGGCCGCGGGGACGATCATTGCGCCGGAGAAGCGTGGGAGTACTCCGTGAGCTTGATCCGGAGCACTCGGAGGTGATGGTGGAGGGCGCCCGCGAGGTCCTTCAGCTGCGCGGGAGTCAGCGTTCCGTAGACATCGAGCGAGAGCGAGTGCCGTCGTTCGCGATGCACGCGGCGCGCGACGAAGTCTGCCCTCAGGTCCCGAAGGCCCGACACCCGTACCGAGAACGAGCGTCGGGCCGCGAGACCCTTCCATCGATCGCTCTCGAGCGCCCGGAGGAAGTGCCCGACCGGTTCCTCGATCTTCGCATGGCTCGGTTCCGGCAGCGGAAGCCAGCCTCCGGGATCGACCTCCCAGTGGTCGACGCGGCGGAACCCGTACGCCGAGAGCGCGTGAAGGACCCCGGCGGTGAGCCGCAGCAGGCCTCCCACCTCCACCACCTGGCGCTCGCGGAGCAGCGCCTCGACCTGGCGGAAGACGGGGAGGCCCGGCTCCCGCACCACCTCCGGTTCGAGGTCGACCTCGAGATGCACATGCGAGAACGGGCGGGGCCGCCTTCGTCGGCCGCTCCCGCGCTTCGCCGTCGGCCACTGGAGAATCGAGACCGGGCCGACCAGATCGGGGGCGGAGACCGGGCCCGGGGAACTCGCTGGTGGGGGAACCATCGGAGGTCATCGAGGCGACGCGCCCCAAGAGGCTTTGCCTCGAGGCGCGCCCCCCGGGGTCGGACGACCCGGATTCGAAGCGCTCACGAGCGACGCACGCAACTCGAAAGTTAATTATTGGGAAGGGACGTGGGCAACCCATGCCCAGGCCCACTGCGCCGATCGACGCCCTGCTCCGTGAGCGCCATCTTCTGAAGCACCCGTTCTACGTCGCGTGGTCGCGGGGAGAACTTCCCCTCGAGACCCTGCGGTCCTACGCGGGACAGTACTACCAGTTCGAGTCGAACTTCCCGCGCTACGTCGCGGCCGCCTATGCGAAGCTTCACGATTCCGCCCACCGGCGAGTCCTCCTCGAGAACCTCATGGACGAAGAGGGCCGGGATCCGACTCACCCGGAACTGTGGCTCGATTTCGCCGAGGGCCTCGGCTTGTCGCGTCGCGCGGTGAAGGGGGCACGGCCCCTCGGCGCCACACGCGATCTGCTGGCGACGTACGAGCGTCTGACGGCCCGGGGCCCCGCGAGCGGGCTCGCCGCGCTCTACTCCTACGAGTCGATCTTCCCGGAGATCGCGGCGGAGAAGTCCCGGGGCCTCGCGGAGAACTACGGGATCCGTGGGCGCCGGGCGCACGAGTTCTTCCGGGTCCACACGGGAGCCGACGTGGAACATTCGCGCGCGGAACGCGAGATCCTGGATTCGACCCTGGCTCGGTCGCCGGCCGAGCGGTTGGTCGCGCTGCGATCCGCGAGGCAGGCCATCGGCGCGTGGTGGACCTTCCTCGACGCCTTCCCGTGCGGCCCCGGCGCGCAGGACTAGCCTCTCGCGCCAAGCCGGCCACGGTGCCGGCCACCCAACCGAGCCGGAATCCTTCGGCCGGCGCGAGGGCGGGTGAGCTCCCCTCGAAGCGCTCGTGCTCGCGCTCATTCGAAGAGTACGTAGGGTAATCGGGTTGACGAAAGGGCTAAACCGCGTCATCCGGCTTCGACCGGGTGCATGCAGAAGGCCACGATCGTGCGCGAGCTCGGGGAGACGACGCTCCTCCTGCCGCTGGAGGTCAACGAGGCCCTGCGGGCCAACGATCGTGCGAAGTACCTCCTCGCGCTGCTCCAGAACGCCCGGGTGAAGGCCGAGCGACCCGAGGCGACCGTTTCCAACCTCGCGGAGGAGCGCCGCGAATCCGGCGAGACGGAGGCCTCCCTCGACGCCGTGGTTCCGGGATCTCGCAAGGTCGCCGAGGGCCGGTACTCCGTGCCCTCCAGCGCCGACATCGTGGCGCGGGTGCTTTCCGCGGTCGAGACGATGATCCGTCCCTTCGACGACGCCCGATGGCCCGAGGCAAAGGGATTCTCGGACCGGCTCGCGCGGTTCCGTAAGGAGCTCTCGACCACCGAGAGCGACGTGATCCTGGGATCGATGATCGACGCGATGACCTCGGTGGGGCGGGACGGGTCGGACAGCGTCCACCGGCTCGTGATGGACCTTCACCAGGGGCTCCTCCGCGTCCAAGCGGAGATGCGGACCGAAACGATCGCCGGCGCGACGACCTACTCCCTGGCCCCGGAGGACGCCGATCTCGTCCGAGCCTTCATGGCCGGGGTCAACCGCACGGCCCCGCTCAAGTTCGAGCATCCCGGCCTCGGCACGACCGCGACGCGGATCGGCGACCGCCTCCTCCTCCAGAACGATATCGGGGAGTCGGATGCCCACGTGCTCGTCGTCCGGGTCGAGGACTCGGCGCTGTCGGTCACGTACTCCGATGTCCACCCCGAGCGCGTGGCGTTCTTCCAGACCCTGCTCACCGATCTCGCCCTGACCTGGCAGGATACCGCGTCCCATGAGGGGTCGGACGCCCTGGCCGCCGAGGAGTTCTTCCTCACGATCGGACGGAGCGAGCCGCTCGACCGCGCCAACCTCGAGAAGTCGCTCGAGAACCTCGGGTCGCGCCTCGTCTTCCTGATCGACTGGAACCGGGCCCGCAAGGAGCTGCGGGCCTTCATGCGGAACGGCGAGGCGATCGACGTGCTCGGATGGGCGGCCCACGAAGAGGTGGGGCATCGGGCGTTCCTGCTCCTCGGCGGAGCCGGCCTCATCACGGAGGCGATCGACATGGCGCCGAAGGGGCAGGTGCACTACCGGGAACGGCTGAGCGCGGTCCTCGGCGCCATGAAGACGCGGCAGTACTTCGAGTGGGTCCTGCGCACCGCGACCACCGGGCTCCTCGCGAACCAGTCGCGGATCCTCCTCCGGGACGAGGTCAAGGCGGAGCTGCTCCGGTACTTCCGCACGCTCGACGAGGACCTGCTCACCCGGTGTGCCGAGCAGGCGTCGTTCCTCGTGGAGGTTGCGACGTCGGTCGAGGAGACGCTCTCGGGCCTCCTCGAGGGTCAAGGGCCGGAGGTCGCGAACCGCAACGCGGTGCGGGCGAAGCGGTGGGAGAAGGCCTCGGACGAGATCGTGGCGAGCGTCCGCTCCCTCACCCGTCGAGGCGGAACCCCGTCCCTGTTCCACGCGCTGGTCGGCGTCACGGACGACGCCGTCGACGCCCTAGAGGACGCGGCGTTCTCCCTCACGCTCGGCGCGGAGCACGTGCGTTCCAAGAAGATCCTCGCGACGTTGTCGGGGCTCGCCCAGCTCGCCCGGGAGTCGGCCGAAGAGTTCCTGAAATCCGTCCAGGCGATCGGCTTGCTCGGGCCGGCGTCGCGCGAGGAGGAGATGGAGGGATTCCTTGCCTCCGTGGATCGGGTCTTCACGCTCGAGGAGGCCGCCGATGCGGCCCTCCGGGGGGCGCGAGAGGGGATCTGGAACGAGAGCTCCGACTTCAAGGAGACCGCGCTCGCGCTCGAGATCGCGGGGTTCATCGAGTCGTCGACCAACTACCTCAAGCGGGCCGCCTTCACCGTGAAGGACGACATCTTCGGGCGGCTCAACCAGGGGGCGTTCCGGACCGGTGGCGAGTGACCCGGAGCGGATCCTCCTCTTCCGTCGGGGCCTCGGCGCGGAGGTCCCGGCGACCCGGTTCGGCAACAAGGCGGCGAATCTCGCCCGCATGGCGGGCCTCGAACTCCCGGTGCCGCCCGGCTTCGCCCTCAGCGTCGACGTCTGCCGGGAGTACTATCGCCGCGGCCGCCATCTCCCCGACGACCTGCCGGGTCTCCTCGAGGAGGGGATCGACTTCCTGGAGAAGACCACCGGCCTAGAGTTCGGGGGCCGGCGCAATCCGCTCCTCGTCTCCGTCCGGAGCGGGTCCGCCGTGTCCATGCCCGGCATGATGACCACCGTGCTCAACGTGGGGTTGAACCGGGAGACGGTCTCGGGGCTCATCCTGCGCCGGGGGAACCCCCGGTTCGCGTGGGACTCGTACCGCCGGCTGCTCGAGAACTTCGCCGAGGTCGTGGGCCTCGAGGCCGGGCTGTTCTCGGGAGCAGTGCGCGCGGAGATGACGTCGGAGGGCGCCCTCGATCAGGGCGAGCTCGATTTCCGGGCGCTCCGCGAGCTCTCCGAGAAGTACGAACGGCTCCTTCGGCAGCACACGGGGCTCGCGTTCCCTTCGGAGGCGCGGGGCCAGCTTTCGGCCGCCGCGCGCGCCGTGCTCGAGTCGTGGATGAGCCCTCGCGCCCGGGCGTTCCGGCTCACCAACGGCCTCGATGACACCGGAGGCACGGCCGTGACCGTCCAGGCGATGGTCTACGGGAACCTCGGTCCGGGCTCGGGGGCCGGGGTGATGTTCACCCGGAACCCGTGGACCGGGGAGGACCGTCCGGTCATCGACTTCAAGCGGGGGGTCCAGGGCGAGGACGTCGTCTCGCAGAGCCGCACCTCCCGGACGAACGACCTCGCGAGCCTCTTCCCCGAGGTCCACCGCGAGCTCCTCGATGGGGGGCTCCGGCTCGAGCGCGCCTTCCGGGACATGCAGGACGTCGAGTTCACGATCGAGGACCGCCGGCTCTACCTCCTCCAGACCCGGGCGGGCGCCCGGGAGCCCCTCGCGGCCCTGCGCATCGCGCTCGACCTCGTGCACGCCGGATGGATCGACCGGGCCGAGGCCGCCCGACGGCTCGAGCGGATCGACCTCGATTCGATCTCGATCTCGGAAGTGGCGGAGGCCGCGAGCCCGATCGCGGAGGGCGAGGCGGCCTCGATCGGCGTCGCGAGCGGGACGCTGGCCTTCTCCACCCCCAAGGCGCTCGAGATGGCCCCGCGGAGCCCGGTGATCCTCGTGCGGAACGACCTCGTCGCCGACGACCTTCCGGCGCTCCAGGTCGCCGTCGGGGCCATCGTGCCCCGCGGTTCGCGCACCTCCCACGCGATCGTGATCGCGCGGCAGATGGGCAAGGTCGTGGTCGTCCACTGCCCCGGCCTCGAGATCGACGAGGACGGGCGGCGGTTCCGAGCCTCGGGTCGCGAGTACCTCGAGGGCGACCCGGTGACGGTGGACGGGGCTACGGGACGGATCTACGCCGGCACGGTCCACTTCGTCCGGCGGCCCCCGACCGAGCTGATCGAGGACGTTCGCCGGCTCCGGACGGCGCTCCCCGCCTGACGGCGAGGGCCCGGTCCTCCGGACGGTCGGTTCAGCGGACCTGGTACTCCGGGTACGACGGAGACCACTGCGTCGCGACCACGCGGTGCCGCAGCTCCTCCAGGGTGGTGCGCGGCGCGAGCCGCAGGTTCTGCGCCTCTTGACCGACCGCGACCGCGATCTCGACCGCGACCTTGCGCACTTCCGTGAGCCGGGGCAGGAGCGGTTCCTCCGGGTCCCGCGCCGCCGGGGAATGCCGGGCGAGCTCGCGGGCCGCCGCGAACAGCATCGAGTCGGTCGCCCGTCGGGCGCGGCTCGCGACGAGACCGAGACCGACCGCCGGGAAGATGTAGACGTTATTGCACTGCGCAACCGGGACCATCCGACCCCGGAACGGGACCGGAGCGAACGGCGAGCCGGTCGCGATGATCGCCATCCCGTCCGTCCACTCGAGGAGGTCGCGGGGCACCGCCTCCGCCTTCACGGTCGGGTTGGAGAGCGGGAAGATGATCGGGCGCTCGACCTTTCGCGCCATCCCGCGGACGAGCGGCTCGGAGAACGCCCCCCCGAGGGTCGAGAGGCCGATCAGCACGGTCGCCGGCACGTGGTCGAGGACCTCGGCGAGGCCGACGGTCTTCGTGGTGGGGTCGGCCCAGCCGGCGACCTTCTCCCACGGCTGGGCGTAGACCTGTTGCTCCGGGCGCAGGTCGGTCCGCTGGGAGTGGAGAACTCCCTTCGTGTTGACGAGGTAGATCCGGTCCCGGGCCTGGGCGTCGGTGAGTCCGGTCTGGACCATCGCGTCCTTGAGGTAGTCCGCGACGCCGACCCCCGCCGAGCCCGCCCCGAGGATCACGACGGTCTGCGCGCCGATCCCCTTTCCCGAGACGTTCAGCGCGCTCAGGATCGCGCCGAGGGTCACGGCGGCGGTCCCCTGGATGTCGTCGTTGAACGTGAGAAGGCGGTCCCGGTACTCGTCGAGGATCGTGCGCGCGTGCACGACCGCGAAGTCCTCCCACTGGAGCAGCACGTGCGGCAGCTCCGCCTCGACCGCGCGAACGAACTGCTCGACGAAGTTGTAGTACTCCGTGCCGGTGATCCGCTCGTGGTGCCAGCCGAGGTACTCCGGATCGTTCAGCAGCTTCGGGTTGTTCGTACCGACGTCGAGGATGATCGGGAGGGTGCGCTCCGGAGCGATCCCGCCGATCAGCGTGTAGAGCGAGAGCTTCCCGATCGGGATCCCGAGGCCCCCGGCCCCCTGATCCCCGATCCCGAGGATCCGCTCCCCGTCGGTCACGACGATCGCGTCGACCTCCTCGTTCGGGCGGTGGCGGAGGAGGCGCGGGATGGCGTCGCGCAGCGGGTACGGGATGAACAGTCCGCGGGGCCGGCGGTAGATGTGGCAGAACTCCTGGCACGCCTGCCCGACCACCGGCGTGTAGACGATCGGCATCATCTCCTCGAGGTGCGAGAGGACGAGCCGGTAGAACAGTACCTCGTTGGTGTCCTGGAGCGCGCGCAGGTAGATGTGGCGCTCGAGGTCCTCGGTCTTCCTCCGGTACGCCTCGTACGCCCGCGTGACCTGCTCCTCGATCGTCTCGACCTGCACGGGCAGGAGCCCGTGCAGCCCGAGGGCGTTCCGCTCCGCGTCGGTGAACGCGGTACCCTTGTTGAGGAGCGGGGACTCGAGGAGCTCCATGCCCCGGAGGCTCGGCAGATGCGAGATCTTTCGCGGGACTTCCACGACCGGTGCGGCCATCGTCATGTTCGTTCTCCCTTCGGACGCGGGACCCGGCCCTCGACCGTTCCCTCCGGGGTCCGCTGGTCCAATCGGTAGAGGTGCCGCAACAGGCCAGCTCGCGATTCGGGGACGTTCTCGGATTCCCGGGTCGCTGAGTCCGACATCGGCCTTCCACCGACCGGAGGGAGCGCCCCGCCGCTCAAGTAGCGTCCGTCGAGCGGAGTTTACCGAGAGCCGCGGGCCCGGACCGAGGCCGGCTTGAGCGCCCCCGGAAGACGCGGTGCCCGCTACGCGGTCCCCCGGGCGAGCCGGGGGCGAAACTCCTCAAGGATCCGCCGCACTTCCCAATCCTCGGTGGGGCGGAAGTCCTGGTACCACTCCCCCACCGCGAAGAATCGGCTCGGCGCGAGGAGGACCACGAGCTCGTCCGCCCACGGCCGCAGCGCCTCCACGGTCTCGCGAGGCGCCACGCCGAACGCGAGGACGACCCGTCGGGGATGGCGCCCTCGGATCGCCCGTGCGGCGGTCCGCACGGTGACTCCCGTGGCGACCCCGTCGTCGACCAGGATTACCGTGCGGTCGGCCAGATCGAGGGGCGGCTCCCCGTGGCGATAGACCGCCGACCGACGGTCGATCTCGAGCCGTTCCTCCTCCACGATCGGATCGAGGTCCGACCGGGAGTACCCGGCCTCCCGGACCCGGTCCTCGTCCATCACGATCGTGCCGTCCTCGGCGATCGCGCCGAGACCGTATTCGGGGTTCCCCGGCGCGCCGATCTTTCGGACGATCAGGATGTCCAGCGGAGCGGCGAGCGTACGAGCGATCACGGCCGCGACCGGGACCCCGCCCCGCGGCAGGGCGATCACGGCCGGGCGCTCTTCCCGCCACGCAAGGAGCCGCTCCGCCAGCATTCGCCCCGCTTCTTCCCGGTCCCGGATCGGTCCCGTCCACTCGCGCTGGCCCGTCATCGTGCCGAAGAGCGTCATCACCCCTCGAGGCATAATCGGTCGGTCGACTCGGCTTGACCGCACGGCGCCCGCCCCCGGGGGCGCCAACGAGAGTGGCTTATCATAGGTCGTCCTACCCCGGAGGAGCCCGGGGACGCTTCGCCGTCCCGCCGGGGAGCTCCGAGAGGGCGATGCCCGAGTCGGACGTGGTCCGCACGGCGCTTCGGTTCGTGAACGAGATCAATCGCCACGACGTCCCCGCCCTGCTCGCGCTCGTCTCGGACGACCACACGTTCGTCGACGCGCTGGGTCAGGAGGTTCGGGGCCGGGAACATCTTCGGGAGGCGTGGTCCGGCTACTTCGCGCTCTTCCCCGACTACCGCATCACGATCGAGGATCACATGCAAGCGGGAATCGTGGTCGGTCTGTTCGGCTCGGCGAGCGGCACCCGGTTGGTGCAGGGGACGCTCGCGCCGGGCGGTCGGTGGAAGACGCCGGCGGCCTGGAAGGCGGTCGTGCGGGAGGGCCGCGTGGAGCGCTGGCAGGTCTACGCCGACAACGAGCCCGTGCGCCGGATCCTCGCGGAGAAGCCCGCCTGACGATGCACGCACGCAAGCCCCTCCCGCCGGTCGACTCGAAAGGGGTCGCCCGGGTGCTCTCCGAGCACCTCTTCCAGGAGACCGTCGATCGGCTCGAAGCGATCGTCGCTCGCCGGGGGGCGAAGGTGTTCGCCCGAGTGGACTTCTCGGCGGACGCCCGAGCCTCGGGCCTGCGCCTCCGCCCGACCTTCCTCCTGGTCTTCGGCTCGCCCAAGGCGGGCACGCCGATCCTGCAGGCCCGGCCGACCGCGGCGCTCGACCTCCCGCTCAAGATCGCCGTCTGGGAGGACGACCGGGGGAAGGTCTGGCTCCTGTACAACGAGCCTTCGTATCTCGAGCTCCGTCACGCCCTGCCACCGGAGCTCGATCGGGTGCTGGACGGGGTGGGGCAGATCGCCCTCGAGGCGGCGAGCCGTTCCCACTAGGAGGACCCGGCGGGAGGCTCGCCGGGCGGCGGGGCCGCTGGGGGAGGCGGAGGGGGCGACGCGGGAGGGTTGGGGGCAGTCCCCGCTTGTCGACGGGCCAGGAGGATCGTGGTCAGGAAGAAGATCATCGCCACCGCGGCGAGGCCCGCGATGAGCACCCAGCCGGTCTCCCCGATCCCCGTCGTGCTGGACGTCGGCGCCGCGTACGGGTCGAGGGTGACGGCGAGCGAGGTCGTCCGGCCGCTCACCACGGTCACGTTGTTGTAGTACGGGAAGTACCCGTTGGCCTGGATCTCGATCGAGTGAACCCCGGGCGTGGCGGTGCCGAAGTACGCCCCATTCGTCAGGGTCACCGGCGATCCGTCGATCCAGAGGGTCGCCCCCACCGTGCCGATGGCGACCGAGAGGTTCCCATTCGGCCCGGGGACCGGCGTCACCGGGTTCAGCGCGATGGTGACGGTCGTGGTCCCGCCGCTCGTCACCGAGACGTTGTTGAAGTACGGATAGTAGCCGGTCGCGGTCGCCTCGATCGAGTGGAACCCGATCGCCGCGCTCAGGCTCGCGTGGCCCGACGAGAGGGAGACGGCCTTCCCGTCGACCGAGACGGCGGCCGAAGCGGGCGAGACCGAGAGCTCGATCGTGCCGTTCGGACCGATCGGCGAGATCGGATTGAGGAGGATCTGGAGCGTGGTCGTCGCGCTGCTCGCGACCGTCACGTTGTTGAAGTACTCGTAGTAGCCGGGGGCGGTCCCTTCGATCGCGTAGACTCCGGGCGGCTCGGGTGCGGAGTAGCTCCCGCTGGTCAGCGAGATCGAGACGCCGTTCACGGAGATCGAGGCGTTCCCGGGCGTCACCGTGAGTTCCAGGGTCCCGTTGGGTCCGATCGGATGGATGGGATTCAACGAGATCGCGAGCTCCGTCGTCCGGTTGAATGCGACCGACACGTTCGCGTAGTAGGGATAGTACCCCGACGCGGTTGCGACGATGGGGTGGATCCCGGCCGCGAGGGCGAGGTCGAACGACCCGTTCGAACCGAGGGAGACGGAGGTGCCGTCGACCGCGAGGAGGGCGTCGCTCGGGGAGACGGTGCCCGAGAGATTTCCAACGTCCGGGGCGAACCGCACGGTGACGTTGGTCGTGTAGGTCAGGTTGAGCGTGAGGTTCCCCGAGCTCGGGATCGCGACGTACCCCGCGACCGAGCCCACGACGAAGGTCGCGGTGTCGAGCACGTCCTGGTAGCTGAACTCGATCGACGGGCCGGTCGAGGACTCCGTCATCCCGTTGAGGGTGACCGACCAGTTCGTGCCGGTGGGAAGGCCCGTCTCGGTGAAGTTCGCCGAGAGCTCCGGAACGAGCGGGTGGTAGTCTCCGGCGACCACGATGTGGCCGCTCGCGTTGTACGGGAGGGAGCGCAGAGGATTCGCGTTGGTGCCGTAGTCCCACCAGTAGCTTCCGCCCTGCGTCGAGGTCCGGACCACGCTCCCCGAAAGCGGGATCGTCGGGAACCCGGTCGCGTAGCGCACTGAGTCCGCCGGCGCGCTCGAGACGTTCCAGGTGTCGGTCCAGGTCTTGTACGTCTGCGTGTACGGATTCAGAATCGGGGTCCAGGCGGTCGTCCCGGCCTTCGAGTTGTCGAAGAGATCGTTGTAGATCAGGTCGTGGGACTCCATCTCCTGGACCGCGACGCCGTAGAAGCTCGGCCAGAGCGCGCCCGACCCGGCTTCGGGCGGCGCTCCCTGGCGGAAGATGTTCCCCCAGATCGTGTTCCCACTCCCGCCGTAGAGGTAGATCCCGCCGGCGGCCGCGAGGTCGAACTGGTTCCCCGCGATGAGATCGTGCGTCGAGTTCCACACGACCACCGTGTCGAGCGCGAGCGTCGGGTAGAGCGCCGAGAACGTCCCGACCCCGGTCGCGAACCACCCCGAGATGTTCGTGGCGTCCACGATCGCGACGTGGGAGGTGTTGTAGAGCTGGTACTGGAGCGCGTTCGTGTCGGGGAGGCAGGCGAGCGTGATCGGGCAGGTGTCGGGCGGCGGGAACGGGGTCTCGGTCGCAAACGCCGGGGGATCGAGGAGCTCGACCGTCGCGTTCGTGTTCGTGAAGAGGACGCCGGCGTAGACCGGGTAGGTGTAGTCGTTCAGGGTTCCGAACTCCGGGGCGAACGGGGCGGGTTGAACGTTCGGGAGGACGTAGGGGCTCGCGGCCGTGCCGGACCCGCTCGAAGCGAGGGCGGCGAGCTGCGCGTCGTTCCAGGCATAGAGGGGCGCGTAGATCCCGGCGGAGGCGTTGGGGTCGAGGGAGACCGGCACGGCGAGCGCCGAGCCGCCCACGTCGAGGAATAGGGTCTCGGGCGTGTACTCGCTTTCGAGCACGTCCACGGTGTAGTTCCCCGGACCCAGCACGAAGCTTCCGTTGTTCAGCTCGGTCGGGGCCCACTCGCTCTCCACGACCGAGAAGTTCGACTCCGGGACGGTGGCATTCGACCGGACGAAGACCCACGCGTTGGACGGATCGAGCGAGAACGAGACCGGGGTCGCGCCCCGCGGCGTCGAGGCGTTCCAGAGCCCGTGAAGGAAGCCCGGGCCGCTCGTCATGACGGCGTAGATGTTGGCGTCGAACGGCCCGTGGGCCTCCTCGAGCCAGGCGAGGCTCGCTCCCGAGGCGGTCTCGCCGGAGTCGCCGCCGTAGCTCTCCGCGGAGGGGACGTTTCGGTAGACCTTCGCGGTCGCGTTCCAGAAGACGAGCGAGAGGTTCGCGTCCGCCTGGTAAAGGTTCGTCTGCAGCCCATCGCCCGGTCCCCCGACGTCGAGCTCGAAGTCGTCCGTGTACCCGGCCGGATTGGTCTCGAAGCCGTCGATGGTGAAACTCGCCGGGTTCGAGAAGCGGGCCGTGGTGTTGACGGTCGAGTTGAAGACGACGTAATCGAATGGCTCCGCGATTGTCCCCGACGGCCCCGAGACGACGGCCGAGAAGTTCACCTGGTCCCGGCTCGCGTTCACGCTGCTGTTGAGGAAGAGCGAGGCATCGAAGGGTCCCTCGACGTTGGGGATCGTGAGGTTCGAGTAGTAGACGTCGTAGGGGACGAGGCGGCCGTTCGGTCCGTGGGCCGCGAGAAGGTTCGGGGAATCCACGGCCCCGAGGGCCGAGAAGTTCCACACGTTCGAGATCAGGGTGAGCTGGTCCCGGCCGACCGAGTACTCGAGAACGTCCTGGATCCAAAACTGGTACCCGGGCTGGCCAAAGAGCGTCACGTTGGTGATCACCGCATCGAGCTGGATCGCGTAGGAGTCCGGCGCACCGGAGTCGAGGTAGAACGGAACGATCCCCGGACCCCACTCATCGACCGTGCCGACGAGGCGGGTCGTGTTCAGTCGGTAGGGAACCACGCTACCGTTCGTGGCGTTCCGGAGTCCGTAGTCCGCGATCCCCATGGGGGCCGGGCTGGAGCTGTACGGGGGGCGGACATGGGCGAGGGCGGAACCCCCTCCGGAGTCAGCCGGTGCGGCGAGCGCGCGCGGAAGGAAGATGTTGTAGGGGTTCGCGCCGGCCTCGGTCGCCCGAGCGAGGAGAGCCTCCTCGCCCGCGGGTGCGGCCGTCGAGGAAGAATCGGGCTGGACCAAGGAGGTCGTACCCCCGGGGCCCGAAGGCGTGGAGGCCGCCCGTCCGCCCGGAAGGGGCGCGCCGGTCCCAGGGGGTGGCAGGAGTCCCCCGACCACCGCCGAAACCCCGATGACTGCGGCCAGAGCCAGGGCCAGCCACACCGCGCGCGACAACATGAACTCCCTCTGAATCTCGCTCTAGGGGGTATTACATCTACCTACCGTCCGGTAGCGTCTCGGAACATTCCTCCCCGTGATACCGCCGGGGAAGACACGAAAAGGAGGAAGGGAAGGGGTTGGCCCTTGGGTAAGGTCGCGGACCTTCTAGCTCGGAGGTCCCCCGCTCGGCGGCGAGCTCGTGTCCTGGTCGCCCGAGCCTCCGCCCCGCCGCGCCCGGCTCATGTAGATCGCCGTGGTGATCAGGAAGATCACCGCGAGCGCCGCCAGGATCCCGATGAGGATCCAGCCGGTGTTGCTGATCCCGCTCGAGCTCGAGGTGGTGGTCGTCGTCGTCGTGACCGGGTTCAGCGTGACCGAGACGGTCGTCGTCTTCCCGCTCGTCAGGCTGACGTTGTTGTAGTAGGTGAAGTAGTTCGCCGCCTTAACCTCGATCGAGATCGGGGTATTCGGAGCGTAACTCGCGCTGTACGTTCCGCTCGAGAGCGTCTCGGGAACACCGTTGACCCACAAGGTCGCCCCGGCCGTGGTGACGGTGATGCTCAGCGTGCCGTCCGGCCCGGGCGCCGGCGTGACCGGATTCAGGGTCACCGTGATGCTCGAGATCGCACTGCTCGACACGGTCACGTTGTTGAAGTAGCTGTAGTACCCCGAGAGCGAGGCCACGATCGAGTGCACCCCCGGCGTCACCGACGCCGAGTACGTCCCGCTCGAGAGGGTCACCATGCTCCCGTCGACCCAGACCGTCGCCGTGTTCGGAGTGACGGTCAGGCTCAAGGTCCCGTCCGGTCCGATCGGAGGGGTCACCGGGTTCAGGGTGATCGAGACGGTCGTCGTTCCTCCGCTCGCTACGGTCACGTTGTTGTAGTAGGTGTAGTACCCCGAAAGCGACGCCACGATCGAGTGCGTGCCGACGGTGAGCGTGCTCGAGAAGGCGCCCGCCGTCACCGTCACCGCCGAGCCGTCGACCAATACGGTGGCGGTCGCCGGGGAGACGGTCCCCGAGAGCGTCCCCGTCTTCGACGCGGTCGAGCTGAACGAGATCGAGACCGTCGACACCGCGCCGAGCCAGCCGACGCTGGTCGTGCCGGTCGAGGGGGTCGCGGCATAGCCCGTCACGGCCCCGACCGAGTAGTCGTACATGCCCGTGGGGACGATGGCGATCAGGCTGGTACCGAAGCCGCTGTAGGTCGTGCCGTTCGCGGTCACCGACCACAGGGTGGCGCTCGGGAGACCGCTCTCGACGAAGAGGATCGCTCCGAGAGAGCCGGCGGGGCAGTAGTCGCCGCCGTTCGCGATCAGCTCGTATCCGTAGACGTCCTCATCGTACGGGAGCGGGGTCGTGCCCGGGATGTAGTCGTACCACCAGTTGCCGCACGCATAGGGGAAGCCCCCAACCGCGCCCGTGATCGAGATCCCGTTGATGACCGTCACGCTACCCGCGGAGATCGGGGCCGTGAGGTTCCAGTTGTTCTCGTACACCGCGGGCACGGTCGGGTAGAGATCGTCGAACACGTTGAGGTCGGACTCGGCTGCCGTGAAGGTGGTGTCGAAGTAGTTGTTCCAGATCGAGTCGCCACCTTCCATGACGAACATGCCCGTGTCGTCCAGGAGCGCGCATCCACCGAACGCCTGAAGGCAGATCAACGCGTACATGATGTTGTACCCGGCGAGGAAGTCCAGGTAGAACGAGTTCCCGACGAACGAGTTCGCCGTCCCGCCGTACGCCAGGATTCCGAGGGTCTCCTCTTCGAAGGTGACTCCGGTCACGAGCGTGTCGGTCGAGTTCCAGACGGTGAGGTCGGCGTACGGGAAGCCGTCCCCTTCGCCCGTGAACCAGCCGGAGTAGACTCCCCCCACGATGGAGACGTGGGACGTGTCAAAGAGCCAGGTCTGTAGGTCGTTCGTCGTCGGGGTATCGAAGTACGTCGCGGTGTAGAGGAACGCCCCCCAGTAGTTCACGGCGAACGGCGCCGGGTCGGAGATCTCCACGTACGCCGTGGTGTAGGCGAACGACATCCCCGGATAGGCCGGATAGCCGTAGTCGTTGATCGCGGCGAACTCTCCGGAGAGGTTCGTGTACTCGTTATTGAAGATCATGTACGGGTTCGCTTCCGTTCCCGTCCCGCCGGTCGATATCGCCGCGAGCTGGGCGTTCGTCCACGCGTAGAGCGGGGTGTAGACGCCCATCGTCATGTCCTCGGTGAGCGAGACCGAGTAGGTGGTCGTCGTGCCCGCCGTGAGCACGAGCGCGGAACTCGTGACCGCGTCGTAGTCGCTCTCCATCAGTTTCACGGTGTAGGTCCCGGCCGTGAGGTTCCACGCGTAGTTCCCGCTCGACGGGAGGGCCCCCCACGCGGACTCGGAGATGTTGTAGGCGCCGGAGTCGGTCGCGAACGCCCACGAGTTGGACGGCGAGATCGTACCCGAAAGGACGGCGGCCCCGGCCGCCGCGGTCGGGCTCGAGTTCCAGAACGGCTGAACGAACTCGGGGCCCGCACCGAGCACGGCCACGCCGTTCGCGGTGTAGTAGTCGGAGATTCCGACCGACGTCTCCCCCGTCTCCGAGCCCGAGCTCCACGCCGACGGCTCATTGACGTAGGCGCCCGCGGTCGAGTTCCAGTGCTGGAGGGTCATCGTGGCGTTCAGCGCCTGGAACGTCGCCGTGCTGCCGCCGCCGGGCCCGCCGAGCATGATCTCCGCGTCGTAGGGGATGAACCCGGTCGGGGTAAGGTTCGTCCCGTCCACGTGGATCATCGGAGCGACGATCGGCCCACTGAAGCCCGTATTGTTGAAGAGCACCCGGTCGAACATCCACTCGAAGGTCTGGACGCCGGTCGCGTTCAGGAGGTCGTAATCGAAGTCGACCTCCGTGTAGTTCGTGGCGCCGAGCTGGAGCGTCGTGACATTGACGTAGAACACGATGGTGATCGGGGGAGCGAGGCTGTTGAACTCGCCGCCCCCGGCCGCGTAGTAGTTCTCCGTTCCGATCGGATAGTCCGTCCCGTTGGTGTACCCCGGCACGCCCCAGAGGAAGGTCTGTTGGGGCATGGCGAAACCCGAATCGTAGGAGAAGTTCCAGATGTTGTTCTCCATCTCGAGCTGATGGCTGTAGGCGTCGTAGAACGCCACGTCCTGGAGCCAGAACGTGTAGCTCGAGTTGCCGAAGATCGTCACGTTGTTGACGACCACGTTCATCTGGGAGCTGAACCCCTCCGGGATTCCCGTGGAGAGGTAGTACGGGAACAAGGAGTTCAGGGTGAGCGAGGCCCGGTAGCTCTGCGTATTGATCGTGATCGACGTGGGCGTCCCGGTCGTATTGATCACGCCGTAGTCCGCAAGGCCCGCGGGCTCGGGGGCCTGGGGGTAGGATGGGTGGACGATGACGCCGCGGGCGTCGAGCTTCGGCGCGTAGACCAGGTTCGGAGGATAGAAGGTCCGGGGGTTGTCGCCCGAGGCTTTGAACGCGGACATCAGCCGCGCTTCGGCGGCCGGGCCCGGCGCGACCGGCTGGTGCACGCTCGTGGAGGCAGGGGCGCTCGCCGCAGCGGTCACCGTTCCGGCGGTAGCGGCGGATTGAATCGGCGAGCTGGTGGATGCCGGGTGCGATCCCGAGTTGAGGAACGCGGCGCCCAGCACCGAGCTGGAGAGAGCGATTGTCGCAACGACGACGGCTATCCACACGCGGGACCGGGCGATCATTAGGGGCCGGGATTAGCCACCCATATTTGAACCTGCTTGGGGCCCGGGCTCTCGGCGGAGCGATGGCCGTCTTCGCGGGCCCGGTCGACCTCGCGGCACGAGCCGATCTGAGTCAACTTAAGTGCCCACCGACCGTGGGCCCCAGTCGTGCCGCAACTCCCGAGGCCGGCGCCCCGGCGTTGGACCATCTCTGGCGAGGTCGACGCCAAGGACGTCGCGACCCGCGCGGTCATCCCGTCGGTCCCTATGGCCACTTGGCCACCGTTGGAGCGTGTGGCCGAAACCATCGCCACGGCCCGCAAGCGGTTCGGCGCGCATGCTCACTCGCGCCAGGAGGTGTTGATCTACCTCATCGAGGGCGAGGCGCGCCACTCGGCCGGGACCGGGCCCGGGGAGGAGCTCGTCGCCGGCTCCATGGTATATGTCGCGGCCGGTGTGTCGACGGCGCATGCGGTCAACCCCCGTCCCGGTGCCACCGCCCGCTGGTTCTCGATCGTAGCCGCTCTCCCGGAAGGGGCCCCGGCGACCGCCACCGTCCGGGTCGATCGTCCTGCCGAGTCCGACGTCCAGCCGGATGGGACTTCGGTCACCAGTCTGATCGGGCCGGGTTCATCCCTGACGTCACTGGTCGGCCTAGAGGTTTCGGTCCTTCGGTTCCACGCGCAGGGCACCGCATTCCGTCGGGTCGGTCCGGGTCACCGGTCGGTGGTCTACGCTCTGGCGGGTCGCGGTTCAGTCGACAACTTCCCCCTTGAGACCGGGGAGGCCGCCCTCGTGGAGGATGCCGCCGCCGTGTCGATCTCGGGATCGGAGGACTTCCGGGTCGTCCACGCCACGGTACCGCGTACCAATTGACCGCGATCCCGCCGGAGAGTCCGATGGGGGCCCCTCTGCCTCCTCCTTCCGGAGTGACTGGGTCCTGCGGAACTGATGCCGCAGTCGTCCCGTGCGACCGCCTTCCCAGGTCCGAAGTTCCAAACGGTTCACGGGCCCGGTTGAACCTTCGAAACTGGGAAAGAACCCAGCGGGGAGGACCCGGTCCACGGACAGGTTAATCTCGACCTCGGGACGTAGTACTAGGTCGTCCGGCGGAGCTGCCTGGGCGGTGGGGTCCTTCGAGAGAGCCGGCGGGAAGGCGACATGTGAGGATCCACTCATCCCAGCGGCGATCCGTGCTCGGCTTCGTCGCGGTCGGGGCGGCGGCCCTTGTGATCTCGATCGCCACGGTCACGGGTGCGGTGAGCCTCCACATCACCGGATCCACAGAGACGGCGAACGGAAGCCAGGACTCGGCCGAATTCCTCGTTCACTGGCAGCAGACCGGACAGATGTACGGGGCGGTTCCCCCTGCGGTTCCCACGCTCTGGAGCGGGGCGGTCGGGACGCCGACCGTCCTCCCGGGCGCGAGCTCGAGAGGGATGATCAACGCCGGGACCGCGGGTCACACGGCGCTCGAATGGAGGTTCTCCGAGACGGTCGGGATCTCCGTCAGCACGGAAATCGAACTTGACTTCACCGTCCACTACACGATCGGGACCACGGCGTCTACTTTCTCG
>JASHPK010000013.1 GCA_030038095.1 Thermoplasmata archaeon | reverse complement strand
GAACGACGCGGCGACCGCGGGCAGCGCGAACCTGTGCATGTCCCAGTACAACAACACGACGGTCAATTCGGAAGTCTACGCCGCCGCGAGCACCTCGAACACGACCGCGCTCACGCAGTACTACACCAACATGACGAGCGCGATGTACTACAACTACACCGACATCTGGCTGGTCGTCCCGACCGCCTTCTCGGTCTACTCGACGCACCTTCACGGCGTCATCGAGAACCCGATGGCGAGCGCCGAGCCGTTCGCCTTCCTGTTCAACACCCAGTGGGCGAACTAGCCGGGCAGCGGGCTCAGGGCGCCGGGGCGGACGCCGCCGTCGAGGGCGCGCCGGCCCCCTCGTCCGTGGTGAGCAGCGAGGACGGCGCGATGTCGAGGACCTCTTCCGCGCGGTGGCAGGAGACGAGGTGGCCCGGCACCGCCGGGATCTCGCGGAGCGCCGGGTACTCCGCCCGGCACCGGTCGATCACGAACGGGCAGCGCGGGGCGAACCGGCACCCGGGCGGCGGATCGACGAGCGAGGGGATGTCACCCCCGATCCGGAACCGCGTGCGACGACGCGAGGCGTCCGCGACCGGCACGGCGGCGAGGAGCGCCTTCGTGTACGGGTGGATCGGACGTTCGAGGACCCCGTGCACGTCGCCGACCTCCACGACCCGCCCCAGGTACATGACCGCCACCCGGTCGGCGACGTAGCGCACCGCCGCCACGTTGTGCGTGATCAGGAGGTAGGCGAGCCCGCGCTCGCGCTGGAGCTCGACGAGCCGGTTGAGGATCTGGGCCTGCACCGCCACGTCGAGCGCGCTCGTCGGCTCGTCGAGGACGACCAGCTTCGGGTTCACGATGAGGGCGCGGGCGAGCGAGAGGCGCTGGCGACCCCCGCCGGAGAACTCGTGGGGGTACTGGTCGAGGCAGTCGGGAGGCAGCCCGACCGTGGGGAGCGTGTCCCGGACCCGCTCGCGTACCTCGGCCCGGCGGAGCTTCTTCGGGACCGGTTGCTTGGCCACGACCGGGAGGGGAGGGCGTTCGCGAAGCGCCCGCTGGTACTCCTGCTCGAGCCGACGTCGCTCCTCCACCGGAAGCTTTCGGCGCGCGGCGGCCCCCTTCTTCCACTCCTCGCGGAGCTTCTGCCGTCGCTTGCGGAGTCGGGCGCGGTACTTCCGCAGCAGGCGCGAGGGAGCGTGCCGGGCCCAGTCGCGGTCGGCGACGTTCTGCGCCCGCAGCGGCTCGCCGACGATCTGCCAGACCTTGAGCCTCGGGTCGAGCGAGCCCACCGGGTCCTGGAAGACGATCTGGACGTTGTGCCGCCAGTGGCGGAGGTCGTCCCCCGTGATGTCGAGGATGTCCTCCCCGCCGAACTTGAGGGTCCCGCCGGTCGGGTCGTGGAGGCGGGCGACGACCCACCCGAGGGTCGTCTTGCCGGACCCGGATTCCCCGATGAGCCCGACGGTCTCCCCCGGCAAGATCGAGATCGATACGCCGTCGACCGCATGGATCGAGCGGCGGGACTGGCCCCGGACCACCTCCGTGATCGTGCGGGTGAGCGGGAATCGCTTCTCGAGGTCGACCGCCTCGACGAGCGGTGGGGCGCTCATGGAATCTGCGGGACCTCCGTGGCGAAGTGGCAGGCGCTCCGGTGGTTTTCGCTCGACCCGGGGATGGCGGCGAGCGGGGGTCCCGGCTCCTCCCGGCAGACCGGCCGGGCGATCGGGCATCGGGGGTGGAACCGGCACCCGGGGGGCGGGCGGGAGAGGTTCGGGACGTTGCCGGCGATCGAAAGGAGCGGGCCGTCCGTCTTGTAGCGGGTCGGGGCGGCGCGGAGCAGCGCCTTCGTGTACGGGTGGCGGGGGGACTGGAAGATCTCCGCGATCGGTCCGAACTCGACGAGCTTCCCGGCGTACATCACCCCGAGCTCGTCCGCGGTCTCGGCGATGACGCCGAGGTCGTGGCTGATGAACAGGATCGAGGTGTTCACCTCCTCGATCAGCTCCTTCATCAGCGTCAGGACCTGGGCCTGGATCGTCACGTCGAGCGCGCTCGTCGGCTCGTCCGCGATGAGCAGGCTCGGCTTCTCCGAGAGCGCCATGGCGATCATGATCCGCTGGCGCATCCCGCCCGAGAGCTCGTGGGGGTAGAGGTTCAGGATCGTCTCGGGGTCGTTGATGCGGACGAGCCGCAGGTAGTCGAGGACCTCCTTCTTCAGGTCCTCCGCGCTCCCGCCCACCTGGCGGTCGACCTGCTTGCGGTGGATCTCCTCCGCGACCGCGCCGCCGGGCACGACCTTGCCCCTCCAGGCGTCCCCGGCGCTCGGGTTCGGCCGCTTCGAGTAATCGAACGGCCCCGGCTCGGCCCGGACGACGGCCCCCTTGCCGCCCTCGCGGACGTTGCGGATGTGCACTGCCTCGGCGACCTGGTCGTAGATGCGGAACGCCGGGTTGAGCGAGTTGAGCGGCTCCTGGAAGATCATGTTGATGCCGGTGCCCCGGATCCCGGGCATCTTCCACAGCGGGACCTTCACGAGGTCGATCCCCTCGAAGAGGATCCGGCCCCCGCCGATCGTCGCCGGGGGCTCGGGGAGGAGCCGGGGGATCGCCTGGGCGAGCGTGCTCTTCCCGCATCCGGTCTCCCCGACGATGCCGACGACGTGGCCCCGCTCGACCTCGAGCGAGACGTCGGAGACCGCGCGGAACCGGCCGGCCCCCACGATGTAGTCGATCGTGAGCCCCTCGATCGCGACGACGGGGTCGCTCATCCGGACGACCTCACCTCCGCCGCGGCGGGCGCCATGGGCGCGGGCCCCGAGCTCGACGGCTCGGACGGCGCGGCCGCGTGGATCGCGCCCGAGCCGGTGCCGGCGAGCACGCGACGGCTCCGGGGATCGAGGATGTCCCGGAGGCCGTCCCCGAGCAGGCTGAACGCGAGGACGGTGACGAAGATCGCGACGCCCGGGCCGAGGACGGTCCACGGGGCCGCCGTGATGAGGCCGGCGTTCTGGTAGTAGGACATCATGCTCCCCCACTCGGCCTGGCTCGGGTAGGCGAGGCCGAGGCCGACGAATCCGATCGTCGAGAGGGTCACGAGGACGGTCCCGATGTCGAGGGTGAAGTAGACGACGACCGGTTCGAGGACGTTGCGGAGCACGTGCCGGAGCACGATCCGCCCCTCCGTCACGCCGGCGGCCCGGGCCGCCTGGACGTACGGCAGGTGCTTGACCGCGAGGGTCTCGCCGCGGACGAGTCGGACGTAGAACGGCCACCACGTGATCAGGATCGCGACGATCAGCTGCCAGACGCCACGGCCGAGCGAGACCGCGATCGCGAGGGCGAGGATCAGGCTCGGGAACGCGAGGAAGATGTCGGTGATCCGCAGGATGACCACCGACGCCCCGCCCCCGAACGTCCCGGGGCGGTCCCAGAAGCCTGCGACGAGACCGAGCGCCCCGCCCCCGATCATCGCGGCTCCGGCGATCGCGAACGCGATCGCGAGGTCGAGCGGGAGCGCGTAGAGCGTCTCCGAGTAGATGTCGATCCCGTTCCCGTCGGTGCCGAACGGATGGGCCCAGGAGGGGCCCTGGTTGTAGGCGGTCGTCAGCTGGTCCGGGCCGTACGGGGTGATGAGGTGAGGGGCCAGGATGACGATGACCGCGGTGACGCAGATGATTGCCACGACGAAGAAGCCGACCATCGTGAGCGGGTTCGCGCGGAGGACCCGCCAGAACGTGAGGGCCCCGCTCCCGATCTGCCGGCTCGTGGCCCGCACCGTGGATCGAGGGTTCGACGCCGGCGGGACGGCGGAGGTCGCGGCCACCCGGCTACCTCCACTCCACGCGGGGGTCGAGGACCCCGTAGAGGATGTCCGCGATCAGGTTCGCGATGACGACCCCGACCGCGAAGACGGCGACCACGGCCACCGCCCCGTCGAAGTTCGG
Organism: Thermoplasmata archaeon; assembly: GCA_030038095.1. Lineage (GTDB taxonomy): Archaea > Thermoplasmatota > Thermoplasmata > Lutacidiplasmatales > UBA184 > Lutacidiplasma. Next base: position 22,050 of record JASHPK010000013.1, on the reverse strand, counting down.
CGCGGCTCCCCCGCCCCCGATCGCGGTGTAGGCGTAGGCGCCGATCCCGGGCCAGCCGAAGACCTCCTCGATCACGACCGTACCGGCGAGGAGGCCTCCCGCCGTCACCCCCAGCACCGTCGTGGTGGTGATGAGGGAGTTGCGGAGCGCGTGCTTGTACATCACCCAGAACTCGGAGAGCCCCTTCATCCGGGCGCTCTTCACATAGTCGAGCGGAAGCACCTCGAGCATCGAGCTCCGCGTCATCCGCGTGGCGATCCCCATGTTGATGAACGCGAGGACCGACGCGGGCAGGATGAGGTGCTTGAACGCGTCCCACGTCCACGGCAGGTTCCCGGCGAGCAAGGCGTCGACGACCGACATGTGGGTCCACTGGTGGAACGGCGGCGGGGTGTAGGTGTACTCCCCGTGGGACGGCAGACCAAAGTACGGGGCGAGGAAGATCGCGGCGATGACCGCGCCGAGGTACGTCGGGGTCGCCCAGCCCGTGAGGTAGAAGATCCGGACCAGGTGGTCGCCCCAGCGGCCCGCGGTCTGGGCCGCCATCACCCCGAGCGGGATCCCGATCACGATCATGAGGAAGAGCGAGGCGATGACGAGCTCGAGCGTCGCGGGGACGCCGGCGGCGATCGCGGGATAGACGGGGACTCCGGTGACCGAGGCCCCCCAGTTGCCGTGGAGGAGGTTGACGAAGTAGGTCCAGAACTGCACCCAGATCGGCTTGCTGAATTGGGCCTGACAGAGGGCGAGCGTCGTCTTGCCCGCGTGCGGGTACCAGATCGAGCAGTTCGCGACGGAGAGGTGGGTGAAGACGAACGTGAGGATGATGATCCCGAGGAGGACCGGGATGAGCTGGAGGAGGCGCTTACCGATGAAGATGGCGAGATCCGTCGGACTCCGTCCCATCCGCCCTTCTTATCGCCGGGACGGCGGACCCTCCGCCCCGCGCATCTCGGGCCTTACCACCTTCAACTATTAATTTCCGTATGGGGCCGCCCCCCTACGGAGTCCCCGAGGGGTTACGGGAGGTAGTCCCGGGGGAGGGTCCGTAGCTCCTGGAACGTCTCCGCGGCCGTGGCCACGAACCGCTCGATGTCCTTCTCGGTGTGGGCGCTCGAGAAGGTGATCCGCTCGTAGTTGTCCGGGTGGATGTAGATCCCCCGGTCGAGCAGGAGCTGGTGGTGCCGCAGGAACAGGTTCCAGTCGATCTGGAGCGACTCGCGGTAGTTGATGATCTTCTTCCGCCGGGTGAAGAAGAACTGCAGCATCCCGTTGACCGACTGGACGAGCACGTTCACCTTCGCGTCGCGGGCGGCCTCCTCGAGCCCCTTCTCGAGCTTCTCGGTGAGCCGCCCGAAGCGCGCGTAGAGCTCGTCCCCGCCCTTCGAGAGGAGCTTCAGGTTCGCGAGCGCCCCCGCGAGGGATAGGTTGTTCGCGAAGTAGGTCCCGCCGAACGAGATGCGGCCCGGGGCGATCATGTCCATGTACTCGGTCTTCCCCGAGACGGCGGAGATCGGAACGCCCCCGCCGAGCGCCTTCGCCCAGCAGGAGATGTCCGGCTCGACGTGGTAGAGCTGCTGGGCACCGCCCGGCGCCACCCGGAAGCCGGTGAAGACCTCGTCGAAGATCACGAGGAGCTCGTTCTGGTGCGCGATCTCGACGATCCGCTCCAGGTAGTCGGGCAACGGGGCGATGACGCCCGAGTTGGCCATCACGGGCTCGAGGATCACCGCGGCGAGGCGGTCCCGGTACCGCTTGACCATCCGCTCGAACGACGTGACTGAGTTGTACTGGGCGACCATGACATAGTCCGTGACCCCGGGCGGGATCCCGGCGGAGTTCGGGAGGGGGCGGGGGTACTCGTCGAGGCCCGCGACGATCGGGGGAGCCTCCGCGCTGATCAGGGCGTAGTCGTGCTGTCCGTGGTAGTGGCCCTCGAACTTGAGGATCCCGTCCTTGCCCGTCACCGCCCGGGCGATGCGGATCGCGTTCATGGTCGCGTCCGAGCCGTTCGAGCAGAACGCGACCTTGCCGGCCGTGGGCACGAGCTTGTGGAACATCTTCGCGACGTCGAGCTCGAGCTCGGTCGGGGCGGCGAAGTGGAGGCCGAGCTCCGCCTGCTCCTGAATCGCCTTCACCTGGGCCTCGGGGGCGTGCCCGTTGATGAGGCAGCCGTAGCCGAGGTTGAAGTCGAGGTACTCGTTGTCGTCCTCGTCCCAGATCCGGGCGCCCTTGCCCTTCTTGATGAACGGGGGGCACGGGTCGTACGACGCGACCCGGATGAGCGAGCTCGAGGCGTTGGGGATGTACTTCTTCCCCTCCTCGAAGAGCTTCGCGCTCTTCTTGAGCTTCGGCACGAGACGGGCGATCGAGATCGGCAGGGCCTCGGGCTCGGGCGCCGCCTCCTTCTTCGCCTCCTTGGTGGCCTCCTTCTCCTTCGCGGCCTCCTTGGCCGACTCCTTGGTCGGCCCGACCTCGGGGGTCCCACCTGGCGTCTCGGGGGACGGGATCGGGGTCGGCTGGACGTCCGTATCCGGGCCGATCAGCACGGGAGCCGGGATGGGGTCCCCCCGGCGGTCCGGGCGACGCTCGTCGCCGGCCCGCTCGGGCAGAGGGGATCGGGGGGCGGGTTCCACTTCCGCCATAACGCACCCATCGTGGCGACCCTCGGAGCCCGAGCGGCGTATATATAATTGGCTTACAACAAGAATCAGCTATACGATTGATATACCGTAAGTCAACCCGAATATCATCTATGATTCATTTCAACCTATCATCGAAATTGTGGGGTTGGCTGCGCCGAAAACAAGCTCAAAACCCCGAAATTAGCCATTTGGTGGCCGATTTTGCTCCGGCCGCATCGGGCCGAGCGGTTTTTCCGGTGGGGTAATCGTCGTCTCGATCCGCCGCGCGGCGAGCGCCGTGCGGAACGGGCCCGAGGGCACGCACCGCTCGGGCGGGACGACGCCCTTTTCCCGGATCTCCCCCCGGGCGATGAGCTCCGCGCCGATCGCTCCCGCCACCCCGACGGCGTACTCCGTGGCGGTGAGATGCCAGTCGGGCCGGGGCGGGAATCGGGCGATCGCGTGCCGGATCTCGGGACGGCCCGCCCTCCTTCCCTCCAGTTCGATGTCGAGGACCTCCCAGTCGTCGACGACGATCCCCTCGGGCGCTCCGAGGAGCTTCTCGCGCTTCAGGAGCGCGAGCGTAAAGTCCCTCGGCGTCACCGGCTGCCCCTGCACTTCAACCGGCCGGTCGGACGCGAGCCCGAGCAGCGCCATCGTGCGCAGGATCTCGATCCCCGGACCCCCCTCCTTCCACTCGCAGTGGGCGAGGCCTTTCGACCGGAGGCTCTCGGGGAGGGTCGCGGGCTCGGAGTGCAGGGTCCGGTAGACCCGGGTCCGGCCGACGGGCGGCGCGAAGTCGAACTCCTCCGCCCCGCTCATCGGGGGTTCCTCATGATAGTCGCCGCCGTCGAAGACCATCGCCGGCAGGACCATCTCGTCGAGGAAGGTGCTCGGCGACCAGGTGAAGGAGATCTCGGGGGCGCCGACCGTGAGGTCCCGCCACCCATCCCGGATCACGAGGGAGTGAACCTGTTCGAGGTCGGCCGCGGCCTCCATCGCGAGCACGTTCGATACCCCGGGCACCTGGCCGAGCCCGGGGATCGCGACGAGCCCGGCCCGCCGCCATGCGGCATCGTGCTGGAGCTGGCGTCGGGTCATGTGAAAGAGACCGCCGAAGTCGAGGTAGGGGACGCCCGCGTCGAGCGCGGCCTCCATCACGGTGAGGTTGAACGTGTACTGCACCGCGTTCACGACCACGGCCGACCCTCGGAGGAGGTGAGCGAGCGCCGCCCGGTCCCGGACGTCGAGCCTCTCCGCCGAGGCCCGGGGGCCCGCGGCACGCGCGGCCGCCTCGGCCAGCCCGAGATCGAGGTCCGCGGCGACCACCGAGTCGAACACCCTCCCGGTCGCGAGGTCGCGCACGGCACATCGCCCGGTGAGACCCCCACCCCCGAGCACCACTACCCGCATCTTCCGACCTCCGGCGCGAGGAGGAGCTCCGGGCTTACGAACCTTTGGTCCCCCCTCCGGGGGAGGCCCCGGCTCCGTCCTTCGAGCGACGGGGACGTCGCTTCGGAGGCGGGGTCGGGGACGGGGCGGCGGGCGCCGCGGAAGGGGGCGATGGCCTCGGGAGATCCGCCCGCCCGCTCGGCGACGAGGTTCGCGCGAGCAGGTCTCGGAACGTCTCGAAGTGGCGAAGGAACGGGTCCGCGCGACGCCGGTCCTCGAGCTCCCCGAGCGCGATCTCGAGCATCGCCTTCGCCTTCGGGTCACCGGACTCGGCACGGAGGACGTAGACGCAGAGCACCTGGTAGTGGGGGAGCACGTAGGCGTCGGTGCGAGGCGTGCTCATGTCCCCCTTGCGGGGGCGGTAGATCCGGTCCACCGGCACCTCGGCCGCGACCGCCCGGCGGTGCGAGAAGCCGAAGTACCGGCCCGGGCCGAGAATCCGGGTCACCTCCCGGATGTTGCCGTTGAGGTTGTTCGTGAGCCGGTCGCATTCGTTCCAGCACCAGAGGCCGAAGCCGTAGTCGCCGGCGAGGTACGCCTCCCAGGCCTGGCCGTAGAGCTGGCGTTCCTTCTCCTCGTCCGGCAGCTCCGGCTCGAGGCCGGCCTTCCAGTCCGCGACGAGCACGTCGACCCGCATCGTCGGCGAGAACTCCTTCTTTGGAGGGACCTCGGGCGGTCCGGGCATGGGCGGGAGCAGGCGGCGCTCAGCTTGACCGTTCCCCCTAAGCCGGGGCTCGGAACGTTCGCCGTCCGCCGAGCCAGGTCTCCTCGACCGACGACTGCCCCTGCCGCAGCGCGAGCTCGAGGCGGGCGGCCCGCACGACCACGAGGTCGGCGAAGGTACCCTCCTCGAGCGTCCCCAGCCGTGGCTCCCCGAGCGCGGATCCTCCTCCGGCGGTGTAGAGCTGGACGGCCGCCTCGGCGGAGAGCGCCTCTTCCGGGGCCGGGTTCGCCGAGCGCCCGAGCGGATCGACGCGCTCGACCGCGGCGCGCAACCCCCTCCATGGGTCGAGGGGATCGTACGGGGCGTCACTCGACCCGGCGAGCGAGAGCCCGCGCTCGAGGAGCGTGCGGAAGGCGTAGGCCCACCGGACCCGAACGGGGCCGAGGCGCTCGCGGAGCCACCAATCGCTGTAGAGAAACCCGGGCTGGACGACGAGGGTGGCCCGGACCCGCTCGAGCCCGGGGAGGAGCGCGGGGGGAGTGAGCGCGGCGTGCTCGATCCGGGGCGGCGCCCGCGTCCGACCGTAGCGACCGTCCAGCAACCCGGTCGCCCGTCCCACGGCCCGGTCGCCGATCGCGTGGAGCGCGGGCGCGAGCCCGAGGGCCGCGGCACGGTCGAGGGCTGTTCGGAACTCCTCGTCGGCGCCGAGGGAGAGCCCCGACTCCTCGGGAGCGTCCGCGAACGGCTCCGAGAGCCACGCGGTCCGGGGCCCGAAGGCCCCGTCGGTGAACCCCTTCACCCCGACGATCCCGAACGTCTCCCCGGAAAGCGGCTCTCCGTCCGATCCTTGCCGATCCGCCATGTCGAGGGCGGAGAGCCGCAGGTAGCTCCGCACCCGGACGGGCCACGGAGGGGATCCGGGAATTTGCCGAAGCGCTTCGACTTCCTCGCGTCCCGTGTTCATCGTTGCGACGGTCGTCAGGCCGAAGGCGGAGGCGAGCTCGAGCGTGCGACGAATCCCCCCGGGGCTCGGGGGAGCGATCCGGTCGACCAGCGCCGAGAGCGGACGCATCGCCGCTTCGTAGGCAAGCCCGTTCAACGCCCCGTCGGATTCTCGTCCGAGCTTCCCGTCCGGCGGGTCCCGAGCGTCAGGGCCGAGACCGGCCTCCTGGAGGGCCACGGAGCTCGCGACGAGCGCGTGCCCGCTCGTATGGTAGAGGATGACCGGCCGTCCCGCGCCCGCGCGGTCGAGGTCCCGGGCCGTGGGCCAACGTCGCTCGGAAAAGCGGTCGGCGTCCCAGCCCCGTCCGAGCACCGGACGCTTCGGGAAGCGCTCGGACCACGCGCGGACCCGCTCCACGAGCTCGGCGATCGAAACGAGCCCGGAAAGATCCAGCTCCTCCCGGGCCCGGGTGATCTCGGCGAGGTGGACGTGGGCGTCGATCAGCCCCGGCAGTACGAGCCGCCCCCGCGCATCGATCGTCTCGGCGCCCGAAGGCCGGACCCGACGGGCCTCCGCCGAGGTCCCCACGAACGTGACCCGGCGGTCCTCGATGAGGAGCGCCTCGCACCATCGCCGGCCGGTGAAGACGCGCCCCCCGTCCCAGAGGTAGGATTCGCCCATCGCCGCTCCTCCCCGGAGCCGGCGCGGGGTTAGAAGGGCGCCCTCGGCGCCCTTCGGGGTTCCGGGCCTAGACGTCGAGATAGCGGTAGAACTCGTACGGATGAGGCCGCAGGTTGAGCTCGAGCTGTTCCTCCCGCTTCATCTCGATGTAGGTGTCGAGCAGCGAAGGGGCGAACGCCGGCTTCAGGAAGTCGCGGTCCGACTGGAGGCAGTCGAGCGCCTCGCCGAGGGACCCCGGAAGCTCCCGGATTCCGAGCTGGCGGCGCTTCGCCGGAGCGAGCTTGTAGATGTCCTCATCGACCGGAGCGGGCGGCTCGATCTTCCGCTTGATCCCGTCGAGGCCGGCGAGCGCGAGCGCCGCCTCGGTCAGGTAGATGTTGGCGGCCGAGTCCGGCGTCCGGTACTCGACGCGCTTCGCGGCCGGACGCCCGCGATGGTACGCCGGGATCCGGATGCTGGCCGAGCGGTTGCCGCGGCTCCACGCGATGAACACCGGAGCCTCGTACCCCGGGACGAGCCGCCGGTAGGAGTTCGTCGTCGGGTTCGTGATCGCGCAGAGGGCCCGGGAGTGTTCCATCAGCCCGCCCACGTAGTACCGGCAGGTTTGGCTCACTTCGGCGTAGGCGTCGCCCGCGTCGTAGAACGCGTTCTTCCCCTTCGACCAGAGCGACTGGTTCGTGTGCATGCCGATCGCGTTGTCGCCGTAGACCGGCTTCGGCATGAGGCAGGCGACCTTGCCGTGGCGTCGGGCGACGTTCTTGATCACGTAGCGCAGGTCTTGGATGTGGTCCGCCATCGGGACGAGCTCGTCGAACCGGACGTTGATCTCCGACTGGCTCGCCGTGGCGACCTCGTGGTGGTGGGCGTCCATCGTGACGTGGAACGAGTCGGCGAGGATGTTGCACATCTCGGCGCGCAGCGGGAGCAACGAATCGGTCGGGGCCGAGCGGTGGTACCCCTCCTTGAAGCGGATCGTCGGCGACTCTCCCCCGTCGTGCCAGGGGGTTTCGGACTGCTGGATCTGGTAGCCGGCCCCCGCCCAGGCATCGCGGACGCCCTGGTACGAGGGGAGCAGATGGACGGAGTCGAACACGAAGAACTCCACTTCGGGTCCCCAGTAGGAGCGGTCGTAGCCGGCGGCGGCCAGCACCGCTTCGGTCTTCCGCGCGACCCACCGCGGGTCGTGCGCGTACGGCTCCTTGGTCCCGCCGACGCGAACGTCGCAGATGAACCGGATCGTCCCTCCCACTTCGGGGTTCCAGGGTATCGTGGCGAGAGTTCGAGGATCGGGCACGAGCAGCATGTCCGAATCGGAGATGTCGCGGAAGCCGCGAACCGACGACCCGTCCAGCTTCGGGACGCCCGAGACGAACGAGTCGGCTTCGAGGGTTTCGAAGGGAACATCGACCTGGTTGAACCCGCCGAACACGTCCGTGTAGAACAGCTCGACCCAGCGGACCTTCTCCGCCTTGAGCCGTTCCAGTACCGCCGATGCATCCCAGCTGCCCTTCGTCGCCTTCGTTGGAGTCAACCCCACGCCTCCACGACGGCGGACCGGATGCGGCTACATCAAGCCTCGCGCCTGTTTTCTGGACGGCCGTCCAATTTCTTGCTCACAAGTATTAACTTCGACCCATTTATTCAACCCGCATGCGGCGCACGTCCACCTTGGACGACCTCGACCGGTCGATCCTCGAGGAGCTGAACACCGACGCTCGGGCGAGTCACCGGGAGATCGCGCACCGCCTCAAGGTCTCGCCGACGACGGTGAGCGCCCGCGTGGGACGCATGGAGGAGCAGGGGGTGATCCGGGGGTACATCCCGGTGCTGGACGACGAGCAGCTCGGTTGGGACCTCTGGGCTCTGGTCGGCATCCGCATCTCGAAGGGCCGCCTTCGTGAGGTCGAGGAGCGGCTCGCGCGCGATCCGAGGGCGTACGCGATCTACGACGTCACCGGCGAGAACGACGCGCTGCTGATCGGCCGCTTCCGCGATCGGCGGGACCTCGACCGGTTCGTGAAGCACGCGTTGCAGGACCCGAACGTCGAGCGTTCGAACACCCAGGTCGTGCTCAACCGGGTGAAGGAGGACCGGAGGGTTCCGGTTTCCCACCGATCCCTCGAGGGCGCCTAGGGCTGCGCGCACCCTTCGTGCCGGCGCCCTCCTCCGCCGGAGAAGTCCTAATAGGTCCTAGCGTGCCTCGCGGCGACGAGGCGGACCATGGACTGGGGAATGGCGAACCGGATGCATCGGATGTTCTCACCGGTGAGCGGCAACTCGGTGATGCTCGCGGTCGATCACGGATACTTCATGGGGCCGACGCGCCGCCTGGAGGATGCACGGGCGACGATCAGCCCGCTGCTGCCGCACACGGATGTCCTCGCGCTCACCCGGGGGATCCTGCGCCGGTGCGTCGAGCCGACGACCTCGGTCCCGATCATGCTCCGGGTTTCGGGCGGCGTGACTGTCCTGAAGGAGGACCTCTCGCACGAGGAGATCACCACGTCGATGGCGGAGGCAGCCCGACTCAACGTCGCGGGGGTCGCCCTGAGCGTCTTTGTCGGCGCGCCCCACGAACACGAGTCGCTCGTCCACCTCTCCCGGCTCGTCGATGAGGGGGAGACGCTCGGGATCCCCGTGATGGCCATCACGGCGGTGGGGAAGGAGCTCGAGAAACGGGACGCGCGTTACCTCGCGCTCGCCTGCCGGGTCTCCGCCGAGCTCGGGGCGCATGTGGTGAAGACCTACTACTGCGACGGGTTCTCGAAGGTGGTGGAGAGCTGCCCGGTCCCGATCGTGGTCGCCGGAGGACCGAAGTTCGATTCGGAACGGCAGGCGCTCGAGCTCGCACACGGCGCGATCGAGGCGGGCGCCCACGGCATCGACATGGGGCGGAACATTTGGCAGTCCGACCAGCCGGTCGCCATGTTGAAGGCGCTCCGGGCGATCGTCCACGAAAAGGCGACCGTACGCGAGGCGCTCGAGATCTGGACCGGAGAGAAGGGCCGGGCGGTCGCTGCGGCCTAGTCCTCGCCGGCCCCCCGCGGAACGGTCTTAAAGTCGACCTCGCTCGGCCCCGCCGCGCGGGGATTGCCAAGCTTGGCCAAAGGCGCCAGATTCAGGGTCTGGTCCCGTAGGGGTTCGTGGGTTCAAATCCCTCTCCCCGCACCCCAAACAGTTTTGGGATGGTTTTCCTCGAGACCCTCGGCGTCGTAGGGGCCCCGACTCCCGATGGACAGAGTACCCGGCACGGTTCGGTTGCGGCCGGTCGATTCGGTCGACGTAACGATCCTCGTCGACAACTCCATTGATCGCTTGCTGCGAAGCGAGGCCCACGCCGTCCGACCACCGATCGTCGGGGATTGGATGAAGGGCCCCCAACTGCGGGCGGAACACGGCTTCTCCGCCCTCCTCACGATCCGGGCGGACGGAGCGGAGACCCGGATCATCTACGACGCGGGACTCACGAGCGACACCCTCTCCCACAACCTCACCGCCCTCGGGGTCTCGCTTCGAGACGTCTCGTCGGTCGTCCTCTCCCACGGGCACGGCGACCATCACGGCGGACTCGAAGGTCTGTTGCGGGAGGTCGGGCGAAGGCGTCTCCCGCTGATCCTTCATCCCGACGCTTGGCGGACACGGAAGATCGTCTTCCCCACGGGTGCCGAGACCAACCTCCCCCCACCCGACCGCGCGATGTTGGCGGCGGCGGACGTCGACCTTCTGGAGCGCGAGGGACCCTCCAACTTGTTTGGGGAGACGGCTCTGGTCTCGGGCCGGGTCGAGCGCGTGACGGAGTTCGAGAACGGCTTCCCGATCCAGTGGGCCCGAGGAGCCAGCGGCTGGGAGCCCGATCCGATGGTCTGGGACGACCAGTTCCTGGTCTGCGATGTGAAGGGGAAAGGACTCGTCGTGGTCTCGGGTTGCGGCCACGCCGGGGTGATCAACATCCTGCGGAACGCCCAACGATCGACCGGGGTCCGCCGGGTCCATGCCGCACTGGGGGGATTCCACCTCACCGGACCGCTCTTCGAGCCGATGATTCCACCCACGGTCGCCGAGCTGGAGAAGCTCCACCCGGACTTCCTCGTGCCCGGCCACTGCACCGGCTGGAAGGCGCGCCAGGAGCTAGGGCGTCGGTTGCCCACGGCCTACGTCGAGTCGAGCGTGGGCACCCGGTTTCACTTCGCGTAGGGCTGTGCCCCGGCGAGGGGGCCCGGCATACGGTTCTGCACGAGATGGCGCGACAGGGATTTTCGTGTGGATGGCCGCAGCCCTTCGTAAGAAGCCGCTGATCATGCAGGAGAAGCGGCTATCGAGAGGACGGTCGAACCCGGGACCATGCGCCCTGCCGCGGTTGCGACGGGTATCGGGTGGCGGAATCGTTCGGACCGTTCCCAGACTAAGGGTCGACCCGACGGGTGATCCGGCGTGCCTCGGTCCTGAGCTTGGGAGGATTGAACTCTCGATCGGAGGGAAAGGTGACCATCTCTACCATCGCACCGCGGCTACGAGGGAGGTGAGTCCTCGGACCGTTTGCAAACATTCTTAGCGTAAGAGCATGGTCCCGCGCCGTTTCCCATCCGGGAGGGAAGCATGCGTCGAGAACGTTTGGGGTTCGGGTCGGGGGCCAGGGTCGTTGCCGTACTTGTCGTAGCCGTTCTAGTTCTGGTCGGCTCTCCAATCCTTGCGGGAGCCCAACGTTCGACCGGGACGATGGCTTCGGGCCTGAGCACCGGTCTTCTCCACACCCTCCGAGTATCGGTGAGCACCGAGAAAGGGACCATCACGGCGTACGAGGATCAGCTCGTTGTCGTAGCGACGGTCACGGCGAGCAGTGCGCCCGTGGCGAATGCGACCGTCTCGTTCAACGATGCGTTCGGTTCGACCTGGATCCCGTCGGTGGTTTCTTCGAACGGGACCGGGGTCGCCATCACGACCGTTCAGCTCAGTTCTGGACTGACGGGGACCGACGAGATCAACGCCTCGGTTAACGCGTCCGGTTACGCCGAAGCTTGGGGACTGACCAACATCACCGAGCTGGCCAACAGCGGCACGCAGTTGTCGGTCTCCCTGAGTCTTGCGAGCGGGCAGATTTCCGGAGGTTCGACCGACATCGCGTTCGGCGAGGTTTTCGTCCTCGGGGATACCTCGGACTCGGTCTCCGGAGCCACCGTCACCTTCTCCGACAGCGCGCGCTCGACGTTTTCTTCCGCGTCCGTCACCACCACGAGCGGGGGTGGGTTCATCGTGAACTTCACGACCGCCTCGCCGGTGGCCTCGGCGGCCGGCCTCGCCGATTTCTTGACGGCGAAGGCCACCGCGTCCGGTTACGCCGGGTCTCAAACGACGACCTTGCTCGATCTGACGGAGACCGGGAACCTCAACCTGACGGTTCGCTTCGATCGCGTGTCCCCGTCGCTGGGCTCTTCCGCGATCTATAACCAGATGGTGGTCGGCGCCACGGTCACGGCCAACGGCACGACCGTGGCGAACGCCAGCGTCACCTTCTCCGACAGCTTTGGGGAGACCTTCAACCCGGCCTCCGTGCTCTCGAATGCCGAGGGATTGGCCGTGACGAGCGTCGATCTCGCGTCGGGCAACGCCGGGGACGACACGCTCAGCGCGACCGCCACCCTCTCGGGCTACTCGTCGGGCGCGGGATACAACTACGCCGACATCCTCGGCCTCCCGTCGACGCAGCTCTCCGTCACCGAGACCGTGGGGATCTCCTCTCCGACCGGCGGATCGACGGACGTGGTCTACGGGACCGTCTTCGCGGGCGGAAGCACGAGCGCCGTCGTCCCCGGCGCCACGGTGGCTGTGTCCGACTCGATCGGTTCCGTCTTTTCGACGACCTCCACGACCACCGACGCCTCCGGAGACTACTGGATCGGCTTCGCTGCCGCCAATGTCAGCTCCTCCGAGATCGACGTGCTCACCGTCAGCGCCTCGGCCAGTGGGTACAGCGGGAGCAGCAGCTCCACCTTCCTCACAGTGGCGCCGTACGGTTCGTCGGAGCTCTCGGTCCGGATCGACTCCCTGAGGCCGGATACCGAGAGCGCCTCCCTCGACTCGGTCACGCTCCTCGTCACCGTGACGGCCGGAGGGACTCCGGTCTCGGGAGCCACCGTCGACTTCTCGGACACGCTGGGATCCACCTTCGATCCTCCGGCCGCCACGACCAACGCGTCCGGGGTGGCGTTCACCTCGGCAAACCTTCCGGGATTCTACTCGGGGGGCCTCGACCTCTTCTACGCGACCGCGTCCGACTCTGGGTACACGACCGGCACCGCCTCGGCCGGGCTGTACGTGCTCGCCTACGGTGGCAATCAACTCGACATCACCGAGGCGCTCGAGTACGTGGTGGACTCCGCGGGCAGCGCTAACGTCGTCTACGGGACCGTGTACGACGAGACGGTCGTCTGTACCGGCTACTTCTTCGGATGCTATTCTTGGAGTTACAACAACAACCCGGTGGCCAACGCCACGGTCACGCTTTCGGACTCGTCGGGATCGGTCTTCTCCACCACTTCCGTCCTCACCAACCCCCAGGGTGGCTACGCAGTCAATTTCACCCTCCCGTCGTCGCCCACGAACGGCATCGACCTGGTCTCGGTAACCGCGGTCGACTCCGGTTTCAGCGGGAGCTCGTCGGCGGCCTACGTGAGCATCAACCCGACGTCCTCGTCGGTGACCTTCTCCGAGCGAGGACTGCCGGCGGGCACGTCATGGTCCGTGGATCTGGGGGGCGTCATCGAGTCGTCCACGACGAACTCCCTCCTGTTCGACGAGGGGAACGGCACCTACTCCTACTCGATCCTCGGCGTGGCGAACTACGCGGCGACGCCGACGAGCGGGACCGTCGTGGTCTCGGGAACCGGCGTGGAGGTCTCCGTGACCTGGTCGGAGGTCCTCTTCCCGGTTACCTTCGAGGAGACCGGGCTACCCACGGGAACGAGCTGGAGCGTGGACCTGAACGGCACGACCGAATCGTCAACCACGCCGTCAATCGTGTTCGACGAGGCGAACGCGACCGACCTACCGTACGAGGTGTCCGCGATCCCCGGCTACACCCTCCCCGACTTCTCGGGCACCCTCAACGTCTCGGGCGTTCCGCTCACGAACCTGCTCGAGTGGAGCGTCGTGACCTACGGGGTCTCGTTCCAGGAGTCCGGCCTCCCGGCCGGCACGGAATGGAACGTGATCCTCGGAGGGAGCGGGGGCGCCTCGGGAGGCCGCTTCATCAACTATACCGAGCCCAACGGCACCTTCAGCTTCTCCGTGGGCGCGGTGAGTGGATATGCCGCGAGCCCGAGCTCGGGTACCGTCACGGTCAACGGGTTCGGCCAGACGGAGGCCGTGACGTTCACCCGCGTAGGGCTCGAAGTGTTCGCCCTCACCTTCTCGGAGACCGGGCTGTCGACCGGTACCCCCTGGTCCGTGACCGTGAACGGGGTCGAGAACGCGACCACCGGGACCGAGATCGGGTTCTCCGAGGCAAACGGCTCGTTCACGTACTCGGTCTCGGGCCCCGCGGGGATGGTGGCCACGCCCTCCTCCGGCGAAGTACCGCTGGATGGCGCTCCCGTGGCGATCTCCATCGCCTTCTCCTCGGCCCTCGTCGAACCCACCACGTATGGGCTGACGTTCGCCGAGACGGGCCTGGCCACCGGCGTTTCCTGGACGGTCGCCGTGAACGGAGTGAACGAGACCACCACGACCAGCTCGCTCGTGTTCAGCGAGCCGAACGGTTCGTTCGGATGGGTGCTGCACTCCGTAAGCGGGTACGTCGCGACGGCCTACTCGGGGGGCGGAACGATCGCGGGGGGTCCCCAAGCCGTGGCCCTCTCGTTCTCGACGGTCTCCATCCCGAAGTACGAGGTGACGTTCACCGAGTCGGGTCTGCCGTCCGGAACGACCTGGTCCGTCACCCTTGACGGGGTCGAGATGGCGACCGCCACCGGGTCGGTGACCTTCTCGGAGGTCAACGGATCCTACTCCTACAGCGTGGGCAGCGTCACCGGCTACGTCGTGACCCCGGGCACAGGGGTGGCGACCCTGGCGGGAGGACCTTCCCAGGTCGGGGTGCTGTTCCAGAAGCCGTCGACCACGGTCTATCACAATTCGACCAGCGTCGTGAACTCCACGACGTCGTCGTCCGGGCTCTTTGGACTCGGACCTGGCCTCTCGCTGGGCCTGCTGGTCATCTTGGTCGTGATCGCTGCGGCGGCGGGCGCCCTGATCGGCCTGCGTCTTGGAAAGCGGCGAGGACCGCCCGAGGGAAGTTCTCCGTCCCCGGGCTCTGGTTCCGCGGGTAAGACGTAGCGAACGACGGATCCGTGCTAGGGAGAGGGGGGCCCGGGCCGAGGCACGGGATCGGTTCCGGCGACGGGACCGAAATTCGGTCGATGCGAGGGACGGACTGAAGCTCCGGATTCGAGAGGCTGGGGGGTCGACCGGCGAAAGGTTAACCTTCCCGGCCCGTAGCCGGGCGGCAGAGCGTTCGCTCGAACGAAGTTCCTGCCCATCGCATGAAGGCCATGGTCCTCCATCGGGTAGCCCCGGTCGAGACCCGGCCCCTCTCGTGGGAGGAGGTCGACCTCCCGGCGCCCCGCGACCACGAGGTGCTCGTCCGGGTGGACGTCTGTGGCGTCTGCCGGACGGACCTCCACGTGGTCGAGGGCGACCTCCCACCTCTCCTGCCCTCGATCGTCCCGGGTCACGAGATCGTCGGTCGGATCGAACGCGTGGGCGGGAAGGTCCGGGAGCTCTCGCTCGGCGAAGCGGTCGGAGTCCCGTGGCTGCACCGCACGTGCGGACGGTGCGAGTACTGCATCTCGGGCCGCGAGAACCTGTGCGTGCGCAAGGAGTTCACCGGGTACTCCGCCAACGGCGGGTACGCCGAGTACGCCATCGGCGAGGAGGGGTTCGTCCTCCCGCTTCCCGCCGGCGACCCGGCGAAGTGCGCTCCGTTCCTGTGCGCCGGCATCATCGGGTATCGGGCGTTCAAGCTCGCCCAGCCTCGACCGGGCGGGCGAATCGGGTTCTTCGGGTTCGGAGGGTCGGCACACCTCACGCTCCAACTCGCCGCACGACTCGGGTTCGAGACCGTGGCCTATTCGCGCAACCCGGTCCACCTCGAACTCGCCACGCGCCTCGGGGCCTCCGAGACCGTGCTCACTTCCCAGCCGCCGCGTTCGGCGACGCGATCCCATCTCGACGGCGCGATCGTCTTCGCGCCGACCGGGACGGTCGTGATCGAGGCCCTTCGCGAGCTCAAGAAGGGGGGCACCCTCGCGATCGCCGCGATCCACCTCAGTCCCATCCCGGAGATCGACTACGATCACCTCCTGTTCGGGGAACGGCGGATCGTGAGCGTCGAAGCGAACACCCGGGCCGATGCCCGGGAGTTCCTGGACCTCGCCGGACGGCTCGGGCTCGAGAGCTCGGTGACGGTGCGCCCGCTCCGGGAGGCGAACGAGGCGCTCACCGATCTCCGGGAGGGACGGGTGACGGGCGCGGCCGTTCTCGACTGCCGTGCCTGATCGAACGGTCCCGCCTGAGTGCGCTCCGGCGAGCCGGGACCCGCACCGCGAAATACCACCTCGCCGTGAACCTGCTTGTGAAGACCCGGAGGCTGGGCCGCAACGGTCCCGAGGTCTCCGCGATAGGCCTCGGCTGCATGGGGATGTCCCAATCGTACGGGCGTCCGAACGACGCCGAGTCCCTCAAGACGATCGACCGGGCCCTCGAGCTCGGGATCAACTTCCTCGACACGGCGGACATCTACGGGCCCTACACGAACGAGGAGCTCGTGGGCAAGGCGATCCGCGGCCGACGCGAGTCGGTCGTCCTCGCGACGAAGTGCGGGTTCGTGCCCGGGGCGCAGAAGGGCCAGCTCCCCGTGGACGGGCGCCCCGCGCACATCCGCGAGGCATGCGAGGCGAGCCTCAAGCGGCTCGGGGTACGGACGATCGACCTCTACTACCTCCATCGGGTCGATCCGCGGACCCCGATCGAGACGAGCGTGGGAGCGATGGCCGAGCTGGTCGCCGAGGGGAAGGTGCGCCACCTCGGCCTCTCGGAGGTCTCGGCGCGCACGCTCCGGCGCGCCCAGGCCGTCCATCCGATCGCGGCCGTGCAGAGCGAGTACTCGCTCTGGACCCGCGAGCCCGAGGACGGGATCCTACCGGCGTGCCGGGAGCTCGGCGTCGCGTTCGTGCCGTTCAGCCCGCTCGGCCGCGGCTTCTTCTCGGGGAGCATCCGATCCCTCGACGCGCTGCCCGACGACGACTTCCGGCGCGGGAGCCCCCGCTTCGCGCCGGAGAACCTCGCACGCAACCTCGCGCTCGTCGACCGCCTCGCCGGGGTCGCCCGGGAGAAGGGTTGCACGCCCGCTCAGCTGGCGCTCGCCTGGGTGCTGGCCCAGCCGGGCGAGATCGTCCCGATACCGGGGACGAAGCGGCGGAAGTACCTCGAGGAGAACGCGGCCGCGGTCGAGATCTCGCTCACCACCCACGATCGGGAGCGTATCGAGGCGGCGATCCCCCGGAACGAGATCGCGGGAGAGCGGTACGGCCCGGCGAGCGCCGCGCTCGTGGACCGCTGATCCGCCGGATCCCCTTCCGGCCGCCGGCAAACGCTCATCCCCTCGAGCTCTGTGGGGGCGGCGATGCCCCTCGTTTCGCTGCGCTACCAGTTCCGTCAGCCGCTGGCGGCGCCGGCCCGGGCGGCGTACTCCTGGTGCACCGACTTCGGACCGGCCGACGGACCGCTCTTTCCGGAGCCTACCCGGCGCACGGTCGTGCACCTCTCGGAGGACGCCCTGATCATGACCGATACCACGTACCCCGGCGGGCGACCGCGGCGCATCCGGCGGCTCGTTCGGCTGAACCCCGAGGAGCGGGCCTGGACGAACACCCACCTCGACGGTCCCTACCGCGGATCGCAGTACTGGTACCGAATCCGGGCCGACGGACCCCGACGGTCCCATCTCGAGTTCTTCGGGCTTCGGCTCGAGCGGAGCGACCGCGCCCTCTCCGCCGCCGAGCGGGCCCGGCGAAGCGAAGCGTGCCGGCGCCACGACGCCGGCGCGTGGCGCCGCCACCTCGCTCCCGCGCTCGCGCGGGAGCTCCGACGGTCGGGGGAGGCGATCCGGCCCCGTCCGAAGTAGTCGATCCATGACTCGAGAGGAGGAGATCGCCGTGCGGAGCCGCGATCGCGACCTCGACGGCTACCTCGCCCTACCGCCGGACGTCCGGCCGGGCGAGCGGCGACCGGCCGTGGTCGTGATCCACGAGATCTTCGGCCCGGATGCCCACATCCGCGATGTCACGCGACGGGTCGCGGGCCTCGGGTACGTTGCCGTGGCGCCGAACCTCTTTTCCGGAGAGCTCGCCCAACAGCTCACCCCGGCCAACATCGCCCTCGCGATGCAGTCGTTCGCCCAGGCCCCTCCCGACTTGCGACGGGACCCGACGAAGCTCGCGGCGTTCGCGGCCAGCCAGCCGCCCGAGCGTCGCCCGATCCTCGAGGCGTTCGGACGGATCAGCCAGCCCGCGGCCCAGGAGGGGTTTGCGTCCGACCTCCACTCGGTCACCGGCTGGCTCCGCGCCCGACCCGAGGTCGACCCGAAGCGGATCGCGTCGGTGGGGTTCTGTTTCGGCGGCGCGATGTCGGCCCGCCTCGCCACGGTCGACCCCGACCTCACGGCGGCGGTCGTGTTCTACGGCCAGAATCCCCCGCTCGACGCGGTGCCGCGGATCGGCGCCCGCATGCTCGGCCTCTACGGAGGCGAGGATCCGGGGATCACCCAGACCGTCCCCGCCTTCGCCGCGGCGATGGCCGCGGCCGGCAAGAGCTTCGACTATCGGGTCTACCCCGGCGCGAAGCACGCGTTCTTCAACGACACGCGCCCGAACTACCATCAGGAGAGCGCCGAGGACGCCTGGACCCGGCTCACCGGCTTCTTCCGGGAGACGCTCGGCCGCTAGCGATCACTCCTCGAAGATGATCGAGCTGCCCTGGATGTCGAGGCAGATCGGCTTCTGGAGCAGGCCGAGGTCTTCGAGGGCGCGCTGCACGTCCCGCTGACGCTCGGGCGGCACGAGAAAGAAGAGGAACCCGCCGCCCCCCGCCCCCATCAGCTTCCCCCCGAGCGCCCCGTGCTGCTTCGCGAGGGAGTACCAGTGGTCGATCGTCGGGCTTGTCACCCCGTCCGAGAGGCGCCGCTTCAGCTCCCAGTTCTCGTCCATGAGGCGCCCGATCTCGGCGTAGTCGAGGCGCTCGATCGCGCCCGCCGTCTCGAGGGCGAGGCTCCGCATCCTCCGGTAGTCTTCGAGATGGTCGGAGATCGAGCTCGCCTGGCGGGCGTGGATCGCCGTCGACGAGCGCTCCACCCCCGTGAAGAAGAGCATGAGGTACTCGTTGAGGGCCGCCAGCCCCTCGTGGTCGAGCGTGAGGCTCTGCACCGAGACCGTGCCGTTCCGGTCCACCTGGATCAGGTTGAGGCCGCCGTAGGCCGCGACGTACTGGTCCTGGATCCCGCCCGGCTCCTTCAGGATGTCCCGTTCGATGCGGACCGCCTCGCTCGCGAGCTGGCGGGGACCGACGCGGTCCCCCCGCCAGGTGTGGAGCGCGTTCAGGACCCCGACCGCGCAGCTCGAGCTCGACCCGATCCCCGTGCCGCGGGACGGCATCTGGGTCGCCGTGATCACCTGGATCCCGCTCGGGATCCGCAGGATCCGCAGCGCCTCTCGGATCGAGTTGTGGGCGATCTCGTCCACGCTCCGGCGGGCGTCCTCGGTGACCCGGTAGCTCACCCGGATCTCGGTCGGGACGAAGTTCTCGACGACCATCACGTAGATCCCCTTGTTGATCGAGCCGGCGACGCAGGCGCCGGGCCCGAACTTCTGGTAGTACTCGGGCAGGTCGGTCCCGCCGCCCGCGAACGTCACCCGGAACGGCGTCTTCGAGACGACCGACGTCATGTTCGGCATGAGAGCTCCGTGAGGAATCGCCCCCTCAAGAACGTCCGGGGCTTATCCTGCTCGCGGGGGGTCCGGCGCGGGCCCGGCCGGGGCTCCGACGGGGTGTCCGGCGTAGCCGAGGATATCCTCCTGCGCTCGGGCGACTTCCTCGGACCGTAGGGTCCCGGGGTCGACGAAGGCGAGCTCGCTCCAGGCGGCGGGCACCCCCACCTCCCGCTCGGCGACCCGCCCGCGGAAGATGAACTCGAGGTCCCAGTGCCGCTTCGCCGCGGGGTGGCGGACGGGCGTGTAGACCTCGGAGGTGACGATCGGGCCTTCGAGCGGGCGCGGCGGCAGGCCGACGAGCTCGCGCAGGATGCGGACGGCCGAGTCGTGCGGGTCCTCGAGCAGGAGGAGATGGGAGGACGGCAGCATCCAGCGGTCCTTCCAGGCCGCGATGCGACCGGGGTCGAGGGCGGCGAGATGGTCCCAGGGCGCTTCGGGGTTGATCTTCCCGAGAAGGACCCGATCGGGCCGGGCCTCCGAAGCGAGGACGACGAACGCGCACAGGCACAGACCGTCGGAGGGCACTTCGGGCATTCCGAACGCCGCGGTCGTGGGGCTCCGCGAGAACCGGCAGAACTTTCGATCCGTGGTCACACCCCGGGGAGAGCCGCGAGCCGCATAACCGCCGTCGGCCCCGAGGTCGCACGGAAGCGCCTTGTCGGAACCTGTCGTGAGGATCTTCCGACCCGATGACCGACGGGGCCCCCGCCCGGAGCTGGCAGTTCGAGATCCGCCCGGCGGGGCCCGACGACCGGCTCGGGATGGCCCGCGTCCATGTGGCGACCTGGAAGTCGACCTACCGGGGGATGGTTCCCGAAGAACGGCTCGACGCGCTGACCGTCGAAGGCGACATCGCCTCCGGGTTCGGCCGGTGGCTAACGGACCCGCCCCCCGACCGGGCCTACCGGGTCGCCCACCTTTCGGACGGGACGATCGTCGGGTTCGCGGTCGGCGGCCCCAACCGGTACCCCGAGGACGATTTTTCCGGCGAGCTCGGGGCGATCTACGTCCTCCAGGACCACCAGGGACACGGAATCGGTTCCGCGCTGGTGGGGCACATCGCCCGGCACCTCCTCGCGACGGGCCGGCCGGACATGATCGTCTGGGTGATCGCGCAGAACCCCTACCGCCGGTTCTACGAGAAGCTGGGCGGGGTGCTCGTGCGGGAGCGAGTCGCCGAGTCCCGCATCGCGGGCGGGAGCCTCCGGGAGCGAGGCTACGGGTGGAGGGACCTCACGGCCCTCGCGCGGCGGTGAGCGGCCTCGGGGTCGGGTGGGGTCGTCCGGGAGGCGGTCGCGCCCGTCGGGGGCCGTCCGTCGCGCCCGCGACTTAAGTATTAAGCCCGGGGCTGTTCGACCCGGCCGAGGGGAGAGATTGGCCCGCGATCCGCCCCCCAAGTCCGCGGTCCCCCCGCCGCTCACGGCGACGCGGCCGACGCCGCCGGTCGTCGGCGAGGTCGAGCACCTCCTCGCAGAGGGGAAGGTCGCCGAGGCGCTCGTCCTAGGGTATCTCAGCGCGGAAGCGGACGTGCGGCACGCCTTCGGGCTCCCCTACTCCCGGTTCACGACCCACCGGGAGTTCCTGCGCCTCCACCTTCGACCCGACATGGGGTTCGTTGCCGTGCTGCTCCCCCGCCTCTATGCGCTCTACGAGCCGGTCCGTTACGGGCGGGATCACGGCGCGGCGCCCGCCCTCGTCCGGGACCTCGTCCGGGCGATCTACGACGAGGGGCCGATCTTCAACCTCTACCGGGACCCCCACTACGCCCGCCGGTTCACGCGGGCGGCCGAGCTGGCCCAGGCCGGGGCGGGCCCGGGCTCCTCCTCCCCTCCCAAGGCGAGCGGGGCCTCGCGCTAGCCCGAGGTGAGCGATGAACTCCGAGCATGCCTTCCTCGCCGAGCTGTCCTACGCGATCCCCCTCGTCGTCGCCATCGTCCTCGCCCTCCTCGTCGCGTGGTGGAGCCGCGCCCGCACGGGGAAGCTTCCGTCGATGGTCCCGGCGCCGCCTCCGGGCCACGCGGTGAGCTCGCCGGACAAGTCCGTCTACCTTTCGCTCTCGGACGGCCGGTTCCTCCTCACGATCGACCTGCTCGGACGACGGCTCGCTCGCGCCGTCGAGGGCCGGTATCACGTGAAGCTCGAGGAGGCGCGCGCCCTCGCCTCGCTCGAGGTCGAACTGCCCGAGCCGCTCACGCTCTCCGGGGTCCTCGACGACCTCCTGGGGGCGTATCGCACCGCCGCCGTCGCCGAGCGCCCGAGCTGGCTCAACGCCCGATGGGCCTGGCTCCGGCGTCGCCGGCACCTTCGTGCGGCGTCGCGCTTCTCGATCGTGCTGGATGAGGTGAAGGCCGCCCTCGCGGCCCTGGAGGCGGCATGACGCCGGATCCCTCGGTTTCGCCGCCCGCTCCGGCGCCCTCCCCGAACCTGCCCGGCCCGGCCGAGCTCCTCGCCCAGTTGACGGCCACGATCGGCGAGGACGTGATCGGCTCGGCCGAGGTCGTGCGCGCCCTCACGATCGCCCTCGTGGCCGAAGGTCACGTGCTGCTCGAGGGAGTGCCCGGTCTCGCGAAGACGTACCTCGTACGGACGTTCTCGCGGCGGCTGGGACTCGGCTTCCGCCGGATCCAGTTCACGCCGGACATGCTCCCG
>JASHPK010000003.1 GCA_030038095.1 Thermoplasmata archaeon | reverse complement strand
GCGACCGAGCCCTGACGGAGATCGGCCGACGCGGACCGGACCGAGTCGATGAGGGCTTCGTCGACGTCGAACGTCCAGAGGATGAGGTAGACGCCGAGGACGATCGCGAGCCCGATGACACCCCAGAGCAGCACGCCGCCGGCGGCGGCCAGCCCGAGGATGAGGAGCACCAGCGCGAGCGGCAGGACCGTCTTCGCTCGGAGCTTCGGGTCCTTCAGCGCCCGCACGAGCGTGTAGTACGTCGACTCGATGCTCGCGCTCTGCCGGATGAAGACGCGCCGCACCCCGTCGACCCGCACCCGCGAGGCGAGGATGGGGAAGAGGAACTCGTCCTCGGCGCCGTCGCTCACGAGGTAGGCGCTCGTCGCCTTCACGCGCGCGAGCACGTCGTCGAACTGGTCGGCCACCCGTCGGTCGGAAAGAACCCCGACCTTCGGCGAGCCGGTCAGGGTGCAGACCTCGCACTCCTCGCCCGCGCCGCTGAGCTCATCGAGGAGGCTCACCGCCGCGAACAGCGCGTTCGTGTCGGAATCCTCGGGGTCGGCGGTCCCGAGCTTGACCGCCGCTTCGAGGACGGCCGCCCGGCCGACGACGGGGCCCGGCACCCCCGCCTTGCGGCCGAGGTCGTCGTCCCGGTCGATGCAGACGACGAGGCGCATGGCCCAATTCCCATGGTCGGCGGGAAGCATAAGGGCTTGTGTTCGCCGGTCCTTTCGGACGGGGCCGGCGACCGGTCCCGGCGGTCGGTCGTTCCCGCCCGGCCATTACGCTTATACGACACCCGCCTCCCTCGGGAGCCCGCATGGCCGAGCTTCCGGACAAGGGCACGGCGTTCATCGACTGGTACCTCGCGGTCGTGGAGGCGGCCGACCTCACCGACAAGCGCTACCCGGTGAAGGGGATGAACGTCTGGACGACCTACGGGTTCCGGGCGCGGCGGAACCTCGATGCCGTGATGGTCCGCGAGATCGAAGCGACCGGCTCGGAGGCGGTCGAGTTCCCGGCGCTCATCCCAGCGAACGAGTTCGCGAAGGAGAAGGAGCACATCAAGGGGTTCGACAACGAGGTGTACTGGGTCACGAAGGGCGGCGCCACGCCGCTCGACGTCCCTCTCGTGCTCCGGCCGACGAGCGAGACCGCCATGTATCCGGTCTTCGCGATGTGGGTGCGATCCCATCGCGATCTCCCGCTCAACGTCTACCAGATCGTCAACACGTTCCGCTACGAGACGAAGACGACTCGGCCGTTCGTGCGGGTGCGGGAGATCCACTTCTTCGAGGAGCACACCTGCCAGGTGGACGAGGACCACGCCACCGAGCGGGTCCGTTCGAACCTCGGAGCGTTCCGACGGATGGCCGAGGCGTTCTGCCTTCCGTATCTCACCACCCGGCGGCCGGACTGGGACAAGTTCGCCGGAGCCCACTACACGATCGCCTTCGACATCCCCCTCGCCGGCGCGCGGACCCTCCAGCTCGGGAGCGTCCACCACTACCGGGAGAATTTCTCCCGCCCGTACGGCATCACCTACGAGGCCCCCGACGGGAGCCAGCGGCACGTCCACCAGACGACCTTCGGACTCTCCGAACGGCTCCTCGGGGCCATCGTGGCAGTGCATGGCGACGCGAAAGGGGCCGTGTTCCCGAGCGCGATCGCGCCGTACGAGGTCGTCGTCGTTCCGATCCTCGGCACCGACTCCGGACCGGGGCCGATCCAAACGGCCGAGGCCGCGACGGACCGGCTCCGGCGCGCCGGTCGTAGGGTCCGGCTGGACGCGGGCGACGAGCGGCCGGGCGCGAAGTACTACCGCTGGGAGCTCCACGGAGTCCCCCTTCGCCTCGAGATCGGACGCCGCGAGGCGGAGGGAAGATCGGTGACGATCGTCGACCGGCTCGGGAGGAAGGGGACCGTCCCGCTCGACCGGCTCGAGACCGGGGTCGCCGAGCGCCTCGCCGATTTCGACCGGGCGCTGCGGGAGCGGGCCCGAACCGCGTTCGCGGGATCCGTCACCCCGGCCCGCGTCCTGGACGACCTCAAGGATTCCGTCACGGTCCGGCTCGTGGGATGGTGCGGTTCGGAAGAGTGCGGCCACCAGATCGAGACGGCAATCGATGGCGCCCTCCTGGGCACCCTCGAAGAGGCCCTTCCCAACCCCCTCGAGGCCCCGACGCGCTGCATCGCCTGCGGCACGTCGGACGGCGTGCGATCAGCGATTGCCGGCCGGCCGATGTGACCGGTGGTGGAGCTCGGGACTCGGGCTACCGCCCCGGGGGCGCCGGCGCTGGGGGGTTCGGCAGCACGAGCCACATCCCCGCCAACCCGAAGAGCAGCAAGGTGATCGTCACCGCGTAGACGCCGTTGTCGATCCAGACGCCGTAGTTGACCCCCCACCCGACGTAGAACGCGACGGCGGCGATCACGAGCCCCGCGAATCCCCAGAACGACACCTTCCGGGGCAGCGACATCCCGCGGTAGCGGAGTTCGGGCGCCGGTGACCGGGCGGGGACATCGGGGGCCATCGCGGGCCGCCGACCTGGGGGGCGCTAGATAACCCTTACGGAGTTCGCCGGGGCGGAGCACCCCGGGGACTCTTCCCCGACGACCTCCCGGAAGGAGACCTTTAACGGTCCGCGCCGGCTAGCACGCTCCCAATGGCCCGTCCCACCGCAGCCGGGGGGCCCCGAGAGTCGCACGCCCCGACCTTCGAGGAGCTCACGACCGAGCAGCATCGGATCCTGGCCTACGCGAGCGCCATCGGATCCGAATTCGACTTTGACCTGCTCGTCGCGGCGATGGCGGTCGACGAGGAAGGACTCGCGGAACAGCTCGAGACCCTGGTGCACCGAGGGGTGCTGCGCGAGCGACCCGGGGGGGGCCGCTTCGGCTTCGTCGAGGAGGAGCTGAGAGGCCGGGTCTACCGCTCCCTCACCGAGAGCCGCCTACGCGTGCTCCATCGGAAGATCGCCGAGGTGCTGGAACGGACCGCGCCCCATCCGTCGCCGGCGGTGCTCGCGGAGCTCGGGCGCCACTACTTCCTCGGGAAGGTTCCCGAGAAGTCCCTCGAGTACAACCGCCGGGCGGCGGAGAGCGCTCGGGCCGCCGGGGAACCGGACGTCGCGGCCCACCACCTCGAGCGGGTGCTCCTCGACCTCGCCGCGCTCCCCGGGGACCACCGCCATGAGCAGGGGGAGGTCGCGGAGACGCTCGGGGACCTCTACTTCTCGACCAGTGACTTTCGGGCGGCCGACCGGTACTACACCGAGTCGCTCGAGCGCTTCACGACCGCGGAGCCCCGGATCCGGGCCCGGCTCCTCCTCGCCCGCAGCGAGGTGGCCCGGGAGAACCTCGACTACACGAGCGCGAGCGCGGGCGGGCTCGAGGCCCAGCAGCTCTTCGAGGCGGCCGGCGACCGCCTCGGTCTCGCTCAGACGTACCGCCTGCTCGCCCGGATCGCGTTCCAACGGGGGCTCTACCACGACGCGCTCGACGAATCGATGCGCGCCCTCGAGCTCCTCACCCCGACGGACGATCCGCGCCTCCTCGGGCGCCTCTCGATCGACATCGGCAACTCCTTCGCCCTGCTGGGCCCCGAGGTCCGCCCGGACGCCATCGAGTGGTACGAGCGGGCCGTTGAGCGGCTGCGCGAGAGCCACGACTGGGTGGAGCTCTCCCGGGCCTTCCACAACCTCGGGGTCTCGGTCGGAGAGTCGCGCCCGCAGGAAGGGCTCGAATACCTCGACCGGGCCCGGGAGGCGAGCGAGCGGGCGCACGACGCGCGGGGGGCCGGTCGCGCGCTCCTGTCCGGGGTCGAGTTCCGGCTCGCCCTCGGCGACCTCGAGGAGGCGGAGCGCGACAACGAACAGGCCGGGCGGCTCCTTGAGCGGCTCACCGATGACCTCGGCCTCGAGCTGGTCGAGGTCAACCGGGGGCACATCTTCGAGAAGCGGGGCCAGTGGGACGACGCCGAGCGGGCGTACTCGGACGCGGTCGACTGGTGCCGCCGCCACGACCTCGGCCCGGACGAGGCGGAGGTCCAGTTCTACCTCGCGCGCCTCCGGTACAAGACCCGCAATCTCGAGGGCGCTCGCGCGGCCTTCGACCGCGCGGCCGAGCTCGGTCTCAAGGAGATGCGGCCGAACCTCGCTCCCGCGTTCGAGGAACTCGGACGCCAGATCGCGACCGCCCCGAAGACCCCGCCCGCGGAGCCCGCCCCGGAGTGAGGGGCGACGCCTCCGCCCGCCGATGAGTATAAGCCGGAGACCGGACTAATTCCCGGTCGATGGGCTCTCGATTCGTGCGGGAGGAAGGGGCTCCGCCGTTCTTCGGCCGGAAGGAGCTCCTCGCGGAAGCGGACCGACTCCTCGAGCAGTCGTCTCGGGGCCTGGGCGGGGGACTTCTCGTGAAGGGTGCCGGAGGCATCGGAAAGAGCCAGGTGCTTCGCACCATCGCTCGGCGGGCGAGGGGCCGGGGCTTTCAGGTGCTCTCGGGTCGGGCCCTGCCCGAGGAGCTCCCCGCCCCGTTTTCGCTGATCCGCGACCTGGTTCGTTCGGCGTCCTCGGCTCCAATCTCCACCCCCGAACGGGAGGAGGCGGGGGACCACCTGCCGCTGTTCCTCGCGCCGTTCGCCGGCGGCCGGGAGCGGGAAGGAGGGGCGCGGACCGCTCCGGGGCCGACCGGCGACGCCGACGAGCTCGAGGGTCTTCTGACCCCGCTCGCGAGCGTTTCGCCCGAGGGCCACGTCGCGGGCCGGGAGGAGCTGCTCGCCCGACTCGGCGAGTACTTCCTCGAGCTCGCCCGACGCCGCCCGCTCGTGCTCGCGATCGACGACCTCCACTTCGCGGACAGCTCTTCGCTCGATTTCCTCCTCCGATTTACGTCGGAGCTCGCCGCGACCCCGGTGGCCGTCTTCGCGACCGTGGGCGAGCAGGCCGAGGTGCCGGAACGGACGCGCTCGCTCCTCGAGGAGCTCGCGGGCGCCCCCGCGTTCCGCTCGCAGACGCTCCTGCCGCTCTCGAGTGGGGAGGCCGAGGAGTTCGTGCGGTGGATCCTGGGAGGCCGGCCCGCGGACCCGCAGGACCTGATGCGCTGGCAGGCGCAGACGGAAGGGAACCCGCTGTTGATCGAGCAACTCGTCCGGGCCACGATGGGGTATGGCGCGGCGGCCCCTCCGACGGGCGACGGGGCGCGCGACGCGACCCAGATCATCCTGGCGCGCATCGAGAACTTCAGCGACCCGGAGCGCCGGCTCCTCACGCACGCGGCCGTCCTCGGCAAGGAGTTCGACTTCTCAAAGCTCGCCTCGGTGTCGGGCGAGAGCGAGGAGCGGGTCACCGAGAGCCTCGACCGGCTGGTGCAGGACGGCGTGGTGCGCGAGAAGGGCAACGAGGTGTACGAGTTCGTGACCGAGGCCGTGCGGGCGACCGTCTACTCCGAGCTCACCGAGACGCGACGGCGGCTCCTCCACCGGCGGATCGCCCGCGCGCTCGAGGCGCGGGGCGGCGCGAGCGATTCGGAGCTCGCGCGCCAGTTCTACCTCGGCCGCGAGGACGCGAAGGCGGTCGAGTACAACTGGCGCGCGGCGCAGAGCGCCGCCCGGGCCTACGCGTTCGAGACCGCGCTCAGCCACCTCGCGCGGGCGCTGGAGTGCGAGCGGCGACGCCCGGATCCCGATCTCCGGGGCGAGCTGCGCCTCCTGACGGAGCAGGGTCGGCTCCTCGCCGAGATCGGCGACCTCCCGCACTCGATCGAGACCTTGGACGAGGCGATCCGCCTCGCCCGCCCCCATCCCGAGCTCGGGCTCGAGCTCGGGCGGGCGCTCCTCGGACTCGCTCAGGCCCGGATCGACCAGAACGAGTACGCTCCGGCCACCACGCTGGCGAGCGAAGCGCTCGACCACCTCGAGAAGGCCGGGAGCCCCCGGGACGTGCTGGCGGGGCATCGGGTCCTCGGTATGGTCGCGTGGCGGCGCGGCGAGCTCGGGGAGGCGGAGCACCACCAGAAGCTCGCGCTCGAGATCGCCGAACGGGACGGGACGCCCCTGGAGCAGGGGCACGCCCTCGTCGACCTCGGCAACACGATGGTCCCGCTCGGCTCGAGCCGGTTCGACGCGGCCCTCGACTTCTACACTCGAGCGGCCCGCCTGTTCGCGACCGGCGAGGACCACGCCGCCCAGGCGAGGGTCCTGATGAACCGCGCGGTCCTCGAGTACGGGGCGAACCGGGTCGAGGAGGCGTTCGCGGACCTTCAGCTCGCGATCGTGGCCGCGGACCGCTCGCGTTCCCCGATCTGGATCGGTTACTGCCACCTCAACCTCGCCCAGTGGCATGCCGAGCTCGGCCACGTCGCCGAGGCGCGCGAGGCCCTCGAGCGGGCCGCGACCGCCGTCCGCCCGATGAACGACCGGCTCTCGGCGCAGCAGATCGCGATGTCCGAGGGCATGATCGCGCAGGCCGCGGGCGACTTCGACACGGCGGAGGTCCAGTACCAGCGCGGGCTCGCCCTGTCGAGGGAGCTGGCGACCCCGTCGGAGCTGGCCGAGATGCTCTACCGCCTCGCCGCCCTCTCCCACGCCCGGGGGGACCTCGCGGCGGCCCGGGCCCGGCTCGCCGAGGCGCTCGCCGGAGGGCTCCGGGGGCACCGACCGGACCTCGCGGAGCGCGTCGAGACGCTGGAACGTCAGCTGGCCTCGGCGGCGTGACCTCTACCGTTAAGCGGCCCCGCGTCGCTGCCGAGGCGATGGTGCCGGCGACACCGACCGGTCGATCGGCCGCGGACGGCTCGCCGTACCCCGACCGTCACCTCCCCACCTTCGAGCGGGACGTCCGCCGCATGTTCACCCACATCGCGGAGCGGTACGACTGGTTCGACCACGTTGCCTCCCTCGGCAACGACTTCCTCTGGCGGCCCCGGGCGTTCTGGGACCTCGCGCGGTTCCGGACCCCGGGCCCGGTGGAGCGGATCCTCGATCTCGGCTGCGGGACCGGCGACCTCGCCGTGCTCGCCGCCCGCCGGTTCCCGGCGGCCTCCGTGGTCGCCGCGGACTTCACGCCCGCGATGCTCGAAAAGGCCGGCCGACGTACCGCGGAGGT
>JASHPK010000012.1 GCA_030038095.1 Thermoplasmata archaeon | reverse complement strand
CGGACGAGGACGTACGTCAGCGCCGCCAGAACGAGGATGCCGGGGAGCGCCAGGTGGTAATTCCCCTGCCAGCCGAAGGCCGAAGTGACGAGCGACCCCCCGAGGATTCCCATCGCCCCTCCGGCGACCTGGACGGCGCTCAGAAGCCCTTGGGCTCGCGGGACGAGGGGCCGGGGGAACTCTTCGCGGGCGAGGCTGAACGCGAGCGGAAAGACGCCCAGCCCCGCTCCCTGGAAGAACCGCGAGACCAGCACCAGCTCGAAGGTCGGGGCGAACGAAGTGGTGGTCGCGATCGCGAGGTAGGTGCCGAGGACGTAGAGTAGCACCCGTCGCTTCCCGTAGATGTCGCCGAGCTTGCCGACGATCGGCATCACGGCCACGCCGAAGACGGTGTAGAGCGAGATCAGCAGACTCGTCTCGGCGATGCTGACGTGGTACTCGACCGCGATGGTCGGTAGCGCGGGAAGGAGCATTACGTCGATGTAGACGATCAATGCCCCGAGACAGGCCAGGAGAACCAGGGTTCGGTTTGCATAGCTGCGATCGAAGGTCCGGCCCCCGGCAGAGTCGGACGGCAGCGTCGCCGACGAATCCGGTCCGTGCTCGCTCGCCATCGGTTCCTCCGGCAGTACTACCCAGCCGATCGGAATCCCAGTTCTGCCTCATGGGCTAGGTTTTTGAGGCCTCTCCGATAGACCGCAGCGCCCGGAGCGGTCCGATGCGTACGATCGAGATCGAGCTCTACGGTCCCGAGCTCATTGAGCGCATCGAACGCAGCGCGGTGTTCCGCCAGCTGCGGGTCTTCCAAGTGCTGCGTGTGTTGCGATACGATCGCAACGAGTTCGTGACCATCTGCCGGGTCGTTCCGAAGAACCCCCGAATGAAGGCCGAAAACTGCTTCCGAGGTGACCCGATTCCCACCCGGGTCCACCTGCTGAAACGGGAGGAGGGATCATCGATTGTCCTAGTCGAGCGATCCCTCCGGGGACGGCGGCCCGGGCCTCGAGGTCCCTCGCTCTTCGGTTATGAGGTGACGAAGCCGGGGGCGGGGTATATGTTCGGTCCCCCGAACTATCGCGACGGCCGGCTCATCTTCTCCTTCGCGGGGAACTCTCGTCAGCTCCGCGACATCCTGGACCGGGCTCGCGCCCGCGGGCTCCGGTATCGCGTCCTGTCGCTGAAGGAAGCGGAATTCGCCAGCTCGCCGCTCGATCGGCTGACGAAGAAGCAGCGAGAGGTGATTCGGGCGGCGTACGACTCGGGATACTACGACGTTCCCCGGAAGATCACGTCGGCGCAGTTGGGCCGAGCTCTCGATCTGCGAGCTGCGACCGTGGTCGAGCATTTGAGAAAGTCCGAAAAGCGCCTGCTCGATGCGATTCTGCGACCTTGACCGCGGGGAGACGCACGGCCGCGGGGGACCCCCGACGGCCCACGCGAGAGGACTGGGACTCCCGGGATTCGAATCCCTCCTCCGACATTCCAAGCCCAATCCGAATTATCGTCCAGATAACGCTGCGCGGAATGGGCATTCGTCGAAAAATGGCTTCCCGGTGCACCCGGAACTGCTGGACGAGCTCCAGGGGAGAAAGAACGATGGCAAGACTTGAGACGACTTCCTCCTCGATCGGTTGGAAGTCTACGATCCCCCCCGAGCGGCTGGCGGAGCAGGAGACGCGCCGAACGAAGGGACGTTGGCTCGTCACGGGCGACCTCGATAGGGTCCACCAGCAGCTTCGGTCGAGAGAATTCGTAAGTCCGTTGCACCTTGATCGGATCCGTCGGTTCGGTCGGGCTCCTTCGGGTCGCGCGAAGAGCCGGCGGCGGGCGGACGGGCCCGGGTAGGGCGCGTGACCGGGCGTTCTCAGATACTCCGAGAGAAGAGTTCCGATCTCCATCCGAGCTGCGCGCCAGGGATCGCTTCTGTCTGATACTGTCTCGAGGGCCTTCACAACCAAAAGCTCTTCTTCGGAAGTGGCCCTTCGTCGTCCGTTTGGGTCATGGTGAGTTCGGAGCCCTCCCGACGCGTATTCACCTTCCGCCTGCTGGTCGTCACACTCGTGCTCTTGGTCATGGGTGTGGTCTCGCTCATCCTAGGAATCTTCCTCCTCGCGGCGGTTGATTTCGCCGGTACGGTGCTCTTCTTCCTCCTCTGGGTGCGTCGACGCTGGTTCGAGAGTCCCGAGACCAACGGCTGACACGTTCGGAAAGGACCCGCTGTCCACACCGTGAGACCTCGGCCCTCCGGACCGGGTGGACCGCGTTACCACCTCCGCCGGTGCGCCCTCTGTGGTTTCCGGATTGTCGGCAAGCGAGCCACCCGGCCCGCATTGGAATGGACCGCGCCAGCGATTTGGACTGTTTCGGACGCTCCCTCCGGCGGCTTGTATGAGTTCCTGAACGCGTAGAGCGGTCCGGACTATCCGCGACGGAAGGAACCCGGGTTCGATCCTAGAGCCGGGTGATCGAACCAAGGGAGGGCTGGGTCCGTGTTTCGCTACGGCATGGACAGCCCGTCGATCTGAGGGCCCCACCCGATGCGTGCGGCGCGCGGTAGACACTTATCGTAGCAGTTCCCTTCAGAAAGTGGCGTAGGGGGGTACTCTCAGGATGCCCGATCTCGAGCCCTCCAGACTGTTTGACCCTCGAACCTCGGTAATCTTGATTGGCAGCAATCGGGCCCTACTCAACTGGGTGGCCTACGCGTTGGTCCGTAGCTATCCGGGGGGGTACTTGTGGGGTCATGTCCGCTTGGACGGTGAGGTCTACGATGAGGACGACCTCCTGAGGAAGCATATCATTCCCCCGGAGAGGTTCATCAGCGTCGAACCGAATGAACTGAAGCGGGACGAGTTCGCGGGGAGCGTGGCGGTGGGGGGCCTCGCGCGGTCGGAGAAGGACGAGGAGGCAATCCGCCAGTTTTCCGATTTTCTGCGACTTCCTCAGCAGACTCAACGCCTATTCTCCGAGCTCCCCCGGAAGGGGCCGACCCCCATTCTCGTGCTCTCGTGCGCCCACCGTCTAGCGGCCTTGTACACGGTCGAGGCGGTGAGCCCCACGCTCCGCTCGATCGTCGAACTCGGGGGATCTACGCTGCAGATCTGGGCGGACGCCCCAACGTCCGCTCGTCTCGCCTTCGAGCATGTCCTGCATCTCAAGCGTGACGAGCTGCGGAACTGGAAGGAGGCGGTCCTTTCCGTGGAGAAAGGCTGGCCCACGGGTCCCCTTCGGACGGGCGCGGAGGTGCGTCTCGGCGAACTGCCGCTGGTGACCACCGTTCTCGATCATGGTCCGTGACCGATCCTCCGGCAGGAGCCCTCTTCTCTTGACGAGGAGACGGTAGAACGTCGATGCGTGCCGGAGGGCCTCCCTCCGACACTTTAGGCGTGAACCCCCCGGAGGGGGCGCGAGCACCTTACCCGAGAAGCGGGGCCGGACCCGTGAGATCCCGATGAGGGGCGTGGATCGGCTCGGCTGACGTCACTCATCGCTCGAGACCGTACCAAGCTATACGTGAGCCATATGGCATCACATAGCCGATGATCACGACCATCCAGCTGTCCTCGCCCACTCGGCAAAGGTTGGCCGCCCTCAAAGCGACTGCTCGAGAGACCTACGACGAGTTGCTCAACAAGCTGATGGCGCTGGTTCCGGAGGGGGACGACGAAGGATTGTACACCGACTCGTTCCACATCGGGCTCCTCGCCGCCCGACTGGACATTCGGGCGCGGCGCGTGACGGACCACGATCTCGTCAAGAAGCGGTTGGGTCTCTGACGCCTTGGAAGATCCAATGGACCGACACGGCAATTCGTGACCTGAGGTCCCTGGATCGGACGGTTGCACGCCGAATCGTCGACCGCTTGGAGCGGGCCCCGACCGGCCCGGATCACTTTTTCGAGAAGTTAGTGGACTCCGACGATCGTAGACTCCGTGTGGGGGACTGTCGCCTGCTCGCGGCGCTCTCGCCCTCGGAGCAAGGAATCACCATGGAAACGGTCGACCGGCGTCGCAGGGTCTACCCGCGCTAGACCTTGACCGGCCGGTGCTTCACTGGATTCGAACCCCCGGGGGGTTCGAGTAGCCCCTCTGACATTTCGTTCGGAGTCCCCCGGTGCCTTCGAATGCCCTCTCCGACACGGACCGGCGATCCTCGCTCGCCCCCGGGCGGCCCTCCGGCGAGATGGACCCCCACGGATGGACTCTTGACGGACCGAGAACGGGTCGGACCGGTGGATCCTTCGCGAGGGCTCGGGAAGAGGGGGAAGAAGGGGTTGGCGCGAGTCCCGGGCTATCCCCGAGGAACTCGGGTCCACGCTCCGCTCCGGACTACTTGAACGAGATGTGCACCGTCACCGCGCTCGACACCACGTCGACCGCACCGGAGGAGGGAGTGGCCGTGTAGCCCGAGACCGCGCCCACCGTGAAGGCGTACGCGCCCGTCGGTTCGTAGAAGACCATGGTCGACCGATCGGACGTCTGGGTGTAGCCGTTCAGGGTCACCGACCAGGACGTCCCGGCCGGGAGACCGCCCTCCCGGAACGTGATCGCGTACAGGGCGAACGGAATCAGCGGGTGGTGGTCGCCGCCGGACCAGATCAACCCGCCGTCGTTGTAGGGCAGGACACCGTACGGGTCCTGCGAGGTCCCGTAGTTCCACCAGTAGTTGCCGCCTTCCCAACTCAGCCCGAGGATGCTCCCCGAGAGGTCGAAGCCGTTCTTGGTGAAGACGTCGCTCGACGGCTGGACCTTGACGTTCCACTGGTCGACGTTTGGCTGATAGGCTCCCGAGTAGAAGTTCTCGGGGAAGCTGATCGCCGTGACGGGCGTCAGGAACTCGTTGTTGAAGATGAGGTCGTGCGACTCAAACTCCCAGAACGCCGGGAACTCCCCGTAGTTGAGGAGGATGGCGGAGCTCGGCGAGACCACCGGCTCAGGCGAGAAGACGTTCCCCCAGATCGCGTTGTGACCGCCGTCCGTGGCGTTGAATCCGGCGGCCGTGATCCCGTTGGATTCCACCTCGAACTCGTTCCCCGCGATGAGGGTGTCCGTCGCGCCCCAGAGGTAGATCGACGCCGGCTCCCCGAACGAGCCGAAGCTCGCGAACCATCCCGAGAGCTGATCGCTGTTGACGATGGAGACGTGGGAGGTCTCGTACAGCTCGATGTTCAGCTGGTCGGTGAGCGGAAGCCCGTCCTGGACCAGGCGAGCACCCGCGATCTGGCTCGGCAGGTACGTCACCCCGAATGCCGGCAGCTCCGAGGCCGTCACGTACGCCGTCGTGTCGATCAGATAGATCCCCGGGAACACCACGAAGGCGTAGTCATTCAGTTCCCCGAACAGCGGGTTGACGCTGGCCGGACCGTTGTCGAGGACGTACGGGTTCGAAAGGGTACCGGTGCCGCCCTGCGAGATCGCCGCGAGCTGGCTGTTCGCCTCAGCCCAGAGCGGCGTGTAGTCGCCAAGAGACGGGTTGGAGGTGAGGGTGACCGTCCAACTACCGCCCGACCAGTAGGTGGCGGCCTTCGGGTTGTGGTCCGCGAGCAGGTACTTGAAGCTGTAGGCGCCCGGCGGAAGTTGGTAGACCGTCGGTCCGCTGACCGCCGTCGGCCCCCAGCCGGCGGCGCTTCGGTTGAAGGAGGCGCCGGGGCTCGCGAAGACGAACGCGTTCGTCGGCGACAGGTTCAGGCTGATCGACTCCTCCCCTTGGCGAGCGCCGGATACGCCCCAGAGCCCGTAGAGCATCGACGGGCCGCTCCCGAGCTCGGCCATCGGGCTCCATCCGGTCGTGGCCCACTCGGCGACGCCCTCCGATGTCTCCCCCGTGTCCGTGCCGAAATCGTACGCCGAGGGGACCGTCCGATACCGGCTCGAGCCATTCGGCAGGAGCCAGAGACCCATCGATCCGGAGATCTGGAAGAACGTGGTGGTCGAGCCCCCGCCGGGGCCGCCGATCATGATCTCGGCGTCGTTGAGGAGGAAGTCCGTGTCACCGACGTGCTGGCCGTTGATCTGGTTCACCGGCGGGGGCGCCGGGGCCGTGGCCGTCCCCGACGTGGAGTTGAACTCCACGAAGTCGTACGAGCCCGAGAAGGGGCTCGCCGTCGAAGGAATCACGGTGTAGTTGAAAAACACCGTCGAGCGCCCACCGACCACGGTGAGGTTGTTGTAGACGACGACCGTGAACGGCATCGGAACATGGAAGGATGGCCCGACGGCATAGTACAATTCCGGTGCGGCGACCACTCCGCCCGGACCGTGGGCGTAGACCGAATTCGCGGTGAACGTGACCGCTGGGCTCGAGAAGTTCCAGATGTTGTCCTCGAAGGAGAGAGTCTGAGTGCTGGTGGCGTAGATGGGAACGTTTTGGAGCCAGAACTGGTAGCTGTCGTTTCCGAAGATGTCGACGTTCGTCCCCACGGTGTTCAGCTGCATCGTGAACTCATCCGGTGCGGAGGAAGTCACGTAGATCGGCTCGACGTTGTTGAGGGTGACCGACGCCTTCACGCTGCGCGTGTACGTGATCGTACCGACGTTGTGCCCATGGACCTCTTGGATCCCGAAATCTCCGAGACCCATCGGCGCCGGCGTGTTGTCATACAGGGGGGTCACGACACCTCCCCCGGAGGAGATACGCGAGCCAAAGTTCGGCAGAAACGCGTCCGTGGAAGGCACGTGGAGCGACTTGAGTTCCGAGACGACCCGAGCCTGCGTCGTCATCGCCGGAGCGGACGCCACCGACGTGGACGGCAACTCCGAGGCGACGTGCGGGCTCGCGAGCGCGGTGGCAGGGACCGCTCCCGAAGGACCCCCGACGCGGAGGGCGGACGTGCCCGGCAACACCATGGTCGCAACCACCGCGGCGATGACCAGCAAGAGCAGCTTGCTAGAGGTTGACATGGCACAGGTGACGTATAACCGATTGATAACTCCTGCCCCCGCTCGGAGACGAAATGCGGCGGATCGGCCGGGATCCGGGTCACGCAGGCAGCGTCATTTCGGGTCTACGGTAGTGCCCCCACTAGGACGCGGCCCCTCGGGGTTCAGCGGGTTGGTAAGGTCTCGGGGGCCGCATGAACCACTCCATGGGGTATCGACGCTTGGCCGGGGGACCGTCTCAGGCGACGGTAATGTGGGGGATACGAGCCGTATTGTAGGTCCTCCCTCCGACCCTCCGCTCCACACCATGCGGGGCGAGGCATACCGTTAGCGGAAAAACTACCTCGGGTGCTGCGCCCGGGGCCGGTCGCTCCCCACGTCCGTAACCACAACCCGCCGGGATGCCTAGCTGTGACAGGAGTTGGTCTCTAGACGGGCGCCCACGACTGTTGCCCTGGCCATCATCACCGAGTCGACGAGCATCGGGACGGGCCTCCGCCTCCTGGCGTTGTCCACCGCTCGATTAGTCGTTGGAACATGCTCCTCTCGAATTGAAGGATCGTCTTCAGTCCCTCGACATTCCTTGGCAGACACCCGAGATCCGTTCTCTCGGAGATTGCTCGGAGCGAATTCGGCGGGGGCGCTCGACTCGCCCGGGTCGTCTCTCAGAGTGCCGGTGGGATCGATGTCGACGGGACGGTCGCGGGTCACGGCGGGACGAACCGTGGGCGAGCGACCGGAAGCGAGCGCGAATCGGCTTCTCCGATTCGTCACGTTTAAGTAACCGGCCCATGGTCGGTGCTCAATGAAACCCCCGGCCCTCGAATCGGTCAAGGAGCACGCAGACTCGCCCTCTACGCCTCGATCGATCGGGCGGGCCGGCCGCCACCTTCCCTGGTGGCCCGCGTCCGTCGGCGGGGTGTTCGCAGTTCTCGTCGCGGTCCTGCTCGTTTCGTCTCCCGCGCTAGCCTCCTCGGCGGTCACCGGCGGGGTCTCCTATGTGTGGACACCGCCCTACTCGGGGGTTATCTTCGCCATAGAGAAGGATAACGAGTCCGGCGGCTGCAACGACGTGACGAGTTCCCTCCACTTCGTGCTCAAGACTGGCGATATCCTCGGCGGCGCGAGCGTTTCGGCCCAATCCTGTTCCACGACTCCGGGCAGCTGGGGGTTCGAGAGGCAGTGGGTCGGCGCGGGACTGGACGGTCTCGGGAACTCTTTCAAGGGAGCGAACGGCACGTACAAGATCGGCGTCAAGTGGGACTTCGACGTAAAGCTCGATCTCACCTTGAGCGGGTCCAACTGCTCCGACGGCGAGGCCGAGGTCAGTTTCGGGTGGTACCTTGGCTACTACAACCTGGGGACGTCAAAACTCGTCTTCACGGCGGACGGCACGCTGGCGCATCACGAGGTGAGCGATGAAGCCGTCAGCTCCTCTTGGAAGGTCGTCAAAGATGAGACGGAGACATCTTCGGTGAACCTGACGCACGACGGCCGCTACTACGTCGTCGCCCTCCTGTGGGTGACCGTGGCGGCAAGCACGGAGGATACGACGTCCCTGAACGGAGGGTCTTGCGGCGCGGTCTCGATTTTCACGTACGAGAGCTCCCCGACCGCGAAGCTCGTCCACGTTGCACTGCAGTAGGTCCGAGCTCGGTACCCCGGGTGCGGGGCCCGTCCCGGGAGAGCACGACGTGGCCAGCTCAGTGCGGGCGGGTGGATGAGCCACCCCGGCTTACCGTTACTTCGAAGTTGTGCGCGAAGTTCGAGCAGAGAGGATTTGGGTCATCACGGGGAAGCCGAGGTGGTGACATGGCCGAGAAATGCCTAGTGTGTGACCCGGCGGGCCTCCGACCCAAGTGGGTCCGCGGGGAGATGTTCCTCACGACAGGGAGCGCGGACAAGATCGAAGCTCGTGCTAAGGAGCCGGGCCGGTGGGGGCTGGCCTCGAAGGTCCGGGTCGCGCGTTCGGGAAACTCCCTCGGGCATCGGGACCCGTCGTCTCTCCCTCGCCACTCGAAACTCCGGAGTGGTCAGGAAGTTCTCCTCGCACCCGATCCGAAGTCTCGGCTCGACCTCGCGTAGGCCGCTTCGCCGAACCCCAGGAGGTGGTCACCGGGGTCGTCCCCAACCCTCCCCCGACGCGACTTGGCTCGACTGGGCTGGGCCGGGACCACCGCACGATGTCGGGCGTTATGATGCGCCGCGGCCATGACCCTCGCGCATGAAGCTGCGAAAACTCGGTCGGTCTGGGGTTCTCGTCAGCGAGCTGTGCTTGGGCACGATGACCTTCGGCTGGCAGGCGGACCTGACCACGAGCCATCGGATCTTGGACCGGTTCTTCGACGCGGGGGGGAACTTCCTGGATACGTCGAATGTCTATTCCTCCGGGAAATCCGAAGAGATCATCGGACAGTGGATGACGGGTCGCGATCGCGCCGGTGTCGTTCTTGCCACGAAGGCGCGGTTTCGGACCGCGGAGGGTGCGAATGATGTCGGGCTCTCGCGGAAGCATCTCTGGCATGCGGTGCGCGAGAGCCTTCGGCGGCTCCAGACTGACTACATCGACCTTCTCCAAGTACATGCCTGGGACCCGCTGACCCCGCTCGAGGAAACGTACGGCACGCTCCATCGATTGACGGAGGACGGGCTCATCCGGTATGTGGGCGTCAGCAACTACCGGGCCTGGCAATTCGAGAAGGCGCTCCAGCTGTGTCGCTCGCGGGGGTGGCACGAACCGATCAGCCTTCAGCCGCAGTACAGCCTCTACGCTCGGGCGACGGAGTTCGAGCTGATCCCGATGTGCCTCGCGGAGAGCATCGCGGTCCTCCCGTGGAGCCCGTTGGCGGGGGGTTACCTTTCGGGAAAGTACCGGGACGGGGTGCGGTCCCCCCCCGCCGGCACCCGCATCGGTGATTCGAAGGACGTCGAGTTTTACGCCGGGCGTTTCGAAAACGAGCGGGCCGAGCGGATCGTGAAGACCCTCCACGAGGTCGGAACGGAAACCGGCAAGACCCCGGCGCAGGTGGCCCTCAGCTGGCTCCTGGCCCGGCCGGCGGTCACCGCCCCGATCATCGGAGCAAGAACCCTGGATCAACTGACGGAGGATCTCGGAGCGACCGGATGGTCCCTCGCGGAAGGTCCGACCGCCGCGTTGACCCGGGCCAGCGACCTCTACGCGACGTACCCGTACGACCAGCGGGCCGAGGACCAGCAAACCTCCGATCGGCGGCTGGCTTGACGAGACCCCGCCGGTCGATCGGGAAGGAATCGTAACGCCGGCGTCACGTGGGTGGCTTGTAGGCCTGCATGGGCCGACCCGCTTGGATGACCAGCATGACGAAACGAGGATCCTTGCGCGCCGCCGCGAACAGCGGAGAGAGTCGGACCTTCACCGCCTGCAGGGTGTGGTTCTTCGCCGCGGCGAGCATGTACTCGAAGAACCGATCGAGGTCCCCGAGGGCGTAGTAGATGTACCCGATCGAGGACTGGCGAGAGGTGCCCTTCTTGAACAATTCGTCCAGCTTGGCGATCGACCGGACGGCGGTCTCCCGATCTCCCGTCAATGCGGCGAGATAGCCCCGTCGAAGCAAGGCATGATCGCTGTTCGGGGCGACCCGCTCCAGCTCACGGACCATCGACTCGGCCCGCTCGTGGTCGCCCTTGAGCATGAAGTAATCGGCGAGGCCGTTGTAGCCGTCGATGGGATCCGGTTCGATGATCTTCTCCCAGTGCGCCCGCGCCTCCTCCAACCGACCCGTGTTGAAGTACGCCTCGCCTTGGCGCCGGATCATGGGCGGGGAGAGAGGATCGAGGCGGTAGGCCTCGTCCGCTTCGATGATGTACGACTCCAGGATTCCGAAGGACCCCGCGAGCGAGCTGAGAATGCTGTGGGCCTGCGCGAGATTCGGATTCAGCTCGAGCGCGCGGCGGAGCTCCCGGTCGAGAACCTCCGCCGGGTAATCCGCCATGAACGCCACTTCCCCCAAGAGACCGTGCGCCTCCGCCAGGTCTGGGTCGAGTCGGCTGGCGCGCTCAGCGGCCGCCTGACCCATCTCGATGGCGCCCGTCCAGGTCAGGTACCCTTCGCTGCCCAGATTGATGTACGCCCGGGCGAGTCCGGCGTAGGCACGAGCGAACGTGGGGTCGCTTTCGAGCGCCTTCTGGAAGTGTTCGAGCGACTTACGGAGCGAGGGTTCGTCGGTCCTCCAGATCAGCGCTTGACCTTGCAGGTAGGACAGGTAGGCTTGGGTCTCCTTGGGCCGCTCCAGTTCCGGGACCGGGACGTGGGCGCCCGTGAGGCTCCCCGGCAGTGACGTGGCCACCTTCGCCGCAATCTCGCTTTGCACGGCGAAGATGTCGTCGAGATCGTCGTCGTACTTCGCCGTCCACAGGTGCTCCTCGGTGGCTACGTCGATCACCTGAACGGTGACTCGAATCTTGGTCGAGGCACGTCGGACGCTCCCCTCCACGATCGTGCCGACGCCGAGTTCCTTGCCGATCGTGGCGACCTTCTTCTCCCCGCGCTTGTATCCGAGGACCGAGGTCCGGGCGATCACCTTCAGCCCGGGAACCAGGGAGAGATTCGCGATCAGCTCCTCGGTCAGCCCATCCGCGAAGTACTCGTCATTCGGGTCGGGGCTGATATTGGCAAACGGGAGCACCGCGATGCGCGTCTTGTCCAGTACGCGCGAAGCGTCCTCCCCTTCGTTCTTGCCGTTCCCTTCCCAGGAAGGTAGCACGCGGTAGACATCCATCGGAAGCTCGACGCCCTTCAACGACTTGGACTCGAGCTTCTCGAACCGATCCGTGACCTTCGTGCGCACCTGCTCGTACACCGCGCCAGATACGCAAACACCCCCGGGATGCGCGAGGGGCTCGATTCGGGCCGCGATGTTCACGGCGTCGCCGAGAATATCGTTTTCATCTTGGACCACGTCCCCCAGATGGACTCCGATCCGAATCTGGATCGGTACCTGTCCTCCCTCCGAGTTCCGTTCGTGGATGCGGCGCTGGATGTTCACCGCACACTGCACGGCCTTGAGCGCGCTGTCGAACTCCACGAGGAAGCCGTCGCCAGTGGATTTGATTTCGCGGCCCTGGTGCAGCGCCAAGAGTGGACGCAGCAGTTCCGCCTGCTGGCGGAGCGACTCGAGCGTTCGACCCTCGTTGGCCTGGGTGGAAGCGGTGAAGCCAACGGTATCGGTGAACATCACCGCGGCAAGGCGGCGACCCGGTGTCACAAATCCGGGAAGCCGTCCATCAGTTAAGCCTGCGGGCCGCGAGATGGGGCGCTCCTTCGCCGGCGATGCTCCCCTCGGGTGGGTTGAGGGGCCCCAGGGAATTCAGGATGATCCGTCGTGTTCTGGGCGCAGTCGTGGGGAGGAGCGAACGAAGAACCCAAGGTGGGGAAAGAGGGTGCCTGCCGCTAGGTCCACGTCGCTCCCTACGGTTTGCCGGCACGATCGCCGGGTCGAAAGGGTAAGTACATCAACCCTGACCGCCAAGCTCCTGACGAGCCCCGGAAGACCGCCGCCAGAGAACAACACCGCTTCACGATACTCCGGGTGGCGAGTCAGTACCGCTCGGCTGTTCCCGAGCCGTTTTCAGGAGCAACCGCCCACGCAGCTTAGTCCGGGCTGACCGAGAGTCCCCACGTTCCGCCGGGCGCGGTCAGGACGACAGGCTGGCGGCTCTCAGCATGCGAGCGACCAGGGTCCGGACGGAGAACTCCGCTTTCTCAGGATAGACCCACTTACGTTCTCTCGCGACCTCGCGCGCCAGGTCGGAGAACAGTCGCCCCGTGGCGTCGAGGGCCCGTGAGAGGTC
>JASHPK010000011.1 GCA_030038095.1 Thermoplasmata archaeon | reverse complement strand
ACCATCATTTCGACGATCTTCGTGGTCCCATTCGTCTTCCTATCTCGACGCATCTCTCACGTTCAACGGGCCTTCCTGGTCCTAGGACCTCTCCTGGCGTACGTTGTGACGTTTCTCGTACTCTACCAGTCGCTCAACGGGTTCGTCTCGTATTTCCAATTCATCGGGCTCCGCACCAATGGCTCGAGCCTCAGTCTAGGAGCTTCGACCTTGAGCCCCATGACCTACCTATTCTCGCTGAATTGGTGGTTCGGCCTGTACGTTTCTCCGATCGTGGGTTTCTGCGTCGTCGGCGTGGTTGCGATTCTGGCGTACTTCTGGGGGGTCGAGTGGTTCCCGAGGTATACCCTGGTCGCGCTGTACGCTTCGATGGCCGCGTTCTACTTCTCGTACGAGGTGTTCTACGTCCAGCATCTGATTTGGGCCCTGCCGTTGATGGTCGGTACCGTGCTGCTGGCGCCTCGGGTTCAGTTCCGTGCGGGAGTCCTCTTCGCGTTCAGTGTGTCGGTGCTCGCATTTGTCATCAACCTCCTCGACTATCGTTACGGCAATGTCGACACGGTGCTCTCGTTCGTTCTGTTCGCCTGCCTCGCTGTGCCCGTCTTCATCTGGCTGCCGATAGATTGGCTCAACGGGCGTTGGGTCTCGAGGTTTTCGTTCGCGGTCCGAAGTCTGGGCGCCGCGTTGGCCCTCTTCCTTTGTTATAGTCTACTCTCGGTCGGGCCCGCGCTGCGCGGAGATGGCCTGATGGCGGGTGTGGTCGCTGTCGCCCTTCTTGCGACGAGTCTCCCGACGCGGCCGGACCGACCCGGCGCTAGCGTGGCGTCCTTCGTGAGTACCTTCGGCCTTGGATTGGCGATTGTTGTACCACTCTTCCTCCTCTACGCTGTTCCCCACTCGGTTTCGACGTTGGAGATTCTCTCCATATTCGCCCTCGTGACGTGCGGCCTCTGGGAACTGGCGAGAATCATCCTCGAAGTGCTCTTGCCGATTCGAATTCCGGTCCTCGCCGGACAGCTCGACGGCCAGTAGGCTGAACGGGTCGGGCCCGCCAGACGCCGCCCGGCGAGTCACCACCAAGGAGAACTCCGCAGAGGTAGAAGACGAGGATTGGAAACTTCCAAATCACTCACTAGATTCGTCCCTTGATCGTTTCCCGAGTCGCTCGAGTTCGGCAAGCAGCCCGTCGAATTGCGCGTTCTGCACGTCTGGCCCGAGCACTCGCTGGTAGTTGATCATCGCCTGAGCTTTCATAGCCTCCCATCGCGGGGAATCGGAGTTCCAGATCGTGCGAAGATTCAGGATCGCCTCGAGAAAGGCTTCGGCCGTCCACTCGCGGACCAGGATCCCGCTGGTTCCATCGGTCACCACCTCGCGCAGGCCAGTTATGTCGGTGGCAATGACTGGCTTGCCGAAGGACTGAGCTTCCGCCGCAATCATTCCAAAGCTCTCGTACAAGGAGGGGACGAGGACGACGTCGGATCCCATGAGGAACAGCGCGAATATCGCACGCGGAAGAACCCCAAGATTGACCACGAGCTCCGGACTTTCCGAGCGAACGCGCTCAATCTCGGGTGGCAGGTCGGCCGTTCCTGCGAAGTAGAATGCGATCTCGCGATGCGCCTCGGGTCGTCGAGCGTGGAGCAATCGAATCAGCTGCGCGATGACCTCCACGCCCTTCTGATGAGTCATCCGGCCAGCGGTCATCACCTTGAAACGAACGTCTGCCTCTAGTTTCTCCGCAAGTCGGTCATTTGGAGGGGGCAAGGCCTGAGGACGGACCGCCGTAGAGAATTCTCCTCGCATCGGATACAGGAGGAGACCGTGACTGTAACCGTGGGCTTGCAGGAACTTGAGATCATCCAAGTTGCCCACGCGCACCGCATCACACCTCCGAAGCACGCGCCACCCTATCGTTCGAGCATACCCCTCCTGTGCGGCGTCGCGCAACGCGCCCCGGTGAGAACGGAACAGGGCGTTCGACTGAGAGCAGACGACTGGCCTACCGGCGATTCGGCTTAGGATCCATACCGACAGGTCGAAGCCGTAGTACTGCCCGAACACGATCACATCCGCCCACCGGAACGAATCACAAAGGACCCGTACCCCGCGGAGCCCGGGGATCGGAAGTATTCGGCGCATCACGAGCGACCCGGGCACGGACACAACGTCGATCCCGGGGAGTGACCGACTAACCTGGCCGAGGCTCGTGCGACGCTCTCCGCCGAATGTAGAAGCGAAATTCGCGATTCGTACGTCGTGCCCACGCTGAGTCAAGGCCTCGGCGAGGGTCATCAGCATCAGTTCCTCGCCCCCCCCCACCTCGAGCGAGGCATGGGTAGCGATGAGGATCCTCACGACTCACCCCAGGGTTCGGAATTCGGCATCGAGAACAGCGCTCGCGCCTCGGCTGTCCCCCCGGACCCGGGGCACGAAAACACGAACCAGATCCGGCCGCGAGCGAGGGCCGAGAGTCATGACCAGCTATCCGCGTGTCGCACTGGCTACCGGCTTCGTGACCAAGCCGGACTCGTTAGCGACGTACTCACGGCGGCTGGGATCGGCGGGAGTACACGGGCAACCGAATAGAGCAGCTGCTCATAGGCGGTTGCCGTGTGATCCCAATCGAACTCGCGGGCGTACTCACAGAGCGAAGCCGAAAGGTCCGCGGGCTCCTCCCCCAGTCGATCGAGACACCGCGTCAACGCCGCGGCGAGGGCGGGAGCCGTGCGTTCGTTGGTCAGGTATGGTTCCGAGACCGGCCCCACGCTCTCCGGAAGGGCACCGCCTCGGAACGCGACCGTGGGAGTTCCGCACGCGGCGGCCTCGATCGCCGTAAGCCCCCAGCCTTCGACAATCGACGGCTGGATGTGCACCCAAGC
This sequence comes from Thermoplasmata archaeon, assembly GCA_030038095.1. Lineage (GTDB taxonomy): Archaea > Thermoplasmatota > Thermoplasmata > Lutacidiplasmatales > UBA184 > Lutacidiplasma. The sequence goes on along the minus strand of JASHPK010000011.1, from coordinate 20,744 downwards.
TCGACGATAAAGTGCAGCGAGATCCTCCAGGGTCACGTACCCGACGAACGTCACGCGATCGTCGAGGCCGTGACGGTGGGCCAGTCGCTCGAGACGTTCCCGCTCGGGTCCCCGACCGGCGATCGTGAGGTGCGCTCCGGAATACACTCCCGTCAGCGCTTTCATCGCCTCGATCGCAACATCTCCCCCCTTGTACGGCTTGAGCCGACCGACGAACAGAATCTCCGGGGTGCACGACTTGGCCGAGCCGTCCGGGTGAAAGAGACGATGATCGACCCCTGGGCGGATGATGTGGATCGATTCCGGGCGCAACCCGAGCTCCATCAGGGTCCGTTGCGTCGACCCGGCCTCGGTGACGATCGGAGTATGGCCGTAGGCAAAACGATAACAGCGCTCCGCCGCCCAGAAGGCGGGACCCGTGAAGACCGGGGCCTCCCGCATCAGGATTCGGCCGTTCACGTGGCGCACGACCGCGAGAGTGGGTACGGGCGAACCGTTGTGCAGCTGCCAAGGGAGCACTTTGGAGAGGTCGTGCACGACCACGTCGAACGGCCCGGCCCAGCTCCGGAGCAGGTTCGTCCTCGCCCACAAGTGCAGCCCTACGCGGCCGGCGGGCCGAACGACCCGGATTCCCTCGATCGTGTCCGAGTAGGCGAGGTCCCCGTGCCGTTCGGAGAACACCGTGACATGATGTCCGCGTCGGACCAACCTCTTCGAGACCTCGATACAGTGGCGCTCCGCGCCCCCGGCCCACGGATGGAGGATATCGAGCTGGTTCAACCACGCGATATTCAGGCCGCCCATCCAGTGAAGGAACCACCCGGTTGTGACCGCCCAACAGTTGGGTCGAGTCCTATCCCATGAATCGAGGTGAGGAGGTGGGGTATAAACCCTCCGAACGAGTTGTGCAATCGCTTCGACCGAAGGACACCGACGGCGAGTGGCGCAATCTCGGGTCGCCCGTACCCGAAGGGCCGGCCGGGTCTTCTCCCCGCTCGTGGGCCCGGCGACCGCCCGTCGGTCACGAGGTTTAACTCGGGGGTCCCCACTCTCTCCTCTCGTGACGGAGTGCGGGACCCCGGAGGCTCTTCGAGCCGGGCTCCTTCGGATCTCCCAGGTCTCGTCGATCGACCGGAGCGGACGACCTCCTGCCTCGGATCTTGAGGGAGTTGAGGTCACCGACTCGAAGGGCCGAGCCCCATCTCCCGGGCCGACGACCACGCGGCCGCATCCCTCGGGTCGTCGGGGGCTCCGCTGGGCCGCCCTATTCGTAGTGGTCGGCTTCGTGATCGTGGTCGCCTCCCTCGTTTCGGGATGGTGGGCCCTCACGGTGACCACGAGCGGCGGTCCGACGGTGACCACCGTCTTCGCGCCCGGGTCCCAGTACCAAGTCTCCTGCTCGGTGTCGGGCTGTGGGTCCCTGCGCAGCGGCAGCCTCTCGTACACTTCGGGGAGCCTCGGCGCGGTGGGCAACCTCTACGAGGCGGTCCAGGTCCTTCTCATCCTGAGCGTGGTCCTGAGCGGCCTCGCGGCGGCCGTGGTTCTCGCGGGCGTGTTCGGACGATCGATTCCCCCGCGCCGGCTGCTGGGGATCGCGCTAGCGACCTTCCTCGCCTTCCTGCTCGCGCTCGTGCCGGTGGTAGCGGTCGCCGGGTTCCAGACCTCAGCCTTGGATCAGGACGGTGGGGGGATCCCATCGGCCGCCCCCTCGCCGCTCAGCTCCTTCTGGGGTTCGTGCAGTGCGAGCGGAGGGTCGGACGGGATCTGCTTTTCCGGCTCGACAGGCACCACCGTTTCGGCCAATTGGGGGCCCAGCACCGGTTGGGCGCTCGCGATCGTCGGAGCGTTGATCCTTTTCCTCGGATTCGTCGCCCTTCTCCGCACTCGGCCCGTGTACGAACGGACCCCGGCATGGGGGGCCTCCGACAGGGTCTAATCTCGGACGGGATTTGTTGGCCTCGGACCGGGAGCCATGACCGAGAACGACCACGGGAGCGTGTTCGAAATCCACCGGAAGCCCGAGACCCGGGGCGAGCACGGACTTCCGAAGCCCACCGTCCCCTCCGCCCGGGTGACCTTTGCGGGGCTCGAAGGGGACTTCAACCGCTGGCGTCACGAGACGCAGCACGACGACTCCGGCATGGCGATCCTCGTCGTCCCGAAGGAGACGCTCGAGCAGCTGAATCGCGAGGGCTGGCCCGTCCGAACCGGCGACCTCGGCGAGAACATCACCTCGTCGGGGATTCCGTACGACGCCTTCGCCCCCGGGCGTCGGTTCCGGGTCGGCGACTCCGTGATCGAGGTGACGAAGGCATGCACGCCGTGCGACAACCTGTACCTCCTCCCGTACGTGGGCCCGGCGAAGGGACCGGAGTTCCTTCGGGTGATGATGGGCCGGCGCGGCTGGTATGCCAAGGTCATTCGCGAGGGCGTCGTCCGAGCCGGCGACCCGCTCGTTCCGGAGTAGCGCCGCCGGCGAAGGACGAACCTCTCCGTCATCGGCGACGCGAGGGCCTGCGCCGGGCGACGCTCAGGACTCCTTGTCGTACAGAAATGGAAGGGCGGGAAGCCAGAAGATCGGCCCGGCCCCTCGGTGCTCCGTCCTGGGAAGCGTTCGGAGATTACCGAGGGCAGATCGGCTTCCGTTCCCTGATCTTCCGGTGTTCCCGTCCTTCGCCGGCTCCACTGTTCTCTCGCGTATTAGAGACGAGGTCAATTCCGCTTGACCCGGATCGACCCCGAGCCCGTCGGGTCCGCGTCACCCCGGGGGAACGTGAGCGCGCCAGTACTCGAGCACGTCCGCGACCGTCCGCTCGAGGGGGTACTGGGGGGTGAATCCGAGGGCCCGGAGCCGCGCGACGTCGCCCCGGATCTCGGGCTCATCGGTCGGTCGGAACCGGGCGGGGTCGGGCACGATGGTGAGGGGTACCCGGGCGAGCCGCACGAGCTCCTCGGCGATCGCGCGGATCGAATAGCTCTCCCCGGCCCCGATGTTCACCGGCTCCCGTACGTCTCCCTTCTCGAAGACGAGCCAGATCGCGCGCACCGCATCCCGGACGTCGGAGATGTCCCGGCGCGTGTCGAGGTTCCCGACCCGCAGTTCCCCGGGCTTGCCCCGACGCTCGAGCGCCACGACCTGCTGCGCGAAGTCGTTCACGGCATCCCCCGTCTTGCCCGGGCCGGTGGTGATGAACAGCCGGCCCCGAACGATCCGCAGATGGAAGTTGAGCGCGTACTGGAACGACAGCATGTCCTGGCTCGCCTTCGAGACGCCGTAGGGATTGATCGGGTTCAGCACGGTCGTCTCGCCCATGGGAAGCTTCGCGACGCCGTAGGTGGACGCGGACGAGGCGAGGAACGTCCCGGCAGACGGCGGGTGCTTTCGGAGCGCCTCGAACAGATGGATCGTGCCGAGGACGTTCGTATCGAACGTTCCCACCGGGTCCTCCCAGGCCCGCTGCGCGTACGCCTGAGCCGCGAGGTGGAAGACGGCCTCCGGGCGGTACTCCTCGATGAGCCGTTCGACCGCGGCGCGGTCCCGGATGTCGAGCCGGTCCCACCGGAGGGTTCCGCCCGCCGGGCCGACCTTGCCGAGCTCTTCCGGCCCGAGGTAGGTGCCGCGGACCTCGTGGCCGAGCTCGTTCGCGTGGGCGGTCAGATAGCGCCCGATGAACCCCGAACCGCCTGTGACGAGCACCCGCATCGCGTTCCGTGCCTCCCTCGAACTCCGATCGAATGGCGTTCGCCTGCGCGGTCGCGGGAGGACCGTTCCTTCCCCCGGGGGGACCGGTCCGGCGAGGGGAGCCCCGATATAGGGATTGCGCGCGCCGGCCTTGGGTGAAGGGCTATTCCTGGGTAGGGCTCGGCGCGGTGGCGGCCGCGGCGCGGTGCCCCCATCGATCCCGAGCGTACCGGCGGGCGACGCGGACCTCCCGGAGGAACACCCGCAGGAACGCGAACCCCTGAGTCACCTTGCTCGTCCCCGCCGTCCGGGGCTCGAATCGGTAGCCGACCTCGGTAATCGAGCGGCCCCGCGCCATGACCAGAAGGAACAGCAGGAGCTTGTACCCCCGCAGCTCCGGGTCGAGGGGCTGGTAGACGTCCTTCCGGAAGGCAAAGTACCCCGACACCGGGTCGGAGACCCGACGGGCGTCCGAGAGCAGGAGCTTCGCGAGGGTGCTCGCGCCCCGGGATATCGCGGCACGGCCGACGGACCGTTCTCCGGTGGAACCGCCCTCCCGATAACGCGAGGCGACAGCGAGCGCCGCGCCGTCGTCAAGCGCCTGGACGAGACGCGGGAGAACGGGGACCGGGTGCTGAAGATCCGAATCCATGATCACGATGTACTCGCCGCGCGCGGCCCGGATCCCCTGCGTCTGGGCGCGGACGGTCGTCTGCTTCCCGTCGTGATAGATTCGGTGGACTCGGGGGTCCCGGGCCGCGAGTGCATCGAGGAACTCCCGGCTCCCGTCCGCGCTTCCGTCGTCTACGAAGATCATCTCGAGGGACGGCAGCGGAGTCGCGTCGAGGGCCTCGATCAGTCGAGGGAGGTTCTCTCCCTCGTTGAGCGTGGCGAGGACGAGGGAGAGCCGGGGTGGAGCCGAGGTGGCGGGCCCGGCGCTCACCCTCGCCTCGTTCGCGACGTCGCCCGTCGTCCCCTCTCGAACTCCTCGCGCATCGGTCGGAATCCAGGGCACCGGCGAGAAGGGCCCATCACGTACGGAGGCCACCCGCTCCCTCGACTTAAGATTGCGGGAATTCGGGAAGGGGTGTGAGGGTTTCCTCGCGCACTCCGTCGGGCCTGGGCCGCTTCATATCGCCGGGCCGGTTGGCCGGGTCGTGAGCCCTCGGTACCAGAATCCGGCGCTCGCCGTCGACGCGGTATGGATCCAGCGGGGACGGGTGCTCCTCGTCACGCGGGGTCGGCCTCCCTTCAAGGGACTACGGGCCCTCCCGGGAGGGTTCGTCGAACAGCGCGAGCGGGTCGAGGAGGCGGTCGTCCGGGAGGTCCGGGAGGAGACGGGGCTCGTCGCCCGGCCGATCGCGCTGGTCGGAGTCTACTCAGGTCCGGATCGGGACCCGCGGAAGCCGACCACCTCGATCGTGTTCTTCGTTCGGGGCCGAGCCCGAGCTCCCCGGGGCGCGGACGACGCCGCCGCGGCCGAGTGGGTGCCCCTCGACCAAACCGGGCCGCTCGCGTTCGACCACGCCAAGATCCTCGCCGACGCTCGGCGGCAGCTCGCCCGGTGGCGTCGACCGGGCCGGGCGCGTCGCCTCCGCATGACCGCCGCCCGCTCACCGTAGGCGTAATAATCGCGGGGCGGGGTCGGAGCCCGCCCATGCCGAGCCGGCCCGAGGACCATCCTCGTCCCACGCTGCTCGCGGACTTCATCCTCGGAAGTCAGGACGGGATCGTCAACGTCCTCGGGATCCTGCTCGGTCTCGTCGCCGCGACGAGCGACACCCGGATCATCCTCATCGCGGCCCTCGCGGCCCTCGCGGCCGAGTCGATCTCGATGGGGGCGGTCGCCTACACCTCGACCCTCGCGCGCCGGCACCTCTACGTGAGCGAGGTCCAGCGGGAGCTCGCGGAGATGCGCGAGGTCCCCGAGCTCGAGCGGGAGGAGGTCCGCGTGATCCTGCGCCAGTGGGGGTACGAGGGGCCCGAGGTCGAGGAGATGCTCGCGCGGATCGAGAAGAAGCCGAAGGCGATGCTCGACATCATGATGGCGTTCGAGCTCAACCTCAACGAGATCGCCCCGGAGCAGGCCCGGGACACCGGGCTCGTGGTCCTCGGCTCCACGGTGGTCGGGTCGATCATTCCGGTGCTGCCGTTCTTCTTCCTCGGCCACACGCTCTTCACGGCCGCGTACATCTCCATCCTGCTGAGCGGCGCGATGCTCTTCGGGATCGGCTGGTACGAGGCCCGGCAGAACCTGGGTTCCCGCTGGGAGGGCGCGGGCCGGATGATCCTCATCGGCCTCGGCGCCGGCTTCGCCGGCTTCCTCGTCGGCCACTTCATCGGGGGATCGTGAGCCCGGCGAAACCGGGCCCGACCTCTCCCCTAGCTCGCCCGGCCGATCCGGGAACGGACCCGTCGCGGGGCGCTCCGGCCCCAGAGATGGGACCAGCGGGTCGGACGCCGGGTCTCGTGGCGCCGGCACTTCGTGCACCACACCACGACCTCGGTCGGACCGGCGAGCTCCGGCGTCAGCAGGTGGTCGGCCGGCTGGTGACCGCATCGCGGCCGGAGACACGGGTGCGGCACGCGGGCGTCCTCGTCGGACATCATCGCCGGGTTTAAAGTGCGCATTCATGCGTATTAAACCTGACGAAAAGCCTTTGCGCCGGCGCGTCGCGGCCCTCGCGACGCCGGGAGGCCCATCGGCGGGCTAACGATCGCGCGAACCGGCCCGGACCCCTCGGTCAGTGGGAGAGCGCCCGGACCTCGCGCGCGGCGCTCGCCGCCCGCTCCGGTTCCGTCATCTCGCGCATGTGGACGGAGATCGAGATGGCCCCGTTCAGCTCGATCGTGTCGCGCAGGAGGGGCAGGCGCATCGTCACGTGGTCGAGGCGAAGATCGACCTCGCCATGACGATTCGCGATCGCCTCCATGAGGTCGAGGAACATGTTCGGCTGGTGCTCGGACGAAGCTGCGCCCCGCGGCATGGGTCCCCCCAGAGTTCGGGGGGATAGGAACCTATCGACGGCACCCCCCGGATGGAGCGGCCCCGGGCGTTGATTCTATTTGTTAAGGATTTAGTGTATTAATAGGGACGTCCTCTCCCCGATCGTGGACGACCGGAACGAGCCGGAGCCGATGCCGCGATCCTCGCCGAAGCGGGGGATCCTCGTCTACCTCAAGGGGCAGCCTGATGCCTCCCTCGAGGAGGTCGCCCAGGCGATCGGGGTCTCGAAGGTCGCTGCCCTCGGCCACCTACAGAAGCTCGAGGGTCAGCACCTGGTCCAGCGCTCCTACCGGGCGGGCCACGTCGGCCGGCCTCGGGTGATCTTCCGCCTCACCCCGGAGTCGGTGAGCCTCTTTCCCCAGGGGTACTCCGAGATGTCCCGGGCCGCGCTCGAGTTCATCGAACGCAAACTCGGATCGGCCGCGGTCGGGGAGCTCTTCCAGCAGCGCGCGCACGAGGTCGCGGACCGCAACCGCCCCCGACTCTCCGCGGGGGACGTTCGCGAGCGGGTCGAGGAGCTCGCCCGCATCCGGACCGAGGGCGGCTACATGGCCGAGGTGGCGGCCCGTCGCAAGGGCTCGCTCGAGCTGCTCGAACACAACTGCCCGATCCTCGCCCTCGCCGAGCGGTTCCCGGTCGCCTGCGACATCGAACGTCGGATGTTCGAGTCGCTGCTCCACGCGAAGGTCGACGTCTCTCACCGGGTGGTCGCCGGGGACCCCGTGTGCCGATTCCTGATCCGGGAGACCCGGGGGTCCGGATGAACGGCGCGACGACCGGCCGCCCCCTCGCGCTCGTCACGGGGGCCTCGCGGGGGCTCGGTCTCGTGATTTCGGAGTTCCTCGCGGGAGAAGGGTACGATCTCGTCGTGACGGCCCGGGGGGCCACGGCGCTCTCCGCGGCCGCGGACCGGCTCGCCGGAGCGGGCGTCTCGGTCTCGCCGGTCGCCGGGGACGTCGCCGACGAAGCGCACCGCGCCCGACTCGGCCACGCGGTCCGGTCCCGGGGCCGCCTCGATCTCCTGATCAACAACGCGAGCGAGCTCGGGCCCTCCCCGCTCCTGCCGCTGGAGAAGCTCCCCCTGCCCGCCCTCGAGCGCGTCCTGGCGGTGAACCTCCTCGCGCCGGTCGCGCTCGTCCAGAACCTTCTCCCGTACCTCGAAGTGGCCCAGGGGACGATCGTGAACATCTCGAGCGACGCCGCGATCGGAGGCTATCCCGGCTGGGGCGGCTACGGCGCGAGCAAGGCCGCGCTCGATCTCGTGAGCGTCACCCTCGCGCACGAACTCGAGGGCCGTGGGATCTCGGTCGTGGCCGTCGATCCGGGCGACCTCAGGACCACGATGCACCAGGCAGCCTATCCCGGGACCGACATCTCCGACCGGCCGCTCCCCCACGTGACGGTGCCGTTCTGGGCCTGGTTGATCCATCAGGACCGTCGGGCGATCTCGGGGCGACGATTCCAGGCGCAGGCGGAGCGCTGGGAGGTCCCGGCATGAACGACCTCCTCGCAGCCGTCCCCTTGCCGGAGCGCCGGGACGCGGACCGGACCCCCGAGGACCGCGGGCTTCCGCGGGACGGGGTCCGCCTCCTCGTGACCCGGAGGGATCGCCACCTCGACCGGCAGTTCACCGATCTCCCGCAGCTGCTCCGCTCGGGCGACCTCCTCGTGGTCAACGAGAGCGCGACCCTGCCGGCGAGCCTCCCCGCCCGAGGCTCCCCCGGCCCCTTCCTCGTCCACCTCTCCACCCGGTACGGTCCTGCCCTCTGGCTCGCCGAGACCCGATGGGGTCCCGGCCGTCCCGGACCGGTCCCGCTCGAACTCGGGGAGCCTTTCGAGATCGCCGGGACCCCCGCCCGGGCGATCGCTCCCTTCCCCGGCGCCCCCCGGCTCTCGTTCCTGCGTGTGGAGGGCGACCTGGATCGTGCGATGGCCCGGGCGGGCCGGCCGATCCGCTACGGATACCTCGCGAAGGAGTACCCGCTCGAGACGTACCAGACGGTGTTCGCGAAGGTGCCGGGGAGCGCCGAGATGCCGAGCGCGGGCCGGCCGTTCACTCGCCCCCTCCTCGACCGCCTCGCGGCGGCGGGGGTCCAGGTGGCGCCGATCCTCCTCCATACCGGGGTCTCGAGCCTCGAGCTCGACCCCGATCGACCCGAAGAGATTCCGATCTATCCCGAGCCGTTCGAGGTCTCGGCGGGGACCGCGGAGCTCGTCAACCGGACCCGGTGCGCGGGCGGGCGCGTGATCGCCGTGGGCACGACCGTCGTCCGCGCGCTCGAGTCGGCGGTGGATGGAGGGCTCGTCCGCGAGGCCCGCGGGTTCACCCGCCTATACCTGAGGCCGGGTCGTCCGTGGCGAGCGGTCGACGGCCTGCTGACCGGCTTCCACGATGCCCGGACCACGCATCTCGAGCTGCTCGCGAGCCTGAGCGGGGTCCCGGCGCTCCGGGACGCGTACCGGGTGGCCGTCGATCGCGGGTACCTCTGGCACGAGTTCGGCGACAGCCATCTGATCTTGCCCCACTGAGGGCGGACCGGAGCGGACCGGTTACTTCGCCGGGAGCCCCGCGCGATGGCGGAGCTCGTGGTAGAATCCCCCGAGGCTCGTCGCGGTGGGCGTGCGCAGGCCCTGCAGCCGGAGCTGCTCGCGGACCTCCTTCGGACCCTGCCGGAGGTCGAGGATCTTCGCGGTATCGTACTTGTACTGGAACGTGCCGGGAGGACCGCGGGGGAACGGCTCCCAGTCGCGGGGGGTCGTGTTGCGCAGCTCGTGGTGCCGCTTCCCCTCCTTCGGCTGGAACGCCGGCATCGTGAGGTGCTCCTCGGTGAGCCAGAGCAGCGTTGCATCGCGGATCGCCTGGTCGGTCGTGTCATCGAGGGCCCCCGGGGCGACCTGCGCCTGCACCCAACCGACGAGCGCATCGAACGTCTTCTCCGCGTTGTCCTCGAGCATCTGGAGCACGGCGAGGCGGATCGCGCTGCGCCGCAGCTGCTCGATCCCCGTGTCGCTCAGGCGGAACTCCGAGGTGAGCCCGAGGAGGCTCTCGGAGTTGTCGGCGAGCTCGTCGAGCGGGAGGACGAAGAGGGGCGCGGGCGCGTCCTCCTTGCTGACGTACCAGAGCGAGAACTCGCGGCCGTTGGTGAGGAGCCCGAGGGGGACCTTCGCCTCCTTGGCGTAGTCGCCGATCGGACCGATCTCGGTCACGTTCGAGGTCCGGTCGCGCACATCGAGGAACAGCCGGGGCTGGCCGTCGGCATTGAAGACCGCGTAGTCGACATGGTCGGCGCCGGACTTCACCGGGAAGTCGAGGAAGACCTGCTTCTTGTCGTGCGGGTCCCAGCCGAGCGCGACCAAGAACGGGTTCACGATCCAGTGCCGGATCTGCTGCTCGGTGACGTCCTGAACGTCCCGGAGGACCTCGCCCGCGACCTGTTCGAAATCGGTGAGGCGCCGGCTGAGATCGACCGCTTCCATGGGTCGTACGAAGGTCCGTCGGTCGCTTAAACTTAGCCACGCGCCGGCGAGGGACGGCGCCATCGTGCCGCTTCGGACTCGAGAAACGGTCGCACCGGGGCGAGGGGCGGGTCGAGCCCCTCGTAGGGGGGAGGCCCGAGGAGGTCGGAGAGGAGCCACTCGACCTCGTAGGCGTAGAGGAGGGTCGAACCGATCGTCTCGAGGAAGCGGGAGAGCCGGATCGATCCGTGGGGGGAGAGGCGAACGTAGCGGGGCTCTCGGCCGAGCGCGGCGAAGAGCGCGTCCGTGAGGTCCCGGTACCGCCACCGCTCCGGACCCCCGGCGACAACGTTCCGTCGGCCGCCGAGCTCGGCCTCCCGGTGGACGATGCGAGCGAGATCTCGCGCGGCGATCGGGCTGAGGTGGTAGTCGCCGTCGCCGAACATCGGGAAGCGGTGGTACCGCGCGATCGTCCGCAGCATGACGGTGAGGAGCTTGTCGCGGGGGGCGAAGAGCATCGTGGGCCGGACGATCGCGTAGGCGAGGGAGCTCGCCTCGATCGCGTGATCGACCTCGCGTTTCCGCACGAGGTAGGGGAGGCCGGTCTCGAGCGACCGGGGAGCGTCCGGCACGCTGATGTGGACGAACCGCCGGATCCCGGCGGCCTCCGAGGCCCGGATGAGACGCTGGAGGCCGGCGGCCAGCGGAGCGAACCGCCGGTCGGGGCCGAACCGGTACCACGCGAGGTTGAGCACGAGGTCGACCCCGTGAAGGAGCGGTTGCCAGTCGGGGACGGTCGCGGCGTCGCCCGCGACCCACTCGACGTTCGGGAGACCCGATTCCGCCGCCGCCGGGTGTCGATGGAGCGAGCGGATCTGCCAGGTCCCCCCGAACTCCTCGAGGATCGAGCGGCCGACGAGTCCTCCGCCGCCGCCGACCAGGAGCAGCCGGGGGAAGGCCGGCCCCGGGCCGCTCATGCCGGCGTTCGGGCGGGCGTCGGCTCCGCCGGCCCCGTCGGGACCATCGTTCCGCTCGGGCTCGTCCCGAAGAGGGCGTCCCATGCTTCGAGGACGGTCGGCTTCGCCTCGGCGAGCGACACCCGGCGGCCCGTCTCCCGGGCGACGGAGGTCATCACTCCGCCGTCGAAGCCGCAGGGGCGGAACCGATCGAACTCGGTGAGGTCGGGGTCGACGTTCAACGCGAACCCGTGGAACGTGATCCAGTGGTCGACCGCGATGCCGATCGAGGCGATCTTCCGCTGCCCCTCGACCCAGACGCCCCGGCGGCCCGAGACGTGGCCCGCGCGGATCCCGAACGGGACGACGGCGCGGACGACGAGCTCCTCGACCTCGTGGACGAACCGGCGCACGTCGCGGCCCCGGGCCCCGAGATCGACGATCGGGTACCCCACGAGCTGCCCGGGCCCGTGGTAGGTTGCCCGTCCGCCCCGCTCGACCGCCACGACCGGCAGGCCGCTCCCGGCGGCCCCGCCGTCGTCGCCCTCGACGCCGACCGTCACGACCGGCTCGTGCTCGACGAGGACGAGTGTGTCCGGGATCGCCCCGCGCCGCCGCTCCGCGACGAGCGAGCGCATCGCATCGAGGGCGGGTCGGTACTCCCGTCGCCCCCAGTCAACGACCGCCGGCATCCACCCGCCTGCGCGCCACGTGGAGGGGCTCCCCGAGCCACAGGAGGGCCGCCTCCTGGAGCGACTCCGAGAACGTCGGATGGGGATGGATGGTGAGCGCGAGGTCCCGCACGGTCGATCCCATCTCGATCGCGTGGGCCGCCTCGGCGATGAAGTCCCCCGAGTGCTCCCCGGCGACGTGGACCCCCAGGAGGAGGCCGGTCGACTCATCGGCGACGAGCTTCGCCCACCCTCCGGTCGCGTGGCTCGCGTGGGCCCGGCCGAGCGCGGCGTACGGGAACCGCGCCTCGCGGGGACGGTACCCCCGGGCCTCCGCCTCCGCCTTCGTGAGGCCGACCGAGGCGAGCTCCGGGACCGTGAAGACGACCGAAGGCATCGCCTCGAAGGCGTACCGGGTGGGCATCCCCGCGATCGCCTCCGCGGCGACGATCCCCTCGCGGTACGCCTTGTGGGCGAGCATCGGCGGACGCGCGACGTCCCCGACCGCGAAGATGTGCGGCACGTTCGTACGCATCTGGGCGTCGACGCCGATGAACCCGGTCTTCGGATCGGCCGTGACCCCCGCCTCCTCGAGGCCGAGGTCGCGGCTCGCGGGGCGCTTTCCGACGGTGACGAAGAGCCGCTCCGCCCGGAGCTCCTCGCGGCCGGAGGACCCCTCGACGGTCATGACGACCCCGTCCTTCGTTCGGGCGAGCCCCACGGCCTTCGTGGCGACCCGCACCTTGACTCCGAGCCGCTCCAGGGTGCCGGTCAATTCCCTCGAGAGATCCGCCTCCATGCCGGGGAGGAGCTGAGCGAGGAGCTCGACGATCGTCACCTCGACCCCGAGCCGGGCGAGGAACTCCCCGAGCTCGCAACCGCTCACGCCTCCCCCCAGGACCAACATCGAGCGGGGCAAGGTGGTGAGCGAGAGGAGGTCCCAGGCATTGACGACCGTCGACCCATCGGTCTCGAAGCCGGGGATCGTGGAGTGGACCGCCCCCGTGGCGATCACCGCGCTCTCGAAATCGACCCGTTCATGACCCCCGTCCGGAGCGGTGAGGTCCGCGGAGCGGGGTCCGGTGAACCGGGCCTCCCCCGGCAGCACGGTCGCACCGGCGGACTTGAGCAGGGTCGCCACGCCCTGCCGCTCCTTCGCGACGACCCCTTCCTTCCACCGCATCGTGGCCGAGAGGTCGAACGAGACATCCTTCGCGCCCACGCCGACCTCCGCCCCTTCCGTACGCAGAGCGTGATACAGGAGCGATGCGTGGATCAGCGCCTTCGAGGGAATGCAGCCGCGGTTGAGGCACTCCCCGCCGAGGTCCTTCTTCTCGACGAGCGTGACCTTCTTTCCCAGCTGACCGAGCCGGATGCCGGCCGTGTAGCCCCCCGGCCCTCCTCCGATGACGAGGACCTCCGTCGTCCGCGCGTAGGTGCCGGCCACGATCTCCACTCCGCTTGCGTCAGCTCGCGTCGGGGGAGCGCGGAGAGGCATAGACGTCTTCGGTCAAGGTATCGGATCCCGGAGGGGGCGTGGACTCGGCGGCCGTCACCGCGGTTCGGACCCGACCGTCCGTCTCCTCGTGGACCGCCTGCTGCGTCGCCGCGGAGAGGAGGCCCGCCGCGAGGAGCCACGATTCGAGGCGATCGACCGGGTCGTGGGCCCGGGCCCGGGCGGTCCAGTCGGGGGGCTGGTACCGACTCGGGTCGTCGGAGCTCGAGTGCGGGGTCATCCGGTAGACGACGCACTCGAGCATCGTGGGACCGGCGCCTCGCCGCGCCTCCCCGAGCGCCATGGAGAGCTCGTGGAGGACCGCGATGAAGTCGGTCCCGTCGACGCGGCGCCCCGGGATGCCGTACTCCGCGGCTTTGACGGCGAGCGAGGTCGAGGCGGTCTGTCGCTCGACGGGCTCGGAGATCGCCCACTGGTTGTTCGCGCAGCAGAAGACGACCGGGAGCGCGAAGACGCCGGCGAAATTGAGCCCGGCGTGGAAGTCGTTCGCGCTCGTCGCGCCATCCCCGAAGAACGCGAGGGCGACCCCGGGAGCCTTCTTCACCCTCAGGCCGTAAGCGAGTCCGACGGCGTGGGTAATCTGGGTCCCGATCACGGACGACATCGACACATAGTGGACCTCCCGGGCACTCGGGTGACACGGCATGTTCCGGCCCCGGGCCGGATCGCGCGCGTCCGCGAACAGGTGATGGACGTACGTCTCGAGGGGGTGGCCCCGGACCAGGGCGACCAGCTGCTCGCGCAGACCCGGGAACACCCAGTCGTCCGGCGTGCTGGCGAGACCGGCCGCGACGTTCACGGCCTCGTGTCCGGTGGCGGCGCCGTAGAAGCCGACGCGGCCCTGGCGCTGCAGGCCCTGCATCCGGGCGTCGAGCGCTCGACCGAGCTGCATCCACCGATAGGCCGAGAGCAGCAACTCGGACCATTGGGACCCGAGCGCCGCCTCGACCTCGCGGGGCCCGTAGGGCAGCGGCACCACGGTCTCCTTCTCGCTCATCGTCCGTCGTCGGCGAGCCCGCGGGTCGACCGAACCGCGCCGGAGCCGGGTCGGGGCCCCGGGGGCCGGCCCTCCGCGTCTCGGGCCGACCGTACGGCCGACTTGTATTGAATCCTCCGCTACGCCGGGCCCGAATCCGGGGCCGGAGCGGGGGCTGAAGAAGGCGCCTCGGACCGGCCAAGCTCCCCGGCTCCTTCGGCGTGTCGGCGTCGCCACGCGATCGCGCGCTCGATCGCGATCCACGCGAGCGTAGCGAGGATCGAGATTCCGATCCCGAGTTCGAAATACTCGGTCACCCCGGGGGTCACGGCCACGGTCCTCGCGCCCGACGGGTTCCACAGGAGCGTGTTCAGCGTCCCGAGGGCGGAGGCGAGACTCGCCCCCGAACCGGCGTCGAGGCTGACGTAGTCCGAAATCCTCAGGAGGACGAGCAAGGACCCGTTGGTCGAGACCGAATAGCCCCCGTCACTCGCCGAGACGGTGAGCGTTCCCTCCAGGGCAAAGTCGCTGACGTTCCATGCGAACGGGACCGCGGCGATGACCGGGTTCACGTTTGCCGAGGCTGGGGCCAGCGGCCTGCCCGGGCTCCCGGGAGTCCCCGTGTTGCCCGGAAGGGTCCACAGCTCGGCGATCTCGAGCGTCCCTTGACTCACGCTGATCGGGAGCTCGGAAGATTGGCCCCGGGGAGTCCCGTCCCACGGGTAGTAGAGGTCCTGCCAGCCGCCGAACGAGGAGTTCCCGCCGCCCGATTCGGTTCCGACCATCGGTTGCGGACTCTCGGTCGGAGTCCCGACCTGGAACACCGCCCCCCCGGTGGACCGCGCCAGCATCCCGATCCAGCCGGACGGCAGCCCGCCCACCACCGGGACCGAGAGGCTCGCCGGAGTGTCGGGAGTGGCGTTGGCGGCTAGCGCTCCGCCGCCCGGGACCTCGCTCGAGGCCTCGTCCCTCGGGAAGGTGACGTAGGAGAGGTTCCCGGAGCTGCCGACGCTCGACCCGATGTCGATCGTGAGGCCCGGCGAGCCTTCCACGATCGTGGTCGTCGCGAGGTGCTCGGCGAGCCAGTCCTCGGGACTGGTCGCGTTTACGCCGGAACCCGAAGCATAGACGTAGACCGGCCCGACGGCGTTCCATCCCCCGCTCGGCGTGATCGTGAGCGTGCCCGAGCCAGTGACGTCGAACGGAAGCTCGACCCAGACCATCGAGGCGTAGACCCCCGCCCGGCCGGTCGTCGTGGACAGATTGTACGAGGAGCCCTGCCAGGAGAAACGCAGGCTCCCCGCGTCCCCGTTCAACCGGACCGGGAGCCAGATGGAACAGCCCATCGCGCAACCATTCCCGTCGAGCGGGACGCGCAGCGAACCCGGGTCGTGGTAAACGGCCGCGAGCGGCGTGGACCAGGAGTCGAGAACGGAGACGCCCAGGACCGGGGTGGACAGGACCCATCCGCTCGAGGTGTCGTTCGCGGGGCTCACCAGGGAGGCGGGGTCGGTGACCGAGACGTGGTCGCACTGGAGCGCGACCGCGATCAGGGCGTTCGGGCTCGACGCGTAGACCCGGGCGACGCGCGCGAGTTCCGGCGCGCAGCCGTTGCCCGGAAGGTCGGTCGAGAACACCCACGACTGGTTTTCGAGCGGCACGCCCGCGTAGGCGAGGGCATTCAGCTCCTGGTACCCCGGGCCGGCGATCAGCGAGAGGTTCCGGTCGGCGAGGGCCACGCCGTTGTACGCGAGGTTACGATAGAGGGCGAAGTACTGTTCCTGGACCACGGGCTCGACCTCGGCTTGGTAGCGCAGGAGCACGCTCGCGTTCTCGTTGAAGGAGGCTCCGAGAAAATTCGGGAACGAGGCGGCCTCCGTGTCGTAGAAGACGAGGAAGTACTCGACCCCGACGAGGGCGAACAGCTCGGCCGCGTACCGGGTCTCGTTCTCGTAGAACGTCTCGTAGAGCCAGTAGAAGTAGCTGTTCGACTGGAGGGCCGGGGCGAGGTAGATCGGGACCCCCGGGGTCCGGACGCCGGGGAACAGGAAGAACGCGTTGGGGACGAGGTCGGTCGAGTTGGACAGGAACCAGTTGACGTCGGGACTGAACAGCGCGACCCCGGCGTAGGAGTCGCCGATCAGCCGGGAGAGCAGGCCGGGGATCTGGGCATAGTCGCTCGGGTAGTGGAAATCCGGGATCCCGTCGGGCGACGTGTAGTACGCGCCGTTACTGATGGGCAGGAGGACGGAGAGCCCGAGCAGGACTCCCAGCGCGATCGCGATGAGAGCCAGCCCGCGGCGTGCCGCCCGTCGACGGCGGGGGCTCCGAAGATACCGGAGAACCCCTCCCGACGGCTCGCGGGGAGGCTCCTCGGACGGGCGGGGCGCCCGGAGGAGCGCGCGCTGCTTGAAGATCCCCTCGAGCAGCAATCCGAGCATCAGCGCGAAAATCGGAGCGATGACGAACCAGTCCCAGTAGTACGAGGCGTTCAGCGCGGCGTATCCGGGAAAGTGGAAGTAGAGGTACACGGCAGGCCCCGAGAGCGGCCCAGCGGTGCCCGCCCCGAAGATCGAGGCGAAGACCGTCGCCCCGAGGAGGTAGACCAGGCGGATGTCCCCGGTGAAGACGTACCCGATCCAGAGGACGAACAGGAGGGCGAGGACGACGACGGTCCACAGGGCCAGCACCAGCGCCCCATGGGCGCCGGAGCTCACCATCGTGGGCCCGAGATCGAAGTACGAGCTGAGTGTGAGGAGCGACCACGGGGGCCGACTGTAGTTCTCGAAGATGCTGAGGGGAAGAGCCGCGGCGGCCGCGTTCGGGGACGTGGCGCCTCGGCCCCAGACGTAGAACGTCACGTACGCCGGCACGATGAGCAGGGCGGCCGCGGCCACGACGGCCGGGAAGCGAGCGAGCGCCCCACCGAGATCCGAGAAGAACCGCCGAGCGGGCCCGTGCGGGCCAATCGATCTTCGGATCCGCCCGGACCAGCTCTCCGGGGGCGGTGGTACCGAACCCGGCGCCGAAGCGATCTCGGCCGCCGCCGGGGGGGAAGACCCCCGGGTCGACCTCCGCCAGTCCCAGAGGTACACCGGTAGGAACACGCCGGTCATGAGGAACCCGAGCATCATCGCCATCGGCAGCTCGAACGTGAAGAGCAGGAGCCAGCCGCTGACCGGGAACCAAATCCACCGCTGCGAGGGTCGGTGGATGCCGAGCCACAGCGCAGATAGCGAGAGGAAGATGACCCCCTCGGTGACGAAGAACTCGTAGTCGCCCTGGCCGTAGAGCGCGAGCTGGTACGGCCCGGCCACCACGAAGACGGCCGCCGCGATCTGGCCGACGCGGCTGTGGATCAGCGTTCGAGCCCAGACGAGGGTGGCCGCGCCCAAGAAGAGGACCGAGAGCACGATGTAGAGCTTCGCGCCCCAGGTCGCGCCAAAGGCGGCCGAGAGCACGGAGAGCGGTCCGACCGCGTCCAGATAGACGCAGAGGTTCTGGAACGGGAGGAACACGGGGCTCCCCATGTACTGGTACGGGCTCCAGGCGAGATCGGGGCCGGTGGGGTACTGGCCCGCGGTGTAGGCCGTCAGGAAGTTCGTCCACGAGATGTAGCCGTTGTAGCCGACCAGCAGCGTCCAGTGGATCGCCAAGTCGAGGAGAGCGACCACGAGAAGCTGCCCCAGGAGCGGCCGGGCGAGGAACGGCCGGGACACCCGGGTCACGAACGCTCTTGGCCTCATGCTTCGCGGCGGTCCCGGGCGAGTCGCCAGCTCCGCCCGGTCCTCGCTCCGGCAAACGGTGGGCTATATACTCCTCTATTGGGCCCTCGGAATCCCTGCGACCCGGGTAGGACCGGCGGCGGTTCGGCGATCGCGAGCAACGGACGGGGGATGGACTCCAGGGACTTCGCGCCCGGGACCCTGAGGCCCGGCCGCAGGATCACGCCATTTCGGCGAAGAGCTGGTGCGGGTCCTCGAGGTACCCCTTGACGGTCGCGAGGAACTGCGCCCCCTCGTACCCATCGATCACCCGGTGATCGAGCGACACGGAGAGGTTCATCAGATCGGCCGGCCCCACCGTGCCATCGGTCCGGTAGACCGGCCGTCGCTGGATCTTGTGCACCCCCAGGATTCCGACCTCGGGATAGTTGAGGATGGGCGTCGCCAGGACGCCGCCGAGCGCTCCGAGGCTCGTGATCGTGAACGTGCTTCCGATCAGCTCGGCTCGCTGGAGCTTCCCCGCCCGGCCCCGCTCGGCGAGCTCCTGGATCTCGCGGGCGATCTGCGTCACGCTCTTCCGGTCGGCGTTCCGGAGCACCGGAACGAGCAGACCATCCGGCGCGGCGGTGGCGATGCCGATGTGGTACGCCGAGCGCACCAGGAGTTCCTCGTGCGCGTCGTCCATGGTCGCGTTCAGTCGGGGATGCGCCTTCAATCCGGCCACGACAGCCTTGACGATGAACGGCAGGTAGGAGAGGCGCGTTCCCTGCTTCTCCACATGTTTGGCCATGCGGTCGCGGAGCACGACGAGCTCCGACACGTCGATCTCCTCCACGTAGGTGAAGTGGGCGGCCCGGTGCTTCGACTCGCTCATGTGTTCGGAGATGACGCGGCGGATCCCGCGGATGGGGATCCGCTCCGAGACCTCCGACTCCGACGCGGCCGAGGGGGAAGGCGCGGAAGGGGCCGGAGCGCGAGTCGGAGGCTCCGCGGAGGTCGGTGAAGGCGTCCTCTCGGCCGGGCCCACGGCCGCCGGCGGCGCGAGGTCCGCCTCCGTGATCCGTCCTTCGGGGCCGGTCCCACGGATGGTGCTCAGGTCGATGCCTCTCTCCGCGGCGAGTCGCCGGAGATACGGCGAAGCGAGAATCCTCCGGCCCTCCCGGCCGGTTGGCGGGGGGGACGACGGAGGGGTCGCAGCGGGGGCGGCTGGAGCGGGAGCCGCGACCGCCGGTGCGGCCCCGGCGGTCGTGGACGGAGCCGGGGACCCCCCCTCGACCTCGATCGTTACCAGGAGGCCCCCGACCTTGACCTTCTCTCCGACCTGGGCGTGGAGCCTCGCGATCCGCCCGGACTTCGGCGAGGGGATCTCGACGTTCGCCTTGTCGGTGAGCACGGAAACGAGCGGCTGGTCCTCGCGAATCTCGTCCCCCTCCTTCACGAACCACTGCACGACCTCCCCCTCGGCGACCCCTTCCCCGATGTCGGGAAGGCGGAACTCGAAGCTCATCGTCGTGCTCATGCCGCCCGCGCGGTGGAGCGCGCGGCCCGGACGATCGTATCGGCGGTGGGCAGGTACAGATGCTCGAGGGCGTAGGGGAACGGCGTGTCGTAGCCGGTGACGCGGGCGATCGGCGCCTTCAGCGAGTAGAACGCCTTCTCGGACAGGAGCGCAGCGATCTCCGCGCCGAAGCCTGCGGTTCGCGCAGCCTCGTGAACGATCACGACTCGTCCGGTTTTCTCGGCCGAGGCAACGATCGCCGCTTCGTCGAGCGGCACGAGCGTGCGCAGGTCGAGGACCTCCGCCGAGATGCCCTCTTTCGCCAAGGCCTCGGACGCCGATTCCACTAGTGGGATCATCGCCCCGTACGCGAAGATCGATACGTCCGACCCTTCGCGAACCAGGCGGGCGCGACCGAACGGAACTCGATGGTCGCCGTCGGGAACCTCCCCGGACACCGACCGGTAGATCCGTTTCGGCTCGAGAAAGATCACCGGGTCCTCGTCGTGGACCGCCGTGAGGAGGAGGCCCTTCGCGTCCGCCGGGGTCGACGGGATGACGACCTTGAGTCCCGCGGTATGGCAGAAGTACGCTTCGGTGCTCTGGGAATGGTACAGCCCGCCCTTGATTCCGCCGCCATACGGGGATCGGATCACGACGTGGCAGGGGTACTGTCCCCCGGACCGGTACCGGAACTTCGCCAGCTCGCTCACGATCTGGTCGAAGGCCGGATAGATGAAGTCGAGGAACTGGATTTCGGCAATCGGCTTGAGGCCGTAGAGCGCCATCCCGATCGCGGTCCCCACGATCCCGGTCTCGGACAGCGGCGTATCGATGACCCGGTCGGCGCCGAACGCCTTGTAGAGGCCCTCGGTCGCACGGAACACTCCGCCGTTGACGCCGACGTCTTCCCCGAGGACGAGGACGTCGTCGTCCGCCTCCATCGCCTCGTGAAGACCCCGGTTGATCGCCTGGACGAGGGTGAGCTCGGTCAAGAACGGACCTCCCCGTCGGGGCCCCGGGTCTGGAACTCCGTACGCTCCTCCGTGAGGCGGGGGGTCGGCGCGGAGAAGACCTCGTCGAGGAAGCTCGACGGGTCGGGCGGAGGCGTCTTTTCGGCGGCCTCGAGAATCCGAGCGAACTCGGCCCGCGCGGCCGCCCAGAGCTCCTGGTCCCGCTCTTCGTCCCATGCCCCCGACGCGACCAACGACTCCTTCAGTCGGTGCACCGGGTCTTGCTGCTTCGCCGCCGCCACTT
>JASHPK010000002.1 GCA_030038095.1 Thermoplasmata archaeon | reverse complement strand
TTCGGCCGACCGGCCGCCGATCGGCTGTTCGCGGAGCCGATCCGCCTCGCCGGGCGACCGTGGTTCCAGCGCCTCACGGACGGGACCCGCGATCTCGCCTCCCTCCGGGAGGAGCGGGGTCTCTTTTACCTGACCGTGGCCGGGGCACGCCGCCTGGGCCCCGATGCCGCGCTCGCGGTCGAGGTCGATCCCGGCGTACCGCTCACGGGCGATCTCTTCGTGCCGGGAGTCCGGAGCGCCTCCCGTGAGATCCGGGCCGGCGATTCGGTGCTCCTCCGGAAGGACGGCGCGCTCGCCGGGGTCGGAGAAGCCGTGCTTCCCGGCCCGTTGCTCATGGAGCTCCGCCGAGGCCTCGCCGTGCGCGTGCGGCACCGCGTGCACGCCTCCACCGACACAGCCTTGACAGGCCCAGCGTCATCTGGCGAACGAGGGCCGGTCGTCTAGCGGTGAGGACGCCGCGCTTACAACGCGGAGATCGGCGGTTCGAATCCGTCCCGGCCCATGACGGCAGACGAGCGAGCGGGATCGATGGAGCGGGCCCACCTCGGGCGAACTCAGACCGTCAGGTCGTAGTGGAGAAACTCGATGTCGGGAGTCCAGCCGTGCGCCTCGTAGAGGCGTTGGGCGGGGTTGTCGACGGCCGTGGAGAGCTCGAGCGAATGGACCCCTTCGCTCCGGCCCCACGCCCGCGCGGTCTCGAGGAGGAGACCCCCCACGCCCTTCTTCCGGGCCGCCGAGGCCACGAACAGATCGTTCAGCACGTAGACCCGGCCGAGGGACGTGGAGGAGAAGATCGGGTACAGCTGCATGAAGCCGACCGGGACCCCCCGGGCTTCCGCGACGAACACCACCGACTCTCGGCGGTCGAGGCGCTCGGAAAGGAACCGTTCGGCGCCGGCGGGGTCGGACGGTTGCTCGTAGAACCGTCGATAGGCGTCGAAGAGGGGGACGAGGATCGGCAGGTCCGCCCGTTCGGCCCGGCGCACGTGCACCTCCGGGTCCGCGGGGAACCGGGAACCCTGCGACCGTCGAGCCGGGCCGGCCCGAGGGCGACGGGTGAGTTCGCCCCCGCACACGGCGCACACCCCGCGGAGGCGCCGGAAGCAGGTGGCGCAGTACGTGGTGTCGGAAGCGCAAAGGTACGCCAAGCCCCCGTCGCTCAACTCGACATGACACCGTTCGCAGTCCCGGCGGAACTCCATGGAAATACGAGCGCGTCGCGCCGGATAATCCTTCGGAACGGCCGGGCCGACCGGGTCTTGGAGCCCGATCGGCGCTCCGCGTGAGGCCGGGCTTCCGGTCGAGTCTTCCCACTGGGGGAGTCAAGGAGGAGAGGCTCGCAGCCGGAACCGAATGACCCCCGGGGTCACTCGCTCGAAGCCCTCTCGGCGGTACAGATTCTGCGCGCGCACGTTGTCCTCATCGGTCTCGAGGAAGATGTCCCCGATGCCGGCGGACCGGATCTGGGCGACGGCCTCACGAAGCAGCGCACGACCGGCGCCCTTTCCTTGCGCCGAAGGTACGATGTGAAGATCCGAGATTCGAGCGTACCGATCGACCTCCGGGGCGTACCAGGGCCGCCGGGCCTCGTACCAGTAGAGAAATCCGACGTACTCTCCGTCCAGCTCCGCGATCAGCAGCCCCGAGCGGGCAGTCCTCCGAAGCCGATCGAGATCGGCGAACGGGTCCCAAGGGCTATCGCCACCCCCCGGACCGTAGTGCGCCACAATCCGCGGGAGGTCGCTCTCAGTGGCCAGCCGGACCGTCACTTCCTGAGGCAAGGAGGGCACGGACCGGCCAAGGCTTCGAGGATTATGCTACCGGTGGTGACGGGGGGCAAACGACCCCTACGGGATCGCCCCGATCTTCTGCCCGCGATCCCCCGAGGAACCCTCGGCTCCTTCGGTTCACTCCCGAACGATCTCGAAGCCGGACCGATCGGGATCGACGGGCAGCGTGGAGACCCGTTCCAGGGATCGTGCATGGCTGAGCCCCCGGGGCCCGCTCACGTCCCGGAGGAAGGCTTCGACCGACTCGAGCGGGCCCTGGATCTCCATCGCGACGGTGCCGTCCGGGCAGTTTCGGACCGTTCCCGAGAGCCCATGGCGGCGCGCCGACTCGGCCACGCGGGCCCGGTAGTTGACTCCCTGGACCCGGCCGCTCGCGATGTACTGCCAGTGCACGGTCGGTGGCACGGTGGGGCGAGCGGGAGGGGTTCCATGGCTTTTCCGTGCCAGCCCCGGGGGAGGGACGGAGTTGCCGTGGGCGGACCGAGCCCCCGGGGCGCGCCGTACGCCTATAGTTGAAACTATAGTCTCAATTGACATTCTATATATGCGGTGCCGGACCTAACAGGCCCGATGACCGCTATCGAACGAGGGCGGACTCCTGCGCCGTCGCCCGCCCTGACCCGAGAGACCGCAGCCACCCTCCGCCGGGCCGCCCGTCCTCCGTCGCTGGAGCTCGAAGGCGCCTTCCTGCGCAATCCCGCCCGCGCGCGTCCGAACGCCGGTTCCGGCCGAAGCCCCGTCGCCACGTTCTTCGTCGGCCGAGCCGAATCGCCGGAGCATCTGTTCCGACGCCTCCTCGGCGCCTACCTCGACGGAGCGCGCGAGTTCGTCGTCCGCGAACGGCCGAACGTCCGCGGGGGGACCCGGGAGGTCGTCCGCACCTTCTGCCGCCGGACCCGACAACCCGAGATCGTCTCCGACGAGTCGGGGATCCTTCGGCTCCGGGACATCGCCTTCGAGAGCCCCGTCCCGCTCCCCCAGCGGATCGCCCGGATGGGTCACATCGTCATCGAGTTCCACCGCGAGGCGGTGGAGAGCTGGTCCCGACTGCCCTTCGGGGAGGACGGCTACTGGGACCGACGGGACGACGAGATCGACCGCGAGGCATGGTACATCGAACGGCTCGCCGCGCTGGGCATCAACGGCTCGGGGGTGACGCTCCTCGGCCCGTGGACCGTCGCGCGGAGCCTCGAGCGGATCGCGGACCACGCCGTGGTTCTCGGCGAGACGGGACGCCGGCTGATCGACCTGCCGCAGTCCTCGGGCCCCTTGACCTCGCTCAAGCAGTTCCACCGCCAGGCCATGGACCACCTGGCCGGCGTCCTCGGGGCGACGGACGGCACGGCCGCGAACGACCTGCTCGACATGGGCGAGGCCCTCGCGGCGTCCGGCCGCGCGCTCGGGGACCGGCTCCTTCCGGCGGTCGGCGGCGGCACGATGCCGCCCGCGACGGCGGCGGCCATCGGCCGGATCCTCGAGTCGATCGGGCGGACGATCGCCTACAGCCAGGACGTCGCCCAGGTGGTCCTCGACCGTTCGATCCCGGTCGGTCCGGCCGAGATCCGGGCCGCCCGCCGCCTCGCCCTCACCCCCGCGGCGTGATCCGGACCCGGTCGCCCTAGAGGAGTAGCGCTTTTTCCTCCGCTCGGCTCCACCGGCGCTCCCCGGAAGGTGGATTCTCGGTGCCCGCGGGGTCTCGGGGCGTTCGAGTCGTCGTCGTCCGGCACGGACCGGCCGAGCTGCGGGACCCGGCCCGTTGGCCGGACGACGCCGATCGACCCCTCACGCCGAAGGGGGCCGGTCAGGTGCGGCGCGCCGCGCCCGCGTTGGCGCGGCTCTCGAGGGGCTGCCGGTGGATCGCCACGAGCGAAGCCCGTCGCGCCGTCGACACCGCCGAGCTCCTCCGGGACGCGTTCAAGCGGCGGCCGAGCCTCGAGCGGTGGACGGAGCTCGGGAGCGGCCGGCTCCCGCAGCCGATCTTCGATCGGATCCGGCGCACGGTCCCCTCCCGCGAGACGATCGTCCTCGTCGGCCATGAGCCCACGCTGAACGAGTTCCTCGGCCTCGCCCTCGTCGGGGAGAGCATCTCGGCGGTCCGCCTCACGAAGGGCGGGGCCGCCGGCCTCGAGTTCGCTTCGAGCGTCCGCCCCTCGGGGGGCCGGCTGCTCTGGCTCCTCACCCGGAAGCAGCTCGCCGACGTCCACGGCTAGGCGGGACCGGAACGGCGGGCACCTCCATCGGCGGCCCGCCGGGCGGGGCCGGCGGCGGGGTCTCCCCGTAGAGCGGGGCGACCAGGCACTGGACGTCCCAGTGGACCTGCGCCGGGGCGCGGTTCGCGTCGATGCGATGGAAGCCGTACTCCCGGGCCATCCAGTCGAACTCCTTCGACAGGCGATCCTGGTAGAGGAAGAAGCTCTCGAAGAGGTCCCGCGAGAGGCAGAGGTCCATCCCCGACTCCCAGTAATCGAGCGAGCCGTACTTGCCGATCGCGCGATGGAGGAGGATCACGGGCCGGGCGTCGAGGAACATGACGAGATCCGGCCGGAGCGCGAAGCCGTAGAGCTCCCGGGCCCACTTCCGGGACGCCCCGCGCACGATCGCCCGGGCCATCAGCGTGTAGGTGTACCGGTCGGCGAGCACCGTCGAGCCCGCCGAGAGGGCCGGGACGATCTTGTTCTCGAGCTGGTCGGCGAAGTCGACCGCGTAGAGGAGCGCCATCGTCGTCGCGCCGAGCGTGTGGCCCTGCTTCGCGTGGTCGATCTCGTCGGCGACGAGCGTCGAGCGGCGGAGCCCGGTGTCGACGACCGCGTGGCCCTCGACCTCGAGCCACTCCTTGAGGAGCGCGACCTCGGTCGATCGGCCCGAACCGTCCGCCCCCTCGACGACGATCAGCCGCCCGGTCGCGGGCGTGTCCTCGGGAAGCCCCGGGAGCGGCGACCCGTACGTCCTAATCGTCATGCAGCAGACGCTCCCCCGTCGGGAAGTCCTTCAGGATCGGTTCGACGTGGCCCCTGAGGTCCGTCTGGATCGACTCGACGGACCGCGTCGAATCGATCACGACGAACCCGTCGGTCTTCGCGATCTCCTCGTACTCTCGCTTCAGCCGGGACTGGAACTTCTCGTAGCTCTCGTGGAGGTCGTCGGAGAGCCCGAGGTCCATCCCGGCCTCGTAGTAGTTGATCTTGAGGCGGGACGCGATCTTCCGCTTGAGCGTCACCGCGACGGGGACGCGGAAGTAGAAGACCCGGTCCGGCCGGGGGGCGAAGGAGTAGATGTTGCGCACCCAGGCCGGGTCGCACCCGCGCGCCGCATCCCGGACGAAGGCGGTGTAGGCGTACCGGTCGCAGACGACGACGTACCCGGCGCGGAGCG
>JASHPK010000010.1 GCA_030038095.1 Thermoplasmata archaeon | reverse complement strand
CGGGACTTCCGACCGGTTGCGCGAGTACGGACTCCCCGGTGATCGAGTGCACTCCGACCGGGAACGGCACCTTCTTGCTCGTGGTCAACGTGACCGACGCCAACGGTTTCACCGCGGAGGGCGCGACGCTCTCGTTCGAGGTCTATCCGGATCCCCAAGTGGGCGCCCCCTCGCCCTCGCCCTCCGCCCTCGACGCGGGGTCGAATCTGACGCTCACGGTCACGTCCTCGGGCGGCGCGGGAGGCGATCTCTTCAAGTGGACGGGCCTCCCGGAGGGCTGCCCCTCCAGCTTCGGCCCGTCGATCCAGTGCACCGACGTGCCCGCGGGTCGTTACGGGGTGTCCGCCGGCGTTGCGGACTCGAACGGCTTCTTCACCCGCGGACCCACCTCCGTGGTCACCGTGTACCCAGACCCGTGGATCAATGGATCCGGGCCGATCCAAGCCACGGTGTCTCTTGACGAGGAACTCGTGATCAACGGCACCGCGAGCGGGGGAGTCCCTCCCTACGCCTACTCGTGGAGCGGCCTACCCGACGGGTGCACTTCGCTCGACGAGCCCGTGATCACCTGCGCCCCCCGCACGACGGGAAGTTACGAGGTCCAGGTCGTCGTGACCGATCAGGCCGGCCTCCACGCATCGAAGACGTTCGGAGTCACGGTCCTTCCGCCCTCGACCTCCACCGGCTCTCGGGTGCCGACCTCCGACATCGAGCTCGGGGTCGCTGTCGCCGTCGTGGCCGCGATCGGGCTCGGCTTCTGGATGGCTCGACGGAGCCGGCGCTAGTGATGTGAGGGACCGAGTGGTGGACGCCCCACCGGAAGCGAACTCGCTCGCGTCGTTTTGCTCGTCTGCGAGATTCAAGTCCCGGCCGGTCGACCCGCGTCCACCGAGCCTTCAGACGACTTCGACGCCCGGGTGAGCGTGAGGCCGACGGCCCCCAAGACCGAAGTGGCGATGTACGTGGCCAAGAGGACGTCGTAGAGATATCGGACGTCCCCGCCGAAGTACGTGAGCCCGAACAGGTAGTCGGCGAACTGTTGCATCGACGTGAACCCCACTTGGTGGTAGGTGAACACGGCGGCCACGAGCGCGACCGCGAACAGCGCGGATCCGAGCACCCCGACCTTTACTGCGAGACGCGAACGGAATGCGAGCAGAATCCCGGCGCCCGCGATGTCCGCGATCGCCATGGCGAGGACCGCGTACCAGTGAACGAAGTACCCGCTCGTCACCGTGCCAAAGTCGGTCTGGAGGTTCTTGTCGGTCGCCAGCATCAGCAGGGACAGCCCGGCCGCGACCAAGAAGGGCAGGCTGTACGCCGTCGCAAGTCTTCGATTTCGGTCTCGGTTTTCCATGGGGAGCCCCCTCGAGAGCGCGACAGGGCCCCGAAGGGACCCCCTTTTTGGTCCAAGGACGGAAGGAATTGGTCCAAACGCGAGCGCCGGATCGATCGAACTGGACCGGCCGAAAGTTTCACTCGACCGGCCCACGCTTCACTTCGGCTCGGGCACGAAGGAGACCTGGGGAGGATTTCCCGCGGGATTCGGGGACACGACGTGGGCCCGGAACGACGGCCGATTGCCCCGAAGGACCAGTCCCACTTCATTCCGATGGAGATCGAGCTCGAGGTCCGCGAGCCGCCGGACGCCCGCCTCGCAGCCGAGGCCCGGCCCGAGAATGCCGATCATGAGATTGTGCACGTGGCGGGCCCGTTTCACCCCCCAGAAGATCATCTTCATGGCATGCTCCGATCCCACGAGCGTGTCGATGACTTCGAACGCGTTCAGCTCGAGAAACGACTTCTTTCGGGTCCCCTGCGCGGCACGCTCCGCGTCGTCCATCCGCGCGTAGTCGGACCTCTTCTGCTTCGCCTTGCTCGGGGCGGGCCCGATCCCGGGGCGAAGACTGCTCAGCGTGACCACGTACGGTGGGCCGTCGTCCTCCCCCACGTAGTCCACGATCCGGACCCGGCTGTCGAATCGACGCACGGTGACGAACTGGGTGAGCCGGGCACGGAACTTCCGGGGGGAGTCGCGAGACGGAAGCACGGCGATGAGCCCACGAGAGTGGTACAGGAAATTCAGGTAGGTCGGGAAGAGCACGAGGTCGAGATCCTCAGTACCGACGGTGTCGTCGACCCGCAGGAGCGCAAAGCTCCCCTTCGGGTATCCTCCGCCCAGGAGTCGATCGAGGTCGGCGATCCCGCTCGAGTAACGATCGTCGGCATCCGGAAGCGGAGTCCATCCGGAAGGTCCACGCTTCGGAACCGGCGTCTGCATGTGAACGCGATGGACCGAAGAGGTTGATAGACTCGCGCCCGACGAAGCGGGATTCTCTGACGGTAGAACAGGCTCCCATCCGGGTCGATGAAGACTCGCTCCGGGTCGAACCGATCCATCTCCCCGTGCCGGGTCCGCGGGGTCCGGTCATCCACGGTGGGCTTTGTCGTGCGGCTCCGGATGGCCCAGAGCGAGCGCACGGGTCGAATCGGAAGCGGCCTAGAGCCCACTCAATACGCTGGTTCAGGAATTCCGGCTTCGCGGCCCCGGAGGGTCCGTCGATTCGACGAAGGCACCGAGTACGGCCGGACGGACGACGACCGTCGTGTTCTGGATTCCCCTCCCCGAGTTCCGAGAATGGGGTCCCCGGTTCCGAACGGCCGTAGCCGGCTTCCGGAATACGGACCTCGTTTACCATCAGAAAATCGTCGAATCCCGGCCATCAGTTTTTGAACCTCCTCCACCCATCGCTCGCCCATGCGAGCGCCGTCAAGTCCGGAATCCCGAGCGACCGGTTGGAAGCCCGTTCCGAACCCGGAGGGCCGGTACTCGACAGGAATCCCGGCTTTCGATCGATTGCTGGGGGGCGGCCTGTCCCGGGGAAGTACGGCCCTGTTCTGCCTGGACGCGACCGTGAGGAACGAGGACCTGGACCTCCTCCTCTTCCCTACCTATCTCAATGCCCTGTACCATTCGCAGGGGATCATCGCGATCCTTCCCGCCCGCGACGCGCCGCATCAGTTCCGCGCGCGCATGACCCGGTTCGTGACGCGCCGCCGGTTCGACAGCCGCGTCCGGATCGTCGATTACGTCGGCGAGGACGAAGGCCGGCCGTACGTGGTGACGCTGCGGGCGACCCTGCCGGGGACCGGTTCCCCCAAGCCGAGCGAGAAGGAGGCGAAGGCCAAGATCGCGAAGCTCGTCGCGGCGGAGCGGGTCGTCCAAGGGAATCGAGGGAGACCGTTCGTCGAGATCACCGCCTTCGAGATCTTCGAGACGCTGATGGGGCCCGATCGGGCTAGCCAGATGTTCTTTCACGGCCTCAAGCGGACCCGCGTGCTCGGCAATCTCGGGATTGGGCTGCTCGGTCCCGGACTCGGATGCGCCGCCGCGGTACGTCGGATGACCGACGTCGAATTCGAACTCCATCGAGACGAGGTCGGCCTCACCATCCGGGGGGTGCACCCCGCGTTCTCGAGCCACGTGGTGACGATCGACCCGACTTCGGGGGCACCTCATGTCGCCTTCGTCCCCGGTCCGAGTTGAGCGGTCGTCGGTGGGGCCGTTCGGGAGTGTTCAGCCCTTCCCCGACGACGGCGGACGCCGCACGGAGGTCCACCGGAGGTAGGGGACGAACTCGATTCCCCGCGGCATCCGCAGGGCGAACGTCGCGCGCAGCCGATCGGGACCCTCGAAGGCGTACTCGAGCTGCTGCTGGGGGCCATCGGCCGCGGGCTCGCTCATCAACCGAAGGCCCGGCGCGGCAGGGTCGGGGCGGACGTCGTTATAATGGATGGTGTGCCCCTCGTTGTCCCAGAAGATCGCGCGCGCCCGCGCTTCGCCTTCCGGATAGACGATGAGGAGGTCCTCGTGCCGAAACGCCCCCCGGCGGTCCGTCGCGGGGAAGTCACACCAGCCCCGCCGCTCGAGGATGCGGCCGTCGAGGTCGACCGTCCACGTCTCCCCGCTGGAGGTCGCGGTCCCGGGCTGACCGGTCCGTGACTCGTCCATCCAGTCACCGAGAAGGTATCGCAGGGGCTCCAACCACGGCGGGGGCGCCATGAGGGGCATCAGCCCTCCACCGTACTTCATTCCCGCTCGCGGACCGCCGTTGGGAGCTCAGAGGGAGTAATGCCCGCGGTCCTCGGCGACCTCGGAATCCGGGAACGCCGCCCGGACCTCACGCAGGACCTCGGACTCCGTGTCCGGCAGACTGGCGAGATGGGTCACGAACAGTCGGCGGGCCCCCATCCGTGCCGCGACCCGGCCGGCCTGCGAGGCGGTCGAATGGCCGAACTCATGCGCGCGGTCCGCGTAGCGGTCCGCGAACGTCGCTTCGTGGATCAGGAGGTCCGTCCGCAGGCCCTCGGCGGCGGACGGCTCCCGAGTATCGCCCGTATAGAACACCCGAACGCTGTCCGAGGTGAGCAGGTAACCGACGTTGTAGACCGTGTGGTCGAGAGGGAGGCTCTGGATCGTCCAGGGACCCACGGTCGCTTCGGGCCGTGGGGCCTCGATGATCCGCAAGGGGTACATTTCCGCGGGGTCGATGACCGTCGCGCGGACCTCGTTCATCGCCTTCAGGATCGGGGACAGCCCGGGCGGGGTGAGGATGGAAAGGGGACGCTTTCGCTGCTGGATGATCGTGTGGAGCAGGAAGTCGAAGAGACCCGCAAGGTGGTCGGTGTGCAGGTGCGTCAGCACGACCGCGTCCACCCGGTCAAAGAGCCCCGCGTCGTGGAGTCGCCCGGTCGCGCCCGCGCCGCAATCGAGGAGGATCCGATCGAGGAGCACGCTCGAGGGTTGTCGGTGACCCCCGCGATAATTGCCGGCGCCGGTGCCGAGGAACGTTAGATCCATCGTGCCTTTCTCCGAGGTCGCCCGCTCTTCGCCCGCTCTTGAGTCGCTCGACGCAGTCGCGACCCGGGTCAGACTCGCACGAAGTGCGGAATGTCGGCGGGTAGCTCGAAAGTGATCTCCACGAGGCCCACGATCTGCCCCTCCCGGCGCCAGTGGCTCTGGTAGATCATCTTCCGCACCCCCTTCTTCTCGATGGTGTAGACGTTCGGCTGGCCGGACGCCATGACGCGCCGGAGTTTTTCCTGTGCCTCGGGCGGGTGGCAATCGAGCAGGCTCTTCCCGATCAGTGCCTTGCCCCCGTCCGCCGCGTTCACCTCGGCCGAGCGCACGTTGAGGTACAGGATCCGATAGTCCGAGTCACAGACCGTTACGGAGCAGGGCAGGTTCTCGAACCACTCTATCGGCGTCGCGTCGACCATGGGTTCACCGCTCCGCCCTAGCCCGCTTCGTCGGTTTAAGGGGTTTCGGAGCGGCTCCAGCTGGGACAGAGGGGGGCGAAACTCCCCAGGGTACCCGCTCGGGGACCTTGGCCCGGGCGGGTCGTGCAAGAGGGACTCCGTACGCTCGCGGACGGCGGTCGTACGTTCCCGTCTCAACCGAGAACGTCGTTTCGATTTCGAAGATCCACGTCGTGGTCGAGCACCGATTTGAGGTTGGACAGATAGTAGGCCCAGCCGGACTGGATTCCTCCATAGAGGACGATCCACTGCTTCCCGGACTTGAAGCCGCGGTGGTTGATCGTGAGCAGGGTACCCTTGCCCTTCCTCTTCAACGAGAATCGGGCTTCGGTCTCGAACGTCTTCCCACTCTCGAATCGATCGATCCAGTCCAAGTGGAGCCGCTTCGGCGGCTCGATGAGCTTGACCTTGCCTCGCAGGCGGTACCCCGCCCAGCCAAAGCGGAAGGTCCCGCCCTTCCTCGCCGTGAAACGGGCCTCATCGACGAACCACCGAGTGAGCACCTTGGGATTCGTGAGCGCCTCGAAGACTCGCTCGGGTGGAGCGGCGAGATAGTAGGTCTGTTCCAGAGGTGGTACCTTCGCCATGGGCACCTCGGATGCGTCAAGACGGATAAGTCAGCCGTACCGTCCGATCGCCCCGAGAACGTGAGGTCGCGTTCCCGCGGATGTTCGAGGAGCGGCCGAGCGGAGACCCGCGGTTATACTGCACTTTTAAGGGCCCGTCGGATTCCGGCTCGCTCTCGATCGGAGCCGAGTCGGACCATGCCGTCGTCCTCTATAGCAAAATGCGCCCTTCTCGGCCTCGTCGTCGTCCTCGTCCTTTCCCTGAGCTCCCCGGCGGGCCTTCCGAGGGTCGCCGCGGCTCCCCTGATAAAGGGGAGCCCGACCTCCCCCGAGAGCGGTCTCACCGCACGTCCCGCGCTTTCCTCCGGCGTAGCCGGTGAACTTTTCTCCCGAGCCAGGGCCGTCTTTGACGGGGCCGGGCTCCCGGAAGGCGCCCGGCTCGAACCCAACTTCGCGTACTCGGCGGTCCGCGAAGGTTCCGCCCTCGTGCCATCGAACCTCGCCGAGCCTCAGGTGACGCCGGGCCCCACCTCGATCGGGGTCAACGATCTCGGCCTGCGCGTCGACAGCGCTGGGAACTACGTCCCCTACTCGTATCGGACCACCTCCATTGACGGCACCGTCTCGATCCAGAACATCTCGCTGCTTCCCGTCATGAGCAACGCCTCCGACGCGATCACGCTCCAGCTGAACGCGGTCCTGAACAACGTCACGATCTTCGGCCAATCGATCTACCAGATCTGGGCCCAGAACGTCGTCTTCTACTCGGTTGCGAACGATCAGCTCCAGCTCCTCACGGACGCGTGGAACTTCACCGGGGTGCCGTTCGAGTTGTTCCAGAACGACATCTATCGGAACGCTCCCGGCGGCTTCCTCTTCACGGGGACCTACGTACACCAGGTCCCCCTCCACCCTCCGGCGTTCGTGGTCCGTCCCCCGTTCACCATCCGGTTCTATCTGAACTCGACGAACCTCCACGGGCGGAACGCCCTCTTCTTCAACTATACCCTTCAGTCCGCGTACAACATCACCCTCGGTCACCAGAACTTCGGGCGGGCCATCGAGAACGGCTCGTTCGACTGGATCATCTTCAATTCGACCACCGGGATGCCGAAGGGCTACTCGGCCCCGCCGGCCTCGTTCCTCATCAGCGGCAGCCAAGCCACCAACCTCGGGCTGCCGAACGACGCGGAGATGGCGATCTGCGGCCCCAGCGACGGGTTCAGCGCCGTCGCGCGATCGCTCAACGCGACCGCGCAGCTGCTCACGCTCAGCGGGACGACCCACACCTACGTCGCGGTACCGGCCGCATTCACGACGACCGAGGACACGGGCGAGAGCGTCGAGGGGGTCGACGCGCACTTCACCGCCCCGAGCGCGCGCGAAGGACTCGCCTATCTCTCAAGCGGCCCCGAGTTCGTCTACGGGCTCTGGAACGCGACGGCGCCCGGAGTGCACGAACGGAGCTACACCGTGCATCTCTCTCCGTCGCCCACCCTCCTCTGGGTCTCTCCCGATCTGGGAGGGCCGAACGCGGGGTTCAACAACAGCTCGGCGGCCTGGGCGCTCGCCCCGGGCCCCGACCGCACCTTCTGGCTGCCCACGGGTCCGGGGGAGACCTACTCGGCCGCCGCACTCGCGAACGATTTCGCCCCCAGCTACTTCGCGCTCGCTCCCGGGGGGCACAATCGAGCGTCGCTCGCCCCGGACCCGAGGCTCGGCGTCTACGTGCCCGTCCTCGCCTTCGGTAACGCCGGGGTGGCCGCGATCGCCGAGAGCGGGACCGGGAGCGCGGGCGACCCCTACGTGCTCCGGTTCGCGCAGCCCAATCCGATCAGCTCGCTCTTCGGCGTCTTTGACATCTTCACGGAGCCCCTGTATCCCGGCCTGCTCCTCAGCGGAGTCACGGCCCACGTGACGATCGATGCTCCGCCGAACCTCTACCTCCAGTACGCGCCCGGCGCGACCAGCATCCTCGAGGAGTACGGTCTTTCGGTGCCGGACTGGAACTACCTCCCGATGGAGATCTACGACTCGTCCAACATCTCGATCGTGCACGCCCCGCAGATCAGCGGCTGGTTCCCCGGGACCTTGACCGGATTCCTGATGGCGTCCCTCTTCCTATCGAACGACTCCCACACTCTGGTCGCCTCCGATCGCTTCTCGAGCATGGGCAGCGCGTTGGTGATCGTAGACCCCAACGGCAATCGGACCCGAGAGGACAACACCGTCTTCGGGAACCGGTTCGTCCCCAACACCCTGGTCAGCGGCCCGAACGCGTCGTCCCTGTACGTCGTGGAAGCGTTCAACACGAGCTACACCGGCGCCCCGGGGGTCGGGGGCCTCGGGGTGTTCAGCTCGGGGAACACGATCTACAACAACGAGTTCTCGACCCCGATCTCGGCCTACAGTCCGCCGCAGAATCCGTACCTCGCGTACGTCTTCGTGAACGATCTCGGGTATCACGACTTCGCGGCGGTCTCGGCGACCTGGCACAACGCCTGGAACATCACGCTGTCGAGCGTGACTCGGACCCGGGTCGTCAACGGCTTCTCCCTCGGGGGGAGCCTCGTCGGCGCGCCGTTCGAGGGCGGCAACGTCTGGTCCAACTGGAACGGATCCGTGCCCTACACGGATCAGGGATTGATCGTGGCGGGAGGCGATGCAATCCCGGTTCCGCTGCCGGGTGGGGGCGTCTACGCCGTGGTGTTCCACGAAATCGGCCTTCCGTCCGGAACCCCCTGGAGGGTCACGATCGGCGGGTCGACGTACTCCTCGACGGAAGCATGGATCCTAGTCTACGAACCCGCGACCTCCTACCCGTACTCCGTTCCGAGCGAGGCCGGGTACTCGGCCCATCCGGCGCACGGCCTCGTGAACGTGAAGGGGAACGTCGAGGTAGTGATCCGGTTCGCCTAGCGCCGGCGGCCCGTCCTAGCGCACGGTTCGGCGGCGGGCCGCGATCCGTCGCAGCCGAGCTCTATGATGCCGCTTCCGAGTAGCCGGGCTCCGACGCTTTCTCGGCCTTCGCGTCATGCGATCGGGCCGACCCACCGCCCGGGACGTCATAAGATACACGCGAGAGCGGGCCCCTTCCGGAGTGACCAGCTCTCCGGGAGGGAGAGGCGCTTCCGTCGCCCGGGCGTCGCCAGGCTCGTTTGGGGTTTCGGGGGACGGGTCAGCGCAGCGCCACGGGCTGCGCGGGGTTCGGCTCGGGCTCCACGACCACGGCGGTGCCGTAGCACAGAATCTCGGACATGATGTCGCCGATCTCCGACGAGTCGAAGCCCATGCCGATGACCGCATTGCCACCCAACGCGGCGGCGTGCTGCTGGAGCCGCTCGAGCGCCTGGTGACGGGTCTGGTCGAGCAGTTGGGTGTACTCCGTGATCTCCCCGCCGCCGAGGCTCCGGAACCCGGCGGTGATGTTCCGGCCGAGGCCCCGGGAACGAACGATCAACCCCCAGGTCGCGCCGAGGACCCGGACGATTCGGTATCCGGGAACGTAGGGCGTGGTGACGGTGATCACGTTCGTCGCGGGCGCCGAAGTGGGGAGCGGATTGCCGGCCGGCATGCCCGGCCCACTCGCCCTCGGGGCTTAGCCTCTTTGGGATCGGCCGGCTCGCGGGTGCCCTCGCGAGCCCAGCCTTCATATCCCGGGGTCGCGCGTTCCCCGATTGAATGGCCGCCCCTCCTCCCTACTACCGTCCGGGCGGGCTGGGCTACGGCTACGCCCCTCCCCGTCGACGCATCCGCTGGGTGCCGATCGTCATCGCGGGACTCTTCGTGGTCGTCGCGCTGATTCTCCTCCTCGTGCTGCTGTACCCCGCGTCCTTCGGGATCTCGACCGGCTCCTCCGCGCGGTACTATCCCTTCGGCGGGGTTCTCTTCCTGTTCTTCATCCTGATCATCGGGTTCTTCATCGTGCGGGTCGCATTCTGGGGCACCCGGATGAGCCGGTACCAGCAACGATACGGGCGCGGGAACGGGGGGAATTACGGGATGAACCGCCCGGCGATGGTGGCGCGCATGCGCTATGCCCGCGGGGAGATCACGCGGGAGCAGTACGACCAGATCATGCAGGACCTCCA
This sequence comes from Thermoplasmata archaeon, assembly GCA_030038095.1. Classification (GTDB taxonomy): domain Archaea; phylum Thermoplasmatota; class Thermoplasmata; order Lutacidiplasmatales; family UBA184; genus Lutacidiplasma. The sequence continues at coordinate 118,094 of JASHPK010000010.1, read as the reverse complement.
GCGACCTCCCGGACCGCCCCCGTGAGGGCTCTCCCCTACAGACTCCGGCGAGCCTTCGGAACGGAAGCGGTTGCCGAGATTCGCTCGGTGGGGCCGAGGCCCTGACGGTCCTGCGCCCTTGAGACGTTCTGCCTACCGGGGCTTACCGCAATTCGTACAGAACCTCTGGGCTCCCTTGTAGGGGTGGCCGCACTCGGGACAGAACGCCGCGAGCGCCCCGGCGGAGGCCGTCGCGCCCGTCGCCGCCGTGGACGGCGGAGCCGGGGCGGGACGTACCAGGGGCGAGGTCGGCGGCGTCGGAGGAATCGGACCCGCGGTAGCGGGAGGTGAAGCGGCCGGTGGGGGAGGTGCGGCGGAGGGCGGGGCGGTCGGTGAGTCCATCGCCGGCTGCCAGGAAGTCCCCGACCCCGGGGGCCGGCCTTTTTGTGCACGGCGGCGGGCCCGGCGGGCCGCAGCCCCTCCGGCGACCCCGCCAGCCCCGGCCGGGGCGTAGGAGTGGACTCCGATCAGGACCCCGACGACGACCGCGATCGCCGCACCGCCCACGACGACGTACCCCGTGTCGCCGGGCAGTCCGAGGAAGCCGCTGGACGAGCCGCCTCCGCCCGAGCCGTTGGCGCTGAAGCGGATCTCGATGAGTTGGTCGCCCCCTGAGACATGGATCGAGCCGGACGACGGATCCGCGGTGTACCCCGGAACGCCGCCCACCGTATAGCCGAACGAGCCGTTCGCCTCGGTGAACAGGATCGAATTGGTCGGCGAGGAGAGCGTCGACCCGCCGAGCGAAACGGACCACAGGGTGCCCCCCGATAGGCCCGACTGGTTGAAACGGACCTGGTACGCCTCGGGCCCGATGGCGCGGAACACGACCGACGCAGACACCGCGGAGCCTTGCACGTTGATCGACCCCGAGGAGGGCGACGCCGAGTAGCCCACGATCGCTTCGACGGCGTAGTCGTACGTGCCGTTGGGGGCCACGAAAGCGATCGAGGCGCCGGTGGAGCTGTTGGTCGTGCCGTCGAAGGTCACGGACCAGGAAGTGCCGGGCGGTAGGTCGCTCTCGTCGAAGAGCACGGCATAGGTCTCGACGCCGATCGCCGAGAACCGGATCGGCGACGACGTCGCGGCACCTTGCACTTGGACCGAACCCGAGGAGGGCGTCGCCGCGTAGCCCGCGACCGATGCGACCGTGTACTCGTACGTGCCGTTCGGCGCGGTGAAGGAGAGGGAGCTCGTCACGCTGTCGCCCACCGACCCGTTGAAGGTGACCGACCAGGGGGTACCGGAGGGGAGGCCGGCCTCTTCGAACGTCACGCTGTAGGTTTCGGGAGTGACGGAGATCGAACCGAACGAGATCGATACGAGTTCGGGTCGGCCCGCTACGGTGAGCTCTCCCGACCCGGGATTCGGGGTTCGACCGGGGACCCCTCCCACCACAAAGGTGTAGGTGCCGTTCGTGAGTTGGAAGTCCAGCGAGGACGCACCCGAGGAGTTCAGGACCTCGTCGTCGACCGCGGCGTACCATGGGGTCCCCGCGTCGAGACCGGTCTCGTTGAAGTCCACCGCATAGACGGCAATCGGCGAGAAGACGATCGAGGTGGAGTTGCCGGTACCGTTCACCCCGAACCGGTCGGTCTGGGGCGACGCCGCGTAGCCGGCCGGCCCTCCGACATAGAAGAAGTATCCGGTGCCGTTCGGGATCTCGAAATGGATCGCCCCGCCAGTCGTGACGTTCGAAAGGACGTAAAGGTCGCCGTACTCGGAATCCGAAAACCCTCCGGCGACGTCGACCCCCCAGGTGCTTCCGGCGGGTAGGCCCGTTTCGGAGAATTGAACGGGGTAGTCGGTGAGAGCGGTGTAGTTGACCGGGATGTCCACCGGGGCAGAGACCACGATCGAACCGTTCGCTGGGGCGACCTGATAGTCAGGGACGTACGCGGTCGAGTACGAGTAGCTGCCGGCCGTCTCGTAGAAGGTGATGGTGGAGGTTGGCGAGTACAGGGTCGGCGCTCCGATCCGGGCCGCCCACATCGCGCCGGAGGGCAGGCCGGCCTCGGTGAAGTTCACCGCCTCGGTGGCCGTGGCGACGAACGAGATCGAGACCGTGACGTTGGCCCCGCTCACGGTCACGGTTCCCGAAGGGGGCGACGGAACGTAGCCCGACAGATCCGGGATCGAATAGTTGAAGCTCCCGTTCGTCTCGATGAAGTCGACGGTGGCCCCGGTCGAGAACGCGACCCCCTCGGTCAGCGTCGCGTTGCCGATCTCGACGGACCACTCGGTCCCCGAAGGCAAACCGGTCTCGGAGAACCCCAGGTCGTACGACTCGTCGCAGGTGCCGGTACCGTTCGCCAGCACCGCCCCGGTGAGCGCGTCAATCTCCGCCAGGAACTCCGGGCCGCGCTGGCCCGGGGTGTCGCCGCAGCGCAAACTGCTCGCATACACCACGACCCATACCGGGGGATAGTTGACCACCTGGTCGCCGAGGCCGTCGACCACGTCGTCTCCCGACGCGAGGTCCCATTCCTCTACCGCCCCACGGTGCTCTTGGAGGAACGTGCTCCCGCCGACCCGATTCGCCTGCGCGACCGCCGCGGGAGAGTCGAGGACCCCGGTTCCGGGAATCAGTGCCTCGTAGCCGGGGAGGTAGTCCGCGCAGTCGAAACCGGTGATCGCGTACCACACGGTCGCCGATCCGTTGTTGACGAAGACCGCGATCCCGGTCGCCGACGCGTTCGCGGACTCGAGGTACATGAGATACGCGGAGGCGTTGCCGACCGACGCGTTCGCGGGGGTGCCATCCAGCGCGTAGGTCGCCCCGACGTTCGGATTGACCGTGAGCACGCATCCGAAATCGGCCGATTCGTTCGTCTCGGTGGATATCGAGGTGGCGTAGGGCGAGTCGATGGCAAAGCCTTCCAGCGCTCCCCAGGTCGTAATCCCATCGTAGCCGCGGGCCGCGGCAACGGCGAGAGAGGCGGCAGAGGAGTACGGGATCGAGACATTGTACGAGTCCGGGGCTTCGAGGGATCCCCGGCCTGCTCCCCGCAGAACGGACTCGTGGACCGCCCGCGGTAAAAGGGACGAAGGCGCGGCCATCGCTCCCGACGGATCCTCCGGGAAGCGATCCGGGTCGGACGTTCGCGAGATCGCGGAGGATGACTGCGCGGACACCAAGGCCGACGGAGGGACCGCGGTCGGCCCACCCGGCGTGCCGACGTGGGTCCCCATGGCCGCGGCGAATGAAGGAACTCCCGCTACGGCGAGTACGGCCGCAAGGACGAACAGAATCCGCAGGAAACGTTCGACTCGCATCACGGACTCCGCTCCGAAGCTCCCTCCCGAGAGCTCTCCACGGACCATCCATGGGCGCGTTGCCGGCGCACCCGCCCACTCGGTCGGCTCATGAGGACACCGGGACCTGGGGCCTCCCGCAGTTGCCGCAGAAACGCTCCCCTGCGGCCACCGGATGGTCGCAGTGGGCACAGAAGTTGCCGGGCGAACGGTTCGCTCCCTCGGACCCCCGCGTACGGGCGCTGTCGAAGGGGACGGTCTGCGGCGTCCCGCAACTCCCGCAGAATCTTTCCTCGAGCATCACCGACCGTCCGCAACGGGGGCACGTTGCGGTGGAAGGGGCCTGGACTGGCACCGGATCGAGCGTGGGACCGCTGAGAGGGGAAGGATCTCGGTCGCTTTCGCGGAACGGCTGATTCGCGAGGCTCGGATTCGGACTCTGCACGCTCGACCCCGCCAGGCCTACGACGAACGGGGGCCCCGCGTCCGCCGGCCGACCGACCTGCGCCGGCATCTCCACCGGGAACGTCCTGTCGAACGGCGCGCCGCACTCACCGCAGAAGCGATCCACGGAGTCGCTCCCGGCCCCGCATCTCGGGCACGCCCCAGCCGCGGTCGGGGTGGTCATGATTGCGGACCCCCCATTCCCCCGGGCCGTGGCGGGCATGAGCGGGTCGAACCCCGGGTAGGCCCCCGTGACTGCCGCGCTGATGCTGGCCCGGGGGACTCGAAGCTCGAGCGTGGCCGGGACAGTGTACGTCGGGGCCGCACTCGGAGCCGTCGGCGACGGTACCGCGGGTCCGGAGCGAGATACGGGCGCTCGCTTGGCCGTGCCGTGGCGGATCCACAGGTCGATCGAGATGCCGAGCATGAAACCGAAGCTCAGCAGATAGATCGACGCAACCACCAGTACGACGGCCACGAAGGTCCCGAGAGGGACGCCGGATGGGGCGGATCCCATCGGCAGGAAGACGGAGTACCCCCCGAGCAGTCCGTCCTCCATCGTAAACCGGAGAAGGTAGAGGGAGAGCCAAAAGAGGGCGATGTTGATCGGGCCCCGGTAGCGCCAGGTTCCGGTTGCCGTACGTTCCACGATCACGCGGCGACGTCCGTACCACAGGCCCGACTCCGTGCCCGCCACGGCGACGGTGGTGAGCACGACCGTCCATAACCACGAGAGCGGCGACGACGATGCCCCGGCGATGCCGATCTCACCGAGCGAGACGGCCCAGATGTAGAAGGCCGCGAGCCCGTAGACGACGAGGTGAAGGCCGAGCGACCAGCGTCGGACCCGAGCCCCCTTGTGAAGGTCCGAGGCCCACCAGGTGGTGTACCCGATCAGGGCCACGAGAAGGATGATGTCCTCCGGGGATACGTAGACCGTCAAGTCGCGTCCCGCGATCCATCCGCAGAGACGGGCCGACTCGGTTCCCGTCCGGCCCGAAGGCCGTTTCTCCGAGGCGTCGTGTCGTCAGGACCGACTTCATCTACGAAAGCCCTTCGCCGGTCCAATGCTTTAAAAACACTTGAATCGACCGTTCGCCGGTTCCACCGAGGCTGGCCCGCCGACCGGAGCCGCGAGCTGAGCCCTCGAGGCGGCGACGAGATCCTTGCGCCGTTCGTCTCACTCCGGTTCTGGTTCCGCTCTCCCGGATTCCCGCCTCGTCGGATGGTTCGCTCCGAGACCGCCGTGAAGCCCTTGTGCCTCACACCGCCCTGCCGGCCGAACCGTGTCGCCGGGACAGCGCCCGATATCGCGGTCGCGTCATTTACGGAGCCGGAGATCCTCGTCGTGGACGCCTCCGGGACTGTCGTGGAGCAGATGCCGGTGAGTTTCTCGTCTAAAGTCCGAAACCGGCTTTCGGCCCCCGACGCCCGTCCGCTGCGGCGCGTGCACTGGCGCACGCGCGGGGCGCACCGGAATCAGGAGTGGTTCTACCGTCAGTAATCCTTCGGAATACAAGGCTCGGGTCTAAGAACCCCTTGAAGCCATACTCGGGGTATGCTTGGCGCCAGAAACGTCGAGTCCGGGTTAGACTTCCGGCCAGCGAACGATGCCTCTGAACTTCGGGACAGAATCGCCCGGCCGGGGACTCGTCTGCATCCGGGGACCGATTCTGCCGTCACGAGAGGAGTTGCATGAACGCCAGCGCCCACGCCGGCCACGTGCTTCGCGACCTCAATCAACGCATCGGCGGGGCGGCGACCGCTCTTGTCGCACGTGACGGGGCCGTCCTGTTCGCCGATCTCCCCGACGGAGCCTTTGCGGAGACCTTTGCGATCATGTGCGCGACAGCCTTCGGTGCGGCCGTCACCGCGAACAGCGAGCTCGGTCGAACGGCTCCCGATCGCGTCGTTTTCGAGGGGCCGGACTCGCGGACCATCATCGTCCCGAGCGGAGGCCATGCCATCCTCGTCGCCGTGGTGGACCTCTCCACCGATCTCGTCTCCGCGAGCCACGAGATCCGGCGATTCGCTTCGCTCCTGGGTTCTCCCTAGGACCACCGTTCATCTGGGCGGGAGCTCGGCCGCGCAGCCGAGCCCGCCGGGCGGGCTTAAGGTCCCTCGGAGGGTCCTCCGGGAGTGTCCGGGCCTCCCGCGCTCCTGATCTGCTCTGAAATCCGTGTCCGTGACCTTGCGCGGTCGCTGAGATTCTATCGCGCCCTCGGTCTCCGTCCGGTGGCGCGGTGGACGATGACGATCGGAGAGGAACTCGCCTGGCTCCGGGACCCGAGCACACGACAGCTCGTCGAGCTCTATCGCGTGCCCAAGGGCTCCCCCCTGTACGAACCGTTCCCTTCTCCGCGTCGATTCGCCACGCCGCTCCTCTTCAGCGTACGGGACATCGATCCGCTCATCGCGCGGCTGCGACGGATCGGCGCAAGGGTCCGCGTGGACTTCGTGGACGGAGAGGTCCGCCTCGTTTTCCTCACGGACCCGGACGGAACTCTCGTCGAGCTCGTCGGTTGGACTCCGGCGGCGCGGACGGCTCACCGGGAACCCCCCTTGCATGACCTCGCCCTTCCGCCCCACGCGGAGCGACCCCGTAGGAGCCGCGCCCGTCGTGGACGTTCGGCGGGTTGAGCCCGGCACCCGCAACCGCGTCGAAGGCCGCCCTCCCCGGCAGAATCGATCCGGCGCTCCAGCAAAGGAGCGCGGCCGAACGACCGGCAGGATTGGATCCTAGGCACGCGGCGTCGGAGGACGGCCGAGCGATGCCGAAACCCCACCCCGAAGGGTTGGGCGAGGAACGAATCCCACTGCGGAAAATCCTCGCACGGCGACCAAGCTTATTGCGGGTGACCGGTACTGCGTTCCGAACTTGTTCGCCCCAGCCCCTTCCAAACCTCCGCCCTCCCTGCTGGCCACCACGGTCCGTCGATCGTTCGCGGTCGGGCGCGTCTTCTTCGGCGTCAGCGCGGGGCTTTCCATGTTCTACACGGTCGTCCTCAGCGTCGCCAACGGGAACGCGTTCCTCACCGCCTTTCCCCTCCTTCTTCCGATTCTCGGGACGATGGGTGGGATGGGGGCGATGCTCGTCTTCACCAACGACCGTACGAAGGGCGTCTTCGAGTACCTCATCGCCTACGGGATCCCTCCACGTCGGATATTCCTGAACGTCATCGAAACGGCCCTCGTGATGCTCAGCGTCGTGGACGTCGCAACTTTGTCCGTCGGGATCGGGCTGCGCATCGCGCTCGGGCGCGGAATCCCGTTCCAGTTCGTGCTGGACATCGTGGTCTATTCCGTGCCGATGAGCTACGGCACGGCGGCCTTCACCTCGGCCGCCGGGATGTTCTGGACCTCCCTCTCCAGTCCCCGGCAGGGCATGAACAGCCCGCTCGGCCTGCTTCCGACCCTCGGCATCGCCCCGGGCGTGCTCGTGCTGGTCATCGCCTTGGCCGTGGGTCCAGCACTCGCGGTGTACGTCGCGGTCTCGGCGGTCGTCGTCGTGGTCATCGCGGCGGTGGCGCTGCTGGCCCTCGGAAGTCGGCTCTTGCCGCGGGAGCGGCTACTCTCGCCCGCTTGAGGGATCGGAGCCCATGCCCTCCAGCGCCGTTCGGTCGTCCGGTCCAGCCTCCCGCGCTGCGGACCGCTTCCGAATCTCGTGCCGCGGCGTGAGCTCGGGCTACCTCGGCCACCGGGTGCTACAGGACGTTTCGTTCACGATCGACCAGCCGTCCATCTACGTGGTCCTCGGACCCAATGGGGCCGGTAAAACGACCCTCTTCCGCACGCTCGCCGGCATTCTCCGGCCGTACGAGGGTGAGGTCACCATCGGCGACGAAGACATCGACCGGCAGCGGTCGCGCGACCACCTGCACTATCTATCCCACGTGGACGGAATCCCGGACGGCCTCCAGGTACGCGAGGCCCTGGAGTTCTACGCTCGCGTCGAACGCGCGGAGGCGAGCGACGTCGACCGGGTTTTGGACCTGCTCGAGATCCAGGAGCTAAGCGACCGCTACCTCTCCCAGCTCAGCGCCGGGCAGCGCAAGCGGGTCTCCATCGCTCGCGTCTTTCTCCGTGAACGCGAGATCTACCTCCTCGACGAACCGACGGCGAACCTCGATCCGAAGCTCGCCCGGGAGATCCGGACGATTATTCTGGGGCTAAGCCGCGACAAGATCGTTCTCTACTCATCGCATAATCTGTTCGAGGCCCGGGAGATCGGGCGTCACGTCCTCGTCCTCCGGGGCGGCCGGCTCGTCCTTTTCGATCGGATCGAGAACCTGCGGAGCGCCCATTTCGTGATCGGCGTTCGCGTGCTCGAACCGACCGACGCCCTGAGCGAGTTCACGCTCCAAGGCGACTACTACTTGCGCGAGCTGTCGGGGCCGCAGGAGGTCCCCGCGCTGCTCCGGGACCTCGAGACCCGCGGCGTGAGGATCCGCGAGGTGCGAGAGATGGAGAACCCCCTCGAGGATCTGTTCGAGTGACCCGCGGAGGACCGCACGCACGGTCCACGGATTGGCCCTCCGAGGTAAGAGGTCGGAGCGCACACCCCTTACCGTCCGCGGTAGGTACAGCGTCGCTTCGGGCCGCCGCGGGGTACTCCCTCGTACTCCATTCAGCCTGGCAAGAGACGCGTCGGAGGTCCCTGGCAGATCCGCATTGGTCCGATCCGCGAAAGTCGGGCCTGAGACGAGTACCGCACCCGTCGCCCATACCCCCGGTCCTTCACCGAAGTGAGCGGAGTCCGGGGCGCCGATCGACTCGGGCCGGGCGGATCCCGCGGTGTCGGGCGACCTCCGGGCCGCTTCGTCGAGCGGAAGGCCGGGTCGGGTCTCCGCCCCGCGGGGTGATGGACGTCCCTCCCCCGGGGGAAACCGAGATGCCCGGCAAGTTTCTGGGGCCCAGGGAAGGAAGGCGATGGCCGAACGCGATTCGTCGAGGCGCCACGAGGTCCAGATTCCGCTCGACCGGGACCATCTCCTGGCGGATCTCACGGTACCGGATGGAACCCGAGGAATCGTCGTCTTCGCCCACGGGAGCGGCAGTGGACGCCGGAGCCCCCGAAACCGTGCGGTGGCCGGGGTGCTCGAAGTTCAGGGCCTTGCCACACTGCTCCTCGACCTCCTGACCGGTGCAGAGGCGGCAGAGGACGAGCGGACGCTGACCTATCGATTTCAGATCCCGCTGCTCGGAGACCGGTTGGTCGCGGCCGTCGATTGGGTGTTCGCCGACCCCCGCCTCCGGTCGTTGAGGATAGGCCTCTACGGGGCCAGCACCGGCGGGGCGGCCGCGCTCCTCGCCGCAGCCGCCCGGCCCGACGTAATCCGAGCCCTCGTACTTCGAGGCGCCCGGTCGGATCTGGCGGCCGGGGCGTTCCCTCACGTGAAGGCCCCCACGCTCCTGCTCGTAGGCGGTCTGGACCCTCAGATCCTCGAGATTGCGAGCGAGACCTCAAGACGACTGGCGGCGCCGCACGCGACGACGATCATCCCGCAGGCGACGCATCTCTTCGAAGAGTCGGGGGCCCTCGAGGCGGTCGCTCAGCATACCGCGAACTGGTTCCGCCGTTACCTGATCGAGTGACCTCCACTCGCCGCCCTTCCGGGGGTGCCCGACCTGAGGAGAACCAGCCGCCGGAGGGATGTGAGCTAAGGGTTCAAAGCCGCTCGGGAGGGTGAGTCGGAGTCCTTCCGCTTCGGTAGAGGTCGCTGGAGACCCTTCAGCCCCCACGACAACAGAAACCCGACGCAGGACAGACTCGCTGCGAGGATGGCGGCCCAGACAAAGCCGGCATTGGCAGGCACGGCCACCGGAACCTCGACGCCCGGTCGAACCAAGATGTATCGGGTCACCAGGAAGCTTTCCACGATCGTAGTACCCACCACCGGCCCGACCGCGCTCCCGAGGTTGCGGAAGGTTTGGGTCACTCCGGTCTGGATTCCGAGCTCTTCCGGGGAAACGGAGAGCACAATCACGTTCGTCGTGGCGATGAGGACCGCTACGGTGCCCACCAAGAGGGGAATGGAGAGGAGGAGGACGAGAAGCACGGTTCCGTGGTCGAACGCGAGGCCCGTGGCCCCCGCCCCCATCATACCGAACCCCAGAATGGTGATGGGCTTGGGGCCCCAGTTGGAGACGGCCCACCCGAGGACCGGACCAAAGGCCAACATCGACATCACGCTCGGGAGGCCCAGTAGCCCCATCTGGAACTCGGTGAGCCCGAACCCCGGCGCGACCGGGTCCTCGATCAGGATGACCAATGTCACGAAGAAGAGGAACTGGACGGTCCCGAGGAGGACTCCGGCCACGTTCGAGATCCAGATGTTCCGTTGCTTGAGCGCGGCAAACGAAACGGCGGGGGCGACGGTGTGCGTCTCACGGTAGACGAAGAGAACTGCCCCAAGGAGCGCGATCAGGAAGAACTCGGGCGCTCCCCATGCCAGGGAGCCCCACCGTACGGCGGAGAAGCTCGTCCACCCCCAACTCGTTCCTTCGGTGACGGCGAACAGGAACATGGCGAGGGTGACCCCGAGGAACCCGATGCCCGCGACGTCGATCGGTTTCGGCTGTCGAGAAGGGGACTCTCGAACGATGAAGGCGGCGAGTGCGACGAGAAGGAAGGCAAAGGGGATGACCGTATGGAAAGTCACCTGCCAACCGAACTGCTGGGTGATGTAGCCGCCCCCGACCAGGCCTAGTCCCGCCCCCGCTCCGAACATGGCGGAGATGACTCCCTGATAGGTCCCCACGCGCCGGGCCGGCGTCACCTCCGGGATCATAGCGTAGGCGAGAGGAAACATCGCCATGCCGATTCCCTGGAAGGCCCGCGCCCCGATCAGTAGGTAGATCTGGTTCGGGCGTGAGACCCCGAAAGCGCTTCCGATATTCGGGGTGAAGCCCGCGAGGCTCACGGCAACCCCGTACGCGGTCATGACGACGAGGAGCGTCCGTTTCTTGCCGTACCGGTCGCCGAGCTTACCGAATACCGGCGTGGCGACCGTGCCGACCAGTAGGTAGGCCGACAGGACCCAGGCGATGGTGGTGTAGGGTACCCCTGAGAAGAACGTGTAGAAGGTTTGGAACCCCGGGACGACCATCGTCTCGACGTACGTAACCATCAACGCCATCCCGGTGAGAATGACCAACACGGCGCGCGCGGACTTCGGGTCGAACACCGCCCCGGTCGCCGTCCGCGTCTCGTCTTCGTTTGCGCCGTCCATGGACCTCATTCGAATTCATGCCCCACGAAGCGATAGAGTGTATAGGCCACCGGTGGCCTATGCATTCTGACCGCAACTGGGGGAGTTCACACGTTCCAGCTCACCTTCGGAATCCCGCTTGACTCGTTCGACTTCGACATCGTCCCGCCGCCCCTCCGAGCGGCGGCATCGTCCATCCGTTTTCTTCGGTTCGGAACCGAAGGTTTCGTCGCGGTGTGCCGCGTTCCCGCCGAACGACAACGGGCGCTACTCGGAGGGCTGGAGCGGTACTACAGGCTCGCTCCAGCCCGACGTGTGACGGTTTCTGCCGAAGGCAAGTCGATGATTCGGATTCAGGGAGCGGTGTTCCGGCCGGGGTCGCTCCGGGTGGCCAGAGTCCGCGCGACCTTCCGCCGGCTCCGCAGCCTCGAGCAGAGCCGCCAGCTCTACTTTCGACCTCCAGTGCTCGGGGGAGATACCATCCGCTACTCGGTGATCGCCGAAACACCGGCGCTCCGCTGGCTTCAGCAGACCTTGGAGTCTCTGCACATCCCGTACCGGATCCACCGAATCCGGCCTCTCGAAAAGGAGGCCGTCACACCCCTCGAGACCCTGACGATCCCACAACGACGCGTGCTTCTGCTCGCTCACGCGCACGGGTATTACGACGTTCCGCGCCGAGTCGATACCGGCGGCCTTGCCCGGGAGTTGAGCGTGAACCGGGGCACGGTCGGCCGTCTTCTTCGGCGGGCCGAGAGGCACATCGTCGAGTGGGCCGTCACTCAACCTTCCCACTCGTCGCCAGTTTGAATCCAGGGGCCGCACGAAACCGATGGATCGGGCTCTAGCAGAAGAAACACCATCCTCGGGAGGGCATGCCACTTTGGTTGAGACCCCTACGGCCTCGACCTCTCGTGGTTCGAAAGGAGTGGGTCCGGCCCGTCCAAGCCCCGCCGACACCGTTGGGGGAGATACGACTTTGCCGATGCGATCTAGTGGGCGGATAACCCATCGCGGCGGTGCGGCTCGTTACTTCGAGCTCGGGGTGCAAGGCGCTCCTCTCGCCCTACACACTGGAGAGGAGGGGACTTGGAGATGTGGCGGGAGGCGGGCCGGCCCTTCTCGCAGCGGGCGACTTGTGCCGCGTCGTTCCCAGCGACCACCCGGAGCGGGATTTCGGCTCCGCACCCCGACATGAACTTTCCCAGAGGTTGTGGCTCGAAGTGCGTTCTCTGATCGCACGTGTCACGCCCTTCCCGATCCCCCTTCCGCTAACCGGACCGTGACTGCGCCCGCGCTCGGCGCGCTCATCCGAGGAGCCGGGAGTTAGCCTACGAAAGGGGCAGATCGGCCAGGACCCACACTTTCTCCCTGCCTGGATCACAGGCTCGCCGCGCTAACGACGCTCCGAGAGTATCGACCAGGCCAGGGGTTGAAAGTCCGGTCTCAGATCGAACCGGAACTTCCCTGCCTGGGTCACAGGCTCGCCGCGCTAACGACGCTCCGAGAGTATCGACCAGGCCAGGGGCTGAAAGTCCGGTCTCAGATCGAACCGGAACTCCCGTACCCGTAGTATTCGGAAAAGAGGCTCGAGCTCGGCTCGGAACTCCTCTTCGCGGACGACGGGAGGGCCGTCGGGCAGAATCTCCCTGGCGTTTCCTGCGAGAGAGAGCCAGCGGGTGCCGGGTCGCGAGACTCGACGAAGGGCCGAAAGGAACCCGACCAGGTTCCGGTTCCGGATGCCGTGGTACAGGCCCAGATCAAATAGGCAGTCGAACGGACCGCCGAGCTCCATCGTCGTAAGATCTCCGGAAAGAAACTCTGCGTCGACTCCGGCCCTGCGGGCCTTTTCTCGCGCCTTCTCAATCGGGAGGTCGACGAGATCGATCGCCTTCACTCGATAGCCCCTGCGGGAAAGCTCGATCGCGTTGGTTCCTGTTCCGCACCCAAGCTCGAGCAGGGTGGTGCCCGGCAGTTCCCCTGCCTCCACGGTCCGTATCAGCTCGGAACTTGGCACTCCGGAATCCCACGGGGTCTCGCCGGCGGCGTAGACTTGCCTCATGGTTTCCCGAAACTCTTGGCCGGATTGGCTGGAGGGGTCGCGGCGCCCGGAGCCCAGTCCTTGCATCGACCGGTAACGCGCACCCCCCGAGATGCTCTAATTCGTATCGGTCCGGTTTTGAGGGCATCGAGCGCCTAGGCCCCGGGCAGGAACGGGCGTCGGGCGTGGACCCTTTGGAGAAGAGGGAGTTCTTCCCACCGGGGCTCCAGCTCACTGGTTGGCCTCCCCCGTCCCCATCGAGGGCCGTGTCGGTTGGAGTAAAATCAGCCGCGGGAGGGAATGGCATGATGGTTCCAGTCCCTCCGGGTTTCCGCTTTGGCAGATATCCTCTCATACCCCCCGCTCGTGCGGTTGCCGCGGCCGCCCATGCCCCTCAGTTCCGCCCCCCTCTCCCCGGCCACGTGGCCGGCGTTCGCCCGGCTTGTCGAGAAACACGACGGAATCTTCGGAGGATGCTGGTGCATCTCCTTTCATCTCGAACCGGGCGAGAACAAGCGATGGGCCGGGAGGTATCGCGAACTCAAGGAAGCCCGCGTCCGCGAGGGGCGAGCTCACGCGGCCTTGGTCTTCGACGGCCCCGAAGCCGTAGGTTGGTGCCAGTTCGGACCGACCGCGGAGCTTCCCAATATCCGAAGCAAGAAGGAGTACGAGAACGGCCTCGAGAAGCTCCCCGATTGGCGCATCACGTGTTTCTTCATCGACCGCGAGAGGAGAGGCGAGGGCGTCGCTTCGTTCGCCCTGCGCGAGGCCGTCCAATGCATTTCCCGGTTAGGGGGAGGGACGGTCGAGGGCTACCCCGAGGACTACGCCGGCGAGAGGACCTCGAACTCGTTTCTTTGCAGCGGCACCCTCGGAATGTTCGAGAAGGCCGGGTTCAGGAAGACACGGAAGATCGCGATGCGACGGTGGGTCGTTGTTCGGCGGGTGCCGGCCGCGGGCCCGAGGACCCCGAAGAAGAGAGTCCGTGGGTAAACAGATCGAATCTCTTCCGAAAGTCGGCGGACGCGAATCCAGCAAATCCAGGCGCGGGAGGGCCTTTCACCTTGGTTCGAATCCCTTCCTCGGCAGGCGAACCGACCGTCTGTCACTTCCGAGCGAAGCGTCCGGGCCAGGGTTGCCTCAGGTGTGGGCCTCGCCTCACATCGGACGGAGAGGCGGGACCGACTCCCGAAACCAGCCCCCGGCTACCATGAGCCAGAGCACGTATCCGAGCTGCCTCATTCACTCTAAAGATGTCAGGAGGCTCGGAAGAAGAGGCAAACCAGTTCGATCGGACGTATGGCCGATTCGCGGACTCGATCTACGCAGCGATTCGCTCGGAGGCATTCGGGGAGGACATTGGCCAGAATTCCTGGATAACCGCTGACGAGCTGAGAAGCTTCTGCGGATGGCTCGAGCTGACCCCAACTAGCGAGCTGCTGGACGTGGCGAGTGGATCCGGTGGGCCAGCCCTGTTCATCGTGAAGTCGACAGGATGTCGGGTCACCGGCGTCGATGTTCACGAGGCAGGCGTGGCTGTGGCGGTCGCGAACTCTCGCTCCGCCGGACTTGCCGAACGGACTCGTTTTGTTCACGCGGATGCCCGGCGGGCCCTCCCGTTTGCGGACGGCCAATTCGACGCGATTCTCTCCATCGACGCGATGAATCACTTTTACGATCGCGCTGGGCTACTCCAGGAGTTCCGTCGCTTGTTGCGTCCCGGCGGTCGGCTGCTCTTCACCAATGCGGTGACTCTCACGGGCCTGCTTCGAAAGGAGGAGATGGTCGAACGGAGCTACGGCATGGGGGAATTCGTCTTCACGCCGATGGGCTACGATCAGAAGAACGTCGTCGCGGCGGGGTTCGAACTCCTGCGCATGGAGGACCTGACCGACACCGTGGCCCGCGTAGCACGAGCTTGGCATGAGGCACGAGCGAAGCGGACCGCCGACCTGGATCGAATCGAAGGCGTCGATCAGAACGCCGCGATGCAAAGGTTTCTGGATTCCGTGAGCACGCTCGCGCTGGAGCGTCGATTGTCGCGTCCGGCGTACCTTGCCCGCCGGGATTGAGTCTCAGCGATCAGCGACGGCGGATTCAAAAGCTGGCGGGTTTCAATCCCTCCAATCGTTTCGAGGAAGAACCCGCTGCGGGAGGGATTTGACCTATGGTTTCAAAGCCCTGCCGGAGACGGCGCAGCGGCCCCGCGAGGGAGCCCTCGCGTCACGCGGGGGTACGGCTACCAAGCGGGAGGGAGAGTCAGGTTACCTTTCTCCGTGTTTCGCCTTGAGCCGTAAGGGCCTTCCGCAGCCGCTGGAGCTTGTAGTAGAACTCGGGCAGTCGGAAACCGAACGCGATGAAAACAAGGGTCTCGCCGCGTCGGAAGTAGACCCCTCTCCAGAGGTCTCCGCCGTGAAGCGAGAACAGGCCTTCCGTCGCCACCCGCTGTCGCTGCCGCAGCTCTGAGCAGAACCACTCCCGCCCTCGGGCAATCGGCGAATCGCCGGCGGCGATCTCTCGGAACGCCGCGATGAAAATCTCGCGGACTTCGGGAGGCAGCGCTAGAAACTCTGTGTCCGCTTCCTCGATACTCTCGAGCCGAAACGGCACGGAATCCTCAGTAGGGCTGCTTTCGGCTACGAAAGATGAGATCCTCGATGGGATGCGACTTGCCTTCCCGAATTCGCCGGGCAAGTTCGGCCATCGTGAGCTGCGTAGGATGGGCGATCAGGAGACCGCGAATCACGTCATCGTAGGTTGCGCCCCCGGTTTTCAGACTCTCCAGGAGTTTCCTAGTTTCCTGAGAAACGGTGATGGTGGTGGCTGCCATGGCACAGTCAAATTTGAATTGTGGGTCTAGCCCAATTAAAACTATTGTAAAGTTGAGTGCCTTGATCCGCCTGAACTAGGCTCGAGAGCTGCGAGAGGGTATGACCCTTTGACTCAAGTCCCTTCGGGTCCGCGACGGGCGGCGGTCTCCGGCACGGAGGCTCGTCAGCCCGACCTGGTGCTCTTCTCGCCCTCGCTTCGCAAGATCAACAGGGTCGATGTGGCATGCGCGTGCAGTCGGCTCTTGCGGTCGGTCAGACGTGCGTCCGTCGTGGCGACCCGGGACCCGGAGTGGACCACATGACCCTCGGCCCTCAGGGTTCCGGACGCGGCGGTGACGGGTCGCAGGAAGTTGACCTTCAACTCGAGGGTCGTGTATCCAATCCCGGCCGGCAGGGTCGTATGAAAGGAACAGCCCATGGCCGTGTCGAGAAGCACGGTGACAATTCCACCGTGAACGTTCCCCAACGGGCTGTACATGAACTCGGCGGGCTCGAACTCGAAAGAGACGGACCCGGGTTCGACCGATACGATTCGAATCCCGAGGAGCTCCATGAAAGGCGGTGAGGGGAGATCTCCGCTCAGGAACGCACGCATGAACTCGAGACCGCTCAGCTTTCGGATCGGTTCGACGAACCGGGTCGGATCCGGCCACCGTAGCACACGAGTTCGCGGGTCCACATCGTCGACCATTCGCGTTTCAGGGGAGAGAGGTGACTTGCTCCTCCCGACTTCAAGCTTTTGAATCGTAAGGTTCGCGCACCGAGTGTGACTCACAGCTATCTCGGCGCCCGACGGCCTCGTCGCGGCCCTAGATTCGTTGGGATGAACCTCGCCGAGCCTCGGAACACAAATCGGCGCCTGAAGGAAAACCAGCCGCGGGAGGGATTTGAACCCTCGGCCTGCTCCTTACCAAGGAGCCGCTCTACCAGCTGAGCCACCGCGGCGTGCTAGTCCGCGCCCGGCATCCCGGGCTTATTCCGCTTTCTCTCCACCCCGGCCGTCCCCGGACCCGATTCCGAACGCTCCCAGGGGAACCCCGCCGAAACCCGATCCCAATCGGTCCGGGGTCTCTCGGGGAGCTGGCGCTTTTCCAAGAACGCGCGCATCCCCTCCTTCTGGTCTTCGGTCCCAAAGAGCCTCGACCAGAGATCGAGCTCGTAGGAGAGACCCTCGTCGATCGACGGATCGATGGCATGGAGCAAGGCGAATTTCGCGGCCGCGAGGGCCACCGGCGGCTTGCGACCGAGCTCCTCGGCGAGCGCGAACGCGGAAGGAAGCAGCTCCCCCCGCGGAATGACCCGGTCGAGGAGTCCCTGCGCCTGGGCGTCCGCCGCGGAGACCGGGGCCCCCGTGAGGATCCAGCGGCGCGCGCGAGCGGCCCCGATGCGGCGGGGGAGCCGCCGCGTGCCGCCCCAACCGGGCATCACCCCAAGGTTGATCTCGGGCTGGCCGAACGTCGCGTCGTCGCTCGCCAGGATGAAGTCGCACGCCAGTGCGATCTCGCAGCCCCCGCCGAGGCACACTCCATGGACCGCGGCGATCACCGGGAGGGGAAGCCGCTCGATCCGGCGGGTCACGGACTGGCCGCGGTGCCCGTGGACCTTCGCCTCCGCGACTCCCAGCGGCGCCATCTCCTTGATGTCCGCGCCCGCGGCGAACGCCTTCGGTGCCGCACTCGACAGGACGACGACCCGGACCTCGGGGTCGCCCTCCACCGCGTCCAGGCGCTCGAGCAGTTCCTCGAGCACCGGCCGAGAGAGCACGTTCACCGGGGGTCGGTCCAAGGTGAGCACGAGCGTCCTTCCGCGTCGTTCGCGGTGGACGTACTCCGGTTCCGACGTCGTCGACCTCCGCGCGACCGAGCCTCGGCTCGCTATTTATCTCGTCCGGCTTCGGGGCGACCGTGCGGGCGCTCGTGACCGGGGCAGCGACCGGCATCGGTCGAGCGACCGCGCGACGGCTGGCTCAAGACGGGTATGAGATTGGGGTCCACTACCGGTCGCACCGCGCCGAGGCGGAGGCGCTCGTGGAGGAGATCCGGGGCACGGGCGGGACGGCCTTCGCGGTCCGGGCCGACCTCACCTCCCGAGCCGAGGTCCTACGACTGGCTCGCACCGTCCTCGACCGATGGGAGACGCTGGACGTGCTCGTCCATAACGCGGGGTCATATCCTCGGGCGATGGCGCCCGAGCTCGATCCGGACGCGTTCGAGGCCCCGTTCCGGCTCCACGTCTTCGCGCCGGCCGAGCTCACCCGGCGACTGCGGCCGGCGCTCGAGCGCGCGAATCCGGGCCGGGTGGTCTTCGTATCGAGCATCCTGGCCTTCACCGGTTCGCGGCACGGGGCGCACTACGCCTCGGCGAAGTCGGCCCAGCTCGGGCTCGCCCGCTCGTTAGCGACCGAGCTGGCGCCCCGCATCCGGGTCAACCTCGTGGCCCCCGGCGCGATCGACACCGCGATCATCGCCGACCAGACCCCCGAGGAGCGCAAACGGCGCGAAGCGACCGTCCCGCTCGGACGCGTCGGACGCCCCGAAGAGGTCGCCGACGCGATCGCCTTCCTCGTCTCCGACCGATCCTCCTACCTCACCGGGACGACCATCCACGTGAACGGCGGGGTTCGGATGGACTAGAGGGAGCAATGTCCAGCGTCGTCTCCACCTGGTTCGGGACGTTCCTCCTGGAGGGGGGCCGGGTCGTCCGCTCGGTCCTCGTCCCCCTCGACGCCGCGGCGATCGCCGGACGCGCGCGTCTTCGACGCGAGGGCCGTCTCACCCCCGAGGAGGAGGCGCTCCTCCGGGAGCGGGGGGTCGAAGCGTGGACGACGCGGGACCGACGGCTCGTCGCTGCGGGGCTGCGCTGGGAGCCCCGGGACCCGGTCACGGTCGACCGACCTTCGGCGGCCGGGGTCCCGCTCCTGCGGGAGGCGCTCCTCGACGACGCCGAAGTGGCCCTCGCCGCGTCGTGGGACCCCTCGGTCCATGTCGAGGAGGCCGTACGGGCCGCGGCCGATCTCGACCGGGTCCGCAACCTCGTCGGGGAACGCCTCGGGAGCTGGGTCGCTCGGGACGCGCCGGAGCTCGACCCCGGCGACGCCTCCGCCGCGGCGCGCGCCGCGCTCGAGCCGAGCCCGCAATCGGGGCTCGGCCCGTCGGATCCCGCGCTCCTCGAGGCCCGCCGAAGGCTCGCCGAGCTCTACCGCGCCATCGAGGCGGCGCATGCCGCGCTCTCCGACGCCGTCGCCTCGGCGATGCCGGGACGCACTCCGAACCTGCACGCGCTCCTCGGGCCCGAGCTCTCCGCCCGCCTCCTCGCCCAGGCGGGCGGCCTGGCCCGCCTCGCGCGCCTGCCGGCGAGCACGATCCAGGTCCTCGGCGCCGAGCGCGCGTTCTTCGAGCATCTGCGGAGGGGCACCGCGCCTCCCCGGCATGGCCTCCTCTTCCTCCATCCGGCGATCCAGTCGGCGCCACGACCGGAACGAGGCAAGCTCGCCCGCGCGCTCGCCGGAAAGGTGGCGATCGCCGCCCGGCTCGACCTCGCGGGGTCGCCGGTCGATCCCCGACTCAGCCGCTCGTTCGAGACCCGTCGGACCGAGCTCCAGGGCCGGCGCCGGGACTCGAAAGGAAGGAGGGCGAAGAGCGCCTCACGACTTCCACTTCACCGTGCACCCGAGGACGGGTAGCTCGGCCGGGGCGACTGGGGCGCCGGCGAGCGCCTGATCGAGCGCCCGCTCGAGGTACCGCTCGGTCACCCGGTCGGGGTGCTGGTGGTCGTTATCGATCCGGCCCTGGAACAGAAGACGACGACCCCGGTCGAACAGCATCGCGTGGGGGGTCACGAGCGCGCCGTACGCCTGGGCGACCTCCTGGGACTCATCGACCAGGTACGGGAAGGGGTACCCCTTCTCCTTCGCCCGCCGGACCATCACCTCGAGCCGATCCTCGGGGTACGCCCGCGCGTCGTTGGAGTTGATCAGGACGATCGCCACCCCCTTCGGCCCGTACTTCCGGCCGATCTCGACCATCCGGCCCTCCCAGGCCTGCACGTACGGGCAGTGGTTGCACCAGAAGACCACGAGGAGCAGCGGCTCCTGCGTATGGTCCGCGAGACGGAAGGTCTTCCCGTCGACCCCGGGCAGACTGAAGTCGGGCGCGGCGTCCCCGGGATGCAGCCGGAACTCGCTCAGTTCCGCCATGCGCCCGGGGAGGGGACATGGGGTTTTACGTTTGCGACGACCCCGGATACTGGAGGACCGAGGCCCCATGACCGCTCCCCGCCGGACTTCAGGGGACGAACGTGTCGAGCTCCGGGTCGAGTCGATCTCGTGCGCGGAAAGCGTGCGCAGCGATCAAGAACTTCTGCGCACCGGACGACCGATGGTCCGCGTCGCGGTGCTCGGCGACCGCGCGCTTTCGGTCGGAGTGAACGTCCCCGAGAACGCGCCGTACCTCGTCCGCGCGCGCGCCGCCGGGATCCCGATCGTCCGACGCTCCTCGGGCGGCACCGCCGTGATCCACGACCGGGGCGACCTCGCGTTCTCGATCGTCCTCCCTCGGAGCGACCCGCGGGTCGGCCGGGACTTCGTTCGGGCGTACGCCCGGCTCGGGGCGGGAGTCGCGCGCTGGTATGGGGATCATGGGGTCGAGGCCCGGTGGGGAGCTCCTCCCGGACTGCTCGAGGCGTACTGCCTCCTGGGGCCGAGGGGACAGGTGCTCCGGGCGGGGGGCCAGGTCGTCTCGGGAGCGGCCCAGCACCTCACGGGGACGGCGCTCCTCCACCACGGGGCGGTTCCGGCCCGCGTCGACCGCGTCCTCCTCGCCGCCCTGTTCCGATCGGCCTCTCCGGGGCCCCTCGACTCCCTCGGGGGATTTGCCGAGGTCGGGATCACGGGCCCGGCACCCATGCTGGCCCAAGAGCTCGGCAGGGCGATCGCGGCCGGGCTCGGATCGCCCGAGTCGGGTTGACCGCCGCCCCGCGCTCAGTCCTTTCCTCCGGTCGGGGTCGCGGCGCCGGGTCCGGGACGCTCCGAACGTCGAAGATCGCGGGCGAGCGCCTCCCCGAGCGGCGTGAGCTCGTAGACGAGCAGGCGACGACTCTCGCCCGAGACGTGGCGCCGGGAGACCGCAAGGGCCCGCGCCGCGACGAGCCGCTGGAGGACCTTCGCGATGGAGCTCTGCGATATCCCCAGCGCCTCGGATAGGCCCCCTTGCGACAGCCCCACCGGGGCCACGTCGTACGGCCCGACCCGCCCCTGCGCGTAGATGTGGAGGAGCACGCGCTGAGCAATTCGGGGGCCCGTGTTCGCATCCCGACGGGGCGCGGGGGCGGCCGAGGCCCCCGGCTCCGATGGTGCGTGGGTCGCGGTCCCAGATCCGGGGGTCGTCGTGGCCGCCGGTTCGTCGGGCGTTCGGGAGAGCTGCCCGGTGACCGAGGTCGAGATGCCGTTCGGAAGGCGGTCCGGTTCGCGAGGCACGGTCGACGCCCGTCGCCGCTCCCAGAGCACGCGCGCGGCGAGGCCCGCCGCGGCCCCCAGGGCGATCCCGATCGCGAGATCGAGGTAGTCCAGCGCTGCTCCCTCCCGAGCCGGTGACGACCTGCCGGCCGACGGCGATGCCCTCCGCCCGAATGAAGGTCACCGGGGTAGGCGGGATCCCTCGGCGGCGTCGTTCAGCTCCCGGACGAGCTCCTCCCCTTCGCGGCGGACCGCGCGACGGCGGAGCGCGAGGTCGGTGACGCCGATCGCGGCCACCGCTCCCACGACCGCGCCGAGGATTTCGGCAACGTCGCCGAGACTTGCGCCACCGGTCGCCGGCGCGCCTCCGTGGGGCGGAGCGGTCGCGGAGAGCACATCGAGGGCCCCCCGCGCCCCGGTGCGGTGTCCCGCCGTATCGGTCACGAGGACGAAGATCGAGTAATTGCCGGTCGACGTAGGTTCACAGGCGAGCCGTGACGTGTTGGCCCCGACGCAGCCCGGGGGCAGGTTGGAATACGCGTAGCTCAGGGTCCCGGTCCCCCCCGAGGCGATGACCGAGATGACCGTCGCCTGTCCCAGGACGAGCACGTTCGGGGCGGCCCCGAAGGTGGAGATGAGCGCCGAGCCCCCTCCACCGACCGGGTAGACCGTGAGGTTGCCGACGACAGAGGCGGAGAGCCCGGCAGGGTCCACGACCAGAAGACCGACCGAGAAGAGCCCCGAGGAGGTCGGATCGCACGACAGGCGGCTCGAGTTCGCGGTCGCGCACCCCGGCGGGAGGTTCGAGTAGACGTAGCTCAGCGGCCCCGATCCGTCCGTCGCGTTCACGAAGAAGGACGTCGAGTTGCCGAGAGTGAGCGCCGGAGGAACGAGCGCGAAGGAGACGATCTTCGGACCGGCCGAACCCCCGCTCGCGTTCACCGTGAGGGAGACGGAGGCCTCGGCGGTGCTGCCTTCGACATCCGTGGCGTGGACCTCCACGCGATAGGTCCCGTTCTCCCACGGCGAGCAAGGGAGGGTAGGCACGGTCTGACTCGAGCAGCCGGGGGGGAGCCCGGTGTACTGGTAGGAGTACGGCGTCAACCCCCCCGAGACCGTGACGGCCAGCAGGGATCGTCCTCCCACTTCGACGGATGCCGGCAGCGCGACGAACGAGACGATCGAGAGAGCGGGGCCGACCGTGAGGGAGGTGGTCGCCGAGGTCTCGTTGCCGCTCGCGTCGGTGACGTTGACCGAGATGGAGTAGGTCCCTTCGGCGCCCGGGGTGCAGGAGAGGGCCGAGACGTTCGCGGAGGCGCAGCCGCCGGGCAGGCCGGAGTACGAGAAGGAGTACGGCAGGAACCCCCCGATCACGTGGACGGTCAGGTTCACCGAAATCCCGAGGTCGGCCGGGTCGGGGGAAGCGGTGAACGACTCGATCACGGGCCGGTACTGGGCGTGCGGAGACCAGATCCAGGTGTCGCTGCAGGCGTTCGCGCTCCCCGTGCAGGGCGGCGACGCTCCCTGACCTCCGAAGAGGACGTCGACGCCGCTCCCCGCGTCCATCGAGAGCGAGAGATCGTATCGGGCCGACGGTGATAACGCGGTGATGAGCCGCGTCCACGAGTGGTCGACGAACTCCCACGTGTCGTTGAGGTACGACCCACCGGACCCGAGGAACGTGTTCGTGCCGCCGAACAGGAGGACCGAGCCGTTGGTCGCGCTCTGGGTCAGCCCCGCCGCGAAGCGGGGCGCGGGAGCGGGACCGATCGAGGCGGTGAGATTCGTCCAGGTCCCGTTCAGGAACGTCCAGGTCTCGTTCGTGGCTCCGTAAAGGGTGTCGGTCGGCGTGGTCCCGAAGAGGACGACCCGTCCGTCCGCGGCATCGTAGGCGATCGGGTTCGCCGGCGTCTTGGGCGTCGCCGAGGATGGCGTATCGAGGTCCGTCCAGACCCCCCCGAGGTACGTCCAGGTGCTCGTCACCGTCGTCACATCGAGGAGGACGGTGTATCCGTCGGCCGGATCGTACACCAGCGAGTTCGAGACCCCGTAGGCCGACCCCGACTCGTCCGCCGGCGGGCTGACCGTCGGCGTGATCTCGGTCCACCCGCCGTTCGTGAACTCCCACGTGTCGTTGAGCGGACCGCTCGCGCTGTCCCCGCCGAAGAGCAGGACGTAGCCGTCCGCCGCATCGTAGGTGAGACCCGCCCAGGCCCGGGCGGGCGGGGACTGGTTCGTCGTGAGCTCACGCCACGCTCCGCGGGACCAGGCCCAGGAGTCAGAGTAGTAGGTCAGCCCGGAGCTGCCGTAGCTCGCGCCTCCGAAGAGCAGGAGATAGCCGTCGGCCGCGTCGTACGTCATCGCGGCCCCGAACCGCGGCGAAGGAGTCGTAGCGGACTGCTCGGTCCAGTTGCCCGCCTGGAACGACCAGAAGTCGTCGAGCTCGGAATAGTCGGCCCCCGTGCCGCCGTAGAGGGCCCCGAATCCGCCGCCCCAGTCGTAGGCGGTGGCTTCCCCGAGTCGTTGGGGTGGAACCACGCCGGTGTTACCGACTCCCGGAACCCATTGGATCCAGTTCCCGTCCTTGAACAGCCAGACCTCTTCGGGCCCGGTCTGGGTGATGTTCCGCGCCGCAGTGTAGATCGCCTCGCCGTCCGCCACGTCGTACATCAACCCGTCCGGATAACCGGTCGGGGGGCTGTTCGCGGGATGGAGCTCGGTCCAGGTCCCGTCCAGGAACGACCAAGTGTCGTTCGCCGGCTCGCCGTTCGCCGTGGTGCCGCCCCAGAGCAGAAGGTACCCGGCGTTGAAGTCAAAGGTCATGCCCGAGGAAGTTCGGGCGCTCGGCGAGTCCGGGGTAGTGATGTTCGTCCAGACGCCGTGCACGAACGTCCAGGTGTCGTTCAGGGCCCGCCCGTAGGAGTCGCCCCCGAACAGGACGAGGTAGCCGTCGACGGAGTCGTTGGCGAAGGCGGCGTCCGTCCGCATCGGGGGCACGACGGTCGGGTGGAGCTCGGTCCAGGCTTCGGCATGATAGGTCCAGGTCTCGCCGGCCGACGGGCAGGTCGCGGCGCCGAGGGTGGGGCCCGCGAAGTAGACCACGTAGCCGTCCGCAGGATCGTAGGCCAGGGACGAACCGGTGCAGCTGACGGGCGAGATCGTCGGGAAGACTTCGCTCCAGTTCCCGTTCGCGTAGGTCCAGGTTTCCGTGCCGTTGAGCGGGGCCGAACCGCTCCCGGTGGCTCCGAACAAGAGCAGGTAGTGGTCGGCGGCGTCGTAGGTCATCGTGAACGAATACGCCTCGAACGGCGGGGGGACCTGAACGGCCGGTTCCCAACCCGGCGCCCCCGCGGTCTCCGCGGACTCGTCCGCGGCAAACTCGGAGGCGCATAGGAGCGTGCGTTGCCACTCCGTCGGTCGATTCGGGATCAGCTCGTCCGGATTCACACCCTGGCAGGCCTTGGAGACCCCATCGGGGCCCGTGGGTTCCTTGAGGACTGAGGAGGGCGACGGGCTCCCCCTCGGCACGGTCCCGAGAACGCTCCCGGGCGTCGGGGCGAGCGATACGTAGCCGAGGGGCCCGGCCAAGATGCCCGTAATCGCGATGCAGAGCAGCACGGTCGCGCGGCCGGGCCGGGCGCGGAAGCGAGCGGAGGGCGTTCCACGGGTGGATGGCATATCCGGCGGAGACCTCACCCTCTTCTCGGTTCCCGCCCTACTTGAGCCTCGGGCGGAGATACGCCCGAAATATTCCTCTTCGATGCCGAGATCGGCGTATCGGACTCCGACCGGAGTCGCCCCGGTCGCGGGTCACTTCGGTCGCTGCGCCCACAGGGACCCGGCCGCGGACTCGGCCCCGGCCCGGATCTCCGGCCAGCTCCCACGGACGAGGGCCCTCCCCTGCACCACGGGGGCGCCCGCGACGTACACGGAGTCAATCGCCTCCTCCGCCGCGGAGTAGGCGAGGTGCGAGACCACCGCCTCGGGGCGGGCGGGAAGCAGGGTCGGGTGGTCCAGACGCACGAGGGAGAAGTCCGCCCACTTTCCCACCTCGAGCGATCCGATCTCGCGGTCGGCGCCCAGCGCGCGCGCCCCCTCGATGGTCGCCAGATCGAGGAGTTCCTGCGCGGAGAGGACCGTCGCGTCCCACCGCTGATTCTTCTGGACGAGGCCCGCGATGTGCATCTCTCTCAACATGGAGAGCGAGTTGTTGCTCGCGACCGAGTCGGTGCCGAGTCCGACCACGGCCCCGGCCGCTCGGAGCTCCACGATCGGCGCGACCCCGCCGGAGGCGAGCTTCAGGTTCGAGCTCGCGCAGTGCGCGATCCCGACGCCGCGTCGGGCGAGCAGCCCGATCTCCTCCCCCGTGAGCCACACGCAATGCGCGGCGACCATCCGGGGACCGAGGACGCCGATCGAGTCGAGCCAGAGCGCGGGCCGCCGGCCGGTCTTCGACTCGTGTTCGTGGACCTCCCTTCGGGTCTCCGACAGGTGGAAGTGGCAGAGCGTCTGCTCGCGGTCCGCGAGCTCCCGGGCGCCGCGCCAGGTCGACTCGTTGCACACGTAGACCCCCTGGGGGGCCACGAGAGGCCGGACCCTCGGGTGACCCTTCCAGCGGCCGATGAACGCCCGGGCGTTGTCGAGCGGCGCGCCCTTCTGGGTCGTGAGCTCGGGGTCGAGGACCGCCCAGCCGAGGAAGGCCCGGATCCCAAGGGATTCCGCGGCGCGCGCGACCGCGTCCTCGAAGTAGTAGAGGTCGAGGAAGGAGGTCGTGCCCGAGAGCAGCATCTCGGCGATCCCGGCGCGGGCGCCGGCCTCGACGTCCCCCTCCGTGCGGTGGGCGTCCACGGCGAAGAGGGTCTCGAGGAAGCCGGCGAGGTCGCGGTCGTCGGCGATCCCCCGGAGCAGGGCCATCGCGACGTGGGTGTGGGCGTTCACGAACCCCGGCACGCAGGCGAAGGCGCGGGCGTCGATCACCTCGGCCCCCTCACGGGGAGCTCCCGGCCCGACGTGGGAGATCCGCCCCTCCTCCACGCGTACGTCGCCCCGAAGGACCCGCCGCTGGGGATCCTGCGTCACGAGGAGCGCATCGGAAATCACGAGGGGCGCTCCCGCCCTAGACCGCGCCACGGCCGAGCTACGGAGGGTCTCGGATAAGTCGTTCGCCCTCACCGGGCCGGGAGGCGGCGGACGGCGCGACCTCGGGGAGATCGGCCATCCCCTCGGCGGTTCGGGTCTCGTACTGACGCGCCCCGTGGAGGAGGCGCAGGACCCACGGCCGCGAGAAGACGACCGCGATCGGGACCAGGGCGAGCACGACGAGGATGAGGTCCACCCAGAGCCCCGGAACCCAGGAGGCACTCGGCATCCCGAGGATCGTCGCGGCGGTGTTGGGGATCAGGACGACGGCGCTGATCAACGCGAGCACGAAGGCGAGGTAGGCGATCCCGAGCATCCGCACGTTCGAGTTGTTCGCGAGCGCGGCGATCCGGTTCGAGACCCGGCCGAGTTCGTTCGCGGCTTCCGCGAGCCGATTCGACTCCACCGCGTTGCGCAGCGAAACGAGGTCCCGGACCGCCTGCGCCTGACCCATCGACACCGACTCGAGGTGGGCGACCTCCGCATGGAGGGGCGCGAGCTCGGGGGCCAGGGCTGGGAAGGCCGTGCCGAGCGGGCCGTCCAGTTCATCGACCAGGAGCGAGAGCCGGACGACGTGCTTGCGGAGGGTGGCGAGGGCGCGCTGGAGAGCGCCGAGCTCGGCGAGCGGGGGGGCGTCCGGTCTCGCCTCGAGCGCGTCGAGACGGCCCCCGATCTCCTCGATCTGTTCCGCGTACGACCGGACGGAGGCCTGGACCAGATTGACGAGGAGGGCGGTCGCAGGCGAGAGATGGGCCCCTTCGGCGAGGAGACTCGTGGGCGGTGCGTCACCGACCGGCCGCACCGAGCCGCCCTGGAGGAGGAGCCCGTGCCACGTCGCGTGCCCCTTCGCGTCGAGGGTCGCGAGGGTCAGGAGCGTGGCGTCCCGGCTCTTGAGGACCGGACGGCGGGTGGGCTGCGGACCCGAGAGGCCCACGGCCGCGAGGGCGTCCGAGAGAGGAATCGGGGAGCTCGGCGTCGCCAGGGCTCGGCCCCCCCGCCTAGATATCGAGGTTCGTGACCTCGACCGCGTGGTCCTGGATGTACTGGCGCCGCGGCTCGACGTCCTCGCCCATCAGGACCTGGAAGAGCTCGTTGGCCTTGCTCGCGTCCTCGACCGTCACCTTGAGGAGCTCGCGGCGGCCGGGCCGCATCGTCGTATCCGCGAGCTGCTCCGCGTTCATCTCGCCGAGCCCCTTGTACCGCTGGATCGTCACGCCCTTCATCCCGCCGAGCTCGGCGAGCTGCTGCTCGCGCTCCTCCTCGGAGAACGCGTAGGAGACCCGCGCGCCCTTCTGGATGCGGTAGAGCGGGGCCTGGGC
Organism: Thermoplasmata archaeon; assembly: GCA_030038095.1. Taxonomy (GTDB): domain Archaea; phylum Thermoplasmatota; class Thermoplasmata; order Lutacidiplasmatales; family UBA184; genus Lutacidiplasma. The sequence continues at coordinate 90,363 of JASHPK010000010.1, read as the reverse complement.
GATGTAGACGTGCCCTTCGGTGATGAGCACCGGCATCTTCCGGTAGAACAGCGTGAGCAGGAGCGTGCGGATGTGGGCGCCGTCGACGTCGGCGTCCGCCATCAGGATGATCTTGTGGTACCGCAGCTTCGACAGGTCGATCTCGTCCCCGATCCCGATGCCGATCGCTGTGATCAGGGCGCGGATCGCCTCGTTCTGGAGCATCTTGTCCAGGCGGGCCTTCTCCACGTTCAGGATCTTGCCGCGGAGCGGCAGGATCGCCTGGAACTCCCGGTCGCGCCCCTGCTTCGCGGTGCCGCCCGCGCTGTCCCCCTCCACGAGGAACAGCTCGCACTCGGCGGGGTCCCGGGAGTGGCAGTCCGCGAGCTTGCCGGGGAGGCCCCCGCCCTCGAGCAGTCCCTTGCGTCGGGTCAGCTCGCGGGCCTTGCGGGCCGCCTCGCGGGCGAGGGCAGCCTGCACCGCCTTCGAGATCAGCCCTTGTCCGACCGCGGGGTGCTCCTCGAGATAGTCGGCGAGCTTCTCGTTGACCGCGCTCTCGACCTGGCCCTTCACTTCGGAGTTGCCGAGCTTCGCCTTCGTCTGGCCCTCGAACTGGGGCTCGAGCACCTTGACGGAAAGGACCGCGGCGAGTCCCTCGCGGACGTCCTCTCCGGTGAGGCCTTCCTTGTCGCCCTTCAGGAAGCTCCGCTCCCGGGCATAGTCGTTCAGGGTCCGGGTGAGCGCCGCGCGGAGGCCCACGACGTGGGTGCCGCCGTCGACCGTGTTGATGTTGTTGACGAAGGCGAGGGTGGTCTCGTTGTACCCGTCGTTGTACTGCAGCGCGAGCTCGATGTCGGTCGTCTCCCGCTTCGCGTGCAGGTAGATCGGGGGCCGGAACAGCACGTTCGAGGACTGGTTCAGGTCCTCGACGAACTCCGTGATCCCCCCGGCGTGGTGGTACGTGGTGTCCGACCCGTCCCGCTCGTCGCGGAAGCGGATCGTGACACCGGCGTTGAGGAACGAGAGCTCCTTCAAGCGCCGTCCGATCGTCTCCTTGTCGAAGACGATCGTCTCCATCACCGTCGCGTCGGGCTTGAACCGGGCCTCGGTGCCCGTCGCGTCGGCCGGACCGACGACCTCGATGGGAGCGACCGGAGCGCCGCGCTCGTACCGCTGGAAGTACTCGTGACCATCGCGGCGGACCCGGACCTCGAACCACTCGCTGAGCGCGTTGACGACGTGAACGCCGACGCCGTGGAGGCCCCCCGAGACCTTGTACGTGTTGCGGTCGAACTTCGACCCCGCGTGCAGGACCGTCATCACGATCTCAAGCGTGGGCTTGTGGTAGCGGGGATGCTCCTCGACGGGGATCCCCCGGCCGTCGTCCTTCACGCCGCAGGATCCGTCCGAGTAGAGGGTCACCTCGATCTGCGAGCACGCGCCTGCCAGGACCTCGTCGATCGCGTTGTCCACCACCTCGTTGACCAGCTGGTGGAGTCCCCGGGCGTCGGTCGACCCGATGTACATCCCGGGGCGCTTCCGGACGGCGGAAAGTCCCTCGAGGACCTGGATCGAACTGGCATCGTAGGCGGGGGCGGTCGCGGACTGCTGTACCATCGGAAATCGTCGGGGAAAACCGACCGGAGAAACCGAGCCGGGAATGCGTTATAACGCTTGGGTTACGAAGGAAAAATGACCGTCCGGTGACCCCCTTCCGGGGGGTCGAAAATCGACCGGAACCGGACGGTCCCGTGGGATGGGCGTCCGACGCTCTCGGGCCCCCCCGGCGGGACGCGCGTCCGGCGCCCGAAACCCCAAAATAGCGGGCGGGGCCCTCGCGAGCCGACATGCCCGACGAGACCAGCGAACCCCCCGAGCCCGAGACCTCTCCGGCGGCCGAAGCGGAGAAGGGCATCGCGGCGTCGAGACCGCCCGCGGAACCCTCGGAGGACTGGGCGACCCGCTACAAGTACCTCCTCGCGGATTTCGAGAACTTCCGGCGGCGCACCGAGCGCGACCGGGAGGCGATCTCGCGTCAGGCCCGGGGCGCGATGCTGCGAGAGCTCCTGCCGATCATGGAGGCGTTCCGCGCCGCCCGGGAGGCGGTGCTGAAGCTCCCGAGCGATGAGGCGGTGCGCCGCGGCCTAGACCTCCTCGACCGCGAGTGGCGGACGTTCCTCAAGCACGAGGGCGTCGAGCCGGTGGTCGAAGTGGGCCACCCGTTCAAGGCGGACGAAGCGGAGGCGGTCGGGGAGGCGCCGACCACCGACACCCATCCGGAGGGGACCGTCGCCGAGATCGTGCAGCAGGGGTACCGGTTCTTCGGGGGTCTCCTGCGTCCGGCGAAGGTCGTCGTGGCCCGCGCGCCTCCGCGGGTCGCGGCGCCCTCCCCAAAGGAGGCCGAGCCGTGAGCCGTTCCTCCGAGGTCCCGGGGTTCTACCGCCGCACGATCGCCGAGCGGCGGGCGTTCCTGAGGGAGTGGGGGGGCCTCACGGACGAGGAGGCTCGGGCCTACGAGTTCCCTCCCGGGATCGATCCGGCCACCGTCGACCGGATGATCGAGAACGTCGTCGGGGTGATGCCGCTCCCGCTCGGGGTGGCAACGAACTTCCGGATCAACGGCAAGGACTACCTCATCCCCATGGCGATCGAGGAGCCGAGCGTCGTCGCCGCCGCGTCGAACGCGGCCAAGGTCGCCCGGGCCGCCGGCGGGTTCACCGCGCAGACGACCCTTCCGATCATGATCGGTCAGGTCCAGATCCTCGGGGTCCACGACCCGGCATCAGCCCGCTTCCGCATCCTCGACCGCAGGGAGGAGCTGCTCGCCGCCGCGAACGCGAAGGACCCGGTGCTCGTGAAGTTCGGCGGGGGGGCGAAGGACCTCGAGGTCCGGATCCTTCTCACGCCGCGCGGGACGATGGTCGTGGTGCACCTGCTCGTCGACGCGCGGGACGCGGGCGGGATGAACGCGGTCAACACCATGTGCGAGGCCCTCGGTCCCGAGCTCGCCCGGCTCGCGGGCGGCCGGGTCGTGCTGCGGATCATCTCGAACCTCGCCGTGCACCGGCTGGCCCGGGCGAGCGCGGTCTTCCCCGCGGAGAAGCTCGCGACCGAGTCGGCGAGCGGAGCCGACGTGGTCGAGGCGATCCTCGACGCCTACGCCTTTGCCGCCGCCGACCCGTTCCGCTGCGCGACCCACAACAAGGGGATCATGAACGGGATCTCGAGCGTCGTGATCGCGACCGGCAACGACTCCCGCGCGATCGAGAGCGGCGCGCACACCTTCGCCGCCTGGCAGGCGGCCGGGGGCGTCGTGAAGCCGCTCACCACCTACGAGAAGGACAAGGACGGCAATCTGGTCGGCACGATCGAGCTCCCCGCCCCCGTCGGGCTGATCGGGGGGGCCACCGCGGTCCATCCGACGGCGAAAGCGAACGTCAAGGTTCTGGGGGTGAAGAGCGCCCGGGAGCTCGGCGAGGTCCTCGCCGCGGTCGGCCTCGCCCAGAACTTCGCCGCGCTGCGCGCCCTCGCGACCGAGGGGATCCAGCGCGGGCACATGGAACTCCACGCGCGGAACCTCGCGGTGAGCGCCGGCGCACGGCCGGACGAGGTCGACCGGGTCGTGGCGCGTCTCGTCGCGGGCCACGAGGTCCGATTCGACCGGGCGAAGGCGATCCTCGACGAGCTGCGGGGCGGCGGCTCCGGATGAAGGTCGGGGTCCTCGCGCTCCAGGGCGACGTCCCGGAGCACCTCCGCGCCCTCGGGTCGACGGTCGCCGGCGGGAACCTGAAGCCGGTCCGCACCTCGGCGGACCTCGCTGCCCTCGACGCGCTGTTCCTGCCGGGGGGCGAGTCGACCACGATCGCCCGACTGATGCGCGAGGGGGGCCTGTGGCACCCCTTGGCTCTCCGCCTCGAACAGGGGTTTCCCGTGCTCGCGACCTGCGCGGGCCTCATCCTGCTCGCGCGGGAGCTCGCGCCCGGGCCGTCCGGACGCGATCCGCCGACCTTCGGCGTGCTCGACGTTCGGGTGCGACGCAACGACTACGGGGCGCAGCGGGAGTCATTCGAGGCCCCGGTCCGGATCGAAGGGATGCGCGGCGCGCCGTTCCCCGGAGTGTTCATCCGGGCTCCGCGGATCCTCGAGATCGGGAACGCCGCGGAGCCGTTCGCCTGGCGCGGAGACGAGGTCGTCGGGGTACGCCAGGGCTCGCTCTGGGGGACCACGTTCCACCCCGAGCTGTCCGACGATCTGCGCCTGCACCGCCTGTTCCTTGCGACCCTGCGCCGCGCCCGCTAGCGGAACGAGATCAGGAACAGGACGACCACCGCGACGAACACCGCGGCCGCAGCGGCGGCGATCAGGGTCCGCGTCCGGGGCGAGACGTTCCGCCAGCTGCCGAAGAGGATCGGGATCGGCCCCACGATGATGATCCCTCCCGATCCCCCTTCGGATCCGACCGCGGTCCCTCCGCCGGAGTTCCCCGCGGTGCCGCGCCGGGGGCCGGAGGACGGTCGGGGGTCGGGCTCTTCCTCCAGCGCTGCCCCGGAGCCGAGGAACACGAGGGGCAGCGTGAGAAAGCCGACGATCAGGAGGAGCACTCCGAGCCCGAGGTCGATCGAGCGGCCCACCACGAACGGGACGATCAGCACGACCCCGACCGCCGCCCCTCCGGTGAGCACCGCGAGGGCGACGAGCCCGGCCCCGGCGGCGAGGAGGACGATGGGGAGGACGCCCAGCGCTCGCATCGGCCGCTAAGGGCACGTCGGTCCCGGGATTTCGAGCTAGCGGCGCGGTCCGCTAGTGGTAGGTATCGAACCGGTACGGCTCGAGCGGGAGCTCTCCGAGGGCCATCAGGAACTCGGGGGGCGTGAGGACCGGGCGCGGGTAGTTCGGCCCGTCGTCGAGAGCGATCCGCGGACACGCGGTGTTCACGTAGGCGTCGAACGCGCGGCCCTCGAGGTCCCGGGGATCGAGGCGATCGAAGTAGAGGAGCTCGGTCTCCCGGCCCCGGGTCCGCGCCCGCTCTTCGAGAGCCCTCGCGGTCGCCAGGCGGTACTGGCCGGCGAACGTGGAGACGAGGATCCCCCACCGTCGGGCGTCGTGGACGGAGGCGACGAGGAGGAGGCGCCGCCGCACGAGATCGGCCCGGTCGACCGGGGGCTCGAGCGCATTGCGGAGGGGGTCGAGCGCCCACACGGGCCGTGCGACGGCGAACGCGAGGCCGATCGGATGGAACTGCCCGGTGCCGAGGAAGAGGAACCCGTCGACGCCGTCGGCGACCGCCTCGGCGCCGGTATAGTTGCAGCCGAGCGCCTGGGCCGGATAGGCGAGCCGTCGGTCCCCCGAGCCGATCCGTACCCCAAACCCCCGGCGCTCGAGGGCCACGCGCAGCGGGTCGACGAGATCGAGATGCTGGACCGAGGCGACCAGGCCGAGGCGCTTCGGCAGCTCGGCCCGCTCGACCGTGGTGGCCAGGGCCTCGGGGTCGCCTCCCGTCTCCCGCATCTCGACAAAGAACGTCGGGCGGGGGATGGGGACGTTCGGGATCGGCGCGTGGCCGAGGACGACCGCGAGCTCGGCCCCCGGCGCCTCCTCCCGGGACGGCATGTCGCACGCCCCGAAACACGGACGAGTTGCGAGGACGACCTGGGCGTGGACCTCGGTGCGGAGGCGCTCGGCGAGTTCGTGGGCGTTGCGTACGAGACCGGCCGGAACCTGCAGGACGATGCGCTTCGGCGCGGCCGCCCGGAGCGCGGAGTAGAGCCCGGGGCCGAGGGTCGGGAAGACGATCGGGCCCCCGGCCCCATCCGCGTTGCCCTCCGTCGAATTCACGGCCAGTTCACGGGCCATCGACCCCGGCCGTTCTCTATAGGCTTTGGGACGTTGCCGGAAGGCGCTCGAGGAGGCGCGCGACCGCCGCCCGATTGTCTTCGAAGTGGAGGCGACGCACCGCCTCGTCGGCCGGGACCCACTCGAACGCGTCATGCTCGTCGTTGAGGACCGGTGCGAAGGCGCGTTCGACCTCGACCGCGTAGGCGTGCAAGCGCCAGAGGGCCCCGTCCATCTCGAACGGCACGTGCCAATCGAGCGACCAGACCTTCCGGGGGCCGCTGAGCCCGGTCTCCTCGGCCAGCTCTCGACGTAGGGCGGACTCGAAGTCCGCGTCGGTCGGCTCGACCTTGCCCTGGATGGGGACCCAGATGCGACCCCGCTCCGGTCGGCGGCGGAAGATCAGCAGCTCCACCGGGGGGAGGGCGTACAGGTAGCCCTCGACGCACTCCTGCGCGATCGGTCGATCCGGCCGGGTCACCGGCTCCCCCGCGTGAGGATCTTCAGGATCGCCTCCGCGGGTTCTCCGTTGGACGCCTGGAGGGCCTCGACCGCCTCCTCGTGGGAGACGTTGGCCTGCTCCATCACGAGCCGAACGTCCTCCTCCGGCGGCCCCGAGGGGGGGAGCGGAGCGGCCGAGGGCGTCGGCGTGGACGGACCGGGGCCCCGAGGTCGGATCTCGGGGTTCCCCACGACCTGGTAGGTCCGGATCCCCTGCACGGTCAGGATCGTCACCTCGGGGGCGACGAAGACGTGCTCCTTGGTCTTCGTTCGGACGATGACCTCCTCGACGTCGCGCACTTCCTCGGTCTTCATCCCGAGCCGGCGCATCATCATCTGCATCTGGCGTGGATCTCGGCCCCCCCCGGGGATCATCGTTCGCCCTCCCGACTACTCTTCCTCGTCCGCGCCGGTCGCGCTGCGGATCTTGGTCTCGAGCTCGACGTCCACGAACGAGGTGTCCTCAGGTTCGCGCGCCGCGCGCGCGCCTCGGCCCCGATCGCGCCGGGCCTCCCGGTGTCGGCGGGCCTGGCTTGCGAGGTCGTCGAGCAGCCCCGCAACGCCGGCCATCAGGTTCCATCCCGTGTGGGACGCGTAGAAGATCCCCTCGTCGGAGTGGAGGCGGGCCTCGACCGTGAGGTCGTTCGTGCGGTGCGTCGCATGCGGAGCGAAGTGGAGCGTGAGCAGGGTCGGGCGCAGGTGGCGGGCGAGGCGCCGGAGTCCGGCGGCCACGAGGTGATCGATCTCCGCGAGGAGCGCGGGGTCCGCCGAGCCCCGGAGCCCCGTGATCTCGACGTAGACGTCCTCCACGCGACCCTTCTCGGTTGGCCGGCGAGCCCCCCCGACGAGGAGACCGAGGAGATCGGTCTGGCCGACGATCCGGGAGGGTCGCGCGCCTTCGAGCACGAAGACGCTGGACACCTTCTCGTCGGCCATGAGCCGGGCCGCCTCGAGAGCGCTCGTGCCCGCGGACACCGTGACGGCGGGCGAGTGCATGATCGATCCGACCTTCACCTCGAGCGCGGAGCGACCGGCCCGCGCGTCCCGCTTCCCGCCGACGACCGGTCGCCAGAGGACCTCGCCGAGGTCCGCGACGCCGACCGCACCGACCAGGCGCCCCTTCCGGTCGACGACGGGTAGGGGGTGGTCCTCGAGGATCCGAATCTGGTTGATCAGGTGGCGGCAGAGATCGGTCTCCTTGACGACCACGGTGACCGGGCTGCCGATCTGCTCGACGCGCGCACGCGCGACCGCCGGAACGTTCGGGAGGTCGCGCACGAGGTCGGTCCGGCTGATGATCCCGAGGAGCTCGCCCCGCCGGCCCACCACCGGCGCCGCACGGAGCCCGGCGGCGAGGAGGAGCTCCGCGACCTCGGGCAGCGGGGTGGTCGGGGTCACGAGCGGGGGGAGGATCAACAGATGCTCGACCTTCGTCGTCAAGGCTCGGCTGACGCGCCGCGCGATCGACTCGAAGGTGATCATCCCCACGAGCCGGGCGTTCCGGAGCACGGGGATCTCGTGGAACGAGCGGCTGCGCATCAGACCGAGCGCCTGGGAGACCGGAGCGTCGTGCGGGAGCGTGACCGGACGCGCGGTCATGAGGTCCCCCGCCGTGGGCCAATCTGCGGGCATCGCGGGGGCAGCCTGGGCCGAGGTTATAGCGGACGCGGTTCGAGCGAAACCGGCCTAGCCGAGGTCGCGGGCCATCTGGTATCCGTTCTCGCCGTCGGAGTAGTACGCCCTCAGTAGATCGACGACCGAGAACCGGTAGCGGGTGTAGAAACGGATCGCGGTCGCGTTCGAGACGCGGACCTCGAGCGTCACCCGCCGGAGCCCCCGGGACCGCGCTCGTTCGAGGAAGACGTCCATCAGCCGGCTCCCGATCCCCCGGGTCCGGTGATTCCGGTCGACGGCGAACATCAGGACGCGCGCCTCGTGCTCGACCTGGTTCACCCCGAGGAGAAAGCCGACGGGGACGTCGTGGGGGTCCGCCGCGATGAGGAAGCCCTCCGGCCAGTCGTAGCTGAGGGACGAGTACAGCGACGGATCGTAGTGCTCGTGCAGCGCCTCCGCGACGAGGCCGCTCACGAACGGCACGTCGAGCGGACGGAACCCGCGGAGCGACACGGCGGGCTCGTCGGCCGACGGAGGGATCACCGGAGGGCCGGACGCCGTGTCAGCGATACATCTCACCCGGCCCCTCGGGCGCCGCCGCGCGCATGTTCGACACCGACTCGCGCGTCTGCTGGAGCGTCTTGCGGACCTCGGCCTCGATCTGACGGGCCTTCTCGCGCAGGGGCTTCGTGTCGAGGAGGAGGAGCGGGACGAGCGGGTTGACCGTCTCGATCACCTTCGCCGCGGCCCGGGCGTCGGGATAGTCCTTGTGGGCTTGGGCCACGAGGCAGAGCACCGGGGTCGTCCGTCCGATCGCTCCCAAGAGGATCCCGCCCGCGAGCCCCGTCACGACCCCGTTCGCCGCGTCGAAATGGTACTTCTCGAGCAGCGGTGCGGCCGCCCGGTTCGCCATCGCGACCACGCGGGCGTCGCCCCGGATCTCGCTCTCGATCGGCTGGCCCTCGATCGCAACGATGAGCGCCACCCCCTTCGTCTCGGCCCAGTCGAGGAGGACCCGACCGAGCGCGTTGAGCATCTCGACCGCCGGCTGGATGTCCGCGATCACGACGACGAGCTGGTCGCACGAACGGTCGACGCCGCAGACGAGCTTGCTCGCGTAGAAGCGGACCGGGGCGCTGACGACCCCTTCCTCCATGATGACGGTCGGCGGGAACGCCTCGCTCGTCATGTAGGCGACGAGATTCATGTCGAGCGTGTGGACGAGGTAGCTCGCCGCGACCGAGCCGACGAGCCCGTGGGTCGGGAACCCGACCACCATCATCGCACCCTTGAGCGGCTCGTCGCGCGTGTCGACGATCCGCACGTCCGCCGTCTGCATGTCCGGGGAGACCCTGGCCGCATGCCGGCCATCCCGGTCCGGCTTATCCGACTTTGGTGGGGAGGGTGGGAACTCCCGACCCGGGACGCTTCGGTTTTTATCTTCCCCCGGCTCACGGATTCGATCGAACCATGAAGGTCCTCATCACCGGCATCGACGGCTACTCCGGCTGGCCCCTCGCCCTCCACCTCCTCGCTCGGGGCCACGCCGTGGTCGGGATCGACAACTTCGTCACGCGGAAGCGCGTGAAGGAGGTCGGGAGCTGGTCGGCGACCCCGATCCCGAGCTTTGCGCGCCGCCAGGCCGCGGTGCGGGAGCTCCTCGGCCAGGAGATCGGCTTCTATCGGGGCGATCTCGGGGACTACGACCTCGTCCGCCGCGTCCTCGAGACCGAGCGGCCCGACGCGATCGTCCACCTCGCCGAACAGCGCTCGGCCCCCTACTCGATGATCGACGTGCACCACGCGGTCGCGACCCAGGTCGAGAACCTCACCGGGACGCTCCACCTCCTCTACGCGATGCGCGAGGTCTCTCCCGAGACCCATCTCGTCAAGATGGGAACCATGGGCGAGTACGGGACCCCGAACGTCGACATCCCCGAGGGGTTCTTCGAGGTGGAGTTCCGGGGCCGCAAGGACACGCTCCCGTTCCCCCGCCAGGCCGGCTCGTGGTACCACTGGAGCAAGGTGTTCGACTCCGGCGACGTCATGTTCGCCTCGAAGATCTGGGGCCTCCGGGCGACCGACGTGATGCAGGGAGTCATCTATGGGATCCGTACGCCCGAGATCACCGACGACCGGCTCTTCACCCGCTTCGACTTCGACGAGACCTGGGGGACCGCGCTCAACCGCTTCATCGCGCAGGCGATCCTCGGGCTCCCGATCACGGCGTACGGCCGGGGGGAGCAGAAGCGGGGCTTCATCGCGCTCGAGGACTCGATGCAGTCCCTGCGCCTCGCGGTCGAACACCCGGCCGACCCCGGCCAGTACCGCGTCTTCAACCAGTTCGATGCCGCGTACTCCGTGAACCAGCTCGCGGAGATCGCCCACCGGGTCGGCGCCGAGCTCGGCCTCCAGCCGACCATCGAGCACCCGCCCGATCCGCGCGTCGAGGCCGAGCAGCACTACTACGTTCCGCTGCACGATCACCTCCCGCGCCTGGGCTACGTCCGCACGCGGGAGCTCGAGTCGGTGGTACGCGAGATCTTCCACGACCTCCTAAAGTATCGGCGCCGCCTCGAGGCGCGGCGCCACGTGGTCCAGCCGACCACCCAGTGGCGGAGCGCCGACAGCCGCCCCGCGCTCGAGGCCCGGCATCCCCCCTCCGCACCTTCCGCCGCTCCCCCCGAGCCCGGGCACGACCCGGCCCGCTCGACCGCCTAGCGACCGATGCGCGGCGTCGTCACCGTCGCGGGCGAGGGGACCCGGATGCTCCCGTGGACCCGGGGGCTGCGCAAGGAATTCCTCCCGCTCTACGACCGAGGGATCGACGGCGCCCCGGTCCTGAAGCCGGTGGCCCACCTCGTCGTCGAGACCCTCGCCCGCTCGGGAGCGGACGCGCTCACGCTCGTAGTGCAGCCGAGGGACCTCGAGTTCGTGCGCCAGTACTTCACGATCGATCCGGAGTTTCTGGCCCGCCACCGCGACCACGCCGAGCGCCTCGCCGAGACGCGGAGGTTCTATCGGATGATCCGCGCGCTCGAGTTCACGTTCGTCGCTCAGCCGACCCCGGCCGGGTTCGGGGACGCGGTGCTTCGCGCCCGGGCTTCCGTCGGAACGGAGCCGTTCCTCCTCCACGCCGGGGACGGCGTGCTCCTCGAGCGCCGGCGGGGGCGGATCCTCAGCACGATGGCCCGACTCCTCGGTCGCGAGGGACTCGAAGGGGTGTTGCTCGTGCGGCGGGTCAAGGATCCGCGCCGGTACGGAGTGGTCGGCGGACCGTTCGGAGCGCCGGTCGAGGGGATTCGTCGGATCGACGTGACGAGTATGGTGGAGAAGCCGGACCGGCCGCGGACCATGTGGGCCGCGACGGCGGCCTACGCCTTCCGGCCCTCGCTGTTCGACGCGATCGAGCGGTATCGACGGGCCTCCCACCCGAAGGAGCTCGAGCTCACGGATGGGATCCGGACCCTCCTCGAGGAGGGGGGCCGGGTGGCCGCCCTCGTCCTCGACCCCGCCCACGGCGAGTGGCGCTCGGTCGGATCGCCGGACGGATTCGTCCGGGCGCTCCAACGAACCCGACTCCGGTCTCAGTCGAGAGGATACGATTAAGCCTCGGAGGGCCCTCCAGGACGAAGTTCGCTCGCGCGGTGCATCACCGGCGCGCGAAGGGGTTTCGCACCGATGAAGCGCCAGATGGTGGACATGCTCGCGGAGCTGATCAAGATCCCGAGCGATCCGTTCTCCGACAAGCAGGAGGTGCTCGACTACGTCCAGTCGTTCACGGACCAGATCCACATGCGCAACACCCTCTTCGGGGACCCCCAGGCCCCGAGCCTCCTCGCGGAGTACGGCCAGGGCGGAGTCGTGCTCTCCGGCCACCTCGACACGCCCCCCGTGGGCGACTACTGGAGCTTCTCCCAGAGCCAGCTCGCTTCGGGTCGGATGTACGGGCGCGGCGCGGCCGACATGAAGGGCACGGTCATCGCGATGCTCGAGGCGGCCCAGGACCTGGTCGCCCGGAAGATCCCCGTCGTCCTCGCCTTCACGACCGACGAGGAGACGAGCATGCAGGGCGCGATGGCGCTCGCGAAGACCCTCCCGCTGCGACGGGCGAAGGCGATCGTCGTCGGAGAGCCCACCGGCCTGCGGGTCGCCTACGCCGAGAAGGGGGTCCTCGATCTCGCGATCGAGACCCGGGGCAAGGCGGCCCACGGCGCGATGCCGCACCTCGGGGAGAACGCCATCGGCAAGATGATGCGCATCCTCCGCGGCCTCGAGTCGTTCAAGGGCCGCATCGCCCATCCCGAGCTCGGGAGCGTCACGCTGAACATCGGGACGTTCAACGGGGGGACCCGGATCAACGTCGTGCCGAACAAGGCGACGAGCGAGGTCGACATCCGGTTCCCGCCGCCGTACACCCCCGAGCAACTCTACCACGAGATCGAAGAGCATCTGCGCCGGATCAAGACCCCGTTTACGCTGCGACGCATCGTCACGATGCCGGCGGTCCAGATCGACCCGAACGCCGACCATGTGAAGGTCCTCCGCGACGTCGCCCAGGCCGAAACGGCGGTCCTCGTCCACGCCTCCGAGGCCGTCCACTACGTCCAGGTCAACCCGAGGGTCGTGATCTTCGGCGCCGGCGAGGAGGAACTCTCCCATCAGGCCAACGAGTACGTGAAGGTCGAGTCGGTCGCCCGGGCGACCGAGATCTACAAGAAGTACGCCCAGCGACTGAGCGCGATGCGTTCCCTCGCCTCGTAGGGCTGCCCCGCGCCCCGGCGGGCGGCGCCCGCACCGTCAAGTAACCGGAACGGTAGGGCCCCGCCGGTGAAGGTCGCTCAGCTCCTGACCCGTTATCCTCCCGGACTCGGGGGCGTGGAGCGCCACGTGGCGGAGCTCACGCCCCGCCTCGCGGGCCACGGCCACCGGGTCGAGGTGTTCGCGACGGACCTCTACAGCGAGTTCCCCGTGGTCCGGTTCCCTCCGAACGTGCCACGCGAGGAGGCGACGAGCTTCGGTGCGGTCCACCGGCTGCGAGTGTGGTCGCTCCCGTGGGACTTCCATTATCCGTTCTTCCGGGGCCTCGACCGGGCGCTCGCGCGCTACCAGCCCGACCTGATGCACGTCCACACGTACGGGACGGACCAGGTCGCGGTCGCGCGGCGCTACGGCCGCCGCCACCGGGTCCCGTTCGTCCTGACCGCGCACTTCCACCCGATCTGGTCGATCTACGGGGGCTGGATCCGGCACCGGATCCGGAGCTTCTACGACCACGTGCTGGCCGGCCGACTCGTCGACGCGGCCGCCCGGTTGATCGTCCAGACGAAGGAAGAGGAGCGCCTCCTCCGCGTCCTCGGCTTCCCGCTCCCCCCCGTCGCGATCGTGCCGCCCGGCTACACGCCCCTCCCGGCCCCGCCCCCGGGCCCGGACCCGTTCGCGAAGGCCTACCACATCCCGGGTCCGTTCGTCCTCTTCGTGGGGCGCCTCGCCTCGAACAAGGGGCTCCTCGAGCTCGTCGAGGCGTTCCGGCCGCTCGCCAAAGACGATCCCGCCGCCCACCTGGTCCTGATCGGCGAGGACGGAGGGATGCGGGGACCGATCCTGGCCCGAGTACGGGCTTCGCACCTCACGGACCGGGTCCACGTCGTCGGCCACGTCGACGACGACGCGCTCCTCGCCGCGGCCTACCGCGAGTCGCGCCTCCTCGCGCTGCCGAGCGAGTACGAGTCGTTCGGGCTCGTCCTGCTCGAGTCGTTGGCGCAGGGGCGGCCGGTCGTTGCCTCGCGCGTGGGGGGAATCCCCGAGTTCGTGGAGGACGGCCGGGCCGGCCTGCTCGTGCCGCCGAAGCAGGTTCCCCCCCTCGCGGAAGCGATCGGCCGGCTCTGGCATGACGATCGGCTCGCCCACGCGCTCGGGGAGTACGGGCGGCGCGAGATCGTGCCCCGGTACACCTGGGAGCGGGTGGTCGAGCGGGTCGACGCGATCTACCGGGAGGTGACCGGCTCGTGAAGGTCGTCCACGTCACGCTGCGGTTCGATGCTCCGGGCGGGGTGGAGACCAACGTGCGGGAAGTGACCCGGCGACTCCGGGCCGCCGGCGACGACGTCTGGGTCTACGCGAGCGACCTCTACGACGAGAGCCGCTGGGAGCGGCGCACGGGCTACTCACCCGAAGTGGACGGGGTCCCCGTGCGCCGATTCCCGGTGCGGAAGCGGCTCGTCCCGGGGCTCACGATGCCGATGATGATCGGGCTCATCGATGCGCTCGGCGCGAGCGGCGCCGACGTGATCCACGCCCACTCGCACCGGTATGGCCACGTCCTCGAAGCCGCCGCCGTCGCGGATCGACGCGGGATCCCGCTGGTCGTCTCGATGCACTATCACCCCGCCGACGCGCAAGAGCCCCCGCTCAAGCGCGGCCTCCTGCGCGTGCAGGACGTCGGATTCGGCATGACCGCCTACCGCGTCGCACGCGCCCTGGTGGTCGAGTCCGAGCGCGAGGCAGGCCTCGTCCGCGAGTTCGCCCCGAGCGAGAGGATCCGGGTGATCCCGCCCGGGATCGACCTCGCGAGCTGGTCGGACCCGGCCTCGGACCGCCTGCCGCCCGGCCTCGTGCCGCCCGACTACTTCCTCTTCGTCGGCCGGATCGCCCCGAACAAGGGCCTCGAGACCCTCGTGGAGGCGGTCGCGCTCCTCCCGCCGGCCGCCCGCCGGCCTCTCGTGCTGATGGGTCGCGACTGGGGCCGGCGCGCCGCCCTCGAATCGCTCGCGGCCGAGCGCGGGATCCGACCGCTCGTCCACTTCCTCGGTCACGTGCCCGACGACCGGACGTATCGCGCGGTGTTCCGGGCGGCGAGGGCGTTCGTCCTCCCCTCGGAGTGGGAGGCGTTCGGGCTCGTCCTGCTCGACGCCATGGCGGCGGGAGTGCCGGCGATCGCGACCTCGGTCGGCGCGCTCCCCGAGGTCCTGGAGGGGGGCCGCGCGGGCCGGCTCGTGCCGTACGGGGACTCAACGGCCCTCGCGGAGGCGCTGCGCGCGAGCGTCGAGGACGCCGAGGGGACCCGCGCGCGGGTCCGGGTCGCCACGGAGCGCGTACAGGGACTCGACTGGTCGGTCTCGGCCGACCGGTACCGCGCGCTCTACCGGGAGGTCACCGCGGGCTGAGGCGCGGGGCGCTCGAGGTCGACGAGCTCGCGGCCCACGTGGTCGAGCGCGGCGCCGGCCTCGCCCGGGCGCAGTCGCGCGGCCGCGCGGAAGATCCGACCCACGATCCCGACGATCATCGGCCCGCGATCTCCTCGGCGTACTCGCGCAGGATCCCGAGCCCCCGCGTGAGGTTCGGCCGCGAGGCGGCAAACGAGATCCGCAGGTGGGAGGCCCCGAGCGAGCCGAAGGCGTCCCCCGGCGTCGTGATCACGCCGCGGGCGAGGACCGCGGTCGCAACCTCGGTCGCGCTCTTCGGCCAGGAGAACCTCGGGAACGCGTAGAAGGCGCCCTGCGGGGGGACGATGTCGAGCCCCGGGATGCCTCGGAGGATCCGCAGGACGAGACCGCGGCGGGCCCGGAACTCGCGGACCATCTCCGCGATCGCGTCGCCGCTCGACTCGAGGCCCGCGAGCACGGCGACCTGCGTCGGGGTCGGCGGGCACGCCATGATGTGGTAGTGGATCTTATTCAGCTCGACCGCGAGGGACCGCGGGGCGACGAGGAAGCCGATCCTCCATCCGGTCGCGGCGAGGGTCTTCGAGAAGGAGTTCGCCACGACCACGCGGTCGGACCGGCCCCAGAACGAGGTGGCGGGGGCCCCGTAGACGATCCGTTCGTAGACCTCGTCCGAGACGATCGTGAGCTCGTGGCGGTCGGCCAAGGCGCAGATCCGGTCGACGACCGACCGCGGGAAGACCGCCCCGGTGGGGTTCGACGGACTGTTGACGACGATCGCCCGGGTCTTCGGGGTGATCTTCTGCTCGAGCTCGCCGAGGTCGGGCAGGTACCGATGGGCCTCGGTCAGGGAGTACGGCACGGGGACCGCGCCCACGAGCCGGGCGTGGGGGCTGTAGAGCACGAACCCCGGGTCCGGCACGAGGACCTCGTCCCCCGGGTCGTAGAGCGCGAGCGCCGCCGCCATCAACCCCTCCGAGGCGCTGCCGGTGACGACGACGTTGTCCCGCGTGATCGACGGGTCCCGGTCCCGATACCCATCCGCGATCTTCTCGCGCAGCGCCGGGATCCCGGCCGAGGGGCCGTAGTGATTGAGGCCCCCGCGCACCGCGCGGACCATCTCCTCGATCGCCTCCTTCGGAGGCTCGAAGTCGGGCTCGCCGAGCCCGAGGTTGATCGAGTTCGGCGGAGCCGCCTCGAACATCTTGCGGATGCCCGAGAGCTCGACCTGCCGGGCCCTCTCGGAGACCATGGCGGCCCGACGGACCGACCCCCCCTCTTTACCGTTGTGGCGAGCCGCGCGCCGGCTGGGCACGGCCCCGCCCCCGGCCCCACAAGGGCCTTCTATGCGCATCGCTCGGGGAGTTCCGGGGAGAGGACCACGACCGTCACCGTCGTGCTCGGGGCGCAGTTCGGGGACGAGGCGAAGGGGAAGATCAGCGACTTCCTCGCGGCGGGGGCCCGCTACGTCGTGCGGTCGGGAGGGGGCCCCAACACCGGCCACACGATCGGGCTTCCCGAGGGGAAGGTCGTCCTGCATCAGCTCGCCTGCGGCGTGCTGCGCCACGGCGTCACGGGCATCAGCGGACCGGGGATGGTGATCCAGCCGTTCAAGCTCGAAGAGGAGCTCCTCGAACTAGAACGGAGGGGCCTGCGGCGGGGCGAGGTGGTGATCAGCGAGCGGGCCCACGCCCTCCTTCCCATCCACGAGGCGGAGGACGCCTGGGAGGACGAGCTCCGCGCGAAAAAGAACCCGACCGCGGGGCTGGGGACGACCCGGCGGGGCGTCGGGCCGGCCTACGAGGACCGGTACGGCCGCTGGGGGATCCGGTTCGCCGACCTCACGCGGCCGGCGGTCCTCAGGGAGCGTCTCGAGCTCCTCTATGCGACGAAGGGACACCTCGCGAACCTGCTACCGGTCGCGGACCTCGCCGGCCAGCTTGGCGAGGTCGCGACACGGCTCGCCCCGTTCATCCGGGCGACGGAGCCGATCCTCTGGGGCGCGATCGAGCGCGAGGAGCCGATCCTGATCGAGGGGGCGCAGAGCGCGCTCCTCGACGTGGACTTCGGCACCTACCCCTACGTGACGAGCTCCCACCCGACGAGCGCCGGCGCGCTGGTGGGGACCGGGATCCCTCCGACCGCGCTCGACTACGCGGTGGGCGTTGCGAAGGCCTACACGACCCGCGTCGGGGCCGGCCCGTTCCCGACCGAGGACACGGGCGAGCAAGGCGAGTATCTCCGCCGGGTCGGCGGGGAACGGGGCGCCACGACGGGCCGGCCTCGACGCTGTGGCTGGCTCGACCTGGTCCTGCTCCGCTACGTCTCCCGCCTCAACGGGTTCACGTCGCTCGCGATCACGAAGGTCGACGCGCTCGGCGGGCTCGACGAGGTGCCCGTCTGCGTGCAGTACGTCATGCCCGACGGGTCGACGGTGCGCGACCTCCTTCCCGCGAACGCGGACGACCTCGCGAAGGCGCAGCCCGTCTACGAGAACCTCGCTGGCTGGCCCGAGTTCCACGAACGTCTCCGGGGGCGGGTCCGGCGGGAAGGGGCCGGAGCCCTGCCCCTTCCGCTGCGCCGCTTCCTCGAACGCATCGCCGAGGAGACTCGGGTCCCGGTCGAGTACGTGGGATACGGACCGGAGCGGGACGAGACGATCTGCCTGCCGCTCACCGCGCCGGGCCACCGCCCCGGCCTGACCGCATGGTCGGGCTGAGGGTCCTGTGGCGTTCGACCCGTTTCTCTACCTCGCCTTCGGTCTCGGCCTCCTCGCCGGATGGATCGTCCGGCCGGACAGCCCCTGGGTCGGCCGGGCGACCCTCGTGAGCGTCGTGGTCCTGGTGGGGCTCCTTGGGGCCTCCCTGAACGAGGTGCCGGCCAGCGCGCTCGTCCTCGAGATACCGGTCGCCCTCGGGTTCACGCTGCTGATCCTCGGGCTGACCCTGGGGACCTTCTTCCTGCTGCTCCGCCTCAAGCCGATCGCGCCGAGACCACCCGATCCGAGGGAGCGGCACGAACGGTTCCCGTTCTCCGCCGCCCTGATCACCGCGCTCGTGGGCGGGTACTTCCTCGGGCACTGGGTGGCGCTCCCGACCGCCCTCGGGATCCAGGGGGCGCTCTACGCCCTCCTTGCCCTGGTCGGTTTCGGCCTCCAGCTCCGAACGCGGGGACTGGGGGAGGTCTGGTTGCCCCTGACGGCGGCGATCGTGGGCGCGGCTCTCGGGGCGATGGCCTTCGCGTTCGTCGCTCAGGTGCCGTTCGGCATCTCGCTCTCCGCCTCGATGGCGTTCGGGTTCTATTCCCTCGCCGGGCCGCTCGTCGCCGCACGGGCCGGGGCCGTCCTCGGGCTCCTCGCCTTCCTCACCAACTTCCTTCGGGAGGACCTTACCATGATCCTCTCCCCGGTCCTCGGCCGGCGACTGCATGGCGAGGGCCTGGTGGCGATGGGGGGAGCGACGGCGATGGACACCACCCTCTATTTCGTCACTCGCTACGGAGACCGGGACGCGGGGAGCCTCGCGATCGCGAGCGGTCTCGTGCTCACGGTCGTCGCGACCCTCGTGGTCCCGGCGGCGCTCACGCTGCCGCGATAGCGGTACCCCATGTCGAACGGCTTAAGGGCCGCCTCGACTCGCTCCCCGCGTCGGGCTCGTGGTCCAGCGGTTACGACGTCGCTCTCACACAGCGAAGGTCGCCGGTTCGAATCCGGCCGAGCCCATGGCCCCGGATCCTCCGGCCCGCCCCGGACCGGGGGTCGTTTGGCCGACCCGAACCCCCGGGTCCCGGTTCCGGCCCCTGGCAATTTCTGTCGAGGCTGGCGGATTCCTCAGGCTTCGTCAGGCTTAAGGCCCGAACGACTCCCGAGAACGGCATGCCGCTCTTCGTCACCGAGCACACGCATCCGGCCGAACAATGCCCCGCCCGCAACCCGCAGATGGCGGCCGGGCTCCTGGCGCTGATTCAGAACGCCTCCAAAGCGGGGATCCGAATCCACGGGGACGCGGTCACGAACCACCAACACCACCTCTACGTCATCGCCGAGGCGTCGAACGAGGAGACGATCCGCAAGTACTTCGCCCCCTTCGGGCAGATGGGCACCCTCACCGTGACCCCCGCGTCCCATTGCGAAGAGGTCGTCGCCCGCGGGGCGTGCTGACCGGCATCGGAGCTCGAGGCCCGTCGGGTCTCGTTCCGTCGCCCTTCGAGGGCCCTCCCAAACGCCACTTCACGATCAGACCCGAGCGAAGGACCCGTTCCGCGGGGCCACCGGGCCCGAGGAGTGGACGAACGGACGGCCGACGGCGGCCCTCGTCCGCGGCCGAGCGCACGACGGCCACGCCAGTGTGAAGTGGGGTCGGCGGTTCCATCGGAAGATGAACGAGAGGTCGCCCGTCCTCCTCCTGGCGCTGCGAAAGAGCCCCGAGGTCGATGCGCTGGTCGGGGAGGTGCTTCCCGGAACGCCCTGGGCGTACCTCGACCCGGGTCGTCCCGCCGATCAGGGTTCGGTCAAGGCGATGCTCGCCGAACGCCTACGGACCGACTTCGCGGGATTCGACGCACGAACGACCCCGAACCTGAAGTTCGTCCAACAGGTCTCGACCGGGCTCGACCGCTTTCCCTTCGAATGGTTCCCGAGTTCGGTGGCGGTCGCGGGCAACGTCGGCGGGTTCGCTCCCTACGTGGCCGAGCACGCCCTCGCGCTGGCTCTCGCCGCGGCCCGCGACCTCCACACCTCGCAGTCGATGGTCCGATCGGGCCGCCTGCGCCCGCCGCCTCACGAACGGACCTTGATCGACGCGACCGCCGTGATCCTCGGGTACGGGGAAATCGGTCGATCGATCGCCCAGCGGCTGGCGCCGTTCGGCGCGAGGGTCGTCGGGTTGAATCGGATGGGATCTCCGGCGCCCGGCGTTGCGGAGATGTTCCCCGCCACGCGCCTCCACGACGCGCTCAGCGCGGGTTCGTTCGTCTTCGAAACCCGGCCGCTCACCCGGGCTACGGCCGGATCGATCGGGACGAGCGAGTTGCTGGCGATGCGACCGGACGCGGTGCTCGTCAACGTGGGCCGCGCCGGGACCGTCGACCAGGACGCGCTCTACGAGCATCTGAGAACCCATCTCGAGTTTCGCGCGGCGTTCGACGTTTGGTGGGAGGAGGACTACGAACGGGGGACCCTCGCCCCTCGGCACCCCTTCGCGCGCCTGCCGAACTTCTATGGCACCCCCCATTCCGCCGATGCGTTCGAAGCCTCCGACCGGCGGGCGCTTCGCATGGCCCTTGAGAACGTCGGGCGTTTCCTGCGAGACGGCCATCCGCTCTTCGTGGCCAATCGAGCGGAGTACGAGAGGGACTGAACCTCGGGAAGCCGTGTCGGGGCATCCCGCGGGGGATCCGGTCCGTGGACTTCGAGGACGACCGGTACGGAGACGATCGGGCGGCCTCCGCCGGGAGCCGACGAGTGGTTCACCCGAGCAACGCCGGACGGTTGAGGCTGGAGGAACGGGTCGGCCAGACCCTCGAGAGGGGATCCGGCGCGACGGGTCCCGCCGGCGAGGCCCGACCGCTCCGGGACCCCCCCGTCCATCGCTACAGAGGGGGGCTGCACGCGGTGGGCACGTACACCGCATTGGTGTTCGCGCCGCTCGCCACGATGTAGTTCGGGCTTCCGCAGACCGCGTTCTTGAGGTAGGCCTGGGCCAGGGTCGCGCCGTCGAAGTCCGTCGGATCGCCGGAGGTCCCGGTCAGGACCGCTGCTCCGAGGTTCGCGTACTCGAGCGAGGCCCCCGCGAAGTCGGCCCCGCCGAGCGAGGCCCCTGAGAGGTCGGCGTATTGCAGGTCCGCCTCGCGGAGATCGGCCCCGACGAGGCTCGCGTTGGCAAGGTCCGCGTACTGAAGGTACGCTCCGCGCAGATTGGCGCCCGCGAGGTCGGCCCCCGTCAGGTTGGCGTACTCGAGGTCGTCTCCGCGAAGATCGTACCCGCTGAGGTTCGCGTACGGGAGCCGCGTATAGGGCAGGTCCACGCCCGGCCCGAACAGCTTCGGCTTGAACCAAGCGGTGATGGCCGGGAACTCCGGCGTGTCGTCATGCCCCGTGCCGGTGCCGGGAAGGCCGAGGAGCCACTCGATCGTACTGAGCAGATCGTAGTGCGAGGCGTTGACCGCGAGCGCCCCCATCCCCTTGGTGTAGGGGCTGACCGCGGCCGTGAAGACCGGGCCCCCGATGAGTCCGTCGTACCCCGAGGTGTTGTACGCCCCGCTGGGCTCGTAGGCCTCATCGTAGGTGATGAAGATCACCGAGCTCGAGAACCACGGCGCCGCGATCAACTTCGGGATGAAGGTCGACAGCCAGTCGTCCCCGTACGTCGCGTTGGTGTTGTGGCCGTCATCGAGAATATTCGGCGCGATGTACGTGAACGCCGGCGGCGTCGAGTTGTACGGGTAATCGTTCGTCAGGTTCGCGATCGGCAGCACGTGGGTGTCGCAGACCCCCCCGGTGACGTTGGGTCGGAGGTCGGAGTAGTAGGTGAACGGATTGTGCCGCACCACATAGAGCCCGCTGTTGTACGTCTGGCAGGTTACGCTGGCGCCCTCCTCGTAGTCGACCCACGAGAGCTTGGCCTGCTGCAGCTCGTTCCCGAGGTTGTTCACCTTGTACACGCTGTAACTGTCGGAACCACACTGGAGGGATTGCCCCGAGGTGAGCGACAGATAGTTGGGGGCCGAGGGATGACAGATCGCGTAGTACCCGACATGGTCGGGGTTCGAGTTCGCGTCCCCGCCCCACGCGTAGGTCTTCGCGAGCGATGTCTCGTAAGGCTCCTTGTTGTAGATGATTCCGGTCTGCTCGTTCTCCATCAGGATCAGGAAAACGTGCTGGATCGGGGTGGGGAGGGTTGTCCCGCCCGAGGTCGCAGACCCGGCCCTCGGAGCCGGCGTTCCGACCGGGGATGCGGTCACGCTCACGTTCGCGGCCAACACGCCGGTCCCGAGCGCAGAGAGCAGAATCAGCCCGACCGCAACGACCGCGAGAGCCGGAACGATCCACCCTCGACCCCTCTCGTTCGTCAACGGCCAACCCCTCCCAGATCCATAGCGACTGTCGAACATAATGTGCTGTAGAAAACCTCTATAGAGCCTTTGTAACTCGATAGGAGTGTGACTCGCCGGACCCGAGGACCGTACGCTTCGCCTCTCCCGAAGCCCGCGGCGAGGGTTGTCGCGACACGTCCCTGCTGGGAGCGCCATCGGCCCTGGCTATTAATGGTATGACGGCTCGACGCTGGCGAACCGGTCGGCTCCTCCCGGGGAAGCTCGAACGACGACCCCCACGCGGTCCTTCTTATCCCTCAAGGGATGTCGACCTTCGAGGGGACCATGGTCCAGCGAGTCACCGAAGTCGTCGGAAGCGATCCCGAGAGCTTTGCCCACGCCGTGCAGAACGCCATCACGACCGCGGGCCACACCGTCCGCGGCATGAAGTGGTTCCGAGTCGCGGAGTTCGAGGGAGCCATCTCAGGAAACAAGGTAACGGAGTTCCGCGCGCTGGTCCGCATCTACTTCGACTACGAGGACAAGCCGCATCCATAACCGGCGCGGTTGCGGGTCGACCGCCGGCTCTTTAAGGACGCCGCAGGCTCGCGAGTGCATGAACGCCGACCGGATGCCGGCGCGCGACGAGGACCAGCAGGGGGCCCGCCGCCTCGCCCTGGGGGCGGGGCTCGGACTCGTCGCCGCGGTGCTCACGATCGCGCTGCCCCTGATCTTTCTCTATCTCGCGACGTACAATCCGGGCGGTTTCTTCACCTTCAGCTCGACGCTCATCGAGGACCTGTCGATCCTGCTCCTCGCCGGAGCCATCCTGTTCCTCATCTCGCTGTTCGTCTATCGCCGGGCGTTCGCGACGTTGCGCAAGGTGGAGTCACGGTTCTGGATCGCCTCGGTGCTCTGCCTCATCGGATCGATCGGCTTCCTTCTCATCGTCGTCCTCGCGGCGGTTATCCTCAGCTCGACCAGTTCGCTTCAGACCTGCCTGCATGGTTCTCCGTCGCATGCGCTGAGCTGCCTTCGGTCGAATCAGCCGATCGGGGCGTACTCCGGATTGCTCGGCTTCGCGCTGACCTGGCTCGGAGGTCTCGGGATCGTCCTCGGACTGTTCTTCGCCGGCCACCGCTTCGTGCGAGGCGCGCTCGCGGGCTCGGCGGTCCTCTACCTCCTGCTGCTCCTCGTGCTCGTGGGGCCCTTCATCGCGCTCCTGTACGCGGTGCCGGGGACCCAGTACGTACTTCTGATCGCACCGGTGCTCGCCATCCTCGCTCCCGCGCTCGTCCTCGCCGGCGTACGGCAGCCGTTTGCCTCGGTGCGGCCGTAACACGGGACGACGAACCCGGACGATCGGGGTGCACAACCGCTTAGCCTCCCCGGCGGTACTCCGCCGCGTGACGACCCCTGCCCCGGCCGTGCTCTACTTCGACGCCCGGTGCGGTCCCTGCACCTTCTTCGCACGGGCCACCCGCGGCCTCTCGCGGTCCCCGCTTCCGATTCTTCCGCTCGACGGACCGGAGGCGGATCGGACCCTGGGAGGGATGGCTTCCGACCTCCGCTTCGGATCCTTCCATATCGTCGAGGGCGGACGCACGGTGAGCGGACCGGGAGCGATGCCGACCTGGATCGGGCTCATCGCCGGACGTCCCGGCCTCCGCATCGCCAAGCGGACGCCACCCGTCGAGTGGCTCCTTCGGTCGGCGTACCTTCGGTTGTGGACCTACCGGGGACGCCACGGGTGCTCGGCCCCCCCGAGCTCGCCCGGGACGGAACCCCGCCGGTCGCCGGGGATGAACCGCTGAGCTCGCGCGGTCCGGCTGCCGGTGAGCACTCCGGGTGAGTCAATCCCAAGCCCTATACCACGGTCCGGCTAGCGCAACACTCCATGGCGATATCGACGGACCCCCATCCGCTTCCCTCCCATGGACCGGGGGACGTGGCGATCCTCGCGGAGGACGTTCGGCACTCCTACGACCGGAAGCGCTTCGCGCTGGACGGGGTGAGCTTCTCCGTCCGCTACGGCGAGGTCTTTGGACTACTCGGGCGCAACGGCGCCGGGAAGTCGACGCTGATCAAGGCGATGACGACCCTGATCCAGCCGACCTCGGGACGGCTTCGGGTGCTCGGGATGGACCCCGCCCATGACGGCCAGCGGATCCGCGCCCGCATCGGGGTGGTGCAGCAGCTGGAGTCCTTCGACTTCACGACCGTGCAGGGCAATCTCGACGTCTATGGGATCCTCTGGGGGATCCCGAAGGACGAACGGGTCCGGCGGCGGGAGGCGCTCATCGAGCGATTCGGCCTCAACGAGTTCCGCAAGCGTCGCGCGTTCGACATCTCGGGCGGACAGAAACGCCGGGTCCAGGTCGCACGGGAGTTCATGCACGACATGGAGATCCTGTTCCTCGATGAACCGACCGTCGGGCTCGACGTGATCATGCGTCGCAAGCTCCTCGACTCGATCCGGGCGGAGGTGCGGCGGGGGCTCACCGTCGTCTTCACCACGCACAACCTCGAGGAGGCGGACTATCTGTGCGACCGCGTCGCGGTCATCGACGAGGGGAAGATCCTCGTCCTCGACTCCGTGGAGAACCTGAAGCAGCTCTACGGGGGCAAGAAGACGATCGACCTGACGATCGCGAACGGCGACGCGGATCGGTTCTTCCCGGCACTGGCGGCCCGGCTCGGGTCCCGGGCGACCGTCACGGCGCATCTCCAGTCGGCGGTCATCCTGACCGACGATCCGAAGGACGCGCTCTCCCAGATCGCCGAGCTGACCCAGACGCTGGGCGTCCAGCTCGAGTGGCTCAACGTGCGCCAGAACACGCTCGAGGACGTGTTCCTCCGCTCGGTCGAACATCGGGGTGAGCCGGTTGCCGCTCCCTAATCTCCTCCGGCTGATCTACCGGAACATCCGGGTCAACACCGACCCGGGCAGCCTCATCATCCTGCTCGGGCTGCCGGGGATGTACCTCGTCTTCTTTGGCTTCGGCTTCCAATCGATCACCTCGGCCCAGGGTTCGAGCTCCTCCTACCTCTCGTACCTCACGCCCGGCATCATGGCCTTCCAGGCCGTGATGGCGGGCACGGTCGGAGGATCGATGCTCTGGGCCGACCGCCGGTGGGGGATGCTCTCCCAGCTCCTCGTGGGCCCGTTCACCCGGCTCCAGTACCTCCTCGGGATCATGCTGACGTCGATGCTGTTCGGGCTCGGCGGGGCGGCGGTGATGCTCGGCGTGGCCTACGGACTGATCCGGTCCGGGCCCGCGGGGCCCGTCCCCTATGGTCTGATCTTCGGCTCGATCGTGCTCGGGTCGATCTTCTTCGGCGCCCTGATGCTCCTTATCAGTGCGCTGGTCAAGTCGAACACCGCCTACAACAGCGTCCAGATCCTGATCATCTTCGTCGTCAACTTCGCGAGCACGGTCTTCTATCCGCTGAGCAGCGGGCTCCCGGGGGTCCTGAAGGCCCTCTTCGAGGTGAACCCCCTCACGTACGTCGCCGACGCCGTGCGGGGCGCGTACCTCGGCACCCTGACGCCGAACGACGGCTACCAGATGCTCGTCCTTCTCCTCGAGACCGTGGTCGTCCTCTTCCTCGCGGTACGCGCGTACCTCCGCTCGGACGTCTCCTACGAGTGAGCCCGTGGGGGCGACGTGACTCGCGGGACCTCCCGGGTCCGTCGCCGGACCTCGAGCCGGTCCACCTCGTCCGGGCCGCGCATGGCGCCTCGACTCGGCGCGGCCGAGCGACCGGCGACCTCTCCGAGGGGCCCCGGCGAACCTTATCGCTCCGCGGGCCCCCTAACGGGCGTGGCCAGTCCGGGGTCGCTCCTCGACCACCTCGAGTGTCGCGCCTGCTGCGCGATCGTGGCGGCCGACCGGCCCGTCGGCCCGTGCCCGACGTGCGGGCACACTCTCTTCGCCGAGTACCATCTCGACCGGCTGGACGCGGCCCGCTGGCGGTCCGGGCTCGCAGAACGGCCGGCGACCCTCTGGCGGTATCGGGAGCTGTTGCCCGTCGAGCACTCCGAGGCGATCACGACGCTCGGTGAAGGGTTTAGCCCCGTCCTCGATTTGGGCGAGGTGCCGGAAGCTCCCGGGGTGCGGGTCTCCCTGAAGGACGACGGGGGACTCCCCACCGGATCGTTCAAGGCCCGGGGAATGGCGGTCGCGGTCTCCCGGGCCCGGGAGCTCGGACTCAAGGAGCTGTTCGTCCCGAGCGCGGGGAACGCGGGCGTCGCGCTCGCCGCGTACTCGGCCCGGGCGCGCCTGCACGCCCGGGTCTACCTTCCGGAGGAGACGCCGCCTTCGATGGCGCAGCAGTGCCGCCAGTACGGGGCGGAAGTGGTCACCGTCCGGGGGACGATCCGGGAGGCCGGCGCGTCCGCCCGGGAAGCGGAGGCCCGCTCCGGGGCCTTCGACATGTCGACCCTGCGCGAGCCCTACCGGGTCGAGGGGAAGAAGACCATGGGGCTCGAGATCTTCGAGCAGCTCCCGGGCGACGACCTGCCGGACGCGATCCTCTATCCCACCGGCGGGGGCACGGGGCTGGTCGGTATGGCGAAGGCGTTCCGGGAGCTCGGCGCCCTCGGACTCCTCGCGCGGACCCCCCGGTTGTACGCGGTACAGCCGTCCGGATGCGCCCCGGTCGTGCGGGCGCTGCGCGAGGGAGGCGCCCGGGTCGGGCCCTGGGAGGGGCCGCGGACGATCGCGCCCGGCCTGCTGGTGCCCGCCCCGTTCGCCTCGGAGCGGATCCTCGAAGCGGTACGTTCGACCCACGGCGACGGGGTGACGCTCGACGACCGGGAGATCGTCGCGGCGATGCGGCAGCTTGCCGACCGGCACGGGGTCTCCGCCTCTCCCGAGGGGGCCGCCCCGTACGCGGCGCTGGCCCGGCTCGCCCGGGAGGGCCGGGTGCGCCAAGGCGAGCACGTGCTCCTCTACAATACCGGCTCCGGACTCCCGTTCTCGATCGACGCGCTGGAACAGGCGACCCGCGGACCGAGCTAGGGGGCCGGCCCGACGGGCGGACCCTCCGGCTCGATCTACTTCCGCAGCACCTTGAACGCGATGTCGAAGCTCTGGAGCTTCAGCGCGGTCTTCACCCAGAGGATACAGAGCGTCTCGAGCTCGCGCGCTCCCTCGATCCCACCGATGTCGATCACGTTCGGCCATCCGAATTCGTGCAGGAGGTGGGTCACGGTCTCCTTCGCCGAGGCATCGTTCCCGCAGATGATCATGTCCGGCGGACCGCCGGGGAAGGTCGGCCGGTAGAAGTGGGCGTTCCCGACGATGTTGAACGCCTTCACGACGCGGGCCCTCGGAAGGAGCTTTTGCAGCTCCTCGCCGGCGGACGTCGAGAACCCGATCGCGAGCCGGGGGGGGCCGCTCCCGTCGAACTGGAGGGGATTCGTGGCGTCGATCACGACCTTGCCCGTGAAGTAATCAGGCCCCGCGAGACGGACCACGTCGGACGACGCCACGCCGAGGGTCGCGACGACCACGACCTCCCCGAACTTCGCCGCCTCGGTGAACGTCCCCCCGGACCCCGCACCCCCGGTGCCCCGGGCCCACTCCTCGATCTTCGGGTTCCCCGGCTCGCGCGAGCCGAGCATCACGTGGTGGCCCGAGGCCACGAAGCCCGTGCCGAGCGATCTCGCGACGTCGCCGCTCCCGAGAATCCCCACCTTCATCTTTGTCCTCTCGCCACCCCGAGGGGGCTCGGGGAATTGAACCTGCCGAGCGATCGAAGCTACTCGGGGCCGTCCGGCCGGTCCCCGCTCCGGGCCTCCAGGAAACGTCGAGTCTTCGCCCGGTGACAGGTCCGGCACACGGTCTGGAGGTTCGAGTACTCGAGCGCCGCCCCGCCCCGCGCGATCTCCACGATGTGGTCGACGTCCAGCTCCCGGGCGCGTCGGCGCACGCCGCACAGGCGGCAGGTGTACCGGTCGCGGAGCATCACGTACGAGCGGGCGGAGTCCCAGAAGTAGTGACCGTGGAACTTCCACTGACACCGCCGGGAGCAGTAGGGCGTCCGGTGGTTCGGGAGCGGCTTCGCGCACTCGACGCACCGGGCCGCTCTCCGCGCCTCCGCCCTCCGGCGCGCTCCGTCCGCGAACCACGCGGCCGAGAGCGCGAGGATCCGCCCGTTCGGGCTCACCTGGACCGAGGGGGGTGCGGCGGGACGGGCGGCCATCGCCACGCCACGGGAGACCGCGGCTCAAGACCGTTCGCTTCCACGCGTCTCGGAGGGGCGGAGGTCGGGTGCCAACCGCTTAGAGCTCGCTTCGGCTCGACCGGTCGTGTCGTTCCCGCTCGCCGAATGGATCGACTCTCACCTCGGCTGCCGCCACAACCTCGGGCTCAGCGGGATGCAAGGGAGCGTCCGGCATCCGGCCCCGCGGGCGGGGGAGATCTCCTCGGCGGATTCCGAGGTGCTGCGGGGCGAGCTCGCGGACGGCCTCGGGGTCGACCCCCGGCGGGTATTCCTTACCCCCGGCGCCACGGAAGCGAACTCGCGGGTGCTCGCGTACCTGTCCGGCCGCGCCCGGGGCCGACGGCGGGCCGCGAGAGTGCACTTTCCCGAGTACCCACCGCTGTTCGACGGCGCGCGCTGGGCCGGGTTCCGCCCGGACCCGTCGCGCACGAACCGCGCCGCGGTCGCCGTGGTCTCGAACCCCCGGAACCCGGAGGGGGACCGGTGGTCCACGGCCCGGCTCCTCGAGTGGTCGGAGGGGGCCGACAGCCTGCTCGTGGACGAGACGTTCCGGGAGTTCGCCCACGCGCCCTCGGTGCACGACCTCCCCCGGCCGGGGGTCTGGACCACCGGTACGTTCACCAAATTCTACGCTGGCGACGACCTCCGAGTGGGGTTCGTGGTCGCACCCGAGGAGGAGCGGCCGCGCTTCTCCGAATACCACGGGGTCGTGGCCGATCCCCTGTCGAATTTCGCCATTGCGACCGCCCTCGCGACCTGGAGGGCCCGGGATCGCCTGCGGCGCGAGGTCGACTCGGTCCTCGAGCGGAACCGCGCCGCGTTCCGTCGGAGCTTCCCGGACTCGACCGGGCCCGAAGCGCCCGTCGCTTTCGATCGCGGGCCCCCGGACGGCGAGCGATGCGCCCGCCGGGTGCTGCGGTCCTCGGTGCTCGTCTGCCCGGGGGGCCTCTTCGGTGACCCCACGGGCGTGCGGCTCTGCCTCACCCGTCGTTCGTTCCCCGCCGATCTCGCCGCCTACCTCGCGGCGCGAGGTCCGGGTCGGTCAGCCCGACGGGTCGAGCTCTCGGGGCTCGACCGCCCCGTGGTGGTGGCGCGCGAGCGATAGGCGCGCGAGGGAGACCTTCGGGACCGGCTCCGCGCGGAACGACGCGCTGCGCCCCTCGATCTCCTTGAGGAACGTCTCGGCGAACCGCACGGCCCGCTCCGGGTTCGACTCGTGCACGAGGAGGAACCCGCGGGCCAGCTCCGTCAGGACGGCGCGGGCCGGTACGATCTCCTCGAGCTCCTTGAGCTCGAGATCGTTCGGCTCCTCCGCCGGGTTCATCGAGGACGCAGGACCCGGACGCGCGGCATAAAAGGAGACGTTCCAGAGGACGGTCGAGGTCAGGTGCGGCCCACCCTGAACTTTTTAGCTTCTCTTGGGCCTTGCAGATACCGGGTGCATCGATGAGCCAAAGCGTTCCTCCCCCGGTCCCCGCCTCGACGGAAGGTCCCGCCAAGACGCCGAAGCGCGGGATCCTGATCCGCACGCCGATTCCCGGCCCGGTCGCGCAGCGCATCGTCGCGCTCGACGGCAAGTACCTCATGACGAGCACGAAGACGTCCCCCGTCGTCGCCGAGTCGGGCAGCGGGGTCTGGATCACCGACGTCGACGGGAACCGGCTCCTCGACTTCGCGTCGGGGGTGGCGGTCAACGCCCTCGGCTACGCCCACCCCGAGGTCGTCCGCGCGGTCCGGGACCAGGTCGGCCGCCTCTCGCACTTCGCGGGGACCGACTTCTACTACGAGAACCAGGTGCAGCTCGCCGAGCGCCTGACGCGCATCACGCCCGGCACCTTCCCCAAGAAGGTCTTCTTCACGAACAGCGGCACCGAGAGCGCCGAGGCCGCCCTCAAGATCGCCCGCTGGCACCGGGGCCGCCCCATCACGATCGGCCTCCTCGGCGCGTTCCACGGCCGCACCATGGGGTCGCTGACGATGACGACCTCGAAGCCGGTCCAGCGCGCGCGGTACGGCTCGTTCGTCGGCGGGGGCCACCACATCCCGGCCCCGTACTGCTACCGGTGCCCGTACAAGCTCGAGTACCCGAGCTGTGACCTCTACTGCGCGAAGATTCTGAAGGAGCTCTACTTCCAGACGTCGATCCCGCCGGACGATGTGGCCGCGTTCCTCGCGGAGCCGGTGATGGGCGAGGGCGGGTACATCGTCCCGCCGAAGGGCTGGCACGCCGCGATCAAGTCGATCGTCGACGAGCACGGCATCCTGTTCATCGACGACGAGGTGCAGGCGGGGATGGGCCGGACGGGCCGGTGGTTCGCGATCGAGCACCACGGGGTCGTCCCTGACCTCGTCACGATGGCGAAGGCGCTCGGCGGGGGTCTCCCGCTCGGCGCGGTCGCGTTCCGCGCGGACCTCGACTTCCCGACGCAGGGCGCCCACTCCAACACCTTCGGCGGGAACCTCCTTGCGGTCGCGGCGTCGACCGCCACCCTCGACGTGATCGAGAAGGACCGGCTGCTCGACAACGCGCGCGTCCAGGGCGCGTACCTCCTGAAGCGCCTCCACGAGCTCCAGGTGAAGCACCCCGAGATCGGGGACGTCCGGGGCTTGGGCCTGATGACCGCGACCGAGTTCGTCAAGGACCGGACGACCAAGGAGCCGGCCGTCCAATTCCGGGATGCGGTCCTCGAGGAGACCTGGAAGCGCGGCCTGATCCTGCTGCCGTGCGGGCGTTCGTCGCTCCGCTACATCCCTCCCCTGATCGTCCGACGCGAGGAGATCGACGAGGCGATCGAGGTCGTCGACGCCGCGATCTCCGCCGCGCGCGCGAGGGTATGAGGTTCGCGCGGCTCGCAGCCCCCGGCACGATCCGGCTCGAGGAGCGGCCCGCGCCGGTGGCGGGCCCGGGGGAGATCACCGTCGACCTCGCCGCGTGCGGGGTCTGCGGCACCGACCTCGAGAAGCTCCGGGGGAACTACCGGACCGCGGGAGTGATCGGCCATGAGCCGGCCGGGCGCGTGGCGACCGTCGGGGATGGGGTCGACCGCCTCGCGGTCGGCGACCGGGTCTTCGTTCACCATCACGTGCCGTGCTACGCCTGCGAGGTCTGCGCCCGCGGGGACTACACGTTCTGCCCGACGTACTCGCGGACCAACCTCGACCCCGGGGGTTTTGCGGACACCTTCCGAGTCCCCGTCGAGAACGTGAGCCGCGGCGCCGTGCTCCGGCTCGACCCCTCGGTCGACTGGGCGACCGGTGCGCTCATCGAGCCCGCCGGGTGTGCGCTCACCGCGCTGCGCCGGGTCCACCTTCCCGAGCGGGCGAGCGTCTTCGTCCTCGGGCTCGGCCCCGTGGGGCTCCTCTACGCCCGGCTCGCCCGGTCGCTCGGAGCTGCCTGGGTCGGAGGGACCGAGATCTCGCCGCTCCGGAGGGAGGCGGCCGAGCGCGGAGGGATCGACGTGACGGTCGACCCGAGGACCCCCGGCGCGGCGAAGGCCGCGATCGACCGGGCCACGGAAGGACGCGGGGTCGATCTCGCGGTGGTGGCGACCGGGCACCCGGCGGTCGTGCGGGAAGCGACCGGCCTCGTCCGGCGCGCCGGGACGGTGAACCTCTTCGGCCTCCCCGATGCCGGGAGCCGGCTCGACGCGGACCTGCAGGAGCTGTACCTGCGGGGCGTTCGCCTGATCCCTTCCTACGCCACGACGGAGCCGGACCTCGCCGAGGTCCACCGGCTCGTCGTCGAGGGTCGCCTCACGCTGAAGGACCTCGTCTCGCACGAGATCCCCCTCGGATCGATCGACGAGGCGTTCCGCCTCGCGGGCCGCCCGAGCGAGGCGGTGAAGGTCGTCGTGACGGGCCCCGCGGCGGGGACCGGCTAGACCTCGACCCCTTCCCCGACGACCTGAGCGGCCACGCGGTGGCCGGAGCGGACCCGGACCTTGGGCCCGAGGAGGCTGTTCGAGATCGTGGCCCCGCGTTCCACGTGGACCCCGTCCATCAGGATCGAGTTCTCGACGTGCGCGCCGGCCTCGACGGTCGCCCCCGGGCCGAGGGTCACGTACTTTCC
The DNA here is from genome assembly GCA_030038095.1 of Thermoplasmata archaeon. Classification (GTDB taxonomy): domain Archaea; phylum Thermoplasmatota; class Thermoplasmata; order Lutacidiplasmatales; family UBA184; genus Lutacidiplasma. The sequence goes on along the minus strand of JASHPK010000010.1, from coordinate 57,942 downwards.
GAACGAGGCGCCCGGGGCCCGCGCCCCGGGCATAACGGCGACCGGGCCCGAGCCGAACGCCCCGGCGGGCACGCCGCCCTTTCCCCCCCGACCCGCGTCGAAGAGCAACCGTTGGGCGTTCAGGAGGCGATCGGGAGACCCGGCATCGTCCCAATACCCCCGGAGCCGGAAACCGTAGACCCCCTCCGCGAGGAGGCCGGGGACGATCTCCCGCTCGAAGCTCACCGCGCGACCGGGTGGGATCCCGTCGAGGACCCGGCGGCTCCACAGCGCGATCCCGGCGTTGATCCAGTGGGAAGGCGCGGCCTCGGGCTCGGGTTTCTCGACGAAGCGGATGATCCGGTCCTCGGGGGTGAGGTCCGCGACGCCGTAGGGCCGGACGTCCTCGACCTCGAAGAGCGCCATGCTGCCGACCCCCCCGTGGCGGAGGTGCTCGCGGACCATCGCGTCGACGTCCACCGAGGCGATCACGTCCGAGTTGAACAGGAGGAACGGATCCGACATCCCGTCGCCGGCGTTCTTCATCCCCCCGCCCGTGCCGAGGGGCTCGGCCTCGGGGACGGTGCGGATCGGCCAGCGCCCCGGATGGGTGCGGACGTACTCGGCGATCTGGTCGGCCTTGTACCCCGTCGCGAGCACGACCTCTTCGAGCTCCGGGGGGAAGAGGTCGAAGACGTGGTAGAGCATCGGCTTCCCGGCGATCGGGATCAGTTGCTTGGGGACCGTGTAGGTGACCGGTCGGAGCCGGGTGCCGAAGCCTCCGATCAGTACGAGGGCCTTCACGCCCCCCGGACCGAGACCCTCCCCTTATCCCCTACGCTCGTCGGGGGACCCGGCGGCACCGGGGCGGCGTCCGGGAGGGGTCCCGCGCGCCCCACCCAACGGATATCCCTCTGCTCGACATGGGGGAGGGGCGATGACGCTCCAATCGATCGTCGTGGCCTACGATGGGACCGCGCCCGCCCAGAACGCCCTCGAGGCGGCGATCGAGATCGCCCGCCTCTCGCACGCGACGCTGAAGGTCGTCACGGTGATCCCGATCGTCGCGGGCGCCTACGGCATTGAGCTCCCTCCCGGGCCCGATATCGACTCGACGGTCCAGAAGGCGAAAGCGACGCAAGCGGAGGTGAGGGCCCGGCTCGAGAAGGAGGGAGGCCTCGGGAAGGTCGAGACCGAGCTCCTCGAGGGGGACCCGGTCGACCGGGTCCTCGCGGAGATCGACAAGCACCCGCCCGACCTCCTCGTGGTCGGCTCGCGGGGCCTCTCGGGAGCGGGGCGGTTCTTCCTCGGGAGCGTCTCGGACGGGATCCTCCACCACGCCCGCTGTTCCGTCCTCGTCGTCCGGCCGTCCCCCCGGGCCCGGGCTCGGGAGAACTAGGATCGGCGAGCGCCCCGGCCCGCGGAGCGCGGTCCCGGGCGACGGCCGGTCAATCCGCGCTCGGAGCGAACCGCGCCGTGAAGTGGCGCAGGTGCTCCGGGGCCTCGACCATGGTGAACCCGCGCACGGAATCCCGTCGTTCCCAGACGTGCCGCACCACGCTGGCGACGTACCGCAGGTGGCTCTCGGTGTACACGCGTCGCGGGATCGCAAGGCGGACGAGCTCGAGCCCTTGGTCGGCGACCTCCTCCCCGTCGCCGAACATGATCGCGCCGACCTCGACCGCGCGGATTCCTCCTTCGCGGTAGAGCTCGACCACCAGCGCCTGGCCCGGCAGGTGCCGGGCGTCGAGGTGGGGGAGGAATCGCCGGACGTCGAGATAGACCCCGTGGCCCCCCGGCGGGGCCATGATCGGCACGCCGCTCGCCGTCAGCAGGCCGGCCAGGAAGCGCACCTGCCCGGTCCGATGCTCGAGGTACCGCTCGTCGGAGGCCTCCTCGAGCCCGATCGCCATCGCCTCGAGATCGCGTCGGGCGAGACCGCCGTAGGTCGGGAACCCCTCGAAGACGATCAGCTCCTCCTTGATCCGGGCGGCGAGCTTCGCGTCGCGCGTCGCGACGAAGCCGCCGATGTTGACGAGCCCGTCCTTCTTCGCGCTCATCGTCGCCCCGTCGGCCAGGTCGAAGCATTCCCGTCCGATCTCGCGAACGCTGCGCTGGCTCATCCCGGGCTCCCGGGTCCGGATGAAGTAGGCGTTCTCCGCCCACCGGCACATGTCGAGATACAGCGGGATCCCGCGCGCGTGGGCGATCCGGGATACCTCGCGGAGGTTCGCGAGGGAGACCGGCTGACCGCCGCCCGTGTTGTTCGTGAGGGTCATCATCACGAGCGGAACCGCGGCCGACCGGTCGTCGAGCAGTCGGGTGAGCCGATCCGTGTCCATGTCCCCCTTGAACGGGTGGGGGTTCTCGCAGTCGTACGCCTCGGGGATCGCGAGGTCGACCGGCTTCGCTCCGACCCGCTGGACGTGGGTGCGGGTCGTGTCGAAGTGCATGTTGTTCGGCACGACGTCCCCGGGGTGGGCGAGCAACGAGAGCACCAGGTGCTCGGCGGCCCGACCCTGGTGGGCCGGGATCACATGAGGGAACCCGGTCAGACGGCGGACGGTCGCCTCGAACCGGAGGAAGTTCCGGCTCCCGGCGTACGCCTCATCGCCCACCATGAGGCCGGCCCATTGCCGGTCGCTCATCGCGCTCGTGCCGGAATCGGTGAGGAGATCGATGTAGACCTCCTCCGAGAGGAGGTTGAACGGGTTAAAGCCGGCGCGCTCGAGCGCGCGCTCCCGCTCCTCGCGGCCGAGCAGGGAGATCGCCTCGACGACCTTGATCCGGTACGGCTCGACCGGCGAATGCTCGTCGGCGAAAGAAGGAGGCACGCTGCCCTCTGAGCGGCGCGGCGTATTTAGAAATCCCGTTCAGCCCCACTGACGGCCGAACGTCTCGGCGGCGACGGAGTGGACCCCGGAAGTACCCCTGAGGGATCTAGGCGTGCACCACGGCCGTGTTCGCGAGGATGTCCCCGAGGCGCTGCTTCCGCGGCGTGACGAGGGCCACCAAGAAGCCGATCAGGTAGAGGAACGGGAGCCAGTCGATGATCCGAACCACGTTCCGCACGAGCGCGTGCGCGACGTCGGGCGGCCTTCCGGTCGGGAGGCTGACGACCTTGAGGTCGACCGCGCGCTTTCCGAACGTCTGACCGTTCGAGGACTCGAGGTACGTGAAGTACGCGACCCAGAGGACGAAGACCACCACCGCGAACGGACCCCAGATGAGGGCGACCCACGGGCCGACTCCCCCGGTCCAGTAGTGCGCCGACCAGGCGAGGATGCCGAACGGGATCGCGATGACCACCGCAAAGACGATCAGGATGACGAGGTCGATGAGCGCCGCGATGAAGCGGACGACGAGGCCCGAGTACTGGTAGGTCTGACCAACGTTCGCGGGTGGAGGAGCGGGTCCCCCCGTGGGCACGGGGGCCGGCATGCCGGGAAGTCCGGGACCGGTCACGGAACTCACCAAGATTCCCACCGGCGCCTCGCTACTTGTAGCCGGCGTCAACGAAGATTCACCGCGGGTCTCGAGTCCACTCCAGCCACCGGCTCCGGCGGCCTCGGAAGTCCAAGATACCTCTCGCTCAGCCGCCGCCCGGAGGGTGAAAACGCGAGAAGCGAGGGAGCCGGCCCAGGTGGACGCTCACGACGAAGGCCCAGATCAGGATGGGAGCGATGATGAGCCGCTCGATGAGACCCGGATCCCACGTCGTGTTCGCGGCTTGGGTCGGGACGTAGTAGGCGAGGGCCACGAGGGTCACCGCGCCCAGAGCGGCCGAAAACTCCCGGTAGGCGGCCCAGTGCGTGCCCGTCCGCATCGGGACCGCGATGATCACGAGGCCGAGGCCGCCCGGAAGGAAGACGAGGAGCGAGACGAGGTCGTGGACCGGCGGGTTGACGTTCTCGGGAAAGACTCCGACGAGGATGGCGGCGACGCTCGCGACGAGGAGCAGCAGCAGCCCGACCGCCCGGGCCCCGCCGCGGGGGAAACCGCTCCAGGCAAATCCGATCCCCACGAACGCGAGGACCCCGAGCAGGATGATCGAGACGTTGAAGACGACATGGAGGGGCGAGGTGGAGGTATTGCCGAGGTCGCTGACGTAGTTCTGGAGGAGGGAGTACCCCGCGTAGCGGGTCTGGACCACGGCCATCGCTACGACGAACTGCGCGACCCCGACCCCGATCATCACCGCGCCCCAGCGGACCGAGGGATCGACGTGCGTCGGGCCGGCGGCGCTCATGGTACAACTCTAGAGTCGGACCTGTAGGACGCTCCCCGCACGTCGAGGGGAGGATTTGACCTCAAGGGTAGGGTCACCGGGCGGGTTCGCCGGAGCCCGACGAATAACCCGGGGGCCGGACGAACGGGCGAAGAATCCCTCATCGGCGATCGGGGCCTCTCGGAGGCCATCTCTGGGCGCGGATCCTCGAACCCCGGCCCACCTCTAGAGCGGGAACCCGGGATGGGGGCCGGTCGAGTCGAGGGGCACCCGTCGGTTCCGCTTATGCCCGACTCGACGATGCCCGGCTCATGCCGCGCGGGTGCCTCTTCTGCGAGCTCGCCGCGGATCGTACGCGGACGCCGCACCGGATTGCCGAGTCGCCGAGGGCCATCGCCCTGCTCTCGGTGGATCCCGCGAGCCGCGGACACACGGTCATTTTTCCGAGGAGGCACTTTTCGGACCTCTCCACGATCCCCGAGACGGAGTGGTTAGCGATCGGTCGGCTCACGCTGAGAGTCGTCGAGCAACTGCGCAGGTCGCTCGGCCATCGCGGCGAGTACATCTACTGTGGGAGCTGGACGCGGCCGGACCGGAAGTATCCGCACCTCCACGTGCACGTCATCCCGAGGGGTCGTCGCCTCGCGAGGGGGTTCGATCCATGGTGGCATCCACCTCCGGAGGGCGCGGCTTCGATCCCGGAGCTCGCGGCCCTCGCGGAGCGGATCCGTTTGAGCCCGCGCTCCGCACGGCGGCGTTGAGCGAAGATCTTCTCCCGAAATCGGAAGTCGGCGGGAGGGAAGTGGACCAAGGGTTCGGTGCTATGTTCCTGCCCCTGTACGTTCAAGGTGGCTCCCAATCTGGTCCGACTCTCGGTCCGTGACTCTGCGTACTTTTAGGCAACCCCTCTAGCTAGGGAAGGAGGGGATGGATGGAGGCCGAAACCCGCCGGCGTTCGGACGTCGTGCCGCAAGCCGCGTTCTGGACCCTCTTCCTCTTCCTGCTCGCGGTACTCGGAACCTTAGCGATCACGCTGCTGTCCGGATCCTACTCGGTCAGAGTCCTCGCGTCAGCGGCTGTGGTGCCCATCGTCGGCTTGACCGTCACGTTCCTGCACTTCGAACGAAAAAATCGGAAGTGGAGCTACCTCGGAGCCGCGATTCTCGGGGCCGTGGGCGTGACGCTGCGCTTAGTGATCAGCATGCACCCCTCTCTCGAGGTGGGAGGCGGACTCCCGTGGAGCGTTACGGTCGCGTACGTGGGCCTAGGTCTCGCCGTCACTGGGACAAGTCTTTGGTCCTACTCTCGCCTCCACCGGCCCCCGAATGGCGCGAGCCACCCTTGAGACGGGCTCTGGAGGGGACGGCGATGAGAAGCCGTGGAAGGGCATGGGTTGAGCGTTCGATTCCCTTCGCCAGTCGACCGATCTAGGCGCGATCGCTTAGCTCGAGGCCGAGGGAGCTCGCAGCCCAGTAGGGCCCCCGGCTCGTCCGACCCCGGGCGGTGACCGGGAAGGAACAGATCGGATTCGCGGATGAGGATCCGCACCCCCTCGTCGGAGAGCCCACCATCCGCGCGATGAAGGGCGGGTCGAACCCTTGCACACCCGAGAGGATCACCCGAGCTCGACAAAGCTCGATGGCCTCCGACGGGTGGCGTGTGATCCGGCGGAGGCACAGTCCTGCTTCGTTCGAGATGCGTCGGATCCGGACGGCCCTACCGGGGCTTGGTCCTGCCCCGGCGCAGACGTTTCGGTCCGAATCCTCGACTTCTCTGCGAGAAGCGGAACCAGGGAGCAGCGACGTGGTGGATCGACGCGCCCTCCGAACGCGATGACCCCGGCATTCGAATTCGTTCGAAGAATACCAAAACTATGATGGGGCGGCTTATCCCACTCGACCCGAATGACGGGACGAAAGAGCTCGCGATCCGCGCGAACCCGGGAGAACCATGGGGAGTCTGACCCCTCCGCGACGCTCCGGGCTGCCGCTCTTCCTCATCCTGGCGATCGTCGTCGGGGTCCTCGTCGTGGTAGCGGCCTTGACCGGCTACTTCGTCCTTCGGCCCTCGGGCTCCACGGGGAACGCCTCGGGACCGAACCCCGAGTACCCAACCACCTTCGACGAAACCGGCCTACCGAGCGGCACCTCCTGGTCCGTCACGCTCGATGGCGCGAACCATACCTCCTCGAACGGGTCGATTGAGATCCGTCTTCCCGCCGGGACCTACCCGTACACCGTGGCCCCGGTCCCCGGTTACGTCGCCCCCAAGGGCGCGACGGTGACCGTGGCGGCCCCCTCGGTCGAGGTCGTGCTGGCATTCATGGCCTTCGGGTTCTCGGTGACGTTCAATGAGACTGGTCTCCCTTCCGGGACCATATGGTCCCTCGAAATCGGGGGATCACAGCCCGCCACCAGCTCGGACCAGCTCACGGTGATCGAGCCGAATGGGTCGTATCCGTTCTCGGTGGAGCCTCCCGCCAACTGCACCGCCACGCCGTCGTCGGGCACGGTTCTTGTTCAAGGTCGCGACGTGAGCGAATCGATTTCGTTCGCCCAGAACTCGACTCTGCCTCCCCCGACACAGTCCGAAATCGTTCTCGGCGGCAGCACCTCGGTGTACCCCTTCGCGAGCCTCGCGGCGACTTGGTTCACGCAGAACTTCTCAAACGTGGTGATCAGCGTGAACCAGGGCGGAAGCGGCGCGGGGTTACTCGCCGTCTGCGCGGGGCAGATCAACGTCGCGATGGCCTCGATCCCAGTGACCGCGGCCGCACTCGAGTCGACCTATGGCTGCCCGAGCTCGTACGCGACAACGATCACGATTACGACGGTCGCCTACGACACGGTGGACGTGGTCGTCCCCGCTTCGAACCCCCACGGTCTCCTCAGCCTCAATTTCGACACCCTGAACCTGATCTATGAGCACGCCAGCACGACGACGGGGTATGCGACGATTGCTACGCTGAACGGCGCCCCTCTCCCCTCGGGGTATCCGGCCGCCGGTTCCGGGCCGCTCGAATGGGGAGAGCTTCCAGCCGCGGTGGCTGGCGCTTCCGTGGGCTCGCTCGGTACCGAGCAACTCGAGAGCGGGGGAGCGGGTGCCGGGGGCGCTCCCTGCGACGCCCCGTACGCCGACGACGTCTGCGCCGCAACGTTCGGGACCACCCCCACGCCATGCGGCTGGTCAATCTGTGCCGGGGGGAACGCAACCGAGCCGGCGACGAACGTCGTCGACGCCTTCGCTCGAAGTGACACGAGTGGCGCAACTCAGGCCTTCGAGGCCCGGCTGATGGGGCTCACCTCCGCAACGACCTGGGCGACCAACTATTCTGGGCTTGGTTGGACCGGTTGCGGATCGACTTCTGGATATCTCCCCGACTGCGACATCACCGTACCGGACACGGCGATCGGAGCTCCGGCGCTACTGGCGGCGGTCGCTAGCGATCCTAACGCCATCGGCTATGCGCCCGACGGACTCGCGAGGGCGACTTCGGGGATCGGGACCGCGGGGATCGTTCCTTTCCTCGCCGACGGAGAGGGGATTGGGAATGGCCTGGCCGCGAACAACTCGACCGGCCTTGCCTACGGCGGCGTCGTCCCTTCGCTCGGCGCGCAGGGAACCCTCGCTGGCGCGATCCAGAACCTCTCGACCGCCAATCAGTACGTCGGCTGGAGGCCGTTCGAATTCGTCACACTGACTAACCCGACGGGGGAGCTCCAACAGTTCTACATCTTCGTGCTCGACCCTGCGAACAACCTCAACCTGGCCGCCGACTCGTACGAGGTGAGCGTCTATTCGGTCTGACCCGCTGTCGGAGCGGCCAGATAGTGCCGCTTACCGGTGTCCGACGGATCTGGCGAGAGGTCGCGATCGCGTGCCTCGGGCCCGTCGTACTTCGGAGGCGCACGCGTGTCCGCGGGCGTTGTCCGCCTTCGCAAGCCGGGCAGTCCAGGAATGAACGCGGGCGGAGCGCCCTTGAGGAGCGATTGACGACCGGCTCGGTCGAGTCTACGATCGAGTAGCCCGAACGGACCGCCGGGGGACCCTGATCGAAACTGCCCGTCGGAGGGAGGGGAGGTCCTTCACCACGATGTCCCAGACCTCCTCGGCCAAGACTTGGCCGTAGTGATGGAGGGCGAGGTCTCGAAATCGAGCCATCGCGGGCCACGGCACCTCGGCGAGGTCCTTCCGTGTCCCCGGACCGACGCTCTTGGCGGCTTCGCCGATCACCTCGAGGTTGCGGATGACGGCGTCCTGAATCACTTCGGAGCCCATGAACGCGGACCTCCCTCCCCGCGTCGCTCGAGCGATACGATCAATCCGCTCAAGCACGTCCGCGAGCCGGGAGTCATCGCTCACAACGGGACCGCCTCAAAGAGAACCTGCGGGCGAACCAGCCAGTGCAGGGCCTCCTCCGGAACGACGTCGACGCGACGTCCGAGGATCTCTTCGAGATCCGTTTCTAGAGCCGCACGCTCCAGGAGACTGGTGCCTTCCGAGCGGTCCACCAGCAGGTCCACGTCGCTCTTCGCAGTGGCTTCTGCGCGCCGGACGGAACCGAACACGCGAACATGGCTGAACCCCCGACCGCGTGCGGCGCGGAGGATCGCTTCCCGGTGCGGCGCAAGGATTTCGGGGATGCCGCGCCGGGTCCCCCGGCGGATGGGCCGGAGCACGGGCACGCTCCAGAGGCGAGACTTGCATCTCGGACAAATCCTCGGTACCTGGGGTCGAAGGGGTCGCCACACATAGGCGCAACGGTAGCACCCGTAGAGCCCCCCGGGAAGTTCAGCCATCAGGACCCCCGAGGGGGTACGAGGTAAATAGACTTACCTCGATTACCGAAGCCGAGGGAGGGAATCGAACCCCCAGGAATCGGATCTGCAGTCCGACGCATTAACCATTCTGCCACCTCGGCGCGGAGGGGGGCAGGAGCGACCGGTTTAAAGCCCTCGGGTCGGGAGGCGGGCCTAGATGGGACGGAGGCCCCGGCCCAGGCGGAGCAGACCCGTCCGGAGGCTGAGGCGCAACCGACCGGCGAACGGGAGGGAATTGCCGCCGGCCGAGCTGACCCCCCGACGCAGCCGCTCGAGGACGTCATCGACGCTTCTCACCTCGTCCGGGAACTCGGTGAAGGCCCGACCGAGATCCCGCAGCTCGTGCACGTCGCTCCCCCCGGTCGCGCCGAGGGACCGCCGGGCCGCGAGGAGCTCTGCCTTGAGGTTCTGCAGCTCGGAGTTGTGGCCGTTGCGGACCTCGATCGTGTGGACCGGGGCTTCGCTCGCGACCCGGCGCCCGACGCCGTGGTTGAGCCGGAACGGGTGCGCGAGAACGGGCTCCCCGCCGTGGTCCCGGACCCAATCGAGGGTCTCGAGCACCGGCCGATGCGGAGGGGGGCACTCGGAGACCCCGTAGGCGAGCAGATGACCCTCCCGGGTGGAGACCTCGACGCCCGGGATGAGGAGGAGGTTCGGCTGTCGATCCCGCAGGGCCCCGAGCTCCCGAAGGCCGCTCACGGTGTTGTGGTCCGTGAGGGCGAACCCCTTGAGGCCCGCGTACGGGAGCTGAGCCACGATCGCTTCGAGCGAGAGGCGGGAATCCGGAGAGCGGGAGGAGTGGACATGCAGGTCCAGCCGGAGGAATTCGGTCATCGTACCTTCGCCCCTACCGGGACCTCGCTCGCGGGACGGACGGGCGCTCCCGGGCCGAAGCCGAGCCACGACCCGGAGTCCGTCTCGGCGGGGTCCCGGCGGACCACGACGATCGCTCCCCGGGTCCACGGCCCGGCGACCGTGACCCTCCCGTGGCCGACGTCGACCGAGGCCCGGCCCTCCGGGACCGGGTCGATCACGCGTCCGACCTCGAGCCGGACCGACGCGAACTCGTCGTAGGAGATCTCCCGGTCGTTGGCGCTGGAACCTTCCAGGAACGTGCCGGACGCGACTCCCTCCGGCGGCTCGAGGACGATCGCGCGGTCCCCGTTCTCCGCGGCGAGGATCATCCCCTGCGAGGTCACGCGGCGGATCGTTCGCGGCGCGAGATTGGTGAGGAGCACCACGCGCCGCCCGACCAGGTCCTCCGCGGCGTACGATCCCTTGAGACCGGCGACGACCGTCCGGGGTCGCGCCTCGCCGACATCGACCGTGAGGACGAACAGCTTGTCGGCCGAGGGATGGTTCGCGACCCCCCGCACGACGCCGGACCGTATCGCGAGGGGCACAGGGCCCGCGGCGGGCGAACCCGCCCCCGGACCGGAAGACGAGGGCGGCCCCGACGGGGTCGCCTCCCGCGGGAAGAGGGGACGTACCTCTCCGAGGCGTTGGCCGACCGGCGGCGGCTCCCGGACGCGATCCCAGTCCCCCGGTCCCGGCGGGTCCGGAAATCCGAGCATGCGATAAACCTCGGCGCTCGAGAACGGGAGCACCGGGGAGAGCCAGGTGGCGATCGCCTTCAGGCGCCAGAGGTTCTCGTAGACGATCCGGGTGCGTTCCGGCTCCGGAGCCTGCCACGGCCGGGCCTCGTGGAAGCGCCGGTTGGCGTCGCGCACTTCCTCGAGGGCGAGATCGAGCGCCTCCTTGAGGTGGACCCGTTCGTACTCCTCCGTGATCCGCCGGTGCGCGCTCCCGATCCGGTCGGCGATCCCGCTCGAACTCTCCGCGGGGCCGGAAGCCCCGGGGTCTGGGATCCGGCCCTCATAGCGGTCGCGCGCGAGCACCAGGGTGCGCTGGACGAGGTTGCCGTACTGGTTCGCCAGGACCTCGGTGCGCAACTTCTCGAACTCATCCAGGTCGAGCTCGGTGTCGTGGTTCTGAGGGGCCAGGAGGGCGCCGTAGAAGCGAATGACGTCGGGGGCGTAGTGCTCGAGCAGCGACGGGATGAAGACGTCCGCCTGCTTCGACCGTGACTTCGATACCTTCTCGCCGTCGACGCGGAGCCACTCGTTCGCCGGGACGTCGTACGGAAGGTGAAGGTCCCCGACCCCGAGCAGGATCCCGGGCCAGACGATCGTGTGGTGGAACTTGTTGTCCTTGCCCACGAAGTAGTAGTGGCGCGCGGGCTCCCTCGGGTCCCAGTACCGGTGCCAGGCCTCCGGTCGGCCGGCCCGGACCGCCCACTCCTTCGAGGCGGAGAGATATCCGATGACCGCGTCGAACCAGACATAGAACCGCTTCGCGGGGTACCCGTCGAGGGGGAGCGGGATCCCCCAGTCGAGGTCCCTCGTGATCGCGGTGGGATGGAGCCCCTCCGCGAGGAAGTTCTGGGCGACCTTGAGCGTCCCCGGTCGCCAGTGCGTCTGCCGCTCGAGGAACTCGGTGAGCCGCCCCTGGAGCCGGTCGAGGGAGAGGTAGAAGTGCTCGGAGGGGCGGAACTCGGCGGGGGTCCCGCAGAGCGCGCACCGCGGCGCACCGAGCTCCTTCGGCTCGAGGGGCCGCCCGCACCGATCGCACTCATCGCCCCGGGCCTGCTCGAACCCGCAGTGCGGGCAGGTGCCGACGAGGTAGCGGTCCGGCAGGAAGCGCTGGTGCTTCGGACAGTACGGTCCCGCCTCGGTCCGACGCGCGATGAACCCGTGCTCGAGGAGCGCGAGGAACAGCTCTTGGACGGTGCGCTCGTGCTCGATCGTGTGGGTGTGGGTGAAGAGATCGAACGAGAAGCCGAGCCGGACGAACGCGTCGCGGTTCACCGCGTGGTAGCGGGCCGCGATCTCCGCGGGGCTCGCGCCCTCCTGCTCCGCGGTCACGAGGATCGGGGTGCCGTGCATGTCCGAGCCCGAGACGAGAAGGACCTCGTCCCCCGCGAGACGGTGGTACTTGGCGAAGATGTCCCCGGGCAGGTACGCGCCCGCGAGATGGCCGATGTGGAACGGGCCGTTCGCGTACGGCCACGCGACTCCGATGAACACCCGGGCCAAGCCGCCTTCCTCCCCTCCGTTCGAGCCCGGTCGGGGGCTATACCCTTTCCGGGGCGCCCGGGGGCGACCGGCGCCTTTTAGGGCTCGCGGGCGGTCGGGCCGGCGTGCCCGACGAGGACGCGCCGATGGTCCGTCCCACGGTCCCGGAGGCCGACGGCCTCATCGGGCAGAAGCATCCCGTCCTCCAGCACGGCTACGTCGTGCTCGTGGACTACATGGGGAACGACGCGGCCATCGTGCAGGCGGCTCGCGTCTCCTACGGGCGCGGCACGAAGACCCTGCGCGACGATCGGGGGCTCGTCCGCTACCTGATGCGCCACCGTCACACGACGCCGTTCGAGATGGTGGAGTACAAGTTCCTCGTCCGGCTCCCGATCTTCGTGGCGCGCCAGTGGGTGCGCCACCGCGCGGCGTCGCTGAACGAGTACTCCGCGCGCTACAGCGTCGTCCCGGACGAGTTCGAGGTCCCTCCGGCCGATGAGGTGCGGCTCCAGTCATCGCGGAACCGCCAGGGCCGGGGCGGAGCGCTGCCGAAGGAGACCGCCGAGCGGTTCCGCGCCGACCTCGAGCGGGTCTCGAAGGAGGCGTACGAGGCCTACACGAGCGCCCTCGAGGCCGGCGTGGCCCGGGAGACGGCTCGCCTCGTGCTCCCGGTGGCGTACTACACGCAGTGGTACTGGAAGATCAATCTGTGGAACCTGTTCCACTTCCTGTCCCTGCGGCTCGACGCGCACGCCCAGGAAGAGATCCGGCTCTACGCGGCCGAGGTGGCGCGTCTCGCGCGCGTCGTCGCACCGGTGGCCTTCGAGGCGTTCGACGAGTTCATGCTGGAGAGCCTGTCGCTCGGCCGGCGGGAGCAGCGGGCGTTCCGCGCGCTCCTCGAGGGCCAGACGCCCGAGGTCGCCTGCGCGCTCGCCGGCCTCCCGCTCACCCGGGACGACGGGAAGCGCATGACGTCGGGCGAGGGCGTCGAGTTCCTCGAGAAGCTCGAGCGGGTGCGACGTCTGGAGTGATCGTCCCATGCCCGACCGTCCCCCGACCGAGGAGCCGCGCGCGATGAGCGGCTCGACGGCCCCGGGACCTTTCCTCGACAACCGGTACGTTCCGACCGAGGCGCGCGCCACGTTCGACGTCCTCGACCCCTCCGACGGTTCCCTCGTCGCCCGGGTCGGGCGGGGGACGAAGGAGGACGCGCGCGCGGCGATCGACTCGGCGGCGCGCGCCCAGCCCGGCTGGGAGGCGATCGGAGCCGCCGCCCGCGGGAGGATCCTGCTCTCGGCGGCAGAACGGCTCCGCGCCCGTTCCGAGGAGCTCGCCCGCCTGGTCACCCGGGAGATGGGGAAGGTCCTACTCGAGAGCCGCAGCGAGGTCGCCGGGGCGATCGACAATCTCGAGTACTATCCGGCGTTCGCGCGCACCCTCACGGGCGAGGAGGTCGCCGGACTCCCCGCCGGCGAGACGATGCGCCTCGTCTGGGTGCCCCGGGGCGTCGTCGTCGCGATCACGCCCTGGAACTTTCCCGCCGCCACGGTGACCCGGAAGATCGCCCCCGCCCTCCTCGGCGGGAACACGATGGTCCTGAAGCCGTCGAGCGCCACCCCGCTCTCCTCGCTCCTCATCGCCGAGGCCCTGCGGGACGCCGGTCTTCCCCCCGGGGTGCTCAACGTCGTTCCCGGGGGGGGCGCCGAGCTCGGGCCGGCCCTCATCCAGCACCCGAAGTGCTCGACCGTGACGCTCACCGGTTCGACGGCCAGCGGGATCGAGGTCCTCCGGCTCGCGGCGCCCGGGGTCGTGAAATGCCTCCTCGAACTCGGCGGGAAGGCCCCGGTCCTCGTCCACCGGGACGCCGACCTCGATTGGGCCGCCCGCGCGACCGTCTGGGCCCGGTTCTGGAACGCGGGACAGGCGTGCATCGCGGCGGAGCGTTGCTACGTCGATCGGTCGATCGCGCCGAAGTTCGTCGAGCGGCTCGAGCCCCTCGTGCGGGGCCTGCGCGTCGGCCCCGGCTTGAGGACCGGGGTGGACCTCGGGCCCCTCTACTCCCCCTCCGCCCGGGACTCGGTCGCGGCCGACGTCGACCGGGCCGTGGCGGACGGCGCCCGCGTCGTCGTCGGCGGGAAGGCGCCCGAAGATCCGGCGCTCGCGCACGGCGCGTTCTACCTCCCCACCCTCCTGGACTCGGTCCGGGATGAGAACCCCGTGGCGGTGGAGGAGGTGTTCGGTCCCGTACTGCCGATCCTCACGTACGATGAGTGGGGCGAGGCGATCGCCCGGGCGAACGAGAGCCGCTACGGGCTTTCGAGCTACGTCTTCACGCGCGACCTCTCCCTCGCGGAGCGCGCGATCCGGGAGCTCAAGTTCGGGGAGACCTACGTCAACCGCGTCGGTCCCGAGACGCCCCAGGGATACCATGCCGGCTTCCGCCAGAGCGGCCTCGGGGGGGAAGGGACGGTCTGGGGCGTGCGGGACTATCTGCAGATGAAGACGGTCTACGTCGACTGGAAGGAGCCCCACCGGGCGGACTACTTCCTTCCCTACCGGGACTAGCCCCGACCCTTCGCGAGGCCGACGTGCAGATCCATCACGTTCGTGCCGGTCGGTCCCGTCCGTAGGAGCGTCCGCAGCCGAGCGAGCGCCGCGTAGCTCGCGTGGCGATCGAGGCTGCGCCGGACGTCGACCCCGAGCGCACGGGCCCGAACGGCCGATCGGCCGTCGGCCCAGCCGCCGGCCGCGTCCGTCGGGCCGTCGATGCCGTCGGTCCCGATCGAGAGCACCACCGCCTCGCGTCCCTCGAGGATCGGCACGGCCGCGAGCGCAAACTCCTGGTTCCGGCCCCCTCGCCCCGCCCGGCGGCCCAACGTGACCGTGGTCTCGCCACCGCCGAGCAGGGCGAAGGATCGGGCGGACCGACGGCCGACGAGGACCCGGGCGAACCGCTCCGCGACCGGCCGCGTCTCTCCTGTCATCCGGCTCGAGCCGAGACGAACCGAGTACCCCCGTCGGAACGCCGCCTGGGCCGCCGCCCGGAGCGCGATGCGGTTCGATGCGGCAATGACGAATGGGGCGCGCCGGAGCCGGGGGTCGGGGGGTTTCGGGGTCTCGGGCACCTCGCCCCGGCGCCCGGCCTCGAGATGCCGCACCACCCGGGGCGGGAGACGAGGTCGCAGCCGCCGGGCCTCGACCACCCGGAGCGCGTCCGCAAAGGTGCTCGGGTCCGCCACCGTCGGCCCGGAGGCGATGTCCGCGGGCGGGTCGCCCACCACATCGCTGATCGCGATCGTTCCGAACCACCGGACGTCGCTCGCGAGAGCGAGCTGGCCGCCCTTGATCGCGGAGAGGTGCCGGCGGATCGCGTTCATCTCTCCGATCGCGGCGCCCGACGCGAGCAGCTCTCGGGTCGTCGCGGTGATCTCCTCCGGCGCGAGCCCGCCGGCGGGAACCTCCGCGACGGCCGAGCCTCCGCCCGAGAGCAGGTACAGGACGGAGTCCGTCTCCGGGATCTCCCGGACGTACTCGAGCAGCCGCCGTCCCGCCCGAAAGCTCGCCGGTCCCGGGACCGGGTGGTCGCCATGGACCGCCGTCCGGCGCGCGCGAGGTGCCGGGTACCCCCGGGGCGTGATCACGAGGCCCGGCGGGTCGGAGCTCACGACCGCGGCGGCCGCCTCGAAGAGGGCGGCTCCTGCCTTGCCGATCGCGATGAGGTGGAGCTGGCCCCGCACCGCGGGCGCGACCGGCCGGCCCCGGAGCTCGAGCTGGCCCCCGACGCGGCGAAGACACGATCGGACCGCCCTCGCGGGATCGGCCGCGTGTACGCCGGCGACCGCGATCGCGCGGGCGTCAGAAACGAGGGTCATCGCCCGCCTCGAGGGTGAAGCCGGGGCGAGGGAGGAACGGCCCGGGAGCCCCGGCGAAGCGCCCCGGCAGGACCGGGCCCAAGAGCCGCTCCGCGCTCGGATCGCCCTCTCCCGCCGAGAGCACCTCGGCGAGGCGCGCCGAGACGCCGCCCGCCCGCATCACGCCGAATCCGTTGAAACCGGTAATCGCGTGGAGGCCCTCCGCCCCCGGGACGGGGCCGACGAGCGCGCGCCGATCGGGGGTCGCCGTGCAGACCCCTGCCCACGCGCGGACCATCTCCGCCTCCGACCAGCCGGGGAACCGCGAGGCGAAGCTCTCCGCGAGGTGCCCGACGAACGCCTCGTCCCCGCCCGGGCGGAAGGTCTCGGGGTCGGCTTCGACCCGCTCGGTGCCGTCGCCCGCGAGGATCCGGCCGTTCGACTCCGGCCGCACGTAGACGTCGAGGTCGATGTCGTGCACGGAGGGCAACGTCGCGGGTTCGGGAGGGGAGGGGCGGAGCACGGCCGCCTGCGTGCGGTACGGGACGAGGGGCAGCGGATGGCCGGCCCCGTTCGCGAGCCGCTTCGACCAAGCCCCCGCGGCGAGCACCGCTCGAGGGGACCGGATCCGCCGCGACGCGGTCTCGAGCTCCCACGCCCCGTCGGTTCGATGGAACCGCTTGAAGGGGAGGCCCAGCTCGAAGTCGACTCCGGCACGGCGCGCGCTCTCCGCGTAGATCTCGTTCATGGCGCTCGGGGTCACCACGGAGTCGTCCGGCCCCCACATCGCGGCGCGGACGTCGGGGAACCGGCCCGCCGGGACCCGTCGCTCGAGGCCCGCTGGATCGATCGGCTCGACGTGTACTCCCCAGGCCCTCAAGCGCTCGATCGCGGGCGCGACCGCGTCCGCCGCGGCCGGATCCCGCGTCCACCGCGCGAAGCCGTTCACGGCGTAGACGCTCGGGTCCCAGCGGAGCGCGAGCGCCGCATATTCGGCCTTCGAAGCGCGGGTGACCTCGACGTCCCATCGGTCCCAGAGCTGCTCGGTGACGATCCCCGCCGCCCGGCCCGTGGCCCCCGCGCCGGGGGTCGCGGGATCGTAGACGACGATCGGTCCGGCGTGGCGGCCGGCCAGGTGGTGGGCGAGGGCGCTCCCCGCGATGCCGGCGCCCAGGATCACGATCTCGGCCCGATCCGCCGCCGTCACAGCGGGTCCGAGCGCCCGGGGCTTAATACTGCGGCTTCGAGCGCTGGTAGGCGTCGCGGAGCGCCTGGGTGTCGACGTGCGTGTAGATCTGGGTCGTCGCGACCGAGGCGTGACCGAGGAGCTTCTGGATGTACCGGATGTCGCAGCCGCGGGAGAGGAGCGCGGTAGCAAGCGTGTGCCGGAGCATGTGCGGCGTCACCCGGCGGGGAATCTCGGCGGCCGACGCGGCGCGTCGGACGATGCGTTCGACCGTGACCGGCCCGACCGGGAAGAGCCGGGGGCTCGACGCGCCCGCGAGCGTACGTTCGGTGAGGTACCGGTCGATCGCGGCCCGCGTCCGGTCCTCGATCACCACCTCCCGATCCTTGTCCCCCTTGCCGGAGCGGACGTGCAGGATGTTCCGCTCGAACTCGATGTCCTCGAGCTGCAGGTGGCACAGCTCCCCGACCCGTAGGCCCGCGAAGGCGAGCACGTGGACGATCGCGCTGTCGCGCGGCGAGGCCTTCACCACCTCGAAGAGCCGGTGCATCTCCTCCTCGGTGAGGTATCGGGGCAGGCGCTCGGGTCGTCGGGGCGGCTCCAGCTGGTCGGCCACGGAGAGTCCGAAGCTGCGAAAGAGACACGTGAGGCCCCGTACGGTCGTGTAGACCGAGTTCTTCGAGTAGTGTCGTTGAAGGACGAGGTACTCGCGATACGACTCGAGGTCCCGCAGGGTCACCTCGTCGAGCGGCTTGTGGGCGAAGTGGAGGAACGTGCGCGCGATGTGACCGTACTGCTTGACCGTGCAGGGGCTGCGCTCCTGGGCCTGGAGCATCCGCTGGAAGCGCCCCACGAGCTCGAGCGCGTCGAACGACCCGCCGTTCCCCGGCGCCGGCGACGTCCCGCCCTCCCGCGAGCGCCGAGGGAGCGCGGAAGCGCGCGGGAACCGCTCGGAGGAAGCCATCGCGCTTCGATTCCCGGGGTTCGCCCTATAATCGTATGGCCCCAGTGGAACCGCGGGTCGCCGTCCGTACTCAAATACGGCCCTCCGTTGACGAAATCCGTGCGCTGCGCGAGCTGCGATGCCCCGGCCCTCATCGACCAGCCGTATCGGGGGACGCATCTCTGCGGCCCGCACTTCTCTCGGTCCGTCGAGGAGCGGGTGCGACGCGAGATCCACCGCCAGCTGCCCCGGTTCTCCGCGGGGACCGTCGCGGTGGCCCTCTCGGGCGGGAAGGACTCGAGCGTGGCGCTCGTCCTCGCCCACCGCTACTTCGGACGACGGCCCACCGTGCGAGTGGTGGCGGTGAGCGTCGATGAAGGGATCGCCGGGTACCGGGAAGGTACCCTCCGGGCGGCGCGGGAGCTGACTGAACGGCTCGGGGTGCCCCACGTGGTGGTGAGCGCCGGGGACGAGCTCGGCACCACGACCGACCTCGCCGTCGCGGAGCTGCCCGACACGGTCCCGTGCTCCTTCTGCGGCGTGTGGCGCCGCCAGCTCCTCAACCGCGCCGCCCGACGCGAGGGCGCCGACGCGCTCGTCCTCGGCTTCAACCTCGACGACCTCGCCCAGACGATCCTGATGAATCTCGTCCGGGGCGATCTCGAACACCTCGCGCGCATGGCCCCGCACCGGGTCCGCCAGCCGGGTCTCGTCCCGCGGATCGCCCCGCTCGCCCTCGTGCCGGAGCGCGAGGTGTACCTCTACGCCCGGCTCCATGGGCTTCCGTTCGATCATGGGGAATGCCCGCACGCCGCTGGGGCGTCCCGGAACCTCTTCCGCTCGGTCGTCTGGGAACTCGAGGAGGCCCTGCCCGGGACCCGGCAGTCCCTCCTGCGCACCCACGAGCGACTCGTGGAACGGCTCCTGCGCGACGAGGACGCCGGGGCGCCGGCCCGCTGCCGCGCCTGCGGGGACCCGTCGACCCACGAGCTCTGTCGGGCGTGCGAGTACCTCAGCACGGTCCGCGTCGCGGCGACGGGCCTCGGGGCGCCGTGACGATCGACGTCGAGGACCCCGGGGCGAGCGACCCCCGGGCGTCCGTGCGGCGCCGGGTCTTCGTGGTCGGCTCGGGGATCATGGGCAGCGGGATCGCGGCCCAGTGCGCGCTCGCCGGTTACCCCGTGACCCTCGAGGACATCACCGAGGAGCTCGCGCGCCGGGGCCTGGCGAACGCGACCCGCGCGCTCGAGCACGCGGTCGCGCGCAAGAAGATCGCCCCCGCGGACCGGGAGTCGGCCCTCGAGCGGATCGAGATCGCGATCGGCCTAAGGCGCGCGGACTCGGCCCAGGTGATCGTCGAGGCGGCGCCCGAGGACCTGGCGCTCAAGCGCCGGCTCTTCTCCGAGCTCGAGGAGGCGGCGAGCCCGAGCGCGATCCTCGCGTCGAACACCTCGTCGCTCCCGATCACCGCGATCGCCCAGGACCTGAAGGACCCGGGACGCGCGGTCGGGATCCACTTCTTCAACCCGGTCCTCCAGATGCCGCTCGTCGAGCTGATCCCGGGCCACCGGACCCGGCCCGAGGTCGTCGAGGCCGCGCGTTCGTTCGCGGCGAGCCTCGGCAAGACCGTCGTCGCGAGCGCCGACACCCCGGGGTTCGTGACGACCCGGGCCCTCGCCGTGCTCGTCAACGAGGCCGCCTGGATGCTCTACGAGGGCGTCGCGACGAAGGAGGACATCGACACCGCGTACAAGCTCGGCTTCCACCACCCGATGGGGCCGTTCGAGCTGGTCGATCTCGTCGGGATCGATACCGCGGTGGCGATCCTCGACGTCCTGTGGGACGGCTTCCGGGACCCGCGGTACCGCGCCTGCCCGCTGCTGCGGACGATGGTCGCGGCGAAGAAGCTCGGACGTAAGAGCGGCGAGGGGTTCTACGTGTACCCTCCGGCGGACGCGGGGTGAACGATGAACGTCGTGGACGGGCTGCTCGACCTGTTCATCCTGATCCTGGTCTCGCTGGTCCCGGCGCTGATCTACCTCACCTGGGTCCGCCGCACGGAGAGCTTTCGCCGCGAGGCGTGGGGCCCCCTGTTGCGCGCGTTCGTCTACGGCGCGATCTTCGCGACCTTCACCGCCGCGATCCTCGAGGGGCTCATCCTCGCGCTGGGGACCGCCGTCAGCCAGAAGTACCCCGCGCCCGAGTTCGTGTTCCTCAACTCGAACTCGACGTGGGGGACGTTCTTCCTCGTCCTCATCGTGGCGCCGTTCATCGAGGAGGCGCTGAAGGCGAGCGGGGTCGCCGCACACCGCGCCCAGATCACGCGGCTCGCGGACGGGCCGGTCTTCGGCGCCTCGGTCGGCCTCGGATTCGGCTTCTTCGAGACGTTCCTCTACGGGCTCGGGGCCTTCCTGGTCGGCGGCCTCGTGGCCGGGATCGCGCTCATCCTCGTGCGGAGCGTCTCGAGCGTCGTGCTGCACGGGAGCTCGACCGGCATGTTCGGCTACGGGTACGCCCGCTCGAAGTTCGGCGTGCCCGGACCGGGCAGCGGGTCGTACTACCTGCTCGCCGTCGCGATGCACGCGAGCTTCAACGTCCTCGCCTCGCTCTCGGTGATCGTCGCGGTGCTCGGGCTCGGGACGTTCGCGGCGAACGCGGCGGCGTACATCGGTCTCTTCGCCGCGATCGGTTTCGCGTTCGGAGCGATCGAGCACGTCCGTTCGGTCATCCAGTCGTCGGACTACCCGGCGCTCCTCGGGGGCGCCCGGCGGTTCCAGCCCGCCCCGGCCCGTCCGCCGCGGCCCCCCCCGGGATCGAGCTAGGGCTCGGGCGGAGGCGGCTTCGCGTCGGCGCGCCGCTGCCAAGCCGACTCGCCGATGGAGCGGTAGACGGCCTCGGCCTCGTCCGGCGGCGGCGCCTCACCGGCCTGGCCGACGTCGCGGATGCGGGCCTTCTTGAGCAGCCAGTAGTGGATGCGCCAGGTCTTCCCCCGCGAGACGGTCGCGTCCTCCTCCTCGCTCGTCAAGAGCCCCTCCTCCTCGAGCTGGTAGAACCGGTCCCGGTCCTCGCTCGAGAGCTTGTTGTCGAGGACGCTGTCGTCGAGGCCGAAGTAGCCGAGCACCATGCGGGCGATCGGTCGTGCCTCGGCCAGCGGCACCTTCCCGTGGGCGACGAGCGTGCGTTCGATCGCCCGGGTGAGCTCCTGCTCGGTGATCGACGCCATGCGCGCCGGGGGGCTAGGGCTCCACTCAAGAAAAGGTGTGCGCGACCCGGGTCGCCGGGAGTCCATCAGCGTTTAGTGGCGGTGCGGGTCGTCGTGCCTGTGTCCGCGCCGGCGCCGTTCGAGCCGCCCGAGGGGGCGATCGCCGCGGCCCGGCGGGCGCTCGGGAACCCCCTCTGCGCCGAGTGCTTCGGCCGACTGTTCGGCCGCCTCGGCCACGGCCTGACGAACCCGGAGCGGGCGGAGCGCCTCGCCGCCCGGCTCGGCGTCTCGCTCTCCCCGCCCGCCGGGGCCTGCACCGTCTGCCAGGGGGCCTTCGAACGCCTCCCGGTCTGGGTCGACCGGGCCATGCGGGCCGCGGAGGGGTACGAATGGCACCACTTCACCTGCGGCTCGCGCTGGGACCCCGAGCGGCTCGCTCGAGAGGAGGCCCTCTGGACCGAGGTCGGGACCGAATGGGGGGAGAGCGCCCGCTCCGCCTTCAATCGCGAGCTCGGGAAACGGCTCGCGGCCCGTTCGGGGGCGGAGGGCGGTCCCCAGTCACCGGACCTCGTCTTCCTCGCGGACCTTCCGGTCGGCCGGGTCGAGACGACCGTGCTCCCGGTCTACTTCGAGGGGCGGTACCGCAAGCTCGATCGCACGCTCCCTCAGACCAAGTGGCCGTGCCGCCGCTGCCGCGGCCGCGGGTGCGACCGGTGCGGCGGGTCGGGCAAGACGTACCCGACGAGCGTCGAGGAGCTCGTCGGCGGCCCGCTCCTCGCCGCCACGGAGGCCGAAGGCACCCGCTTCCACGGGATGGGCCGGGAGGACATCGACGCGCGGATGCTGGGCCGGGGGCGGCCGTTCGTGATCGAGCTCCTGCGCCCCCACGTCCGTACGGTCGACCTCGCCGCGGCCGAAGCCGCGATCCGATCGGGCGCCCCGGGGCGGGTCGAGGTCGACGGGCTGCGCCCGGCGTCCGCCGCCGACGTCGTCCGGGTGAAGGAGGCGAACCCCGAGAAGAGCTACCGCGTCGGCGTGATCGGCGATGTCCCGGTGGCAAAGGTTAATGAGGCCCTGACCCTCGCCGTGGGCCGAGCGATCGCCCAGCGCACGCCGACCCGGGTCGCGCACCGACGCTCCGACCGCGTTCGCACGCGTCGGGTCGTCGCGGCACGGCTCGCCGAGGCGTCCGACGGTCGGTTCACGCTCGAAGTGAGGACCGAGGCCGGTACTTACGTCAAGGAGTGGGTGGAGGGAGATGGCGGACGCACCGACCCGAGCCTCGCCACCCTCGTCGGGACCCCGCTGAGGGTCGACTTCCTCGACGTTCTCGAGATCCACGATTCGGAGGTCACGTAGATGGTCAAGAGCTCGAAGGGATTCCGTTCCCGCTCGCGCGGGACGTTCACGAAGGAGGTCCGCGAGCGCGGGCTCCCGCCCGTGACCCGGTTCCTCCGCTCGTTCGCGCCGGGCGACCAGGTGATGGTCGTGATCGAGCCGTCGACCCCGCACGGCCAGCCCCACCCGCGCTACCAGGGGCGGGTCTGCACCGTGATCGGGCAGACGGGCCGGGCCTACCGGGTCGAGTTCCTCGACGGCGGGAAGCGCAAGGAGCTCGTCGCGCTGCCGATCCATCTCGTCCCCGTATCGAAGCCCGAGGCCGCCCATGCCTGAACCGGTCCCCCTCGCGCGCGTGAAGGACCTCCTCACGGAGGAGGCGACCCACCGGACCCTCCCGCGCGAGGCCGGGCTCGCCCTCCAGCATGCGGAGGGGATCGCCCGACTGAGCAGCGCGGAGACCCAGAAGCTGATCGACGAGCTCCGCACCCTCCCGTTCGTCGACGCCGCGGTCGCGGTGAAGCTCGCCGACATCCTGCCGCAGTACCCCGAGGAGATCCGGCTACTGTTCTCGAAGGAGCGGGTCGCGCTCGACGAGGCGCAGATCACCCGTCTCCTCGAGATCGTGGCCCAGTATCGATGAGCGAGGAGGCGCCCCGTGGAGAGCTACGCGTACATTCTCGATTACCTGCCGAACGGTCGGCAGACCGAGCGCGGCTTCCATCGCGAGGCCCTCGCGCTCGCGATCGGTGAGGACGAGCTCAAGCTCTTCGAGCTCGTGCCGAAGCCCGGCGCCAAGTTCGCGACCGGCCAGCGGATCCCGCTCGTTCCGATCTCGGGGGCCCCTCCGCCGATCGATCACGTCCGGCGGCGGATCGCCTACGACGAGCTCACCGTCACCGGCCGCTCCGAGCTCACGGCGTCCCTCGAGCGGATCGTGCGGGCGAACGCGCCCCGGTACCTCCGCTTCTTCAACGAGTCGCCCGCGGTCTCACGTCGGTTCCACTTGCTCGAGCTCCTCCCCGGGATCGGGAAGAAGACGATGCAGCAGATCGTCGACGAGCGCCGCCGGGCGCCGTTCCAGAGCTTCGAGGAGATCGAGGCCCGCCTGCACCTGAAGAGCCCCGAGAAGCTCATCGTGGGCCGGATCGAGCAGGAGCTGAGCGGTGTCGAGGACAAGTACCGGCTCTTCGTCGCCCCGTGAGGCGTCTCGGGCGATCGTCCCGACCGTCCCCGCGCGCGCCGACGAGATCCGTGCCGCGCTCGCGACGCTCGGGGTCGTTCCTTCGAAGGCGCTCGGCCAGTCGTTCCTCGCGAACCCGTTCATCGCGGACGCCGAGGCCGCGCTCGTCGGGGTCCCTCCGGGCCGGCCGGTCGTCGAGATCGGCGGCGGGCTCGGGGTGCTCACCGCCGCCCTCGTGCGCCGGGGCTTCGAGCCCCTGACGGTCGTCGAACGCGACCCCCGGCTCGCAGGGTTCCTGCGGGACGCCTTCGGCGAACGGATCCGGGTCCTAGTCGGCGACGCGCTCGAGATCGAGCTGCCGCCGGCCGACTGCGTCGTCGGCAATCTTCCCTACTCGGTCGCGACGCCGATCCTCCTCCGCCTGTTCGCGGCGCGGGTGCCTCGGATCGTCTTTCTCGTCCAGCGCGAGGTCGCGGAACGCCTGGCCGCCGGTCCGGGCTCGAAGGAGTACGGCCGGACGTCGATCCTCGCCGCGCTCTACGGCACGGTCGAGCTGTTCCGCACGGTGCCGGAGAACGCGTTCTCCCCGCCGCCGAAGGTCGAGAGCCGGATCGGGGTCCACGTCGCCCGCACGGGCCCGCTCCCGGTCCCTTCCGTCCCGCGCCTGGAACGCGCCGTGAAGGGGCTCTTCTCGTCCCGACGGAAGCAGCTCGCGAACCTGTTGCCCCGGCTCGCCCCCTCGCGCGCCGACGCGGAGGCGCTCGCCCGGGCCGCGCGGTGGCCCTCGGACTGGCGGCACCGGCGTCCCGAGGACCTTCCGCCCGAGGCGTACTTCGCCCTCGCCACGGCGCTGGAACGCCGGGGCCCGCCACCCTGACGTGGGGTCCGGTTGCCACCTTAATGACCCCGACGACCTCTCCGGTCGTTCTTGGGTCCCGCGACCCCGGACGGAACGATGGCAGCCGGAGCGCAGCATGGCCGCGAGCTCGGGTCGAGCGCCCGTACCCCGCTCGAGGGCGCGCGTCGGGTCGGACCTTCGGACCCGGAGGAAATCCTCGTCGTGACCCTCCTTCTCCGCCGCGGCTCCCCTCCCGGCGCGCTGCCGACCCTGGAGGAGATCGGCGCCCGGTCCCCGCACCAGCGACGGTACCCCACGCGAGAGGAGTTTGCCCGAGTCCACGGGGCTCGCGAGAGCGACGTGGCGGCCGTCCGAGCGTTCGCGGCCGCGCATTCCCTGCGGGTGGTCTCGGTCCACCCGGCGCGGCGCTCCGTCCAGCTCTGCGGATCGGTCCGCGCGCTCGCCTCCGCGTTCGGGGTCGAGCTCGCGCGCTACGAGTATCCGGGCGGTGCTTACCGCGGCCGAGTCGGACCGGTCGAGCTCCCTGCGGAGCTCGCGGAGACGGTGGTGGGCGTCTTCGGCCTCGACAACCGCCCGCAGGCCCGACCGCACTTCCGACGTCGGACGACGCCCGCCGACTCCGACCTGAGCTACACGCCGGTGGAGATCGGTCAGGCGTACGGGTTCCCGAACGGGCTCGACGGCTCGGGGCAGTCGATCGCGATCGTCGAGCTCGGCGGGGGGTACTCCGCGTCCGATCTCGCCACGTTCTTCCAGACGCTCGGCCTCGCCGTGCCCGCGGTCGCCGCGGTCGGGGTGGACGGTGCGTCGAACGCGCCCACCGGCGACCCGGACGGTCCGGATGGCGAGGTCGAACTGGACATCGAGGTCGTCGGCGCGCTCGCCCCCGGGAGCCGCATCACCGTCTACTTCGCGCCGAACACCGATCAGGGGTTCCTCAATGCGGTGACGACCGCGATCCACGACCCCGACGCACGACCGACCGTCCTGTCGATCAGCTGGGGGGGGCCGGAACCCTCCTGGACCGCCCAGGCGCGCTCGGCCTTCGCCGCCGCGTTCCAGGAGGCGGCCACCCTGGGCGTCACCGTCCTCGTGGCGGCCGGGGATGCCGGAGCGAGCGACGGGGTCTCGAGCGGCGCTCCGACCGTCGACTTCCCCGCCTCGGACCCCGGGGTGGTCGCCTGCGGAGGGACGCACCTCGTACTCGAGGGGGACACGATCGAGAGCGAGGTCGTCTGGAACGACCTCGCGGAGGGCGGCGGGGCGACCGGGGGTGGCGTGAGCGAGCTCTTCCCGCTCCCGAGCTACCAGGCGTCCGCGCACGTGCCCGCCGCCCCCAACGGGTACGCCGGTCGCGGGGTGCCGGACGTGGCCGGCGACGCGGACCCGGCCACCGGCTACGAGGTCGTGATCGACGGCGGAGCCACGGTCGTGGGCGGCACGAGCGCGGTCGCCCCCCTCTGGGCGGCCCTCGTCGCCCGGATCAATCAGTCGCTCGGAACGCCCCTCGGGTACGTGAATCCGCAGCTGTACACGGACGCGCCGGACCTCCACGACATCACTTCGGGGAATAACGGGGGGTACTCCGCGGGGACCGGGTGGAGTGCGTGCACCGGGCTCGGGAGCCCGGACGGCTCGGCGCTCCTCGCGTCGTTCTCGAAGGGGACCCCCGGCGCCTCGTGAGGGACCGCTCGTCGCCGGACAGCGAAACTCTCTTGGAGCGATGGATCGTGCTGCGCCCCCTGCATCGGAGATGGTGAGCGGCGTCCCGGCCCGGTCGGCGACCCGACGCGTGCGCGTCATCGACTCCCACACCGAAGGCGAGCCGACCCGCGTCGTCGTCGCGGGAGGACCGGAGCTCGGCCGCGGGCCCCTCGCCGAGCGGCGCGAGCGGTTCCGCCGGGACCACGACGCCTTCCGCCGCGCGCTCGTGAGCGAGCCCCGCGGCTCGGAAGTGCTCGTCGGGGCCCTCCTGGTACCGCCCGAGGCTCCCGGGTCGGCCGCCGCGACGATCTTCTTCAACAACGCGGGCTACCTCGGAATGTGCGGCCACGGGACGATCGGCCTCGTGACCACCCTCGCCCACCTCGGCCGAATCCGGCCCGGGCTGCACGCGATCGAGACCCCCGTCGGAACGGTGGACACGGTCCTCGATCCGTCGGGGCCGGTCACCGTCCGCAACGTCGCGAGCTACCGGTATCGGGCGGCGGTCCCGGTCGAGGTCCCGGGGCACGGGACCGTCGTCGGGGACATCGCGTACGGCGGCAACTGGTTCTTCCTGACCGACGGCCCCCCGACCGCGCTCACGCTCGAGAACGAGAGGGCGCTCACGGAGTTCACGCTCCGGGTCCGGGCGGCCCTCGAGCGCGACGGGGTCACGGGGGCGGACGGGGCCCGGATCGACCATATCGAGATCTCGGGACCCCCCGCCGACCGGCACAACCACGCGCGCAACTTCGTCCTGTGTCCCGGCGGGATCTTCGACCGATCGCCGTGCGGGACCGGCACGAGCGCGAAGCTCGCGTGCCTGCTCGCGGACGGTCGGCTCGGCCCGGGAGAGGTCTGGCGCCAGGAGGGGATCCTCGGCACCGTCTTCGAGGGGTCGGCGGTCTGGGAGGGTCCGGCCGTGCGCCCGAGCATCCGCGGCCGGGCCTTCGTGGTCGCCGACTCCGAGCTCGTCTTCGACCCCGACGACCCGTTCCGCGAGGGGCTCCTCCCGTGACGGAGCTCGAAGTCGATCTCGCCATCGTCGGCGCCGGGATCGTCGGAGCCGCGTGCGCGTACCGCGCCGTCGAGGAGGGACTGCGCGTCGGCGTCGTGGAGGCGGGAGAGCCCGCCGCCGGCACGACCTCCGCCGGCATGGGGCACATCGTGGCCCTGGACGGCTCGCCCGAGGAGCTCGTGCTCACCCGCTACTCGCAGCGATGCTGGGCGGAGCTGGGCCCGCGGCTGCCCCCGGGCGCCGGGTTCCGGAGCTCCGGGACCCTCTGGGTCGCCCGGTCCGGCGCGGAGCTCGCAACGGCCGAGGCGAAGGCCGAGCGGTTCCACCGGGCGGGGATCCCCGCAGAGATCCTGGACTCCGAGGAGCTCGTCCTGATGGAGCCGATGCTCCGCGAAGGGCTCGCCGGGGCCCTCCTCGTCCCCGAGGACCTCCTCGTCGATCCCGCCGCGGCGACCCGCCACCTGCTCGAGGTCGTGCGCGAGAAGGGCGGCCGCGTGTGGACCGGGACACGCGTTCGCGCGATCCGTCCCGGAGGGATCGAGGCGGGGGAGGAGCTCCAGCTTCGGGCTCGGGGGGTCGTCAACGCCGCGGGCGTGCGGGCCCCCGAGCTGAGCCCCGGGCTGCCGATCGTACCGCGCAAGGGCCATCTCGTGCGGCTCGCCGGGGGCCGCGGCCGAGTCCGCCACCAAATCGTGGAGCTCGGGTACGGCGCGGGGATCCGGTCGCCGGACCCCGTGTCGATCGCCCTCAACCTGCATCCCCGGGCGGATGGCTCGGTGCTCGTCGGGGCGTCCCGAGAGTGGGCCGGCGACGACCCCCGCGTCGATCCGGCGGTCGTGGAACGGCTGCTCGGCCGGGTGCGGGAGTACGCGCCCGCGCTCGCGGACTGGCCCGTGACCGGCGCGCGCACCGGATTCCGGCCCGCGACGCCCGACCACCTGCCGTGGATCGGCCCGATGCCCGGCGCCCCCGGGCTCTTCGTCGCTGCGGGCCACGAGGGCCTCGGCGTCACGGAGGCCCTCGGAACGGCGCACCTGGTCGTCGACGCGTTCCTCGGGCGGGTGCCCGCGATCCCGATCGAGCCGTACCTGCCACGCCCCGAGCGCGCGGTCGCGCCCCCGCCCGGTCCGGAGGGGACCCCCGCCCGATGACCGCGGATCGGGCGGAACGCCCCTGGCGGGGCCTGTCGGTCGCGATCACCACTCCGTTCGGCCCCGAGCTCGAGGTCGACCACGAGGCGCTCGCCGCCCACGGTCGGTGGCTCGCTCAGCGCGGGATCGGGGCCGTCATCGCGGGAGGGTCGCTCGGCGAAGGTTCGTCGCTCACCTCCGCCGAACGGGTCGCCGCCGTCGCCTCGCTCGCCCGGGCCCTCCCGGGCGCCGTCCCCGTGGTCGCCGCCGTGGGGGCCCTGCGCACGGCCGAGGCGGTGGATCTGGCGCGCGGAGCGACGGCGTCCGGCGCCCGTGGGCTCCTCGTCCTTCCCCCGTACGTCTACCGGGGGGACTCCCGGGAGATCCGCGAGCACTTCCGGGCCGTGATCCGGGCGACCGATCTTCCGTGCATGCTCTACAACAATCCCGGAGCCTACGGCGTCGACGTGGAGCCCGAACGGATCCTCGAGCTCGTCGAGGAGCATCCTCAGCTCACCGGCGTCAAGGAGTCGAGCGGGGACGTCCGGCGGGTCTCTGCGATCCGGGCCCTCCTCGGGGAGCGGGTCGACGTGGCCGTTGGCCTCGACGACTGCGTGCTCGAGGGCGTCGCGTCCGGGGCGGTCGGTTGGGTCGCCGGGCTCGCGAACGCCCTGCCCGAGGAGTCGCGGGCGCTCTTCGACGCGTGCACCGGGTCCGACCGCCGTCGGGCGCACGAGATCTACCGCTGGTTCCTCCCGCTCCTGCGCCTCGACACCCGGCCGAAGTTCGTGCAGCTGATCAAGGCCGTCGGGGTCGAGCTCGGTCGAGGCAACGACCGGGTCCGGCCCCCGCGGCTCCCGCTGACCGAGGAGGAGCGCGAGAGGGTCCGCTCCCTCGTGGCGGAGGCCCGGCGCGACCGGCCTCCCGCGCTCCCGGCCGCGCGGTCCGACGGCGCCGGAGTCTAGGCGACGCGCTCCTTCTCGGGGCGCTCGGGACCGAGGAATTCGAGCCGATTGCCGAACGGGTCTCGGGCGTAGAAGCGATCCCGTCCGGGGAACGGCTCGTCCTCCCAGGTCTCCACGCCGGCGGCGATGAGACGGCGGCGGAGGGCAGCGAGGTCCGGGACCGCGAACGCCGGGTGCGCCTTCTCGGCCGGTCGGAACTCCCGCTCGATCCCGATGTGAAGCTGACCGTCCTCGAGCTCGAACCACACGCCCCCGCGGCGCGCGAGGGAGGCGGGCTTCGGGACCTCCGCCAGGCCGAGGAGCTCGCCGAAGAATCGGCGGGCTTCGCCCTCCGAGCCGGGCGGGCTCGCGAGGAGAACGTGATGGAGTCGGATGGGAGCCCCGGCCATTACCTAGGCATCGGAGCCCGACATTTAGGCTCCTCCCGCGTCCGCGGCTCGCGGGGCCGACCGCGGGCCCGTCGGTCTCACTCGGGCCGGGGGGCCGGCCCGGCCGCCTCGCTCGAGGCCACGGGCCTTTCCGACGCAGAGGCGTCGAGGGGACGAGCGCGACGGCCGAGGACCTCCCGGCCGAAGAGAATGAATCCGCCCGCGAAGAGGAAGGCGACCGCGGCGAGCCCGAACGACCAGGCGAAGGCGTCGTGGGCGGGGAGCGATTGGCCGAAGTACGAGGTCGTGAACGTCGCGAGGAGCGATCCCGAGAGCGGCGCGCCGATCGCCGAACCGACGTTCCGGAACACCGCGGACATCGAGGTCGCGAGGCCCATGTCGCGGGGATCGACCGTGAGCACCAGGAGGTTGATCATCCCCGCATTGACGATCCCGATCCCGGAGCCGACCACGAACTCGACGGCGAGGAGCGAGTCGTACGACTGGACCGGCACCATGAGCAGGAACCCGAGGCCCGTCACCGCCGCACCGATCACGGTGATCGGACGGGTACCGACCCGGGAGACGAGGATCCCGGCGACCGGGGCGAAGACGAGCATGCCGATCGCGAGGGGGACGAGGGAGACGCCGGCGCCGAGGATGTCCTTGCCGAACCCGCCGGCCGCGACGGGGACCTGATAGAGGTAGGTGAGCGAGAGCAGGGCGAGATACATCCCGAGTCCCGCCACGGCCCCCACGAGGTTGGTCACGATCACGTTGCGCTGCCTCAGCAGCCGGAAGTCGAGGATCGCCTCCCCGCCGGAGCGCTGGTACCGCCGCTCGAAGAGGGTGAGGGGCACGAGGAGGATGGCCCCGATCCCGAAGAGGGCGAGGGTCGAGCTCGCGAGCCAGCCCCAGCTCGGCCCTTCGGAGAGCGCGAGCACGATGAGGGCCAGCGAGAGCCCGAGCATCGACGCGCCGACGTAGTCGACCTTGGCCTCCGGCCGTCGGTACCGCGATTCCCGCACGAACAGGAAGACGAGGACCGCGAGCGCGACGACGAACGGGATGGCGGAGTGGTAGGTGACCCGCCAGCCGTAGTTGTTCGAGACCCAAGCGCCGAGCGGCAGGCTGATCGCGAACCCGGCCCCGAACATCGCGCTCAGGAACCCCTGGGCCCTCGGGACGAGCGAGCGGGGAAACTCCTCCCGGACCAGGCTCATGCCGAGCGGGAAGATCGTGAGACCGATCCCCTGGAACGCGCGGGCGCCCACCATGAACGCGAAGGTCGGCGAGAAGCCGGTGACGGAGACGCAGACCGCGTAAATCGCGATCACGATCCCGAGCATCCGCTTCTTTCCGTAGATGTCCCCGAGCTTGCCGACCACGGGACTCAGCGCGACGCCCGTGATGATGTACGAGGAG
Source organism: Thermoplasmata archaeon (assembly GCA_030038095.1). GTDB lineage: Archaea > Thermoplasmatota > Thermoplasmata > Lutacidiplasmatales > UBA184 > Lutacidiplasma. Next base: position 26,666 of record JASHPK010000010.1, on the reverse strand, counting down.
AGGATCAGGCTCGCCTGGCTCGAGCTGATGCTGAACTGCTTCGCGATCGTCGGGAGCGAGGGGGTCAACATCCCCTCGACGTAGAGGACGAGCGTGACCAGTGCCGCCAGGATCCACATTACGCGACGCGCGTACGCCGCGTCGAACGGTTCGCTCGCCCCGTTGCCGTTCGCAACGGCTCCGCCGTTCCGCACGTTCGCGGTCATGGGTGCGATTTCGCTCCGGCCCAGGCCCGTTCTCGCCAGGCCCGGATCCCGGACTGCAGCGTCCGCAGGGTGGCGACCGTCGGGACCCGCGCCGACCGAGGGGTGCCGGCGAGGGTCCGGCGGACGATGCGCTCGACCTGGCGGTCGAACGTCGCGAGGAGGGCCCGACCCTTCGGCGTGATCCGGACCAGGACCCCCCGCCGGTCCGTCGACGAACGCTCCCGGCGCGCCCAGCCGCGGGTCTCGAGCGAGGTGACCAGCGACGTGGCGGCGGGCCGGGTGATGCCGAGCCCCTCGGCCAGGCCCGAGAGCCGAAGTCCGTCCTTCGCCTCGATCCAGTGCAGGGTGAGCGCCTGGCCCATCGAGAGCCGGGAGCTCCGCAGGAGCTGGTGGCTGAGCAGCCGGGTCTCGGAGAGGGCGTCGCGGAGCGCCGGCCAGACGTCCGCCTCGTCCGCGCGAGGCCCGGCCTTCCCCATGTTGGTTAAGGGGCTGGAATGATTAGATAAGCTTAACCTATCCGCTAACCCCGCCGACACTTCCTGGCGCGGCCGGGGGTCCGATCGCGGAGCCGCCGGCGGGCGGATCGGGGCGGCGCGCCCGCCGCCGCGGGACCGCGGTCACTCTTCGGGTCGTTCGGTACGACGTTCGACGGCCGCGTCCCGGTCCGTCCCGCTCCGCTGCCGACGGCGGGCGAGTTCGTCCGCGCGCCGGGCGTACTCGGGAAGGTGGAACAGGGCCCGGGCGAAATCCGCTCCGCGGGGCGTCAGCCCTACCGACCGCTCCCCGGGCTCCTCCTGAATGAGACCGTACTCCACGGCTTGGGCGAGCCAGCCGAGGTGCTCGGAGGGGGGGTTCTCGACGTGCGGCAGGACGAGCAGCTGGAGGAAGCGCACGCCGGGGCTCGGGTCGTTCGAGAGGACGGCGTGGGTGTGCGCCCCGGCGAGGCGCTCCAACGCCTCGGGAGCCCGTTCTACGGGGATCCGGCCGAGGTCGTAGGGGCAGAGGCCCCGGTGGTAGAAGGGACGGAGGGTATCGAACCAGTCCTCGTAGGCGAGGACCGATGCGAGGCTGTTCCGGTTGAGGATGCTCGGGATCGTGTCGCCGCACAGGCTCGCTCCCTCGGGATGGGAGGCCGCGAACTCGAGCGCGGCCGGCACGGGTCGCCGCCCCTCGGGGGTCTCGTAGGTATGGGAACCGGGGATGCGGCGGAACGAGTCCATGAGCTCGGGAACGGTCTGCGCCACCGCTTCCCGGTACAGGGGCATCATCGAGTCGTTGTCCGTCAGGACGAGCGCCGGCTGTCCGAGTTCCCGGGCCCCCTTGAGGAAGCTCGCCATCTGATCGGCCGCCTCCCGGGGGGAGGCGTAGAGGCTCAGCGAGTGGCTTCCGGCCGGCAGTTCCTCGGGCGCTCCGATCAATCGCATCATGGTACCGCTCCGGGCGGACTCCCTGCCGGCGGCGAGAACATCCCCGTCACGAGCCCTCTCAACCCCGACTCCACCGCCCGGGCTTGGGCCGCGAACGACGCGGGGTCGGTGCCGAGCAGGGCCGCCACAGCGTCCGGGGTCGGACCGTCGGGGCCCTCGAACGCGCCGATCGCGGAGAGGAAGCCGAGGAACGCCCAGTCCTCCGATCGAAGGGGTCCGGTCTCGCGGGCCGGCGGCAGGGCGACCGTCGAGGGAGCCGGGCCCGGGTGGCCGATCTCCTCCAGGGTCCGGACGAGCGAGTGGGTCTCGGGGTCGCTCGCGAGGAAGTGCACCTCGGCGAATCCCCCGCCGAGGCGCACCGGCACCACGAGCAGGGAACGGAGGAGCTCGAGCGTCTCGGGCGGGATCTCGACCCCGAGGGACATGACGCAGACGGTCCGGCCACGCTCGTCGAGAACGAGATGGTTGCGGCGGCCGACCCGCTTGCGTTCCACGGCGTTCCAGATCGAGTCGAGTAAGTCGAGCGCCCGAGGGCCCTCCGCGGTGAGGGCGACCGTGATCGTGCGGTCCGGCGCGAGCACGTACCCTTCGAGGTCCGCCCGCTCCCGCGGGAAGCGCTCGGTCGGGTCCGCCTCGGGAGCGAACAGACGGATGAGGGGGATCGATACGACCCGGTCCTGGCGCGGACTCGGGAGTGCCCCCTGGGCCGGATTTCGACCCGGATCGCTCGCGTCCCGCCAGGGCCCGCTCGGAAGCTCACGCGACTCGGGTGCGTCGGGGCCCGGCGGCGCCATGCGAAATAAACGTCTCGAACCCCTATTTATAGAGCGGTGAAACGATTCAACGGATTCGGCGACGCGAGATGAGGGATACCCGCGCGAGGCGAGGGCCTCGACCCCCTCGCCCGCGCGGTTTGATTAACATTATATAGAAGAGCAATTCTGCCAAAGCTGGTGAGCCGATGCTTCAGGGCACCCCGATCCTCGTGCTGAAGGAAGGAACCGAGCGCGAACGCGGCAAGAGCGCGACCACGAACAATATCGCCGCCGCCCGCGCCGTGGCGGACACGGTGCGCACCACGCTCGGACCGCGCGGCATGGACAAGATGCTGGTCGACGGCATGGGCGACATCACGATCACCAACGACGGCGTGACGATCCTCAAGGAGATCGACGTCGAGCATCCCGCCGCCAAGATGCTGGTCGAGGTCGCGAAGACCCAGGACCAGCAGTGCGGCGACGGCACGACCACCGCGGTCGTGCTCTCCGGCGAGCTCTTGAAGCGCGCCGAGTCACTGCTCGACCAGAACGTCCACCCGACCGTGATCACCCGCGGCTTTCAGCTCGGGGTCGCCGAGGCGAAGCGCCTCCTGGAGCAGGAGATCGGGATCCCGGTGAAGAAAGGGGACGACACGGTCCTCGTGGACTGCGCCACGACCGCCATGGGTTCGAAGGGCGTCATGGGCTCGCGCGAACAGCTCGCAAAGATCGCCGTCCAGGCGGTCCAGCGGATCGCCGAGGAGCGCGGGGATCGCACCGTGTGCGACGTCGACCAGATCAAGGTCGAGAAGCGCCACGGCGGCACGATCTCCGACACCGAGCTGATCGAGGGGATCCTCCTCGACAAGGAGCGGGGCCACCCGCGGATGCCGGGAGAGGTCACGGGCGCGAAGATCGCGCTGCTCAACTCCGCCCTCGAGATCAAGAAGACCGAAATCGAGAGCAAGATCAACATCAAGAATCCGACCCAGGTCCAGAGCTTCCTCGACGAGGAGGACCGCACGTTCCGGCGGATGGTCGACGCGGTCAAGGCCGTCGGGGCCAACGTGGTGGTCTGCCAGAAGGGGATCGACGACGTCGTCCTGCACTACCTCGCGAAGGAAGGCATCTACGCGGTGAAGCAGGTGAAGGAGTCGGACCTGCAGAAGCTCGCGCGCGCGACCGGCGGGAAGATCGTCACGGGGATCAAGGAGCTCACCGCCGCGGACCTCGGCTCGGCGACGAAGGTCGACGAGCGGAAGGTCGGCGAGGACAAGATGACCTTCGTGACGGGCTGCTCGAATCCCCGATCGGTCTCGATCCTCGTCCGCGGGGGAACGGAGCACGTGACCCAGGAGGTCGAGCGGTCCCTGCACGACGCGCTCAAGGTCGTCGGGAGCGTCATCGAGGACGGCGTGGTGGCCCCCGGTGGCGGCGCGACCGAGATGGAACTCGCGGTCAAGCTCCGCAAGTGGGCGGGTTCGGTCGGCGGACGGGAACAGCTCGCCGTGGAGGCGTTCGCCCAGTCGCTGGAGGCCGTTCCCTGGGCCCTCGCCGAGAACGGGGGCTTCGACTCGATCAACGTCCTCATCGACCTTCGGAGCTCGCATGACGGACCGAGCGCCAACAAGAACATGGGCCTCAACTTCGCGGACGGGAAGGCGACCGACATGTGGAAGCTCCACGTGATCGAGCCGGTGCGCGTGAAGCGCCAGGCCCTGAGCTCCGCGGTCGAGGTCGCGACCATGGTGCTCCGCATCGACGACGTGATCGCCTCGAAGAAGTCGAGCCCCACGCCGCCCGGCGGGGGACCGGGCGGCCACGAGCACTAGCGGGAACGCGATCGGCCGGGCCGGCCGCCTCCGGAGGCGCCGGCCCGAAGTCTTCTTAACGAGAGCCGGGTAGGCGGCTCGCTATGCGCACGAAGCCGGTCGAAGGCGTGCTGCGCCTCGACGTCGTCGCTCTCGATCCCCGCCCGGCGGTCTATCTCTCCTACGACGGCCTCGCCGGGATCAGCCAGCGACCCCTCCTGCGCGACCTCGTGGACGAGCTCAGCCGCAAGGACCCGCAGGACCTGACTCGCTTTCTCGAAGCGCTCCGCCGCCACCGATCGGGCCAGATTCACGTCTACTTCTCCGACTACGTCAGCTACGGCATCGGGGGCGGCGACGCAGCCGCCGAGTTCTTCCTCGGGACGTTCCTCCTCCTCCACGAGCCCGCGCGTCCCGCGGGAAAGGAACCGGCGGTCCCCGAGCACCTCGCGCTCCTGCGGCCGGGCGGGGTCGAGCGCCTCGCGATCGAGATGCCTCCCCCGTAATGCCGGGGCGCGCCACGCAATTCTTGTAGTCGCCCCTCCTCGACCGGCCCCGGGTTCTCCGATGCAGGATGAGACGCCGCTCGAGCGGGAACGGCGCGCGAAGGTCGCCCGGTGGCGCTCGGAGGGGCGCGAGCCGTTCCCCTGGTCGTTCCCGGGCCGCGTCTCCACCGAAGTCGTGCGGACGGCTTGTGCCCGGCTGCGCCCGGGGGAGAGTGACTCGGCGCACCCCCTCCGGGTCGCCGGGCGGCTGCGAGCGGTCCGGGTGCACGGCCGCACCGCGTTCGCCGACCTCGACGACCTCGCGGGCTCGATCCAGCTGTTCCTGCGGGTCGATGAGCTCGGGGAGGCGGCCTACGGCTCCTGGCTCGCGGATCTCGATCCCGGCGATATCGTCGGGGCCGAGGGCGCTCCCTCGGTCTCCCGGCGCGGGGAGCCGTCGCTCCTCGTCGGTTCGCTCACGCTGCTCGCGAAGGCCGTGTCGCCGCCGCCCGAGAAGTTCCACGGCCTTCAGGACCCCGAGGAGCGGATCCGCCGCCGGTATCTCGACCTGATCGCGTCCCCCGAGAGCCGGGCCCGGTTTCGCGCCCGTTCGCTCCTCGTCCGCGAGGTCCGCGCCCACTTCGATGCCGCCGGATTCCTCGAGTTTGAGACCCCGGTGCTCCTGCCGGTGGCGAGCGGCGCGGCCGCCCAGCCGTTCGTCACCCACTCGAACTACCTCGACGAGGACGTCCAGCTCCGCATCGCGCTCGAGCTCCACCTGAAGCGGCTCCTCGTGGGCGGCCTCGAGCGGGTCTACGAGATCGGGCGGGTCTTCCGCAACGAGGACCTCGACTCGACCCACTCGCCCGAATTCACGATGCTCGAGGCGTACTGGGCCTACGCCGACTACCGCGACATGCGCTCGCTCGTGGAGGGCCTCTACGCCCGCCTCGCCCGGCGGACGGAGGAGCTCCTACCGGACGTGCCGGCCGCGAAGGAGGCGGCCCGCGCGTTCGAGGCCGGGTTCGCGACGGTCGACTTCGTGGAGGAGCTCGAACGCCAGAGCGGCCTGTCGGGTCTCCTCGAACGCTCGCGGGAGGACCTTCGAGCGCTCGCCCGGGCCGCCGGCTCCACCGTCCCCGACGACTCCCCGAGCGGGGTCTTCCTCGACAAGCTGTTCGAGCACTACGTCGAACCGACCCTCACCGCTCCGACGTTCGTCCTCGACCACCCGATGGCGACCACCCCGCTCGCGAAACGGCACCGCGACAAGCCGGGACGGGTCGAGCGGTTCGAGTTCTTCTATCGCGGTTTCGAGCTCGGGAACGCGTACACCGAGCTCAACGACCCCGACGAGCAGGAACGGCGTTTCCGCGAGCAGCTCAGCCAGCGCGGGGAGGATCACTACGCCTACGACGCCGACTTCGTGCGCGCGCTCCGATACGGGCTGCCGCCCAACACCGGCATCGGGATCGGGATCGACCGGATGGCGATCGCGCTCACCGGGGCCGCCTCCATCAAGGACGTGATCCTCTTCCCGCTCGTGCGCGCCAAGTGACCGAGAACGGCCTTATACTATCGGCCGGACGATGGGAGGCCGATGACGGGCGAGTCCCCGGTCTCCCGAGTCGCCCCTCTCACCATCGAGGGGCTCACCGTCGCCTACGGGCCGAACCGGGCGGTCGACCGCCTCTCGCTCTCGGTCCGACCGGGCGAGATCTACGGCCTGCTCGGCTCGAACGGAGCCGGGAAGACGAGCACGATCAAGTCGATCGTGGGCCTCGTCCGGCCACTCGAGGGCCGGATCCGGGTCTTCGACCAGGACGTCGCGGAGCACGGGCTCGACGCGAAGCGGAAGATCGGGTATGTGCCCGAGACGAGCCTGCTCTACGACGCGCTCACGCCGCGGGAGTTCCTCGAGTTCGTCGCGAGCGTCCGCCATCTCGATGCCGCTGTCGCCTCCCAGCGCTGCCAGAGCTACGTCACCGCGTTCCGGCTCGAAGCGGAGTTCGAGGCGCCGATCCTGACCCTCTCGAACGGCACGCGCCAGAAGGTCCTCCTCATCGCCGCGCTGCTGCATGAGCCCCCCCTGCTCGTCCTGGACGAGCCACTCAACAGCCTCGACCCGCGCTCGGTCCGCATCATGAAGGAGCTGCTCGTGGGCTACGTGGCTCGCGGGCACCGGGGAATCCTGTTCTCGACCCACACGATGGAGGTCGCGGAGCAGCTCTGCCACCGGGTCGGGATCCTCGACCGGGGCCTCCTGCGGGCGGAGGGTTCGCTCCCGGCGCTCCGGGCGCAGGTGAAGTCGGGGGATGCGACGCTCGAGGACCTCTTCCTCCAGCTCACGGAAGAGGGCGAGGGGGTCCGCGCGGCGGTCGAGGCGCTCACGGGGCGTCGATGAGCTGGCGGGAGGCGCTCCGGCTCAGCGACGTGGCGTTCGCCGAGCTCTCCCTCCAGGCGATCTACGCGTTCCGCCAAGGGAACGTCGCCCCGGGGGGTTCCGGGCCCCGGATCGTGGCCCGGGCCCGACGACGGGTCGTGCAGAGCAAGGCGATCGTGAGCTTCGTGCTCGCCCTCCTCGCGCTCGCCGCCGCCCTTGCGCTCCGAGCGGTGCGGCTGCGCGCCGTCTTCTTCGGAGCGACCCTCCCTCCTGCCGCGTTCGAGGCCGGGGTCGTGACCGCCCTGCTCAGCCTCGACGTGGCGTTCCTCTGGTGGACGGGGATGCAGGTCCTCCCCACCTTTCTCTCCTCGGGCGTCCTGCCGGTCCTCGAGCCCCTCCCGATCGACGACCGGACCCTCGAGCGGACCGCCGGTCTTCTCTACCTGCGGCTGTTCGACCTCCCCGCGCTCACCGTCCTCGTGGTCACGCCGATCGTGCTCGGCCTCGCGGCCGGCCCGTGGGTCGGCCTCGCGCTCGTCCCCGGCGTGGTCGCCGCGGTCGCGTTCTCGCTGGGGCTCTCGCTGCTCACCGGCCGCTTCTTCGTCCGTCGCGTCCAGGGCAGCCGGGGCGGCGGCGGCCGCACCCTCCTTCGATGGGTCTACCTCGTGCTCTGGCTCGTCCCCGCCTTCGCGATGTTTGCCTTCGTCATCGTCGCCCCGTCGTTCTTCACCACCCTGGCCGTGCTCGCCGGAGCCGGACCCTCGACCGCCGCGCACCTGCTGCTCGCCGCGTTCCCGTTCACGCTGGCCGCGCTGCCGGCCCTCGTCGCGAGCGGACCGTCGGGCCTCGGCCTCGATCCGGTCGGATGGGAGACGCTGGCCGCGGCGACCGCCGGCTACCTCGCGCTCGCCGCGTGGTCGCTCGTCTGGGTCTTCGGCTCGGTGCGACGGATCGGCCTCGTACCGGCCGGCGGAATGGCGTCCGGCCCCGGGGTGCGCGTGGCCCTCAAGCCTCAGCGTCCCGTCCTCTCGGTGCTGACGAAGGACCTCCGGGTCGCAAGCCGGACCCCCGGGTTCGCCTTCCTCGTGCTGCTGCCGGTCCTGGACGCCGTGGCGATCGGACTGCTCACCTTCGCGCGGGCCCCGGGCGGCTCCGCGGCGTTCGGGATCGCGCTCGCGGCCGTCGTGACCGCTGCGTTGCTCGCAACCTTCTTTGGGCCCGCCTTCTTCGCGGTCGAAGTGTTCGCCTACGCCTACGGCCGGACCCTCCCGCTCCCCGACCGGTCGCTCCTCGCGGGCAAGGTCCTCCTGGTCGCGATGCTTTTCCTGGTCGCCGGAGGGACGGTCCTCGGCATCACCCTCACCCGGATCTTCGATCCCGTCCTGTTCGTCGCCTTCATCGCGGCGGAGCTCCCCGCGGTGGTCGCCGCGTCGCTGCTCGAGCTCGGGATCCTCTTCCGCCGCGCTCGGTCGAAGGGTCTCCCGATCACGAACCTGTACTCCGGGGCGTGGATCTCGTTCCTGGTCGCGATCCCGGGCCTCGTGGTCGCCGGTCTCCCGCTCGTGGCGTTCGACTACGCCCTCGCGGGGGGTCTCGAGCTCGGCCTTCTCGCGATGGCGGCGGTCGCGCTCGGTGAGCTCGGGATCGTCGCGCCGTTGATGCTGGGGAGGGGGGACGTCTGAGCGCGCCCGCGCTGCCGTCCCGCTTCGACCCGGGCCAGGTCGAGGCGCGGTGGCAGGCCGAGTGGACCCGACTCGGGGCGTTTGCCGGGCCGGACCGGCCGAAGGGTCCCACGTTCTCCGTCGTGCTGCCCCCGCCCAACGTGACCGGGGTCCTCACGCTCGGCCACATGCTCGGCGACACGGTCATGGACGCCCTCGCGCGCCGCGCCCGGATGCGGGGGCTCGCGACCGTCTGGGTCCCGGGCCTCGACCACGCGGGCCTCGCGACCCAGGTCGAGGTGCGCCGCCGGCTCGCGAAGCAGGGCGTCGCGTTCGACGACCTCCCGCGGGAGACGGCGCTCCGCGAGATCGAACGGTGGGTGGAGGAGCACACGACCCGCATCCTGGGGCAGACTCGGGCGGGGGGCTTCTCCGTCGACTGGAACCGCTTCCGATACACGATGGACCCGGCGAGCCAGCGGGCGACCCGCCAGGTGTTCGTCGAGCTCTACCGGCAGGGGCTGATCTACCGCGGGGAGCGGATGGTCAACTGGGACCCGAAGCTCCGGACCGCGATCTCCGACCTCGAAGTCGTCTACGCGGAGGAGAGCGCGACCCTCCTCTATCTCTCCTATCGCTGGGCCGACGGCTCCCCGGGCGGGATCGAGGTCGCGACCGTCCGCCCCGAGACGATCTTCGGCGATGTCGCGATCGCCGTCCACCCGGACGACGCTCGGTACGCGGCCCAGCTGGGCCGCGAGGTGATCGTGCCGCTCAGCGGACGCCGGGTGCCGATCATCGCGGACCCCGCGGTCGACCCGGCGTTCGGCGCGGGTGCGCTCAAGGTGACGCCGAGGCACGACCTCGTCGACCATGAGATCGGGGGTCGCCACCCCGAGCTCGCCCGGCCCCCGGACATCCTCGACGAGCGCGGACGACTCGAGAGCAGCTGGGTGCCCCCCGAGTACGTGGGTCTCGACCGGGAGGAGGCGCGGACCCGGATCACCGAGGACCTCGGGCGGGCCGGCCTCATCGTCCGCGAGGTCCCCTTCCGTCACGCGGTCGGCCGATCCGAACGCTCCGAGGTGCCGATCGAGCCCCGGTTATCGACCCAGTGGTTCGTGCGGATGGCGCCCCTCGCGGCGCCGGTGATCGCCGCGGTCCGCCGCCACGAGATCCGGATCCACCCCGAACGATGGGAGCGGACGTTCTTCCGCTGGATGGAGGGGATCCAGGACTGGTGCATCTCCCGCCAGGTCCTCTGGGGCCACCCGATCCCGGTCGCCCACTGTCGGGCGTGCGGGAAGGACTCGGTGGAGCTCGAGCCGCCGAGCGCCTGCGTTCACTGCGGCGCGCGGGACCTCGTGCCGGACCCCGACGTGCTCGACACGTGGTTCACTTCGTGGCTCTGGCCGTTCGCGGCCCTCGGCTGGCCCGAGCCGACCTCCGACCTCGCCCACTACTTCCCGACGACCGTGCTCGTCACCGGCCGGGACATCATGTTCTTCTGGGTCGCCCGGATGATGATGGCCGGCTACCAGTTCCCCGGCGCCCGGCCGTTCTCGGACGTCTACTTCACGGGCATGCTCCGCGACCCCGCCGGGCGCCGGATGTCGAAGCACCTCGGCAACTCGCCCGACCCGCTCGACGTGACCCGGGAGCGGGGCGCCGATGCGCTGCGGTTCGCCCTCGTCTTCCCGAACCCGACGGACGAGGACGGAGCGTTCGGCCCCGGCCCGCTCGACGGCGCGCGGAACTTCCTGACGAAGCTGTGGAACGTCGTCCGCTTCGCCCTGCCGTTCGTGCCCGAGGGGACTCCCCCGCCCCCGGGGCCCCCCGAGCTCGGCCCGTCGACGGCCCTCGAGAACCGCTGGCTGCTCGCGCGGTACCGGCGGACGGCGGAGGAGGTCGACGACGCCCTCGCCGCCTTCGCACCGACCCGGGCCGCGACCGCCCTCCACGGCTTCGTCTGGCACGACCTCGCCGACCGGTACGTGGAGATCGCGAAGGAGACCCTCCTCGGCCATCGCGGCGACGGGGCGCTGCGCGAGGCTCGCGCGACGCTGCTCTACGTCCTCGACCGGACGTTGCGGCTCCTCCATCCGCTCGTGCCGCACGTCACCGAGGAGTTGTGGCACGCGCTCCCGCACGACGGGGACCTCCTCGCGCTCGCGGCGTGGCCCCGGCCCGACGAAGCTCCCGCAGACCCCCTCGCCGAGGTCGAGATGGAGCCGTTGCTCGAGGCGGTCCGGTGGCTCCGCAACCTCCGCGCCGAGGAGCGGGTGGAGCCGGGCGCGACCGTGCGCGCCTGGATCCGCCCGGCCGGCCCCGAGGTCGCCCGCGTCCTCGAGCGGGAACGACGCACGATCGAGCGCCTCGCCCGGGTCGCCCCGCTCGACTGGCTTTCGGCCGACGCCCCGGCGCCCGAGCGCACGGGCACGCGGGTCGCCGCCTTCGGCGAGTGCTTCCTCGAGCGGCCGGCCGCCACGGCGGCCGGGCTCGACGCGCTCGAGCGGGAACGGGAGAAGCTCGCGGAGATCGTGACGCGCACCCGGGATCGCCTGTCGGACGGCGGGTTCCGGGCCCGCGCTCCTCCCGAGGTGGTGCGCGAGACCGAGGAGAAGCTGCGCGAGCTGGAAGCGCGGGTCCGACGCATCGATGAACACTTGAAGGCGGGCGCCTCGTCGGGGTCGCCCGCATGAGCCCTTCCGCGAAGCGATCGAGCCCGAAGTCCCGGCGCCTCGCGCCGTCCGCCCCCCGCGCTCCCGAGATCGCGACGATCGAGCTGCCGACCGGGCACAAGCCCCATCCGGAGCTCGGGCTCGGGCTGTGGAATCTCGGGCGATGGTCCGCCGAGAACGAGGCCCGGTCGAAGGCGACCGCCGCGCGGGCCTACGAGCGGGGCTTCCGCTGGTTCGACACGGCCGAGGTCTACGGGAACGGGCGCAGCGAACGCCTCCTCGGCGAGATGCTCTACCGGACCGCGACGCACGGGGACGACGCGTTCGTCACGACGAAGGTCTCGTGGGAGCACCTGCGGCCCGCGCAGGTTCGGGCGAGCCTCATCAACAGCCTCGAGCGCCTCGGGCGACCGTCCGTCGACCTCTACCTCGTCCACGCCCCGGACCCGCACGTCCCGCTCTCGGAGACGATGGGCGCGCTCGAGGCGCTCTGGAAGGAGGGGAGGATCGGGGCGATCGGAGTGTCGAACTTCGGGCTCGAGGCGCTCGAGGAGGCGGCCCGCCACCTCACCGAGGCGCGGATCACCGTCAACCAGCTCCAGTACAACCTGTTCGACCGGGACGAGGCGGACCCGGTCCGGGACTACTGCCGCACGCACGCGATCCTCATCGAGGCGTACACCCCGCTCGCCCGCGGGCTCCTCCACGGACGCTACCTCGATGGCCAGCGGGTGCCCGCCGAGGTCCAGCGGTTCACGAACCGGCTGTTCGAGCCCGACCGCCTCCCGGTGATCCTCGCCCGCACGCGGGCCCTCCGCGACCTCGCCGGGGAGGCGGGCGTGCCCCTCGCCTCGATCGCGCTGCACTGGCTGCGCCGCCAGGGCGCGGCCCCGGTCGTCGGGGCGAGCCGGCCCGAGCAGATCGACACCAACCTCTCTGCCTGGACCGCGCGCCCGGCGGACCGCGTGCTCGCGGCGGCCGACGCGATCGCCCGGGGCGACCGTGCTTAGGTTCGTGGCGTTCGACATGGACGGGACGCTCGTCGACGTCGACAGCTCCTGGGCCAGCGTGCACGACCACTTCGGCGAGCACAACGCGGAGGGGTTGCGCCTCTTCAACGAGAACCGGATCGACGACCTCGAGTTCATCCGCTCGGACATCCGCATCTGGTGGCGGCACGCGCCCGACCTCACGGTCGAGGACCTCGAGGCGATCCTCGGAGGCGTGCCGCTGATGCCCGGGGCCCCCGGGCTCTTCGCGGGGCTGCGGGCCCGCGGGGTCCGGACGGCGATCGTGAGCGGGGGGATCGATCTCCTCGCGCATCGCATCGCCCGCGAGCTCGAGATCGACCTGGTCCTCGCGAACGGCTTCCGGGTCACCGCCGATGGGCGCCTCACCGGGGAGGGGATCGTCCGCGTGCCGATCCACGGCAAGGAGGCGGTCCTGGCCTCCCTCCAGGAGCAGCTCGGGTTCGTCCCGGCGGAGACGGCGAGCGTCGGGAACTCCGAGATCGACATCGGCCTCTTCCGCCGGAGCGGCTTCGGCGTGGCCTTCCGCCCCGCGGACGACGGGGTGCGGCGGGCGGCGTCCCGGGTCGTCGACGAGCCCGACCTGGGCCGGGTCCTCGACGCGCTGCTCGAATTCGCGGACGGCGGGTCGTAGCGAGGGAACCCTTATCCCCCGCCCCTCGGTCCGCTTCCGTCCCGATGGAGAGCTACGAAGCCCTGCTCGAGCGCGCCCGCGCGAAGCTCCCGCCGGTGCGCACGGGCGGCGAGCGGTTCCAGGTCCCCGATCCCGACGTGATGACCGACGGGAAGAACACGGTGATCCGGAACTTCCAGGAGATCACGGGGGTCCTGCGCCGCGAGCCGGAGCACGTCATCGGCTACCTCGCGAAGGAGTTCGGCTGCCCCGGGGTGCTCGACCTGCCCCGCGGCGTGCTCAAGTCCCGCCTCTCGAAGGACCAGATCGCCCAGCGGATCCGGGAGTACACCGCGAAGTACGTGATCTGCTCGGAGTGTAAGCGCCCCGACACCCACCTCCAGAAGGACGGCCGCCTCACGCTCCTCGTCTGCGAGGCGTGCGGCGCCCGGCGGCCCGTCACGGTCCGCCGGGTCGTGACCCCCGAGAAGCCGAAGGCCCCGGTCGTGGTCGGCGAGGTCTACCGCCTCACGATCGAGGACGTCGGCCGTCGCGGGGACGGAGTGGCGAAGAAGGAGGGGTTCGTCATCTTCGTGACGGGAGCGACCCAGCGCGGCGCGAGCGTGAACGCCAAGATCACCAAGGTGCTCGGCAACAACGCCTACGCCGTCGTAGAGCCGTAGCCTCCGGCGCCATGCGGAGCCTCCGCTGGATCGGCCTCCTCGCGCTCTACGTGGGGGCCCAGACGGTCGGTCTCGTCCTCGCCGACCCGTTCCGGGCCGCCGGGCTCTCCTCGACGTCGAACCCCGAGAGTCCCACCGCTCCGCTCGCGATCATCGCGCTCATCGTGATCGCGCCGCTCGGCATCCTCTTCGTCGCTCGACGCCGGGGGGGCCTCGTCGCGCTCCGCCAGCTGATCCTCCTCGGCATCGCGGCGGCGCTCTTCATCACCCTCTACGCGACGTTCTCCCTCTTCCCGCCGGGGTACCTGCTCCTCCCGCCGTACGCGGTCGAGATCGTGGTCGACCCGGCGCTGATCCTGGCCGGGTGCGTCAGCGCGGTCCTCTACCTCGCCCTCCAGATGGAACCCCAGTGGTACGTCGTCGATCTGGTCGGGTTCCTCGCGGCCGGCGCCCTCATCGCGATCCTCGGGATCTCGTTCGCGATCCTCCCGGTGTTCATCCTCCTGATCGCGCTGATGATCTACGACGCGATCGCCGTCTACCGCACGAAGCACATGGTCAGCCTCGCGGACGTGGTGACCGACATGAAGCTCCCGATCCTGATGGTGATGCCGGACTCGGCCGGCTACGACTACACGACCGCGCCCACGCTCGTCCAGCAGCGGGCCCAGCCGACCGAGGAGCGCGCGGCGATGTTCATGGGGCTCGGGGACGTCGTGATCCCGGGCGTGCTCGTGGCCTCGGCGTTCGTCTGGCTCCCCGACCACCCGGCGATCGCCGGCCTCGGGGGGAACCTCCTCTGCGCGGTCGCCGCCCTCCTCGGATCGCTCGTTGGCTACGCGGTCCTGATGCGGCTCGTGATGCGGGGGAACCCGCAGGCGGGCCTCCCGTTCCTGAACGGCGGCGCCCTCCTCGGCTACGCCCTCGCCTACGTGCTCGTCTACCACTCCTTCGGCCTCGGGCTCACGGGAGGGCTTTAACCTCCCGCGCCTCGCCCCGCCGTGAGGCGCCGGGTCGAGGACGTCCGCGTGGACGACGCGCCGAGTCTCGACACGCTCGTCCGCCGGCTCGAGGCCGGCGGCGGCTTCAGCGCGAAGGGGGTCGCGGAGGGCGTCGATCTCCTGGCCGGGATCCTCGCCGATCCCGAGATGACGGTCTTCCTCTCGTTCCCCGCGGACATCGTGGCGACGGGCACCCGGGGCGTCCTCGCGACCCTCGTCCGGGAGGGATACGTGGACGCCGTGCTGACCACCTGCGGCACCCTCGACCACGATCTCGCGCGCGCCTTCCGCCCGTACTACCACGGGGAGTGGAACCTTGACGACGCCGCGCTCCACCGGCGGCACCTCTACCGGCTCGGGAACCTCGTGATCCCCGAGGCGAACTACGGGACGATCCTCGAGCGCCAGATGCGCCCGATCCTCGAGCGGCTCTGGGCCGGGGGCATCCGGTCGCTCACGACCCGCGCCCTCGCCGCGGCGATCGGGGAGGCGATCCCGGCCCGCGATCGCTCGAGCATCCTGCGCGCGGCGTTCGACCGCCACGTCCCGGTCTTCGTGCCCGGGATCACGGACGGGGCGGTCGGCTCGCAGGTCTGGCTCTTCTGGCAGGACCACAAGGGCCTCTCCTTCGACCTCTTCGGGGACGAGCAGGCGATCAGCGACCTCGTCTTCGAGGCGAAGCGCGCCGGCGCGATCATGCTCGGCGGCGGGATCTCGAAGCACCACACGATCTGGTGGAACCAGTTCCGCGGCGGGCTCGACGCCGCGCTCTACCTCACGACCGCCGTCGAGTGGGATGGGAGCCTCTCGGGCGCCCGCACCCGCGAGGCGATCTCCTGGGGGAAGGTGAAGGCCCGCGCGCGCCACCTCACGGTCGAGGGCGACGTGACGCTCCTTCTCCCGCTCATGGTCGGCGCCGCGCTCGAGCGGATCCGCCGCTGATCACGCCGCGCCCGACGCGGCGAGTCGACCGAAGGCGCCCCGGAGCACGCGGACGGAACGGCGCAGCTCCGCGATCGAGAGCGATTCCTGGGCGGTATGGTCGAGGTGGGGGTCGCCGGGCCCGTAGACCGCGGCGGGGCAGGCCCAGGCGGGGGCGACCACGTTGAGGTCGCTCGTCCCGCCCTTCCGCCAGAGGGTCGGCCGCCCCCCCTCCGCCCGGATCGACGCGATGAGCGCCGCGACCACGGGGGACGGGGCGGCGACCTCCCACGGCTCGATCCTCGCGACCGGTCGGATCTCGGGCCGCGGAGAGGGGCGGGGGAGCAGCCCGAGCGCCTCCCGCACGGACGTCCCGGGGGGGAGCCGGAGGTCGACCGTGACGTGGGTGACGTCCCGACGACCGGTGTCGGTGCGGACCCCGGCGATCTTGAGCGTGATCGATCGGAACGCGGACGGCCCCGACGGGGGCGGGACGGCCTGCCGGGCGGCGTCGGCCCAGGCGAGGGCCCGGTCGGCGCTCGTGGGAAAGGGCGAGGTGAGGTGACGGGAGGGACCGTCGAACGTGGCGACGACGCGCAGGCACCCCTTGTACCCCACTCCGACGCCATCCCATCGGTTCGGCTCCCCCGCGATCGCGAAATCGATCCCCCGGCGACGGGCCAGATGGCCGGCGCCCCGGCTGTCCGTCTCCTCTCCGACCGCCGCGAGGATCTCGAGGGTCCCCGGGCCGTCGAACTCCCGGCCGGCGACGAGGGCGGCCGCGAGCGGCCCCTTCGCGTCGACCGAGCCGCGGCCGTGGACGCGGCCCCGCCGCACGAGGGTGGGGAGCCGGCCGGGCACGGTGTCGATGTGGCCCAGGAAGACGATCCGGGGAGGGCCGTGCCCGCGCACCGCGATCCCGTTGCCCGCGGCATCGAGCCGGGCCCGGTACCCGAGTCGCACGGCGATCCGGCAGAACTCTCGGACCGCCGGTTCCTCGGCGCCGGACGGGCTGTACTCGCCCACGAGCCGGGCGAGCACCTCGACCTCATCCACGGCCGATCTCCGCCTCGATCGCTTCGAGGCCCGCGCGCAGGTCCGACTCCTCGATCACGAGCGGCGGCAACAGGCGGAGCACGGTGGAGCCGGCGGGGAGGGCGAGGAACCCGCGGGCCTCGAGGCGCTCGAGCAGCGGCGCGACCCGCTCGCGCAGTTCGACCCCGATCAGGAGGCCCAGCCCGCGGACCTCGCGGACCCGTTCCGGAGGGAGCGCGGCGAGCCGCTCGTGGGCGATCGCGCCGAGCCGCTCGGCCCGCTCCCAGAGACGGTCCCGCGCGACCGCCGCGAGCGCCGCGTCGCCGGCGGCGCAGGCGAGCGGATTCCCCCCGAAGGTCGAGTGATGCGTGCCGCGGAACCGGGACTCGACCTCCGCGGTGGTCACGGTCGCGCCGATCGGGACCCCGCCCGCGAGCGACTTCGCGAGGAGGAGCAGGTCGGGCACGATCCCCCAGCGCTCGAAGGCGAAGAGGCGGCCCGTACGTGCGACGCCGGTCTGGACCTCGTCGAACGCCAGGAGCGCCCCGGTCCTCTCGGTGACCGCCCGGGCCGCGCGGAGGTAGCCCTCGTCGGCCACGTGCACGCCTCCTTCGCCCTGGACCGGCTCGAGGAGGATGAGGGCCGTCGAGCCGTCCACGGCCGCCTCGAGGGCCGCGACGTCGTTGAACGGCACGTGCACGAACCCGGGAAGCAGGGGCTCGAAGGGGGCCCGGAGCTCCTTCCGCCAGGTCGCGCTGAGGCTGCCGAACGTCCTCCCGTGGAACCCCCGCATCGCCGCGACGACCCGGGGCCGACCGGTCGCGGAGCGGGCGATCTTGATCGCCGCCTCCACCGCCTCGGTCCCGGAGTTGGAGAGGAAGATCCGGTCGAGCGTCGGAGGAAGGAGGGCGCCGAGGCGCGCGAGGAACGCGTCCCGCGCCGGCACCGGGTACCCCGAGCCGAGGTAGAGGAGCTCGGCCGCCTGGCGCTGCACCGCCCGGACGACGTCGGGCGGACAGGCGCCGAGGTTCCCGACGCCGTGCGTCGCCCCGAGGTCGACGTACCGGCGGCCGTCCGCCCCGAAGAGGGAGGCCCCCTCCCCCCGGACGATGGTGGGACGGTCCCGGCCGGAGCCCCCGAAGGGGCGGAGGTGATCCGACCCGCCCGGTCCGATCATCGGAAGGTCGTCCCCCCGCCCGCGAGGGCGTCGGCGATGGGGGAGTCGCGGTCGGACGGCGCGATGACCGCCCGTCGGACGCCGCCCCGGAGGGCCTCTTCGGCGGCGAGGACCTTCTTGCGCATCCGGCCCCGCGCGAGCGGGAGCACCTCCGCGATCCCCTCGCGGGCCACCTCGCGGAGGAGCGTCGACGGGTCCGACGGATCGCCGAGGAGCCCCGGCACGTTCGTGAGGAGCACCAGGTCGGATGCGCCCAGCGCGACCGCGACCGTGGCCGCGACCCGGTCCGCGTCGACGTTCAACACCTCGCCTTCCGGGGTCAGTGCGGGGGGGCCGACGACGGGCAGGTAGCCCGCCGAGAGTAGCAGGTTCAGCAGCTTCGGGTCGACCGACTCGATCGCGCCGGAGCGGTCGTCCGCCACGCGCAGGATGCGCCCGCCGACGACCTCGCGCGCCCCCTCCTTGCGATGGGCGGCCACGAGCCGACCGTCCACCCCCGAGAGCCCGACCGCCGGTCGCCCGAGGGCGTTCAGGCCCGCGACCAGGCGGGTCTGCACCTCGCCCGCCAGGGCGAGGACGATGACCTCGAGTTGGGCGGCGTCGGTGCGTCGCGAGACGACCCCGGTCGGGGACGTGAACGATCGTGGGGCGACCCCGAGGCGGGCCCCGAGGCGGTCGACCGCGTCGGACCCGCCATGGACGAGCACGCAGTCCTCCCGCCCCCGGAGCTCGTGCAGGAGCGCC
Organism: Thermoplasmata archaeon; assembly: GCA_030038095.1. Lineage (GTDB taxonomy): Archaea > Thermoplasmatota > Thermoplasmata > Lutacidiplasmatales > UBA184 > Lutacidiplasma. The sequence goes on along the minus strand of JASHPK010000010.1, from coordinate 8,052 downwards.
CCCGGGTCGTTGCCGGCGGCTCCGCCGAACTTCACCACGACCGTCATCGGATTTCACACCGGGTGGAGGCCAAGGAACCCGAGACCGGTCGCCTCGGGGAACCCGGCGCGCACGTTGAGGCACTGGACCGCCGCTCCGGCCGCTCCCTTCCCGAGGTTGTCGAGCGCCCCGTAGGCGACGATCCGCCCGCCGTGCGGGTCCGTGCCGAAACCGACGTCGCAATAGTTCGTCCCCGCGAGGATCTTCGGGTCCGGCTCCCGATGGGACCCGTCCGGCTCGTGGACGATGCGGACGAACCGCTCCGAGCCGTACGCCGCGCGGTACGCCTTCCAGAGCGTCCGCTCGTCCGGGGCCGAGCTCGAGAGCGCATGGGCGGTCGCGAGGACGCCCCGAACGGCCTCCACCGCGTGGCAGGTGAGGGCGATCGTGAGGCCGGTCTCCTGCTCGATCTCCGCGGTGTGCCGGTGGCCGACGCTCGCGTAGGCCCGCAGGCTCCCCGATCGCTCCGCGTGGGTTCCCGCGGGGCCCGGTTCGATGCCTCCGGCGGACGAGCCGCTCTTCGCGTCGACGACGGTCGGGGACCGATCGACGAAACCGGCCCGGACGAGGGGATGGAGCGCGAGGATCGAGGCCGTCGCGATGCACCCCGGGACCGCGATCAGGGGCGCGGTGCGGAGGGCGTCGCGGTGGAGCTCGGGCAGACCGTAGACGCTGCGCGCGAGGAGGTCCGCGTAGGGGTGGGCCCGGCCGTAGTAGCGCACGTACGCGTCCGGGTCCTTGAGACGGAAGTCGGCGGAGAGGTCGATGACGAGCGTACCGGAGGCGAGGAGCGTCGGGACCCGCTCGATCGACTCCCCGTGGGGCGTCGCGAGGAACGCGACGTCGGTCGATTTCAGCTCGCCGTGAGGCGCGAAGACCAGATCCGTCGCGTGCCGCAGGTTCGGGTGCGCGCGACCCACGGCGCGGCCGGCCATCGAATCGGACGTCACCTGGACGACTTCGACCTCGGGGTGGCCGAGGAGGAGCCGCAGGAGCTCGCCCCCGACGTACCCGGATCCGCCGACGATCGCGGCCTTCACGCGCGTCCCACCGCCACCGCGTGATCGACGATCGCTCCGGCGATATCGCGGCCGGTCACCGCCGCGAGGGCCTTGAACTCGGGCGTGGGGTTCACTTCGTGTACGACGAGCCCGCGGGGGGACTCCATGAGGTCAACCGCGAGCACGCCCCCGCCCACGGCCTCCGCGGCCCGTACCGCGAGCTCGGTGAGCTCGGGCGTCGGCTCGACCGCCTCGGTCGCCGCCCCGCGGGCGGCGTTCGTCCGCCAGTCCGACGACCGCCGGGCCATCGCCGCGACCACGCGATCGCCGATGACGAACACCCGGAGGTCCCGGTCGGGCTTCGGCACGAACTCCTGCACGTAGATCACCGAATGGACGGGGGAGGAGAGGGCCGCCTTGTGCTCCAGGATCTGCTCGGCGTCGTTCGCGTCGTCGACCCGGGCCATGAGTCGACCCCAGGAGCCGACCGCCGGCTTCAGGACGGCGGGGTACCCGATCTGCTCGATCGCCCGCATCGCCGCCTCGGGCGAGAGCGCCACGACCGTGCGGGGGGTCGGGATCCCCCGTTCCGCGAGCCGGAGCGACGTGCGGACCTTGTCCCCGGCGAGCTCGACCACGTCGGGGGCGTTGATCGTCCGGACCCCGTAGTGGTCGTAGCACCGGGTCGCGTAGACCGACCGCGTGTGGCTCACCGAGCGATTCAGCACCACGTCGGGGAGGCCGGGCGGCCGCTCGAGCGGGAAGGTCACCTCGGCGTCGTCGATCCGCTCAGCCCGGACCCCCCGGGCCTCGGCGGCCCGGAGGATCGCCTTCTCCTCGGGCCGGACGATCGTGCAGAAGACCCCGATCGAGAACCCGTCACTCACCCCAGTCCTCGGCTTCCTTCGGGGCGGGTTCGAGCGCGAACGGGCTCGCGCCCACGACCTCGAGGTCGGTCCCGCAGTCGGGGCAGGGGAAGACCTCCCCCAGGATTCGGTCGTCGTTCGGGACGGACGCGGCGCACTCCGGGCATTCGGTCATCGGATCTGCTCCTTCAGTAGCTCCTCGACGAGCTCGGTCTTCCGGCCAAGCGAGGAGAGGGAATCGGTGAGCGACTCGAGGCGGCTCCGGGCGGCCTCGAGCTGCCGGCGGACGGATTCGGGCGCCGGACCTCCGAACGAGCTTCGAAGGGCCACCGAGCGGCGGGGGTCGATCGGGCCCTCCTCGGCGGGTTCGACGGAGAGGCGCTCGTGCGCCGCGCGGAACGCGACCCCTTGCCGGACGAGGGATTCCGCGCGGTCGGTGACGTAGAGATCGGGATGGCGGGTGGCCGCGTCGAGCCGGGACCGGTCGAACCGGAGCGCCGGGACGAGGGTCAGGAGCGCATCGAGGACCGCCCGCGCGGTGGCCACCGCGTCCACCACCGGGGGCTTGTCCTCCTGCAGGTCCCGGTCGTAGGCGAGCGGGATCCCCTTCAGGAGGACGAGCTCGGAGGTGAGGTCCCCGATCGCGCGCGAAGCCTTCGCCCGGATCAACTCGGCGACGTCCGGGTTGTGCTTCTGGGGCATCTGGCTCGAGCCGGCCCCGAGCGATCCGGACCGCTCCAGAAACCCAAACTCAGCGCTCGCGAAGACGACGATTTCCTCGGCGAGGGCGCTCGCATGGACCAGGAGGAGGGCCAGGTCGAACGCGAGTTCCGCGAACGGATCGCGATCGCTGACGGCATCGAGCGAATTCGAGAAGGGCCGGGAGAAGCCGAGGCGGGCCGCGGTCCAGCGGGGGTCGAGAGGAAGGGTGGAGCCGGCGAGGGCTCCGGCACCGAGCGGGGAGACGTCGGCGCGCGCCGCCGAGGCGAGGAGCCGCTCGAGGTCCCGTTCGAACCGGGCGTGATGGGCAAGCCAGTAGTGGCCGAGCGTGATCGGTTGCGCCCGCTGCAGGTGCGTGTAGCCGGGCATCACGATCTCGGCCTCGGAGTCGGCCCGGGCGAGGAGCGCGGCGAGGAGTGTGTGGAGTCGCCCGCCGAGGTCCACGACCTCCGCGCGGAGGTAGAGGCGCTCATCGAGCGCGACCTGGTCGTTGCGGCTGCGCCCGGTATGGAGCTTCCCCGCCACGGCTCCCACGAGCTCCCCGAGTCGAACCTCCACGTTCGTGTGGACGTCCTCGAGCTCTTCCCGCCAGGGGAACGAGCCGGCCGCGATCTCGCGAGCGATCGCTCGCAGCCCAGCCACGAGGTGGGCGGACTCCTCCGCGGGGAGCAGCCCGACGCGGGCCAGCATCTCGGCGTGGGCCACGCTCCCCGCGACGTCGTACCGGGCCAGATGGCGGTCCATGCTGATCGAGCTCAGGAACGTCACGCTCGGGGAACGAACGTAAGCGGGAACGCTCACCGCGGGGTCCATGCGATTGCTCCCCTCCAGTCAGGTCGGGTCCCCGGCGGACGAGGAGGGCGGGGGCGGGGCGGCGGTGGCGCCCCAGGTTCGCGCGGGGAGCCCCCAGACGTAGATGAACCCCTCCGCCATCTCGGGACGGAACCGGTCTCCGCTCGAGTAGGTCGCGAGCTCCGGCCGGTAGAGGGAGTGGGGCGAGTCGCGGCCGACCACGGTCGCCGAGCCGCGATAGAGCTTCATCGAGACCGAACCGGTGACCCGGTGCTGGGTCTCCACGGCGAAGGCGTCGAGAGCCGAGCGCAACGGCGTGAACCAGAGCCCGTCGTAGACGAGCTCCGCATACCGGCGCTCGATCCCTCGCTTGAATTCCAGGAGGTCGCGGGGGAGCACGAGGCCCTCGAGCGCCTGGTGGGCCCGAATGAGCGTGAGCGCCGCCGGGCACTCGTACACCTCGCGGGACTTGATGCCGACCACCCGGGACTCCACGTGGTCGATCCGCCCGACTCCGTGAGCTCCCGCCGCTTGGTTCAGCTGCTGGATCAGCTCGTGCACGGGAAGACTCTGGCCGTTCAGCGCGACCGGCCGCCCGTCCACGAACTCGATCACGACGCGCTCGGCCGCGGCCGGGGCCGACTCGGGCGAACGGGTCCAGTCGTAGACCTCCTCGGGAGGCTCGACCGCCGGGTCCTCGAGCGTCCCGCACTCGATCGATCGGCCCCAGAGGTTCTCGTCGGTGCTGTAGGGGGAGGCGCGAGTCGCGGCGACGGGGATCCCGTGACGCGCCGCGTAGGCGACCTCGTCCTCCCGGGTCATCTTCCACTCACGCGCCGGGGCGATGACCCTCAGGTCCGGCGCGAGGCTCGTCGTGCAGAGGTCGAACCGGACCTGGTCGTTCCCCTTCCCCGTGCACCCGTGGGCGATGTGGATCGCTCCCACCTCGCGAGCCAGCGCGACCAAGTGTTGGCCGATCAGCGGTCGGGCCAGGGCGGTGCTGAGGGGATACACCCCTTCGTAGAGCGCGTTCACGCGGAGGGCGGGGACGAGAAACCCCTCGGCGAACTCTCGGCGGAGATCGAGGACCCGGGCATCGACGGCGCCCGATCGGAGCGCCTTGGCCCGGACCTCCTCGAGATCGACCGGTTGGCCGACGTCGGCGGTGAGGGTCACCACGTCGAGGCCCTTCGTTTCGCGTAGCCAAGGAATCGCCACGGAGGTGTCGAGCCCCCCGGAGTATGCCAGAACGACCTTCGCGGGGGACATCGGAGCGATGGGATTGCAACCGCGACACGCGCGATGGGGTCATATACCATGTGCCCGCTGAGGGACATGATCGGTCTACTCTGTCCAAAATCGGACGAATATGTCGAATGGAGAGGAGTCGGTGGCCCGGCGCGTCCGCGGGTACCTGGACGCGCACCCGATGCTGGGAAACGCCGTCCGCCTCGGGGTCGCCAACCATTCGGCCGTGGCCCGCGTGATCGCCGCGGACCTTGGCCTGCGCCGTCCGGACGCCGTCATCGCGGCCTGTCGGCGCTATCCGCGGGGTCGTGGCGGGGCGACGCGGAGCGCGAGCGTGGAGCGGCTGGTGCGTCGCAGCCGGATCGAAACGCGGACGAAGGTCGCGGCGGTCACCGTGACCCACGGGCCGGACGTCCTGCAGCGCGTGGCCGACGTAGTCGAGGAGCTCCTCGACGAGAGCGCGCTGTGCCGGCTGATCCAGGTGTCGAGAGGCACCGTGATCATCGTCGACGAGGAGTCCGTGGCTCGTCTGACGAAGGTTCTGCGCTCGGACCAGCTCCTCGGGGTGCGACGGGGCTTGGTCGAAGTTTCGGTCACGAGCCCCGAGACCGTGGAGCACACGCCCGGGCTCCTCACGCTCCTGACCGGAGTACTCTCGGCCCAGTCAATCAACATCGTGGAGGCGCTCAGCTGCTACACCGACACGATCTTCCTGCTCGACCAGGCGGACCTGAGCCGGGCGATCAGCGTCCTCTCGGGGACGCTGCGGTGAGCAGCAGGGAGAGTTTATCTCGGGGAGCCGGGTCGGCCGCCCTCGCTGTGGGCCCGTAGCTCAGCTCGGTAGAGCAGGCGGCTCTTAACCGCAAGGTCAGGGGTTCGAATCCCCTCGGGCCCGTTTCGGAGGTCGGCGGACGCAATTCTCCGCCGGCCCGGCGGGCCCTCGCGTTGCGTCCGACACCCCGCGAGCGGGCAGTCTGCGCTCCGTGTCCGGTCAACTCCCGAGATGAGCACGGGCCGGACGCTCAGGCTTCCTTTTAGAAAGGGTTCGGATGGATCCGGGACTCCACCCACTGCCAATCTCGATTCACCCATGGCGACTCTACGATTCGACGGACGGGAACTTTCTAGTGTGCCGTCCTCGACAGATCTACGTTTAACCGGTTCCAGCGCACTTTCTCGAGGATCTGGTCGGCGGTCGCCCTCCAGATGAACGGGCGGGGGACCTCGTTGTATCGCTCGATGTACAGCTTCAGCGCCTCGATCAGTTCGAGCTCGCTGTGGAACGTTCCCCGGCGGACCCGCTTGTCCGTGAGTTCCTTGAACCAGCGCTCCACCTGGTTCAGCCAGGAGGAACTCGTCGGCACGAAGTGAAAGTGAAAGCGGGGGTGCCGCAGCACCCACCGCTTCACTTTCGCCGTCTTGTGCGTGGCGAGGTTGTCGAGGATCAGGTGGAGGTCCAACCCGGGGGGCGTGGTCCGGTCGAGGGTACGGAGGAAGGCGAGGAACTCCTTGGCCCGATGCCGCTTGTGACACTCGCCCACGATCTTTCCCGTCAGCACGTCGAGCGCGGCGAAGAGGTCGGTCGTCCCGTTCCGCCGATAGTCGTGGGTCTGCCGTTCGGGAGTTCCCTCCCGTACCGGGAGGGTCAACTGGGTTCGGTCGAGGGCCTGGATCTGGGTCTTCTCGTCCACCGAGAGCACCAAGGCGTGTTCCGGTGGGTTGAGGTAGAGGCCCACCACATCACGCAGTTTCTCCTCGAACCGCTTGTCCCGACTGAGCTTGTAGTGCTCGAGTCGGTGGGGTTGGATCCGTCGTGCGGTCCAGATCTGATGCACGGTGTTAGGGCTGACCCCGTATTTCTCGGCCATCGAACGGGTGGACCAGTGGGTGGCGTTCGCGGGCTTGGTGTGCAGGGTGTCGTGGACGATCGCTCGGATGGTGGCATCGGGGAGACGGAGGGGGCCACCGGGACGCGGGGCATCCTGTTCGATGCCGGCGAGTCGGAGGCGATGGAATCGGTTCCGCCAGAGGGCGCAAGTGTTGCGCTGGGTACCCAGCTCCTCGGCAATCTGCTTGTTCTGAGCGCCGTCGGCGGCGCGCAGCACGATCTGGGCGCGGAGGACGAGGCGATGAGGAGTGGAGCGACCGCGGGCCCAACTCTCGAGTCGCTGACGTTCCTCCGAGGTCAGGCTGAGGGTTGGGGCGATACGCACAGAGCGCGATAGCCCGCCCCGGATATAAGCATAGTCAATCAGAGGACGTCACACTAGTCGGGTCCGAGACGCCATAGGTCCGAGTTCCCCGGGTCATGCACACGCCCCTTTACCATCAAGGAGCGTGTCAAACCCCGCGTCGAATCTCGACAATGCGCGCTATTTCCGCCCTCGAGCTGAGGCTTTTGTAACGAGAGTCGATTCTAGTTCGATGCACGCAGTTCTTAGACGCCAACGGCGAGATTCTCGAACGCAACGATCGGTCGTCTTCGCCGTACTGCTCGTCCTGGTCGTTTCCATTTCAGCCGGGGTTTTCCTGGCCCCGAACGCCCGCGCTACAATCCCGAACCCCCTCGCGACCATCGGGGTGGGTACGTCACCGATCGGGATCGCCTACGACGCCGCGACCTCCGCCGTCTACGTGCTGAACACCGGCTCCAACAGCGTCTCCGTGATCTCCACTTCCACCAACACGGTCGTCGCGACGGTCTCGGTCGGTACCCAGATCAGTGGGCTTTATTCGGACCAAGCCGTCAGCTGGGAACAGAACTCGTCCGCCCAAGCCGTCTACGTCACAGACAGCGGATCGGGGTCCATCACCGCGATCAATCAAGCCCCTCCGTACTCTCATGCCACGGTAGGCCTTTCAGGGTCTCCGAGGAACGTCGTCTACTACCCTTGGACAGGGGCTGGGTGGGAGCTCATATCGAATGACTGCACCTCACCCTGTACTCAAGGTTCGGTGTACGCCTATAGCGGTCCGAGTGTTCGCAACCCAGTGAGTGGCACTGCGAACACTGTTAAAGTTGGCCTCGCCGCGACCGAGATAGGCTACGACCCCTCGACCCACGATGCGTACGTCGTCAACTACAACGTCGCCACATTCCAGTGGCAGCTCAGTGTGGTCTACTGCTCACTCGCCCTCCCTGGCTGTCAAGTGAATGGCACCTTGTCCGTGCCAGCGGGCGTTAGCGATTTCGCCTATGACCCCTCCAATCAGAACCTCTACGCGTCGTCCCTGCTCAACAACACCGTCTATAGCATATCTTCAACCAATCATCTCACCACCCTCACCCTCCCCATCACCCCTGCGGGCCCCAAGGCTTGGGGGATCACGTACCTGCCCTCCGAGCAGACCGTCTGGGTCGTCGACCATGCCAACGGAGTCCTCGA
>JASHPK010000001.1 GCA_030038095.1 Thermoplasmata archaeon | reverse complement strand
GGCCAGGAGAAGGCCGTCGAGATCGCGCGGATCGCGGCCTACCAGCGCCGCCACCTCCTCTTGGTCGGCCCGCCGGGGATCGGCAAGTCGATGACGGCCCAGGCGCTCGCGCTCCACCTCGACCGGCCGCGCACGGAGCTGCGGGTCGTCCACAACCCCGAGAACCCCGAGCGCCCCAGCATCGAGGTCGTCAGCCGCGACGAGGTCTACCACGAGCGCGAGGCGGCGCGCTCCGTCGAGGGCGAGTTGATCGCTCCGACCGAGGCGCCCGCGTCCGTCGCCGAGCGGCTCGGCTACCGGTGCCCTCGGTGCAGCTTCTATTCGCCGCCCTCCGAGCGGTACTGCCCGAGCTGCGGGAACGTGAAGCAGGTCCTCCCCGGCGGGGTCGCCGGGAGCGGCAACCCGTTCCGCGACCTGGTCGGCGGGATCCTCGAGCTGACGGTGAGCCCGGGCGGCAACCCGCAGGAGTCGGTCCGCACGACCCGCCTGCGGAACGGGGTCGAGGAGGTCGTCGCTTACGAGCGCGCCGGGGATCGGATCAAGGTCCTCGACCAGCGCGCCCTCGAGCGGCGTCGGACGCTCCAGCACGAGAGCCCGCGCAAGGTCCTCGTCAAGCTCGACCGGAACACGTTCGTGATGGCGACCGGCGCGTCGGAGACGGAACTTTTGGGCGACGTGCGCCACGACCCGTACGGAGGCCATCCCCAGCTCGGCACGCTCCCGTACGAGCGGGTGATCGCCGGCGCGATCCACGAATCGCACGAGGGAGTCCTCTTCATCGACGAGCTCCCGCACCTGGGGTACCTGCAGCGGCACATCCTCACCGCGATGCAGGAGAAGCGGTTCCCGATCACCGGTCGCAACCCGCAGTCCGGAGGCGCCGCGGTCCGGGTCGACAACGTCCCCTGCGACTTCATCCTCGTCGCTGCGGCGAACATCCAGGACATCCACCGCATCCTCTCTCCACTGCGATCGCGCATCGCGGGGAGCGGCTACGAGGTCCTCCTCGAGACGACGATGCCCGACACCGACGCGAACCGACTGCGGCTCGCGCAGTTCTGCGCGCAGGAGATCGCCGTCGACGGGCGCATCCGCCCGGCGACCCGGGCGGCCGTCCTCGAGCTCATCAAGGAGGCGCGTCGCCGGGCGGAGTCCCTCGACAACCGGCGGAACGCGCTCACGCTCCGGCTCCGCGAACTCGGCGGGCTGATCCGCACGGCCGGCGACCTCGCCGCCGTGCAGGCCAGCGCGTACCTCGACGACCGCCACGTCCGAGAAGCGCTCCAGCGCGCGCGCTCGATCGAGGAGCAGGTCCGGGACGTCTACGGCTCGTTCCAAGGCGGACTCCGCCAGGAGTCGACCGAAGCCCAGCGACAGTCGATGGGCTACTACCAATGGAACGACCACCCCGACCCGAACCAGTTCCCCGGCGGGTACGGCTAGGCCCGCCGCCCTCGCCGACAGGCATAAGAACGGCCCGTCGGTGGCCGCCCGCGCTGGGCGCGTAGTCTAGTGGTTATGACGTCACCCTGACACGGTGAAGGTCGCCAGTTCGAATCTGGCCGCGCCCATCTCGCTCCGTCCGGGGGTTTCGCGGTGACTCACGGAGTTCCGCTCCCTAGATCTCCGAGAAACGTCGAACCCAATCAACGTCCGGGCTATCTGCCGCCGCCGGCTCGCGTTCCGTGCGCGGGTTCGCCATGGCGACTGCGTCCACCCCGTTCCGCTGGACCGATTCGGACGTCCGCGAGATCCAGGCGAACTACCTCGATGAGCGGTCGAGCCGGTGGATGTACGATTCGCTCTCGAAACTCGATCACGTGGCGGAACGGGCCGCGCTCCTGCGGCAGCTCGCCGGTTTCGAGGAGCGGCACGCGGCCCTGTGGGCCGGCCTCCTCGGGCAGATCGGACGGCCCCTGCCGAAGGAGAAGCGCCTCGTCAACCACCGCATCCTCGTGGGCATGGCCCGCACCCTTGGGGTGGGGGCGGTGCTCTCGATCGTGCACCGAGAGGAGGTCGATGGGATCGAGAAGTACCGGGACCAGGCCCGCCGTTGGCAGGACCCGGAGGCCGCTCGCGTCTTCCAGTCACTCCTGCCCGACGAGGTCGCTCACGAGATTGAGACCTCGAACTCCGCCCGGGACGCCGGCTCAAAGACCGGCGGGTCGCTGCGCAGTCTTCTCCTCGGGGCGATCGACGGCTTCGCGAGCATCGTCGCCCTCTCCGCCGGCGTCGCGGGAGCCACCGATTCGAACCGCGCGGTCCTGATCGCCGGCGCGGCGAGCGTCGTCGCCGGAGCGCTCTCGATGGCGGCGTCCGAGTACGTCTCCGTGAAGGCGGAGCACGACGCGCGGAACGCCCAGATCCAGATGGAGCGCGAGGCCGATAGCGTGGCCCACGCCTCGAAGCGCGCACAACTGATCGCGGCGTACGAAGCGAAGGGGATCCCTACCGAAGAAGCGACTCGCGTCGTCGACGGTCTCGCGAAGGAACCCGATCGATTCCTCGCCGCTCTCGTGGCCGAGCGGTACGGCCCGGGAGGGGAAGAAGAGGAACCGGCGGGCCGACAGGGGTTCCTCACCGGGATCTCGTTCGCTCTCGCCGGTGCCGTTCCGCTCGTACCGTTCCTTCTTCTCGGAACGCACGTCGCGATCGTGGCGTCCGTTCTGGTCACCGCCGCCGCCCTCTTCTTGGCCGGACTGTTCCGGGCACTGTCGTCACTGCACCCGTTCGTGCGCAGTGGCCTCGAGATGATGGCGATCGGCCTGGGGGCCGCGGCAGGCACTTACCTCATCGGCCTCGCGATCGGCGGGGCGGTGGGCTGAGGAAAGAGAGCCCAAGCCCGGTGGCTCGAATCGACTCCGAGCCTCCGCAATCGCCTGGGTAGGCATCGTGCGTCGGACCACCGGTACCCAAGCCGAGCGAAGGTTGCTTAAGTGTGAACAGTTATCGGGGACCGACCTCGATGCCAAGAAGGGCGGACCGCCCGGCATCAGCCTCCGGCGCGAGGTCGGGGAACTATGGGGTTCGTTGACGACCTGACTTTGGTGCTCGACCTGTTGATCCTCGTCACCACGGCGGTGTTCTACACCGGGGTGATGGTCTGGTTCGAATACCGTCGTCGGGATTCCGTCCGGGCGTTGAGCCATCTCCAGGCCGGGGCGTTCCTCCTCGGAATGCTCGGCGGGCTCCTCGGCATCTTCTCGGTGTGGGGGGAGCTGGCCTGGCCGATCACCGGCTTCCCCGGAGCGCAGTCGTATGACCTGTTCTTTTACGACGTGCTGATCCTGCTCAGCTTCCTCCTCATCTCGTTCTGCCTCGCCGTCCGCTTCCGCTACCCGACGCACATGGTCGGCATGCTCGGAGTGATCATCGGCCTCGGGGTGCTCTTCTACGGGGTCCGCGCGTACCAGCTCAGCCTCACGAAGGACCCGCTCGAGACCCTGCTCATGTACCTGGCGTTCGGCGGGGTCGCGATCCTGTCGTATCCCGTGACCCTCTTCATCGACTGGTTCGTGGTCGGTCCAACCGCGCCGGGGACCGATCCCCTGCCGTCCCCCCCGACTCCGAACTACCCGTGGATCTGGAGGATCCTTCTCGGGATGTTCATGCTCTCGGTAGTCCTCGCCGGGGTCGCGGCGGTCCTCTACGGGATCAACGCCGCATGGGCCCACCTCGCGAGCCCGCCGTAGGACGAGCGACGTTCCGGGCCTCGGGACCGAGTCCGTTTCAGGGCCCGGGGTCCACGCGGGGGACGGCTCAAGCGTAGACGGCGACCGAGAGGATCCCCACCGCGACCACGAAGACCAGGCTCGCCCAGTACGCCGCCCGCCAAGGGCCCCGCAAGGCGTCCGGTCCCATCAGCTGCCGGTCGGACGCCAGCCGGCCCACGAAGATACCCGGAACGATGAGGATGAAGACCATCGCGACCATCAGGGCGAGCACGAGCGTGACGAGCTGGGGGAAGAGGAGGGGAACGAACACCGCCGGCACGCTTTCCAGGAGGTAAATCCAGAACGTGCTCCGACGCGGAAGCCCGAGCGCCTCGGTCACGCCCCAGGCGCTGCCGAGCGAGATCACGACCAGCGCGAGGAACGCCGCCGCGACGAGGCCCGCCCCGAGGGCGTACGCCCCGTAGCGGCCGAGACCCGCGACCAGAGCTCGGGCGAACTCGGGGTACGTGGAGAACGTGAAGGAGGCCCCGATCCCGGCCCCGATCATCACCACCACGATCATCAGACCCTCGCTCACGACCGCCCCGAGGAGCGTCGACTGGCGCGAGATCGCCACCGAGGTGCCCTTGGTCGCGGTCGCGGAGGATTGGAAGAACAGCATGAACGGCATCACCACCGCGCCCGCGTTGGCGGCGAGCAACAGGAAGAACGGCGGCGCGGTCGAGATCCCGAGGGGAGAGTAGGGGAGAAACCCCCGATGGAGCACCACGACGGCGAGCGCCACGATCACCCCCGCCGAGACGGCGATCAGGACGCGCTCCACCCAGGCGTACGGCCCTCGCGCCACGAGACCGATATGGGCGAGGAAGGCGAGGGGTAGGGAGACGATCGGCGGGATCCCGAACAGGCTGAGCCCGAGGGCGATCCCGGCGTACTCCGCGACGTACGTCGCGACGTCCCCCACCGCCATCGAGAGCGCGACGGTCGCGCCGATCGGCCGGGGGAAGCGTTGGCGCGTGAGCTCGCCGAGGCCCTTCCCGCTGACCGCCCCGAGCCGTCCCGCCGCCTCCTGGATGAAGAAGAGGGGGATCGTCAGGAGGGCGAGGAACCAGATGAGGTCGTAGCGATAGCTCGCACCGGACGCGAGCGCGGTGAGGATGCTCGCGGCGTCGACGTCCGCGATCATCACCAGCCACGCGGGACCTCCCCGCCACCGACGGGGCGCGCGGAGGTGACGGACGAGGGCGGGAAGAGCGCCGGCCGGGTTCCCGGGGGTCCCCACGCCCGGTCCAATCTGTTCCTGGCTCATCGCCTTCGGTTCGAGCCCGTCCCGCCCTTAAGACAACGAAGGTCGAAGCGCCTCGGGCCCGCGAGATTAAGAGCGTTTCCAGAGGTGGCGTTCCGGTGGGCAGGAGTCCAACTTCGGCAGCGTCCGCGGATCCGTCCTCGAGCCCCGGGAGAGTCTGTCCCCGATGTGCCGGGCGCCTCAGCGAGCCGGTGAGCGGGGAGCTCCACTGTTTCGTTCACTGTACACGCTGTGGGACCGAGTTCGGGCTCGAGGATCCCGAACTCGCTCGCGAACCCGCACGAACGAAGCGAGACTGAATCCCCGCGGGAAAGGCGTTGCGGCTTCGGGGGAGGCGTGATAAGGCGAAGGGCCGCTCGCCGGAGGGGAGCCACCGACCCGGACGCTCGTGACGATCTACAACATTCTGAACGGGGTCCTAATCGCCTGCCTCGCCACGCCCGCGCTGCTCCTGCTGCTCGTCCGGTCCGACTCGAGCGGGACGGTCCGCTCGACCCTCTCTCGCTGGCTGAAACGGGTCAGCGGCCACTCCGATCTCAGCGCGCTCGAGTGGTGGCATGTGACCGCCGTCGTTGCCGCCGGCTGGGCCGCGATCGTCGGGTACAACCTCCTCACCGGACTCTACAACTGCTCGGGACCGGGCCACGAGAGCGACATCATCGGTTTCCTGAACCAGGGCCGGGCGCTCTGGGCGGGCACGAACCCGTTCAATGTCCCGGACTGTGGCATCACGATCGAGGAGCCCGACGGGCTCGCGGCGGTCGTAATCAACGCGATCGGAAGTTTGGGCGGGGTCACCGGCATCGCCGCGATCTGGGGCGCGATCTCGGTCTCGATCGTGCCGCTCACCTGGCTCGCCGCGGGACCGGACCGGCGATACCTCACGGTCTACGTGACCCTCCTCCCGCTCTACTTCCCGCTCGTCGCGAGCCAGATCGACGGGGCGAGCAATGCGCTCGTCCCGGCGACCGTCCTGCTCACGCTCGTCCTCGCGAAGCGCCGGGAGGTCGGCGCGACGAGCCTCGCCGGGTTCCTCGCCACGCAACGTTTCCCCACGATGTTCCCGATCTTCGGCCTGTCCGGCTCGCTGCGCCGGCGCTTCGTCGCCGCATTCGCGGCGGTCGCGGTGTTCGCCGCGGGAACGGCGTTATGCTTCGTCGTCTGGGGCCAGGAATTCCTCGGGCCGGTCTTCCTCAACCAGATCGCGCGCCACTCCTTCTCGCTCAACTTCTGGGGGATCTTCCTGCTCCAGAACTGGCTCCCGGCAGGGGACGCGCTGCCGATCGCCCAGGCGCTCATCACGGTCGTGCTCGTCCTCGTGGTCTTCTTCACGGTCCGTTCCCCGCTGCGCGCGGCGGCGATCGTCCTCGTCGGGGTCGCGCTCCTCACCCAGTACCTCTCGTTCAACATCCTGGTCTGGATCCTTCCCGCCGCCCTCGTGGGCGTCCGGCCCCGATGGTGGCTCTGGGGGATCTCGGTCGTCGGAACAACGAACTACAACCTCGTGCTCGGTGTCATTGCCTGGCAGCAGGGCATCTACTGGCCGACCGAGCTGCTCGACGTGGTCCTCACGGTCTTCCTGATCTTCCTGTTCATCGACCTGTGGCGGATCGAGCTCGCCGACCACGCCCCGAGGCCTCCCGGGACCCCGTCCGCCGGACCCGGCCCGGGGTCCCCGAAACCGCCTACGACTTCTTGAGCGCCGCGACGACCTTGCCGATCGCGGCCTGCGCGTCGCCGTAGAGCATGCGGCAGTTGTCGCGGTAGAAGAGGTCGTTCTCGATCCCCGCGAATCCCTTCCCCTGCCCCCGCTTGTTCACGATGACGTTCTTCGCCTGCTCGACGTCGAGGATCGGCATCCCCTCGAGCGGGCTGCCCTTGCGGTGGGCCGCCGGGTTCACGACGTCGTTGGCGCCGATGACGAGGACGACGTCCGTGTGCGCGAACTCCTGGTTGATCTCGTCCCGGTCGAACAGCTTGTCGTAGCTGATCCCGGCCTCGGCGAGGAGGACGTTCATGTGGCCGGGCATGCGGCCCGCCACCGGGTGGATCGCGAACTTCACCGGGACGCCCTTCGCCTCCAGGAGATCGCTGAGCTCCTTGACCTTCTGCTGGGCCTGCGCGACCGCCATCCCGTAACCGGGGGCGATGATCACCTGGTTCGCATACTCCATGAGCACCGCCACGTCCGTGGCGTCGATCGGCTTCAAGGAGCCTTTCATCTCGGTGCCGGTCTCCTCGGTCGCGCCGAACGCCGAGAAGAAGACGTTGCCGATCGAACGATTCATCGCCCTCGCCATCAGGACGGTGAGGAGCGAACCCGCCGCCCCGACGAGCGTACCGGCGATCACCATCGCGTAGCCCGCGTCCCCGAGCGGTCCGTTCACGAGCGCGAACCCGTCGAGCGCGACCGCCATGCCGGTCAGCGCGTTGAACAGGCTGATGACGACCGGCATATCCGCGCCGCCGATCGGGATCGTGAGCAGGATCCCGTAGAGGACGAGGAGGAGATAGAACGGCCAGAGGAAGGCGGTGTTGACGGTCACGACCGCGTAGACGCCGATCGCGATCCCGACCGCGAGGACCGCGAGGTTCGTCACCTGGCGCGCCGGGAGGACGATCGCCTTCGACGGCATCCATCCCTGGAGCTTGAGGAACGCGATCACGCTCCCCGCGATCGAGATCGAACCGATGATCGCCCCCGCGAGGGAAAGGCTCGCCCCCACGTGGTCCCCGATGGACGAGAGCAGGACGACCGCCGCGATGGCCGCCGCCGAGCCGCCGCCCATCCCATTGTAGACGGCGACCATCTGGGGCATCGCGGTCATCTTCACGACGCGGGCCCAGTACCAGCCCCCGCCGCCGCCGATCATGATCCCGATCGCGATCCACGCGAGATTGTTGATCGTCCCCTGGAGGAAGATCACGACGACCGCGACGAGCATCGCGGCGCCCGCGTAGACGATCCCGCGCCGGGCGGTCTCGGGCGAGCTCATCGCCTTGAGACCGAGGATGAAGGCGAGGACCGCGACGACGTAGACCGCGTTGACGATGTCGCCGGAGTACGGGACGATCATGACTTACCTCCCCGGGCCTTCGAGCGGTCGAACATCGCGAGGATCCGGACCGTGACCATGTAGCCGCCCGTGACGTTCATCGCCCCCATCACGACGGCGACGAACCCGATCGCCTGCTCGACCGGGGTCGCGGCGAGGCCGAGAGCGACGATGGCCCCGACGAGCACGATGCCGTGGATGAAGTTCGACCCGCTCATCAGCGGCGTGTGGAGCAGGACGGGGACGCGGCTGATCACCTCGTAACCGGTGAACGCGGCGAGGAGCGCGATGAACAGGGCCGTCCACAGGTCCGCGGCCATCTATTTGCCCCCCGCCAGGAGGTCGGCCGTCGGTTTGTGCACGACCTCCCCGTTCGAGGTGACGAGGCTCGCGGCGAGGATCTCGTCCGAGAAGTTCGGGACGATCGAGCCCTCTTTGGTGAGGAGCAGGGTGAGGAACGATTCGAGGTTCTTCGCGAACATCTGGCTCGCGTGGAACGGGAGCTGAGAGGGGAGGTTGAGCGGCCCGACGATCGCGACCCCGCCGACGTCGATCCGCTCGCCGGCCTTCGTGAGCTCGCAGTTCCCGCCGGACTCGGCCGCGAGGTCGACGAGCACGGCCCCCGGCCGCATCCGGGCGACCATCTCCTTGCGGACCAGCACGGGCGCCTTCCGGCCCGGCACGTTCGCGGTGGTGATGACGACGTCCGCCTCCGCGACGGCCTTCGAGACCATCTCCGCCTCCTGCTTCTTCTCCTCGTCGGTGAGCTCCCGGGCATATCCGCCCGAGCCCTCGGCGTTGATCTGGAGCTCGAGGAACTTCGCTCCCAGGCTTCGGACCTGCTCGCCCGCGGCCCGCCGCACGTCGTAGGCCTCGACCATCGCCCCGAGGCGCTTCGCCGTCGCGACCGCCATGAGGCCTGCGACTCCCGCGCCGAGGATCAGCACCTTCGCCGGACGGATCGTCCCGGCCGCCGTGGTGAGCATCGGAAGGAATTTCGGACACAGCTCCGCCCCGATGAGGGTCGCTCGGTAGCCGGCGACGGTGGCCTGGGAGCTGAGCACGTCCATGCTTTGGGCGCGGGTGATCCGGGGGAGGAGCTGGAGGTCGAAGGAGGTCAGCTTGGCGTCGCGCATTTTCGCGACGCGGTCCAGGCTCCGGCTCGCATTCAGCTGGGAGACCACGATCGTCCCGGCGGCCATCGAGGCCGACTCGTCCGCCGTCGGAGGCTGGATCTTGAGGACGATCTGGGCGTTCGCGAAGATCGCCCGATGGTCCGGGACGAGATGGCCCCCCGCGGCGGAATAGCCCTCATCCGGGTAGCGCGAGAGGGCGCCGGCGCCGGACTCGATCGTCACCTCGTGCCCCGCCTTCGTCAGCCGCTGGACGACCTCGGGCACGAGCGCGACGCGTGCCTCTCCGGGCGCCACCTCCTTCGGAACGGCGATCCGGACTGTCATAGAAATCGGCCTCCCGGACCCGGAACGAGATTATACCCTTGCTCCATGCTACGTCCGAGCATAGCGGTCCTGAGCTGTGGGACCGGCGTTTCATGTCCGAACGATTCGACGTGGTGGTCATCGGAGGCGGTATCGTCGGCCTCGCGTCGGCGCGGGCGATCCACGCCCGGCGACCGAGCGCCTCGATCGCCGTCCTCGAGAAGGAGAGCAGCGTCGCTGCACACCAAACCGGGCACAACAGCGGGGTCGTGCACTCGGGAGTGTACTACCGACCCGGTTCGCTCAAGGCCGAGCTCTGCCTCACCGGGCGCCGGCTGCTCCTCGACTTCGCCGAGGCCCGCGGGATCCGCACCTCGCCGATCGGGAAGTTCATCGTCGCGAGCCGCGCCGAGGAGCTCCCGGCCCTCGAGATGCTGGAAGGACGGGCGCGCGCGAACCACGTGCCGAGCGTGCGACGGATCGACGCCGGGGAGCTCAAGGCGCGGGCGCCCGGCGTGGAGGGGGTGGCCGCGCTCGATATCCCGACCGCGGCGATCATCGACTATCCCGCGGTCGCGCGGGCGCTGGCCGAGGATCTCGCCGTGGTCGGCGGCGTGCGCACGGGCAGCCGCGTGCGCGCGACGACCGCGCGGGGCGACGGCTGGACGCTCGACACCGTCGCGGGGGAGGTCGACGCCGGCTTCGTCGTCAACTGCGCCGGCCTCGAGTGTGACCTCGTGGCGGGCCTCATGGGCGTGCGGGCACCGGTCGCGATCGTCCCGTTCCGCGGGGACTACTACCACCTGGGCGACCGCGTGCGCTCGACGATCACCTCGCTGATCTATCCGCTCCCCGACCCGGAGATGCCGTTCCTCGGCGTTCACCTGACGCCGATGATCGACGGCTCTCTGCTCGCCGGGCCGAACGCCGCGATCGCCTTCGCGCGCGAGGGGTACCGGCCGGGCACCTTCGACCCGAGGGAGCTGCAGCGCCTTTCCGTCTTTCCCGGATCCCTCGGCATGCTCCGGCGCTACGGCGGGATCGCCGCGCGCGAGTGGCTCCGCTCCTGGGGCCCCGCGGAGTTTCTGGCCGCCATCCGCGTCCTGTATCCAGCGGCCCGCCGCACGGACCTCGGGGCGCGGACGAGCGGGGTGCGCGCGCAGGCGGTCCGGCCCGACGGGAGCATGGAGGACGACTTCGTCTTCGTCCATGGACCGGGCGCGCTCCACGTGCTGAACGCCCCGAGTCCCGCCGCGACCGCATCGTTCGCGATCGGCGAGCGGGTCGCGGCCGAGGCCGGGTTCGCCTCGGCCTCGTGAAGGCCGGATCGGCCCACGCATAGGCTCATCAGCCCTCGGTTCGTCGAGGGGCGCTGATGGCGGACGAGCCGGCCGGCCGCTGGTTCGACCGCATTGTCGTCGGCGACGCCCGAGAGGAGCTCTCGGGCCTTCCGCGCGAGAGCGTCCACCTCGCGATCACGAGTCCTCCGTACAACCTCCGCATGCCGTACCGGGGGTACTCGGACGACCTGGAGCCCGGCGAGTACCTCGCGACCCTGAAGGAGGTCTGGCGGGAGCTGCTCGGCGTGCTCGTCCCGGGCGGACGGTTCGTCCTCAACGTGGCCCCGACCTCCATCAAGGAGTTCCGCCCGATCCACCACGACCTCTCTCGCGACCTCCGCGACCTCGGCTACATCATGCGCACCGAGATCATCTGGTACAAGCAGACGATGGGCCGGCGTACGGCGTGGGGGAGCTGGCGAAGCCCGTCGAACCCCCACATCGTGCCGTCGTGGGAGTACGTGCTGGTCTTTTCGAAGGGCCAGTGGAAGCTTCCCGGGGACCGGGCGGCGATCGACATCAGTGCGAAGGAGTTCGAGCGGTTCTCGGA
Source organism: Thermoplasmata archaeon (assembly GCA_030038095.1). Taxonomy (GTDB): domain Archaea; phylum Thermoplasmatota; class Thermoplasmata; order Lutacidiplasmatales; family UBA184; genus Lutacidiplasma. Next base: position 4,193 of record JASHPK010000001.1, on the reverse strand, counting down.
CGGCTTCTGGCGGATCCCGCCCGAGCGCCGGCGGGCCGGCCACCCGGCGCCATTCCCCGAGGAGCTGATCGAGCGTCTCGTGAAGTTCTACAGTTACCGGGGGAACGTCGTGCTCGACATGTTCGGAGGAACGGGCACGGTCGCCGCGGTCGCCCGACGGCTCGGCCGCCACTACCTGCAGATCGACTCCTCGCCCGAGTACTGCGCCCAGGCCGCCGAACGCGTGCGACGCGCGAAGCCTCCGGCCGGCTGCCGGATCCCGGCGCCGCCTCCCGTACTTCGAGCCTAGGCGGAAGGCACCGGCGACCGCGCGGCATGCGCCCGGCGCGCGACCGACGGTCCGAGGAGATACAGGAGGGCGTACCCCTCGGCGCCCCAGACGTCGAGGCTCCAACCCCGCTCGTCCGGATGCCGGGCAAGGAAGCGCAGATACTCGGCCCCGAGCCGGGCCAGCACTCGACGACCGTCGGCTCGGTCCACGGCTTCCACGATCCGGCCTCCCCGGTAAAGCCGGTCGTAGTGGATCGACTGGCGATCGAACCAGAGGGCGAGGTCCTCCTGGCCAAACTCCCGGGCGAGCGCGGCGAAGCGGCGGTGCGACTCGGCCGCGGCGCCGAGCCAGCTCACCCGGTGCGTGACGTTCCCACCGTAGTAGCGGAACCGGGTCAGGCGGCGGTCGTCGAAATAGAGACCGTACGGGGAGAGGAACGCCGCCAGGAACAGCCCGAGATCGGGGAGCTGCGTGCCTCGCAACGCCTCTCCCGCACGGCCTTCGAGGAGTTCGCGGCGGACCACCATCGTACTGGCGTTGAAGGTCGAGTCGGTCCGCTCGAGCGCGAGCTCCCGCAACCCGTCCTTCGCCCCGGGCGGCACCAGCACGGGACCGCTGCGATCGTACTCGGGGTCCACCTCGTGAGACCGCCACTGCTCCGGCGGTACGGGCGCCCCGGCCGCGTCGATCACGCTCACCCGGTTCCGGTAGAACCCGACCTCCGGGTGATCGCGGAAGACGCGAAGAACCTCGGCGATCCGGTCCGGCTCGAACTCGTCGTCGTCGTCGAGGAAGGCGATGAGCGGCGCGCGCGTCCGCGCGACCGCCCGGGTGAGCCAGGGGCCGATCCTCGGATCGTCATCAACGGTTGACGGAACGCCGAGCTCGGCGAGCGATCGGTCGATCTCGGCCTGGACGAAGTTCTTCGTCACGGTCAGCTCGACTCGGTCCCGCGGGAGTCGCTGGGCGAGGACCGAGCGGACCGCCCGCAGAAGATACTCCTCCCGCCGGTAGGCGCCGATGATCACCGCGACCTCGGGGTCCCCGGGCATGCCTTTCCTCCGGGTCCGGGGCGCTACCCCGCCCCGATCCGGCCCGCGGTCGCCACGTCCTCGAGCGTCGGAGGGGCCGGCGGCAGCAGTCGGCGCTCGAGCTCGCCCGCCGCGAGAGCGAGGAGGGGCTCGAGGTTCACGGTGTCGGCCCGGTTGTATCGGACGAGGCGCTCCAGCGCCGCGGCACTCCCTCGACGGTGCTCGTGCCAGAGTCGCACCGCATCGAGCCCGTGCACGCCCTCGACGCCGGTCCGGTCGCCGATCCCGAGTCGCGACTCGATCCGCTTGAGCCCGCCCGCGTGTCCCAGGCGATAGAGCACGAACCTCAGATCGACGTGGACCGGAGGCACGATGAGCTGCGGGAACGCCACGAGGAGGAACGGGACGTCGAACCGGCTCCCGTTGAAGGTCACGAGGACGGGGAACCGCCGCAGGTACGCCGGAAGCTCCTCGAGGTCCTCCCCCGCGACGAAGGTGCGGGTCGCGCCCCCGCCATGCACGGTCACGACGGTGACGATCCCTTCGTAGGGAGAGAGACCGGTCGTCTCGATGTCGAGGTACGCGGTCTCGCGGGCGAACTCCGGGTAGAGCCGCCAATGCTCGGTCTCGGGGAGGCGCCGGCCGAACCATCCCGCGTCCCGCTCCGCGTACGCTCGCTCGCTCGCGACGATCTCGCGGCCGATCCGCGAAGCGACCCGCGCCGAAAGCCCCCAGTCCTCCGGCCGCCGCACGAGGTCCGACCAGTCCCGAACGCCCGAACGCCACAGCTCGGCTTCGGTCACCGGCCCGATGCCGGGCAGGTGCTGGAAGGTCGCGCGCAGCACGGGGAGGGCGACCGGCCCGGTCGCTTTAGGGCTTTGGCGGCCGCGGGGGCGGCCGGGGGTCCGCCGATTCGACCGGCACGCCGCCCAGGGGACGGACGAGCTCCTTCACCGCGGCCCAGAACTTCGGCACCTCGTCGCTCGGAAGTCGGCCGGAATAGATCGGCGCCCGGCATTCGGCCTCGAGCAGCTCGGGGTCGTCCGCGTCCCACACGAGGCGGACCGTCCAGTCGGGGTGGTCCTCCTCGTAGGCGTAGACCCGCTTGCGCGGGTCGGTCGGCACGGGGTTCACCTCGAGGATGTCGAGCGGGGGGTCCGGCGGGGGAGCCAGCCCCGGCATCAACAGGACCGGCGCCGGACGCGTTGGCAGGCGGAGACGGATCCACGCCACGACGGGCCAGCGGCTCCGGGCGACCCCGAGACTTGGCATCGTTGCCGCTCGGGAACCCCGGCGGGGACTAAACGCCGGCGTGAGGTCCCCCGCCCCCCCGTCGCGGCCGCGACACGTTCTTACCCCGAGGGGGCTCCGTCCCTGGCGCCGTCCATGACCCCGCCCGGTCCCGAGACGACTCCGGCTTCGGCTCGATCCGCTTCGATCGCCAGGTCGATGGAGGCGCTCGTGGTGATCCTGATCGGGCTGGGGTCGGTCTTCCTGGTCTTCTGGACCCCGATCCTCGAGACCCTCTATGCCGGCTCCGGGCTCCTTCTCGGGGCGTTCGCCGCGTTCTACCTCGCCTACCGCTGGGAGCTGCATCGAGAGCGGTGGTTCCTGGGCACCTGGCTCGCGGTCGGGCTCGCGCTCGCCGTCGTCTCCGCCCTCACGGGCTATCTCAACGGGGTCACGGACGAGCCCTACGGCACTCCGGCGTTCGTCCACCTCTACCCCAACCTCTACGGTGGGGGACTCCATCTGAACTACGACCAGTACGGCAAGCCCTCCTCGCTCGACTCCGCGTACATCTACCTCCCGCTCCTCACGATCCTCCAGGTCCCGGGCCTCGACTACCGCTGGCTCATGATCGCGGCGTGGCTCGCCACCGTCTACCTCCTGCGGGGCGCCCGGTCCACCTGCCTGCTCCTCGCGAGCCCCGCGGTCGGGCTCCTCGCCGCAGAGGGGTTCAACGACTTCGTGCCGCTCCTCGGGCTCACCCTGACCTTCGTCACGCTCTCGGGGTGGCGGTCCCGGGTGGCGGAGGTCGTTTCGCTCGGGTTGAAGCAGTTCGCGAACGTGATCCTGGTCCTCTACTACCTCTGGCACCGGCGCTGGACCGAGGTGCTGGTCGCCCTCGGGGTGACCGCCGCGATCCTCCTCCCGTTCGCCCTCCTGAGCCCGAGCGGGGTGGTGTGTCACGCGCTGCTGCTGAACCCGTCCCCGTCGTGCGCCGCCGGGGGCAGCGCCGCGTTCGTTTCCGGCGGACCGAGCCATCTCAACTACTATCTCTGGCCGCTCTACGGGCTCGCGGTGTTCGGCGCGCGCTACGTCGCCGAGATCCGGGGCCCGTCGTACGCGCCGGAGCGCGCCGCGATCGACCGGTGGCGAGGTCGGGCCCACGACGCGCCGTCCAACTCCGCCCGGATTCCCGACGGGACGCTCGTGCTCGCCCCGATCGTGCGCCTCGGCGCCCGGCTCCGGCGTCGGGCGCTCCCGCCCCCCTAGCGGACCGGCGGCGCGTTCGCCCGGCCGGCGAAGTTTCCGGGGAAATAAACTCACACGCGTTCTGTTTAACTGCCAAGCAACACCAGGTGACGTAGCTGCGGACGTTAGTGGCCGCGGGCTGAGTGGATCGCCCGAAGGCTTTCCACGTACACCCCGGCTCTATCGAACTCGTCTTCTACGAATGTCCTCCAAGGTCTCTCTTTTTCGAGGGGGTTTCGGGCTTAGATGCTTTCAGCCCTTATCCCGTAGCGCGTGGCTGCTCAGCGATGCCCTGCCGGACAACTGATGGACTAGAGGCGCCGATTCCCCGTTCCTCTCGTACTGTGGGAACCTTCTCGTCAGAGACCCGTGCACTTCCGCCAAAAAGCAACACACCTGTCTCGCGACGGTGT
>JASHPK010000009.1 GCA_030038095.1 Thermoplasmata archaeon | reverse complement strand
CTGCCGCCGGTCGGCTCCGTGGTCGCGATGCCGAGGAACGCCTTCCCCGCGGTGACGGACGGCAGGACCTCCTTCTTCGTGGCGTCCGTGCCGTGGCGGGCGAGCAGGTAGCCCCAGCCCGCCTCGAGCAGGAAGAAGACGGCGGTCGCCATCGTCGAGTCGCCCCGGCCGATCTCCTCCGCCGCGAGCTCGGTGAGGGTCGCGGACGCTCCCATCCCCCCGTACTCGGTCGGGACGGGCATCGCGAGCAGACCGAGGTCGGCCATCGCCGCGAGGACGTCGTCGGGGATCCGGCCCTCGCCGTCGATCTTCGCCTCGTTGGGCCGGAGTACGTGGTCCCCGAACTTGCGTACGGCGTCTTGGAACGCCTGTTCCTCGTCGCTGAGTTGGAAGTCCATAGAGATCGACCGGCGACGGCCGCCCCGGGTCTAAAGCGTATCCGAGTCTCCGGCCGACCGCGAACCCGGGGAACGCCTTTATCCCCGACCTAGCTCGGTCGACCGAGGCGCAGGCGTCCGTGAAGGTCCGGGTCGCGATCAACGGCTTCGGAACGATCGGCAAGCGCGTGGCGGACGCCGTTGCGAAGCAGCCCGATCTCGAGCTCGTCGGCGTGACGAAGACCCGGCCGAACTTCGAGGGACGACGGGCCTCCGAGAAGGGGTACCGGCTCTTCGTCGCCGGCGAAGGGAAGCCGTCGGACTTCGAGGCGGTCGGCCTGCGCATTTCCGGCACCGTCGAGGAACTGCTCGGTCAGGTCGATGTCGTCGTGGACGCTTCGCCCGATCAGGTCGGGAGGGAGAACCGAAAGCTCTACGAAAGATTCGGTATCCCGGCGGTCTTCCAGGGCGGGGAGAAGGCGGACGTCGCGGAGGCGTCGTTCAACGCCCTCGGGAACTACCTCGCCTGCCGCGGGAAGAGAAGCCTGCGCGTGGTCTCGTGCAACACGACCGGGCTCGCCCGGGCGGCCTCGGTGCTGCTCGGCCGCTGGGGGATCGACCACTGGGAGGTCACCCTCGTGCGCCGCGCGGCCGACCCGGCCGAGTCGAAGAAGGGTCCGCTCAACGGCATCGTCCCGACCTTCCAGCTGCCGTCCCACCACGGACCGGATGTGCGGACGATCTATCCGGACCTCACCATCGCGACGACCGCCGTGGTCGTCCCGACGACGCTGATGCACGTGCACGTGAACCACGTGCGCCTGCGCCACGCTCCCCGGGACGCCGAGGAGGTCATCGCGGCGTTCCGCGCGAGCCCCCGCTTCCACGTCTTCGCGCCCTGGGAGCGGGTCGAGGGGACCCCCCAGGTGATGGAGTACGCCCGGGATCGGGGCATCGGGTTCAACGACATGATGGAGAACGTGATCTGGCACGATGGCCTCCGGCTCGACGGCCGGGACCTCTACTTCTTCCAGGCGATCCACCAGGAGTCGATCGTCGTGCCCGAGAACATCGACGCGATTCGGGCGATGCTCGACCTCGCGCCGAACGGTCCCGCCTCGGTGGCCATCACCGACCGGGCGCTGGGCCTCGGGGTCCCCTGAACCGCGGGAGCCTCGAGGGCGGGTAAGCTCCCGAGCAAAAGCATTATACCACCCCTCGCTCGCGCGACACCCATGTACTATCTCGATCACCGACGGGATGTCGTCCGCATCCCGCCCGAGCGGCTCGGGCCCGAGCTCTCGAGCGTCCTCACCGAGCTCGCCCAGCAGCAGTTCGAGGGGAAGCTCGTCGACGGGCAGAGCCTCGCCGTGACGATCCGGGACGTGAAGCCGATCGGGGAGGGCCACATCATCCACGGAGACGGCGGCGTCTACCAGGAGGTCGAGTACGAGGCGCTGCTCTTCCGGCCCGAGATCCAGGAGGTCGTCGAGGGATCGGTCGTCGAGATCCGCAAGTTCGGCGCCTTCGTCCGCTTCGGACCGCTCGACGGGCTCCTCCACGTCTCGCAGATCATGGACGACCGGGTGAACATCGACGAGCACAATCAGCGGCTCGTCGGAATCGAGTCGAAGAAGGACCTCAAGGTCGGTTACAAGGTCCGCGCCCGGGTCGTGTCGCTCTCGCTCTCGGAGATCTCCCCCCGCGACAGCCGTATCGGGCTCACGATGCGCCAGCCCGCGCTCGGGCGGCTCGAGTGGATCCAGGAGTCGCACAAGAAGACCGACGAGAAGGGCGGCAAGAAGGCGGCGCCGTCGACGAAGCGTGCGTCGGGAAAGCCGGCGGCCGACGCGCCGAAGACGGCCGCCGCGGGGTGAGCGGATGATCAACCTCAAGGCGTGCAAGAACTGCCGGACCGTGACCGACCAGGCGAAGTGTCCCCGTTGCGGCGGGGAGGTCTCGCGGGAGTGGCAGGGCTACCTCGTGGTGATCGATCCCGAGAAGTCGGAGATCGCGCGCAAGATGGGGATCCATGCCGCGGGCCGGTACGCGCTCCGCGTCAAGTGAGTCCCGGGTCTGGGTCGTCCCGGACTCGATGCGCCCGGTGCTGGCCGAGCGGTACGGGCCGGTCTACGCCGGGGCGGAGGCCGACCGCCGCATCGCGGCGCTCGGCGTCTTCGGCGCGTGCGGCGATCGCGTGACCGCGCGCGCGATCGAGCTCGGTCATCCCCCGCTCGTCGGGATCGTGGACTACAAGACGCAACGCAACGAGCCGATCGCTCCCGAGGCGTTCCGGGCGCTCGGTGCGCGCCGGACGGTTCGCGTGCGGAACCCGGCGGGCGTGCTTTCCGAGGCCCTGCGCACGGCCGTGAAGGCGCTCGTCCGCGACGGCGGGGGTCTCCTCGTCGTCGACGGAGAGGAGGATCTCGGCTCGCTCGCGCTCGTCGAGTCACTTCCCGCCGGGGCCACCGTTATATACGGCATCCCAGGTGCGGGGGTCTCCTTCGTCCGCGTCGACGCGGTGTCGAAGGAACACGTGCGGCACTTGATCGCGCAGATGGAGTTGAGGAGGATCGGCCGTGGAGATTAAGATCCTCGAGGATCGAGCGAACCCGCTCCTGAAACGCCACGAGTACCGCTTCGAGATCGCGCACCCGACCGCCGCGACGCCGACCCGCGACGCGGTCCGCGGAGAGTTTTCGAAGCTCATCAAGGCCCCGAAGGATCGCGTGATCATCGAGCGGATGCACGCCCGCTACGGCACGGCCGTGACGCGGGGCGAAGCCGCCGTCTACGAATCGGTCGACGTCGCGAAGGTGACGGCGCGCGAGCACATCCTCGTCCGCAACGGCCTCAAGGAGAAGGCCGTCAAGGCGGGCACCGCTCCGGCGGCCGCCCCCGAAGCGGCCAAGGCGGAGGCGCCGGCCCCCGAGAAGAAGGAGTGAACCGACCGTGGCGAAAGCGCGCGTCGGTCTCTACGAGGTGAAGGGCGACTCGCTCAGCCGGACCCACAAGTCCTGCCCCAAGTGCGGCCCGGGCACCTACCTCGCAGAGCACACGGACCGCCGCTCGTGCGGCCGGTGCGGCTACTCCGAGTCGAAGGCCCCCCCGAAGCCGAAGGGCAAACCGGCCTAGCGGGCGCCGATCCCCCTTCGGGGGTGGCCGTTCCGCGCCCGCCGGCGCTGCGGTCGCTGGCGCCCCGGAAGATCGAGCCGCATCTCGGGCCCCGGGAGGAACCCGAGCGCGGCGTAGACCGGCCGGCCCTGCTCCGATGCATGCAGGTAGATGCGGCGGAACCCTCGACGCGTCGCCCAGGCGATCATCGCTCGGACGATCCGGGAGGCGATCCCCTGTCCGCGTGCGTCGGGCTCGGTGAACATCGAGAGGATGTACGGCATCGACTCGCCGGCGAGCCGTCCCGGCCTCGGCTGTGTCGGGGCGAGCCAGATCGCGCCGCTCCCGAGGGCGTGGCCCTGCGGGTCGACGACGAGGAAGGCCAGGAACCGTCCCGACCGGGACTCACGGACGACCCAGTCTCGATAGATCGGGTCGGCCCGATCGAGTTCTTCCCGTGACCTTCCCCCGATCGCCTCCCACATGCGGCGGCGGTGGGCGATCAGCGTCGGAAGATCAGCGGCGGTGGCCAATCGAAGACGGGGCTCCGGACCGTGAGGCGGACCGCGGGCTCGGCGTTGGCCGGCCGAGAGGGGGCCGTTCGACTCGCGGACCCGGAAGGCCGTCCGAACCATGGTCCGCAAACCGAGGGCCGGGCTTGAACGTTGGCCCCGGTCGGACGGACCTGCCCGTCGAGCCCCCGGCGTAAATAGCCGGGCCCCCTCTCATCGGTGATGGGCGCGTGTGACGTCCGGGCCGCGGTAGCCCATGCCATCCCGGGGGGAATCTTCTCGCGCCCTGAGCTGAGCGATGTCGACGTCCTGTGCGGGCGGCCGGCCGATTGGCGGGTGACCGTCCGCGGCCTCGACCACGGAAACCACCGCGAGGACGCGCGGGCGATCGAGGTCGAGATGTGCGACCACCACCTGCAGGCCTTCCAGCAGATCGACGCGCGGCTCCACGCGCTCGGCTGGTCCCACGCGGTCCACGGCTCCCCCGCGCCCTTGGGAACCGCGTCCG
>JASHPK010000008.1 GCA_030038095.1 Thermoplasmata archaeon | reverse complement strand
TGTTCGACAGCGACAGGGTGGGCGGCCCGCCGGAATCCAGAATCTCTTCGCGAAGGTGGGTGCCCACGTGGTCCTGCCTTACGAAATCAACGAAGAGACCGTACGCCTGACCTACCTCGGCACAGGGGTCCAGCTGCGGAGAGTGGTCGCGTACCTTCGTCGAGAAGGGGTCGAGGCGAGGATTCTGTCGGTGACTGAGGCAAGATTTGGGCTGGACTCGCCGCTGACGAGGCTAACCTCGAGACAACGACAGGTAGTCCTGGCTGCCTTCGACTCCGGATACTACGAGATACCCCGACGGACCGGATCGAGGCAACTCGCGACGAAGCTCAGGATCCGGGCGGGGACCCTGGTCGCGCACCGTCGCAAGGCAGAGGCCCGAATCATGACCGCAGTCATTTCGGGCCACTGACCTGCCTCGCGCCTTTCGGGGGTGTCGAAGAATAGGGAGGCGCGGCCGAGTACTCCCCAATAGATCCGGAAAAGTCACCACGACGGAGTCCCAGCCGATGTTGACCTTAGGGGTCACGCCAACGACGGTCTGGATTGCATCACGGAAGTCGTGCTCGAGCCAGATCGAGAACGTCGCATTTGACCCATGGTGGACCGTGATGGTGAGTGTTCCCCCTCTCGGGTTCACCACTTCGTACCCATACGCCTCGCCGTACTTCGAAGCGAGTGCCAGGCCCGTTAATGCGGCGGGCCCTTCCGGGGTATTCCTCCCTGTGGGAGGTGCTCCCGGCGGGAGTTTCCCCGACCGGTCTCACGATCGGCCGGTTTTGAACCCGCGTCAGAGGCTCGAGAGGCCTCTATCCTTGACCACTAGACTACGGGAGCGCCGAGCGGCGTTAGCGGGACGGCTCTTTGAGGCTTTCGTGGGCCGGCGCGCACGGCGGGTCCGGACCGGCTGGCACTCCGGACGCGCGGGAGCATCCGAAGCCCCTATGAGCGCCCACCGGCTCGTCGGGTCCGGATGACCCCTCCGGTGAAGGCCCGTAGCGGCCATATTCTGCTCGATCCGAAACGGTCCTACCGGGACCTCGTCCGCGTCTACCCCGAGATTCACAAACGCGTCGTCGAGATGAACCGGCCGTTCGTCAAGGAGACCGACCCCCTGCTCCCCGAGGTCCTCCTCGACGAGAACCTCCGGGACCTCAAGGGCAACCGCAAACCGTCGGGCTACAACCGCCAGGACGCCTTCGGCCTCCGGCTCATCTTCCCCATCTCCGACGAGAAGCGGGCCGAGTTCTACTTCACGAAACCGGCGCGCTGCCAGGAGGTCGTGCAGATCACCGAACAGGTCTCCGCGCTCCTGCGTCGGCGCGGCATCCGGCACACGGTCGAGTACGACCGGCTTCCGCTCGGCCCGCCGAGGGGCCTTCCGGGGATCCCGCCCCCTGGGATGGGCCCGGTCTTCCTCAGCACGTAGGGCGTCCGATCGCCGGGCTCAAGGCTCGGACGGAGGACGGCGGAACGGCCAGAGCGCTCCGGCACTCGCGGGCGCCGGTTCCGGCGCGGCCGCGCCCTCGTCCTGCAGCTTCCGCAGCGCCTCGCGCGCCTTCTCGAGCGCGGCCACGTAGTCCTGGTCGCGCAGGCGCAGCGACTCGGCGAGGAGCTGCCGGGCCTCGGTCGTGTCGAGCCGACGCTCGTGGGCCCGGGCGAGCGCGGCGTCGATGAGGTAGTGGAGGTTCATCAGCTCCCGGTGGAGCGATTTGCGCAGGTTGAGCTCCTCTTCCGCGCGGAGGAGGATCCGGCCCGCTTCGAGGAGGTTGCCGGCCCGTTCCTGTTCGTCGACCTCGCGCAGGCGGTCGCGGACCGATCCCACGATGACGTGGAGGCCCTCCTGGGCGAACGTGACCTCGACCTGGAGGTCCTTGAGCCGGCGGGCGAACGGGTCGCGCACTGCCGGCCCGAGGGTCGAGGTCGCCCTCGCGAGCAGCGCCTCGGCTTCGTCGAGGCGTCCGCCATCCAGCGCGACGCGCGCCTCGCTGAACGTCTGCATCACCGGGGTGGTATCCACGCCGAGGCGTTCCCCCACCCAGAGGCGGTCCTTGAACTGCCCGGCCCGGGCCTCGACCTCCTCGCGACGGCGGTGGCGGGCGAGGTCCAGCTCGGAGCGCAGCAGGGCAAGCGCGTTCGCGTACTCCCCGTGCTCGCGCAGCGCGGCGATCTGGGCCCGGAGCTCGTCGCGCCGCGCGGCCTCGGCCGGCGCGGGGGGAGCGAGCCTCCCGGTCTCCGCCTCCACCTCTCGCGACCGGCCGTCGAGCACGGAGTCGAAGCCCCGGCGGCTCGCCGCCCGGGCCCGCTCCACGGCCTCGCGGACCTGGCCCCACTCGCGCGAGCGCAGCGCGGCCTCCGCCTGACCCACCACCGCCTCGATGGGGTCGATCTCCGTCCCGAGCCCCTCCTTCCGGCCGCTCTCGATGAGCTGCCGGAGCTCGCGGAGCGGGCCCGCGAAGATCCGCTCGATCGCCCAGCGGCCCATCTCGGTCGCCTCGCGGCCGGCGCGGACCGCTTCGGAGTACTGCCCGTGTTCGTGCGCGTGCCGTCCCTCGGCCAGCCGCGCCTGGGCCTCGGTCACGTCGGCGCCGATCTCGCTCGCCTCCGCTACCTGACGCTCCGCGGAGGCGAGCGCGTCGGTCGCCCGCCGGTGGCCCTCGCTCGCGGCGCCGAGGGCCTCCGAGGCGGCGATCGCCCGTTCGAGCACATCGGGGAAGGCCCGCTGGGCGAACGCGACCTTGGCGGCCTGGAGCTCCTCGGCAGCGACCGGGGCGACCACCCCCTCCTGCGCGGAGCGGGCGATCGCCCGCTCCGTGGCCTCGAGGGAGCCTTCCGCGATCCGCCGCTGGAGGTCGACCCGCTTGAGCTCGGCCTCGCTCCGGGCCGCGAGCTGGAGCGCCTCCACCGGGCGGCCCTCATCGAGGGCCATCCGCGCCTGGTGCAGGAGGTTCTCGGCGATCGACGTCTCCCCGCCTTCATGGCGGAGCCGGGTGACCGTCGCCTGAAAGTGGGCGAGCGTCTTCGACACGTGCTGGTAGGTCTGCTGCAAGAGCTCGCGCTCGATGGGGCCCCCGAGCTCGATCACCCGGGCGTACTGGCGGCCGGCGAGCGCCTGCTCGACCCGGTCCATCTGGTCCCGCAGCGCGCCGACACTGACGTGGAGGAGGTCGGCCTGCGCGAGCGCCTCTCGGGCCCGTTTGGCGAGCCGTTCGGCGTGCTCGACGAACCCGCGGGTCGCCACGAACTCCGAACGGGCGGCGTCGAGCAGCCCCGCCGCGCCGATGGGGACCGGGAGCGCGATCCGCCGACGGGCCTCGACGAGGGGGACGACGATCTTCTCGACATCGAGCCCGACGGACCGCGCGATGTCGAGGTCCCGCTCGAGACTCCGCTGGTTCTCCTCGAGGATCGGGCGCAGCGTCGCAATCAGCTCCTCGTGGAGGAGCTGGACGCCGGTCCGCGTGGCCTCGGGAGGAGCGGTCGGAAGCTCCGTCCGCAGCTGCTCGAGCCGGGCCGTGAACGGCTCCATGGGGGCCGCGAGCCGCCGACCGTCCTCGAGCAGACGATCGATGTCCTGCAGGAGGTGCTCGGTGTCGGTGCGGGCCTGCGCGTCGACCAGCGACTTCAGGACCGCCTCGACCGACTGGCGCGCGGCCTCGAAGTCGAGCGACTGGAACGAGAGGCGGGCCTGGCGCAGCGGCTCGTAGAAGGGCGTCGGGTCCGTGCCGCCGTCCCTCAGGCGGGTCAGGATCTCTTGCGCGCGGTTGATTGACTCGAGGACGGCCTGCGCGTGGGCCCGGGCGCGGCCCGCCGCCTCCTCTAGGCGGCTCGCGAGCTTGTACGCCTCGGCATACCGGCCCGCGCGGGCCTCCGCCTGCGCGTCGTCGAGCTGCCCGCGGAAGCGGCTCAGGTCGAGCCCCATCGTCTCGAGCTCGACGAGGGAAAGCTTCGCGTGCGAGACGGCCTCTTCGCTGCGCACGAGCTGCTGCTGCTGCGCGCGCGTGCGGATGTCCTGGGACGCCCGCGACGCCTTGACGAAGTCACCCATGTTGAAGATCTGCTGGACCTCGTCGATCTGGCGCTGGATCTCGTCGCTCGCCCCACCCATCGACTCGAGGATCCGCCCCTCGGCCTCGAGCTCCTCCACGAGCGCCGACGCGTGCGCGGCGAACACCGCCGCGAAGTCCCGCTCCGCTCGCTTCAGGCTCTCGATCGCCCCCGGGAGGTCCTCCTTGACGCGCAGCGTGACGTCGGCGTCGGCGAGCAGGCGGCGCACCGGGGAGGTGAGGGTCTCGTCCGAGATGTCCTGGAATCCCTTCTGCATCTCCTCGACCCGACGGGCGACGTACGGGGCGGCGGCGGTCCGCAGGGCGACCTCCGCCTGGGCGAGCCGCTCGGCCCCGTCCGCGAGCTCGCCGCGTTCGAACTGACCGCGCACCTCGCCGAGCTCCCGGTCGACCTCGGGGGTCAGGAAGGCGTGCTCGCGCGCGTACTCCCGGACCTTGTCGATCTCGATCCAGCGTTGCAGGAAGAACTGGAGGGCCTCGCGCCCGAGCTGGACGACCGTCGAGTTGAGGATCTCCTGCGCGGGAGCGACCTCGGACCGCTCGAGATGCGCCCGGGCCCGGGCCAGCGGACCCTCGTACGGCTCGGTCGGGAACGAGGCCTTGCGGAACCGCTCGACCATCGCCTCCACCGACTGGAGCTCATCGCGGACCGTCTCGATGTCCTCGGTGATCCGACCGACGCGGTCGAGCGCCTCCTGGCTCGCCGCGAGCGCCTCGGAGTAGATCTTGAGCCGCAACGCCTCGCGCGCGCGGTTCATGGCCGCGAAGACCTCGCTCGGGTCCCGGCCGAGCCGCCGCGCCTCTGCGATGCGGGGCCGCACCTCGTCGAGGAGTCCCGCGACCACGGAGACGACGGGCTCCTCCGCGACCTGGCGGGCGGACTGGAGCAGGGGGGGGATCTCGAGCGGTTTCGCCCCGGGCAGGTGGGCGAGCGCGTCCTCGAGCGCGGCCCGGGCGGCGCTCACGTCGACGCCGAACTCGGACGTGGCATCCAGCGAGACCCGCAGGGCTTCGAGGGACTGGCCGCACCGGTCTCGGAGGACCTCGCCGACCTCGACGATCGCGGCCTCGATGGCGGGAACGGTCTGGGGCCACGCCTCGGGCGCCGCTTCGCCGTCGAGCCGCATCGCGGACTCGAGCCGAGACGTGGGGACCCCGAGCTCCTTCGCCGCGGCGACGAGCCGCTCGGCGGCGCTGCGTGCCTCGCTGCGACGGCCGACCGCCTCGGGGAGTCCCTGGCTCACCTGGAGCGTCACCGCCTCGATGGCGTCGGCAAGGTGGCCTTCCCGGGCGGGCAGCGCCGCGGTCTCGACCTGACGCTCGAAGGCGCTCAGCCGATCTCCCGAGAGCCCCGCCCAGCGCGCGATCTCGACCGCGCGGTTCCTCAGCAGCTGGACGAACTCCCCCTCCGCCTTGTGGAGACCCGCCTCGATTCGGGCGAGCCGCTCCACGGTGTCGGACCACGGGGCGTCCGCCGCCGGGGTCGAGAGCGCGTTGAGCTCGTCGCGCAGTTCGGCCGGGAACGGTACGCCCGCGGCGACCAGGCGGTCGACGTTCGCGGCCGTGCGCTTGCGGCGGTCCTCGAAGGAGAGCGGAACGGTGCGGGCGAGGTAGTCGAGCAGCGCCTTCGCCTGGATCTCGACCCCGTCCCAGTCGGAACGTCGGGCGAGCTCCCGGAGCTGCTTGAGGCGCTCGGGGGACTCCGGGGGCGAGATGCCGAGCTGCTCGAGGACGGCGACCCGGTCCTCGATCTCCTTCTGGGCGGCTTCCGCGCTCTGGCGCTTCTTCTTGAGCGCCTCCGCCTTCTCCTGGAGGATCCGGGTGAGGCGGGACGACGGGACCGCGCCGACTCCCCCCGGGCCTGACGTAAATCCTCCTGCCTACGCCCGACTCCGTCGGTTCGGCTGGCCGGTACCGATAGGCACTCGATTCATGCCCGGTCTCATTTATAAATAAATCTCGAACGGCGCCACGCGGCCGAGGAGCCGGGAGGCGGGGCGCCTAGGTGCGGGTAATCCGACGCTTGCCCATCGCGTCGAGGTACTGCACTTCAGAACCCGGAGAGAGCTGCCCCTTCAGCTCCGCCTCGAGAGGAAGGGAGAACGTCTCGTACGACTCGAGGTCCATCAGCTGAACCTCCGAGTCGGTCAGGGAGAGGATCTGGGCCTGCTTCTTGCCGATCAGGGGCACCTGGACCTTGTGCTTCACCGGGAACACGACCGAGCGCTTCGATCCGTCGAACAGGCCCACCGCGTCGATCCGGGCCTTCGCCTCTCCGTGCTTCCCCGGTTTCGAGGTCTGGATGCTGAGGATGCGACAGGGCTCCTCGTCGATGAGCATGTAGCGCCCCTCCTTCAGCTCGCGAACTTCCTGCTGCGTCCAGGCCATCGGGCTCCTCGAAGGCTCGGGGAGGGTCCCGGTGGTTTAACGGTTGCCCCGCAAGGGCGCGTGGACGGCCCCGCCCGCCTGAACGAGGGTTTATTCGCGCGGCGTTCCATCGAAGGACTCAGGACGTCGCCGCCGTCGCTCATGGTCGAACTCGCTCGGGAGTACCTGCCGCATAGTCTCGAATCCGACGCCCGTGCCCTCTGGGCCTCACGGCGGTTCCCCGCGGCCGACGGCACCGTCGGCCCGGCCGCGGGGCCGATCGTGCGCCAGCTGCTCGGCTCGTTCTTCCCCGGCGACCGCGACGAGGTCACGGCGATCCGCTCGGTCGCGGCCGATGCCGATGCGCGCTTCCTCGGACTCGCCGGCCGGGGAGCCCGAGGAACGCTGAGGGCCGAAGCGTGGCGCGGGTTCACCTTGGTCGACCAGACGGGACCCATCCTCGCGTCGCTCGGCGTATGGACCGGCGGTCCGGGCGGACGGCCCTGGGAGATGGGGGACCGGCACGAGCGTGTCCAGCAGGTCCTCGACCGGCTCGCGCGGATCGGGATCGTGGTCACGCACGATGCGCCGCTGCGGCTGTGTCCGATCTGCGCGGCCCCCCGGAGCCCGGACCAGATCATCTACCAGTCGGAGGAGGGGCCCACGTACCTCATCCGGTTTCCGCTCCGCGTCCGGGACCGGGACGTCTACGCCCTCGTCTGGCTGGACGCGCCGTGGCGGCTCCTCGGGACCAGCGCGCTCCTCGTCCACCCGGACCTCCCCTACGCAATCGCGCGGTACCGCCGTCGCGGCGCGGAGGAGCTCGTGCTCGCTTCCCGAAGCGCGATAGGACGGATCCATGGATGGATCGCGGGCAGCGAGGTAGAGATCGTCGACGAACTCCCCGGACGGGAGCTCACTGGCCTCCCGTACGACTATCCGCTCCGTCACGAGTTCCCCATGGGAGGCAACCTCACCCCTCCGGCGGGCACGGTCCAGGCCGTGCGCGAGGTGGGCGACTCCGGCACCGGGATCGTACCGCTCGTACCGGCGCACGGGGGGACCGACGCGCAAATCGCGGAGCGCGTGAACATCCCCGGCTGGCCCCTCGTCACGCCTCGCGCACAGTTCGACCTGACGCTCCTCCACAAGTACTCGGGCCTCGACCTGCGAAGCGGCAACGACTTCGTCGTCCGAGACCTGCGCGAAAGCGGTGCGGTGTTCGCCGAGCTCAAGGTGCGGCGAGGAGTACCGCACTGTTCCGTCTGCGGGACTCCCCTGCTCTGGGCGCCGGGGCGGGCCTGGCGGCTCGAGCTGAACGCGCTTCCCCTCGCCCAGCGCGAGACCTTCGCGCGACTCCTGCCTCAGGAGGGCCTTCTCAGCCCGGGGGAGGTCGCCACCTGGCCCGTGAGCGATGCCGCGACCTCGGACGATCCGACCGCCCCGGTGCTCACCGAGTGCACGCGGTGCGAGCGTCTCGCCCCGAGCACGGCGACCGGCCCGTGCACGTGTGGGGGCCGGCGAAGGACCGTGCGACGCGCCCTGCTCCCCTCCCTCGGGGGAGCCATTGCGGCCTGGACCCGAGAGGATCCGCTGCCTTCCGGAGCGCCGTTCCGTCTCTACCTCGCTCGGAGGCGCGCCGCCCCCAATCTCGTCCACCACCTCGTCGCGATCGCGGGACTTGAGGGCCGCTTGGGCGAACTCGACCTCACGCTCCTCCCGACCATCGTCGCCGAGGACCTCCCGAAGCTGATCGAGTTGTTCGGCGCGGACGCGGTACGGGCCGCGCTCCTGACCCTCGAGGCGTCGACGGGAGCAACCGGGAATTTTCCCGGCCGGTGCGTGCAGGAACATGCGCGGCTCTCGCGCCTTTGGGCCGCGGCGCGCGAGGTCCTGTCTCCGTGTGACGCCGCGATGATCTCGACCTTCGCTCGCCCCATCGCCACGGCGCTCGAGGAGCTCGAGCCGGAGGATCTCGCGATCCTGGCCCGATTCGAGCGGGTTCGGGTCCAGGCCCTCGCCGACTTCGACCACTGGAACGCGGCCGGCGCCCTGCGTCGAATCTTCCGCTTCCTCGAATCCGACTTTCTCCAGTATCGGCAGCTCACCGCGCCGCGCCTCGAGCTCGCCGGCATGCCGGCCCTCAAGCGGGCGGCCCTCCGCACGATGGTGCATGTGGTCCGGGGGACGGCCGTCCTCCTCGGCCCGATCGCGCCCCACACCGCCGAAGGGATCCACCGCGCGATCGCTCCGGAACGTCCGAGCATCTTCGACGAGCCCCCGCTCGAGGTCGACCGCGCCCTGCTCGACGACGGCCGAGCCCAGGCCTGGGACCGCTGGAAGAGCGTCCTCGGGGCGCTGGACGCGGTGCGTCGGGACCAGGGGCTCGCCCCGGCGACCCCCCTCCCGCACGTCGCGCTCGTCCTCGAGAACGACGCCGAGGCGGACCGCTACCGAGCCGAGCGACCGGCCCTCGAGCGCCTGGCCCGGGTCGCGAGGCTCGAGGTGGGGTCGCCCCGGGAGCCCTGGAACGGACGGCAGCGACAGATGCGCCCCGTGGAGTCCGAGATCCAGCGTGTCTATCCCCGGGAGGCGTCCCAGATCGTGCACGTCCTGCGCCGGATGCCGGCGCGCTCCGGTTCCGAGTCCGCGTCGCGGACGGAGATGTCGGTGATCATCGCCGGGACCCCTCGGCAGATCCTGCCCTCGATGGTCGAGTACGTCGATGTGCTCCCCGAACGGGTCGTTCCGGTGACGTGGCCACCGGGGGAGATGTACGTCGAGCTGCCTTCCTCGGTGCCGCCGGCGAGGTCGCCCTTGCCCCCGCTCTCCGCGGACGCGCAATGGGTCGTCGAGCGGCTCCATCGACGACTTGACGCTGCGGGGGAAGCCTCCGACGTGCGCGCCACTCGGGTGGCGCTCATCTTCGCCACCGAACCGCTCGCGGGCGACCTCACCTTCGCCCACGAGGCGATCGCGCGGACGCTGTCGATCGGGGAAGTTCGGGTGACCTCGGAGATCGCGACCCCGGCCCCGGTCGGCCGGATCCAGGGGCGGACCCGGACGGGGAGCCGCTGGTGGGCCTACCTGCCGGGCCTCGCTCCCCGGCCGCGCGCCTCCAAACCCCCCCGCGCGCGGCGTCGGGCGCCGAGAGCCCCCACCGAGATCCCCCCGCATCTCGCCGCTCCGCCCGAGGTCGACTACTCGGACGAGGCGATCGCAGCCCAGGGCCAGCGCGTGCGCGAGCTCGGCGAGGAGCTCGACTCCCTCCTCGGAGCCCCGCTCGTCGGGCCGGCCAAGGTCTCCCGCGCCTGGGACGCGGGATTCCACTCGATGGATGACTTCCGAGGCGCTTCGTACGATGCGTTGGTGGCGCTCCCCGGCTTCGGCCGGCCGCTCGCGAGCGCACTCCTTCAGAAGCTGGGCAGCCCCGTCCCCCCTCCGCCCCCTCGGACTCGCTGGCATCCGCCGCGAGCGAGTCCGAGCCGTTCGACGCCGCCACCGCTTCCGCCACCCGCACCTCGATCCGCCGGGGTGGACGCGGCCACCTCCCCGCCCTTCGGGCCTCCGGCGACCGCCCTGGTTCCCTCCACGCCGCAAGAGTCGGTGGAGGAAGCTCCGGCGTCCATGCCGGCCGCCCCCGAGCCCCCGCCGGTCCCGGAGCCCGAAACAGGGCCGAGCGACCAAGTGGAGGAATCCCCCGTTTCGGGCCGCCCCGAGCCCTCGCCGGAAGCGGAGCCTCCTTCCGCGCCCCCGGCGTGGAACCTGCCTCCCGACGAACCCCAGCTCTCCGAGGAGGAGGGGGAAGCCGAAGGTCAGATCCCGACGGAATCGCGCGCTGAGCTCGGAACGGCTTCTCTCCCTCCCCTCGCAACTCCTGCGGAGATCCCGGCCCCGGAGGCCGGGCCGATTCCACCGGAGCCGGTGGTCCCGACCGAGTCAGCGGCGGAGGAAGCTCCCCTTGGGGAGGAGCACCCCGAAATTGACGAGCCCGAGTCGCTCGAGACTGAAGGCCCCGAGCCTCCGTCAGAACCCCCGGCCTCTGAGCCGACGCCTGCGCAAGCCGAGCCAGAGACGGCCCAAGGACCGGCGACGGCGGAACCGGTAGGGCCGGCTCCGGAATCCTCACCCGCGGAGGAGGGGTCGATCGAGCTCCCGCAAGAAGGCTCCCCAAAAGACCGTAGCGGGGATGCCAATCCCGCGACCGAGATGCCGGCCGAGACCGTTCCAGAAGCGATCCCGACCGTGCCGGACCTCGAAGCGCCCGGGCCGCTCCCGCCTTTGGAGGCCGAACCGGGGGCCTCCCCCGAACCAGCACCGTCGCCCGACGTTTCCGCCGTCCCGCCGTCCGAGGTTCCGCGTCCACCGGTACCTCCCGAATCGGTCGAGGGTCCACCGGCGCCTGAGCTCACGCTCGGGCCACCCCCGGCTTCCCCCGTCATCCCGGAGCCGATCGCCGAGGCGCCCGCGCCGCCGCCTCCCCCGCCCCCACCCTCGGGCGGGATCGAGAT
>JASHPK010000007.1 GCA_030038095.1 Thermoplasmata archaeon | reverse complement strand
AAGATCAGGAAGTTGATCAGCGCGATGACGTAGAGGAATGCGCCCGAGATGAGGGTACCAAGGATTGCCCCATCGGCCTCAAAGGTGGGAAGGTTGGTGGTGATGAACTCGGTGGCGATCACGAGGACCGCGATCATCGCGACGACGATCGTCGAGTGACCGAGTGAGAACCACGTCCCGACCGTCGTCGGGCGCTTGTCCTGCTGGAGCAACTTCCTCGTAGTGTTGTCAATGGCGCAAATGTGGTCCGCGTCGACACCATGCCGTAGCCCCAGCGTGTAGGCCAGGATGCCCAATGCCCAGAAGATGGGGAACCGACCGCCGATCCAGAAGGTGGCATAGACACCGAAACCCGTGGCCGCCGCGATGCTCACGTAGATGAGGATGATCTTGACCCACTCCTGTCGAGACAGAACGATGGGGTTTCGGACTTCCGTGAGGGGGTTCGAACCTTGCGTCGCGGCGAAAGACATGCGGCCGCCACCACGGCTAGGTATAAAAGTGGGTGTGGCTAGTTTTATAAACGTAACACCAAAAATGAAATTTCGCTCGTCCCGGGGCTCGACGTTCGCCTTGGGGCCGAGGCCTCCCTGTTATGAGTCGGGCTGAAGTTCCTCCGGCCCTAGGGGCGACATGGTGAGACGCCCGCGTCAGGAACGTCGACCGGGGGCCAACCCAGTGCAGGCCCCTGAAGATCGGAAGCACAAGGGCGACTACGTAGTCCGCCTGGGCATCTCGCTCGAGCCCGACCTGCTCACTCTTCTGGACCGGTGGGTCCGGCAGCGGAACTCCCCCAGCCGGTCGGATGCAATCCGGTTTCTGGTGAGAAAAGAACTCGCGGACATCGATTCGCTCGACCCGGACGCTGACGCGATCGGCACGGTGATGGTCCTGTATCGACACACGACTCCGAACGTGCTTCGCCGATTGACCGCGGCCCAGCACCACTGGGGGCGACACGTCCGGTTCGCGAACCATGTGCACTTGGACGGGGAAGAGTGCCTGGAGGTGGTCGTTCTGGCCGGGAAACGCAGCGAAGTTCGGGCCGCGGCCGAGGACATCCGAGGCGTGAAAGGCGTCCTCCAGGGGGACTATCTCATCGGCGCACCCGGGGCGACCGGCGAGGCCATCGGGCACCACCACGGGCGCCGCTCCGTGAACAGCGGATAGAGTCGACACCCCGAAGAAGGTGAAGGGCCCAGAAGCTCCTCGAGGCGTTCTCACGAGCCGTGCGGGCGCGCACCGAAGTTCCCCTCGGGACTCCCCGGTGCCGATGCCGTCTACTCATTCGAGATTCCAGCGGGGTACATACATCGAGCGGGCGCCCGTGCACGATCGAAACCGTGCCGGTTCCAAATCGTGTGGTCGATCTCGCACTCACGGCGGACGAACGAACGAAGGAAGATTGAATTCCGGCGAATGCGCGATTTTGCCTTCGCCGCCGGGCAGGGAAGGGTCCACAGTAAATACGCGGTCCAACTTCACGGACTCGCATGCCGGTGTTCGTGAAATCGATCAAGGAAACGGGGGCGCTGGTCTCCTCTCGCGAGAGTCGTCAAGTGGCGTCCGGTTACGTCACCCTCGACCCGGGGAGTGAGGTCGGAGAGCACCAAACCGGTACGGGAGAGGAGCTGATCGTCCTCTTGGACGGAACCGCCGAGGTCTCGGTCGACGGTCGGGGCCATATCGTTTCTTCGCCCAGCGTTGTGCTCGTTCCAGCGCACACACGTCACAACGTCAAGAATCAGGGAACCACCCCGCTCCGCTATGTCTACGTCTATGTGACGGCCATGGCACCCCGGGAAGGGACCGGGATCCGGGCCGCCTCGGGCTCTTCGGCAGTGGCCTAAAAGATGCACGAAGAGGCGCTCTTCAAGGACCTGCGCCGAAGGTTTGGGGAGATTGCCGCAGCCCAGGGGGCAAAGCGCATCGTCCGGGTCGCGCTCTGGATCGGCGCGCTCTCTCACCTTACCGAGGACCACCTCAAAGAGGATTGGGCCCGCGTCGTCGATGGGACCGCAGCCGAGGGGGCCGCGCTCGAGATCACGGTTTCGAACGACTTAAACGACCCCCGGGCCCAGTCCATCGTGCTCGTGAGTGTCGGGGTCGAGTAGGGTCGGTCCAAGGCCGCGTTGGGCCGAGGGGACCCCCGCCATCCACCTCAGCGACGCACATCATTTCTCGAGCATGCGGGACGCTCAGAGAAAACGAACCGCCTCGAGATTGAACGGCGCCTGGGCACCGATGCCGAATCTGCGGTGGAGGCTTGCCGCTAGGTCCGCCGCTCGCGACTCCTCTCCATGGTTGACCAGGATCTGACGGGGCCGAGGGTCGAGGTTCCCCACGTAGTTCATCAGTTGATTCCGATCGGAGTGGCCCGAGAAGCCTTCGACGGTGGCAATCTCGAGTCGGATGGGGACCGACGCCGGTTTTCCGCTGTCGACGAACGACGCTTCGGTAACACCGCGCTGCAATCGCCGACCAAAGGTTCCCTCGGCTTGGTAGCCCACGAACAGGAGCGCGTTCGTCCGGTTCGGCGCCCAGGCGCGGAAGTACTCCATCACCGGGCCCCCGCTCATCATGCCGGAAGTGGCCAGGACCACGCACGGTTCGTTCGAGTCGAGCACCTCGGACCGCATGGTGGGCGAATCAATGCGGCGGAAGATATCGGAGAGGAACGGGTTGTCTCCCTGCTGGAAGATCTGCGTGCGGAGCTGGCTATTGAGATACTCAGGGTACGCGGTGTGGATGGCCGTCGCCTCGAAGATCATGCCGTCCAGGTAGACCGGCACTTTCGGTACCTGCCCCGCGCGCATCCCCTGCTCCAGGACGAGCATCATCTCTTGGGACCGCCCGACCGCGAAGACGGGGACGAGGAGCTTCCCGCCCCGGCCGAGGACGGAGCTCGCGTACGCACAGAACTCGTCGGTAGCCTTCTCGCGGCTCGGCTGCATGTTCCGAGCCCCCCCGTAGGTCGACTCAATGACCAGGGTATCCAGCCGGGGGAATCGCGTGTTCGCCGGGTCGAAGAGCCACGTTCGTTCGTACTTCATATCGCCCGTGAACGCGACGCTGTGATCTCCCTGTCCGAGATGGAAGTGGCAGATCGACGAGCCCAGGATGTGGCCCGCGTTGTGCATCGTGAGGCGGATGTCCGGCGCGATGTCGGTGGTCTCGCCCCAGCGGAGCGGGATGGTTCGCGTGACCAGGTCCCGGACGTTCCCGGAGTCGTAGAGGGCCTTGCGCGCCTCCTGGTTCACGACCTTGATCGCATCGAGGAGCATGAGGGTCATGAGGTCGCGCGTCGGGGCCGTGCAGTAGATCGGCCCCTTGTACCCGTACTTGAGGAGCACCGGCACGAGGCCGCAGTGGTCGAGGTGGGCGTGCGTCACGACGACCGCGTCCAACGAGTCGAGCGGCAGGAGCTCGGGGGCGTTGAAGAACGGCGTGCGGTCGGAGCCCGGGTCGATCCCGCAATCGATGAGGATCTTCGAGTTCTGCGTGGTCAGGAGGCAGGCACTCCGGCCGACCTCTCGGAATCCTCCGAGAGCCGTCGCGCGTCCCCACAACTTCTCGGGCAGGGGCTCGCGTGCGAGACGGCTCCCGACCTTGTGGAGGAACGATTGACGGTCGTCGAAGTAGTTGCGCAGGTGGATGCGGACCTCTTCCACCGTCTTCGAGGGGATCGGCGGGATCCGGACGACGGTGGGGATCCAGCCGATTTTCCGTTTGAGGGCGTTGAGGACCGAGCCACCCCGGCCGATCGCCGCGCCGGGGCTCCCCGCCTCGATCGTGACCTGCCCGGTCTCGCGCTCGAAGAAGAGTTGGTTGATCTCGGCCTCGGGGGGGATCAGCTCCCGGATCAGCTTCTCCGCTTCCTTCGGGTCGATGAGGCTTGCGGGGTCCGCGCGAACGACGACCCGGCGTCGAACGCGTTCGGAGACCCGACGGAGGATATCGCCTCCGGAGAGGAAGGTATCGAGCTGCTTCGTGTAGAGGACGACCTGCGGGCCCTCAAGCTCAATGTCTTCGACCTCGACCTGAGGCGGCAGCAGCTCCGCTAGCGCCGCTCGAGTTCGTTCAATCAGCTCGTCCAGACTCACAGTTCCCCGGAAGGAGTTGGCGATGTTCGACCCCGGCAAAGTGCGTTGCCGGTCCGGAGAACGCGAAAGAGACGGAAGCATCGCGCAACACGGTCGTCGGCGAGTTCGCGTCGCGTCCCGAGCTCCGGTCGCTGTCGCGACCCGAGCGGTCCGCGTTTCACGGTATTACGATTTTTACAAACGATATAAGTTTAAATCGTTACTGGTCTTGGTCGCGGGGTACGGACCGGGCCGAACGCGCGGAAAACCAGGTCCAGCGCCCGACGGTCCAGCGGAGCAGGAACATGGAGCACAAGGTGCGAGACTTCTCGAAACTCCTCGCGGAAGGCGCGATCAAGGGCCTTACCCCGAAGCAGATCAAAGCCCATCTTGGACTGTACGAAGGCTACGTCCGCAAGCTCAACGAGATCGAGCAGCGCCTCACGGAACTCCGGTCGAAGCTCGACGCCGAGCCGGACATCCTGCAGAAGAACGCCAACTTCAGCTACGGCGCCTATAGCGAGCTCAAGCGCCGGGAGATCGTGGCGTACAACGGCAGCTACCTCCACAAGGCGTACTTCGAGAACCTCGAGCCGGTGAACGAGCCGGACGATCAATTTCGGTCGTTACTGAAGGCCTCCTTCGGGTCCATCGAAAAGTGGCAGGCCGAAACGAAGGCCGATGCGGCATCGACTCCCGGTTGGGTACTCGTGACCTACGACCAGGTGCGGCAGCAACTCCACAACTGGGTCATCAACGAGCATAGCATCAACGTCCCCGCAATCTCCCAGGACGTGGTCATCGCGCTGGATTGCTGGGAGCACGCGTACGCGATCGATTACGGGACCGACAAGGCCACGTACGTCCAGGTCTTCCTCGCGAACCTCAACTGGGACGAGGCCAATCGCCGACTGAACGTGGTACTGAACGGCCGTCCGTCGCCCGCGATGCGCTAGCGCCCTCGGGTTTCCTCCGCCATGGTGAGCACGGATTCGCGCTTCGTGCTGGACTGCGTGCGGGGTATCCCCTCGGCCACCCATCAATTGAGGTGCTTGCGCGGGGCTCTCGAGCCCCTCTACATATCGGTCGCCGCCCGCGCGGCGGTGATCGCCTTTGCGGCGGGGCAGGGCGAGAAGTTTCGCGAGAGGACCGAGGAGCTTCTGAGGTCCTTCGAATGCCTTGAGCTCGACCCGGAAGCCGTGCGATGCGCCTCCGAGATCGCCAGCGAACTTGCATGCGCGGGTCAGGAGATTGACGGGGTCGAGCTGTTCGTTGCGGCCAGTGCGCGACAGCACCGCCAGTCCGTCCTTTCTCGCAATCCCACCTTCGATCGAGTCCGGGGTCTCGTTCGCGTGTCGTATTGAGGGAGGCCTGAGCCCCTGGCCACCCGTCCTTCCGGGGCTCTGTTCCCGGCGCCGGGGCCTCGGTCGCCCCCGCTTTGATCGACCGAGACGAAGGGCCACGAATGCACGCGCCGCGCGGTGGATGAGTACCCCGGGACGGGAGTGGTGCCGAAGGGGATGCTCCACCCAGAGTTCCGGAACTCAACCGAGAGATGCACGCACTGGGCCGGGGGCGGTGCTCGCGTCCGGCGGCGGACGCCAAGCTTCGACTCGATCCAGCCAGTCCTGGAACAGCACGGACGCCAGTTCGGTCCTCTCTCCCCAGAGAAAATGGCCGACACCATCGAGGACCGCGAACGTGGCGCGAGGGAAGTGTTCGATGAGCGACCAGGCGTCGCGATAACCGCAGATCGAGTCCTGTCGGCCGAGAAGGAAGAGAGTCGGAGCCGGAAAGGGGAGTGCATCACGGTCAAACGATATCCGATAGGGCGTCAGCTCCGCGCCTCGCTCTTGCCAGGTCCCATCCGAGCGAGCCGTGGCGCAGGCCAAGATGTACTCGAGGGCACTCTTCGACTGGACCACACCGAACTCGTCCAGCCAATCGACCCCGTTCCGTCGAGCGAGGGCCGCGAGGTCGTCGTCGCGCTTGAGGACCGTGCGCGGGGGAAGTTGTCGTAGCCCGGATGGAAAGACGATCACCGGGACCGAGAGGAGGAGGCCGTCGATAGCCTCTCCCAAGAACGGAAGCATCCGGAGCGCGAGGTAGCCGCCATACGACGTGCCGGCGAGCGCGAAGGGCTCCGCCCCCATCAATCGCCTGAGGAAGCTCGCGGTGGCCTCCGCGACCTGTCCCCCGTCGACCATCCCGTCCGGTGCGGGGCTTTCTCCATGCCCCGGCAGGTCTACGTAGACCCGGCGCCAGCCACCGCGATGGGCAAACTGTCGCTCGAGCTCGAACTGGCTCTGGTGCCGATCTCCCGGCGAGCCATGCAGGGCAACCAAAGGTCGTCCCTCTCCGATTGTCTCGTAGCTCAGCTCGACGCGGGGAGTCGTCACGTTTCACCGTCCCGATAGCCGCAAGGTCACCGAGCTTGCAGGCAATACGATGTCGTCCGAGACCTTCCCGGCGGACGCCAGATGCCCCCTCCGTGTGCGTGAGGGTTTCGTGTACTGCACGGAACGCACGGCCGAGCTACCAACACTCCCTTCTCTCGCGGAGGGGGAGAACGGCTGACGCCCACCGTTTCGGTCCACTCGGTTTCGGGCGGTCATCCACCTCGCATCGACTTCGCGGCGGGATGAACAGGAAGACCCCCGCGGACGCTCGCCGGGATCTAGGCTCGACGCAAGAACTCGGTGATGGCTTGCACGCGGGAAATCGGTCCTAATGACCCCACCCGCCGTATGTCGTATTGTCAAGACGTAATACTTAAGTGAAATGTCCGTTAGCATCGGGGCTGGGACGCGCGAGGTTCACTATGAGTAAGATAGCTCTCAAAACAATCGAGGCGATTGTTGTGTTGGCGGTGGTTGTTGTGGCGGCGGTCCTCGCCTTTGTCTTCTACTACAACACCACTACGACCTCCAGCAACAGTGGTTCCCTGACCGTGGTGGACCAGGACGGACGGACGGTTCAGGTCCCCGCCAATGTGCAGCGGGCGGTTATCATCGATTCCTACTGGGTGGAAACCGCGTGCGTGCTCGGCGACGAAGGCAAGATCGTAGGCATCGGGACGTACGTACCGGGGTCGCCGTACATCCCGTCCGCCGCGCAGAAACTGCCGATCGTGGGAGACCAGTTCAACGGCATCAATATGGAACAACTGGTCGCCCTGAAGCCGGATGTTGTGATCATGGACGTCGGGTTTGGCTCCGCGGACCAGGAACTGAACACGCTCGAGAATCTGAACATTCCCGTGATCGCCCTCAACCCGCAGAACTACCGGGATGAGATGAGCGCGATCAAGATCATCGGCGAGGTACTGGACTCGAACACGAAGGCGAACAGTCTGGCCAATTACATGCAGAACGGCCTCACGAACATCAGCCTGACCGCCATCCAGATCCCGGCCGCTTCGATGCCATCGGTGCTCATCGGTTCGTACAACCCCGCCTACTACGGCACCTCGTTCTCCGCGGACTCCGATAGCGAGTGGGGGACGGTAGTGGATACGGTCGGAGGGATCAACTCCGCCTACGCCAATATTTCGACACAGGAGTATCCCTTGATCGACGCCGAGACGGTCCTTGCTTGGAACGATAGTAAGGTGATCATTACCGATTACACCAGCTCGACCGTCGCCTCCGATGTGGCGGCCTTTGAACAGCAGTTTCCGACCCTAGCGGCCGTGGAGAACCATCAGGTCTATGGGGTGGTGGTCGGCGGCGAGCAGGTGGGGGCCTACCTGGATGACGGTCCGCGGGCCCTTCTTGGTCTTGACGAGATCGCCACGATCGTCCAGCCCACGTACTTCAGCAACCTCGACCTGACGACCGCGGCCAACCAGCTCTTCTCGCAGTTCTACCCGTATGCCATAGGGAGTTAGGGCACGGGGTTAGTGAGCGGACAGCTCCGATCGTTCAGCCGCATTGTGACCACGGAGGTGTGCGGTAGAGGGCCGACCCACTGTCCGGTCGATCCGACCGGGCCTCCGTCCGGCCCGAAGGTGCAGCCTCCGCGAAGCGCGGGGACCCCCGATAAGGGGGCACGTGGGATTGAGCGGGGGACCTCGGCGCGGGAAGGGGTCCGTCGGGATCTAGGTAGAGGCTTTCCGCGTTCTCGCAGCATCGCACCACCGGTCTGTAAAGTAGGTGTTAGGAAATTCACGCCACTTCCAACGCTCGAGCGAAGATTGAAACCAGAAAGGGAACACGAATGACGCCAACCCCGGGCAGGCTGCGGTGGTACATGCTCGCGATCCTGCTCCTGCCAATTCCGGTGTTCGTAGCGTCGATGTTCATCGGCACGTACTACATCCCTCCGGGAGTTGTACTTCAGGTGATTTTCAATAGGATTGTTTCGGCGTTCTCCTCCGCTCCCTCTTCGTCAGGCGTTTATGGAACCATAATTTTTGACATTCGGCTTCCCCGGATCGTTCTCGCGCTGCTGGGCGGCATCGTCCTCGCGACGACGGGGGCCTCGCTGCAAGGGGTGTTCAAGAACCCGCTGGTCGACTCCTACATCTTGGGCATTGCAGCGGGGGCGGGCTTCGGGGCCGCCCTTGCCTTGGCCTTCCTGCCGAGCGTGCTGGCCATGAGCCAGATCCTTGCGTTCGCCTTCGGCGTCCTCGCGTTCCTCTTGACCTTCTTGGCGGCCCGAACTCGGGGAGAGACGCCCATCGTATCGCTGGTGCTGGGCGGCATCATCGTGACCGCACTCTTCTCCGCGGGGATCTCGCTGGTCGAGTTCTTCACCAACCCAAACCAGCTCGCCGGGATCGTCCACTGGCTCATGGGAAGCTTGGACTCGGCGACCTGGAACGTGATCCTCGAGATCCTGCCCGTGACCATCGCCGGCTTTGGGGTCATTTTTCTGATGCGGTGGCGGCTGAATGTCCTCTCCATGGGCGAGGAGGAGGCCAAATCGCTGGGAGTGAACATCGGGAGGGACCGGCTGATCGTGATGGCCGCGTCGACCCTGATGGTCTCCGCCATCATCTCCGTCACCGGCATCATCGGGTGGATCGGGCTGGTCGTGCCCCACATCGTTCGGATGCTCGTCAAGACCCCGGACAACCGGGTCATCATACCGCTCTCGGCGGCGCTCGGAGCCGTGTTTCTCATCACCGCCGAT
The DNA here is from genome assembly GCA_030038095.1 of Thermoplasmata archaeon. Classification (GTDB taxonomy): domain Archaea; phylum Thermoplasmatota; class Thermoplasmata; order Lutacidiplasmatales; family UBA184; genus Lutacidiplasma. The sequence goes on along the minus strand of JASHPK010000007.1, from coordinate 2,086 downwards.
GACCTGGCGCGGTCGCTCTTTGTGTTCGAGCTTCCCGTCGGCCCCCTCTGCACGATCATCGGTGCCCCCTTCTTCCTGTACCTGCTGAAGACGCGAGGCGGGGCCGCCTGGAGGCAGTGACGTGTCGGAGGCAATCTCGATCCGCGGGCTCCGTTTCTCCTACGGGCTCGACTTTGAGTTGCGGGACATCTCGCTCACCGTGGAGCGGGGGAACGTGACCACCTTGCTGGGGCCGAACGGCTGCGGCAAGACGACCCTTTTGAAGTGCATGAACGCGCTCCTCACACCCGAAGAGGGAATCGTCCAGCTCAACGGCAAGGACGTCCTCCGGATGGACCGGGGCGAGCTGGCCCGCTTGGCCGGGTTCGTGCCCCAGTCCCATACTCCCTCCTTTCCGTATTCGGTCGAGGATGTCGTGCTCATGGGCCGGGTGTCCTGCATGAGCATCTTCCAGCAGCCCTCCAGTTTGGACTATGCGAAAGCGGACGATGCCATAGAGGCGGTCGGCCTATCAGTCCTGAAGGACCGACCCTACACCCAGATCAGCGGGGGGGAGCGGCAGCTCTCGCTGATCGCCCGGGCCATAGCGCAGGAGCCGACCGCGCTGCTGCTCGATGAGCCGACGGCCCACCTGGACTTCAAGAACCAGTTCACGGTGCTGCAGATGGTCCGCAAGGTCGCACGAGAGCGAGGGATGGCGGTCGTGATGAGTTTGCACGACCCGAACCAAGCGATGCTGTTCTCGGACACCGTCGCTCTCATGTCCTCGGGAAGGATCGTGTCGCTCGGAAAGCCCGAAGAGGTGATCGGCCCCGAGAACATCAAGCAGCTTTACGGGATGGACACGGAGATCATCGTCCACGACGGCCGAAAGCTCGTAATGCCGTTGATCTGGCCCGGAGAGCGATAGGGTCCCGGATGTCGGTTTGGATTCACGAACGAGATACGTATACCGGTGATAAGTAACACGAAATACTAATGTTACGTCACCTTATCAAGGACTGACTCGCTATGAGCGTGTCGCGCTCGTTGGACGACGATGGTCGTGGATGAATATGGTCTTCTTTCGGATCACCTACAGTGACAAGTACCGCGTCGCAACGCTGCACAATTACGGTTGCACCTTCCGCTGTGCAGTATGCAGCTATAGGTTGCGAAGCGGGGCGAATGGCCCGCCCGGCCTTTCGTTTCCCCGACCGGAGAGGTTCCTGACCGTTCCTCAAATGAAACAAGCGCTCCTCTCCGTACCCTTGGACAAGGTCTCCTTCATGGGCGGCGAACCGACCGTATCGAAGGAACTGCCGGAGATGCTCGATTTCGTCAAGAACACTCTGGGGGTCAAGGCGTATCTGGGGCACACCAACGGGAGCCGTTTGCCTCTGCCGAATTTGGACGGCGCGAATGTCGGCATCAAAGCCTGGGACGAGAAGGTTCATCAGCAATACACGGGCAAACCCAAGAGCCTGATCTTCCGCAACTTCGAAGCGGCCTTTCATGCCGGGCTGGACATGAAGGCCAATGTGGTGTTCATCCCGGGCTACGTCGACGTGGACCAGGTGGAGGCCATCGCAGCTTGGTTGGCGGAGCTAAGTAGCGAGATCCCGTTCCACATCATGGGGTACATCCCCGTGCCCGGACAGCCCTACGAGCGTCCGACCGATGAGCAGATGCTCGCCGCGGTCGAGGGGTGCCGAAAGCACCTAAGGAACGTCGCCTACTCCCATCTTACGAGCCAACAGGCCTTGGACCTGACGGCCCGAGACGATCGATTCATTGTAAGGGAGATTTCGTAGCGGGGTCCCTTCCTCCTCCCGGGGTGCCACCGCTCTCTGCGCTGTTCGAGTTTGGCAACAAGGTTGTCAGGGTAGCTGGCGAGCCGTTGACGCAAATGTCGGAGGGGGTATTCGAACCCCCCGGGGGTTCAAATCCCTCCAAGGAACCGTTCGAAGACCCGTGTGATTGCGTGCTTGTCCCCGGTCCATAAAGCGGGAATCTCGAGCCGACCTTTAGTCGAGTACTTTCCGACGCTGTACGAAAAACCGTGACTCCATGGTTCGAAACGGTCTGGATGGGGTGGTCACGGACT
>JASHPK010000067.1 GCA_030038095.1 Thermoplasmata archaeon | reverse complement strand
GGAGTTCCCCCATCGTGGTTGCCCACATTGTGGAGGTTTCGCGCCTGCTGCGTCCCGTAGGACCTGGATTCGTGTCTCAGAATCCATCTCCGGGCGACTTCTCCCAAAGCCCGTACCCGTCTTCGGCTAGGGGGTCCGTGAAACCCCCTACTACCTGATAGGCCGCAGACCCATCCTCGAGCCCCGAAAGATTTCGGCCTGGGAGCCTTCCATCATCTCAGGCCTATCGGGTATTATCCCCAGTTTCCCGGGGTTATCCCCGTCTCGAGGGCAGATTGTCCGCGTGTTACTGAGCAGTGCGCCGAGGGCTTACCCCTCTCGACTCGCATGGCTTAAGCGAACTCCAATAGCGGTGCCCGCCGGCAGGATCAACCGGATTTGTACGCACGCGTCGAGCGCGTGCGGGAATACGTGAGGTCGTGACCGATCTCGCTGACTGGCGGAATTGCTCTTCTCTTTGCTGGATTGAGCTTTTCGCGTGTTGGTTCGAAGCATCTCTCCTCCGTCAGTCCCGAGAGTTCGCTCCCCGTCTCCGGGGAGGGGTTCTCGGGGCTCCACGCCCCTTCGGGCCATCTGTGACGTCACCTTGGAAGAGCGCGGTTCACGAGGTCCCCGGCTCGCCGTGGCGGCGTCCCCACGAAGCCGCTCCGGAACGGAGGGCTCGCGGTGCCCTTTAGGAGCACCGGGGTCTATTTAACGGACGCGCCGAGGGCCGTCGCGCGCCTCACAGCGCGGCGCCGGTCTCGAGCAGGCGGACGCACAGCGGGACCTCGAGCAGGCTCGTGATCTCGGGCGGGTCGGAGCCGAGGCCGGTCCCCTCGCGGTTGAGCCAGACCGAGTGGAGCCCGGCGGCCCGCGCCGCGCGGGCGTCGACGTTCGGGAGGTTGCCGATGTAGAACGCCTCGGCCGGCGGGACGCCCAGCCGGTCGACCGCGCGCCGGAAGATCGCGGGGTCCGGCTTCGCCACGCCCTCGGTACCCGAGGAGACGACCCGGTCGAAGAAGTCGACGATCCCGGCCCGGTCGAGGATCGCGCGCACGCGCGCCTCGCTCGTCGAGTTCGAGACGACCCCGAGCTGGCGGTGCTCGGCGCGGAGGCGCTCGAGGCAGCGGCGGGCGTCGGAGAAGAGCGGGTACGGCTGGTCGTCGGTCGACCGGACGACCGAGAGGAACCGCTTCGCCTGCTCGAGCGGGACCGGCCGGCCGATCGCCCTTCCCAGCGTCTCCTGCCAGAACCGGACCTCCCGGGTCGTGCGGTCGGCGACCGGCTGCTCGGCATCGAACTCCCGCTCGACCTCGACGAACGCGTGCGCGAGGGACTCCGGGTCGAGGTCGAGGAGGCAGTGGCGCGCGATCTCGACCCAGCCGGCGAAGTTCCGCTCGTCGACCAGGGTCCCCCCGAGGTCGAAGAGGACAGCGCGGATGCGCGGCACAGGCTCCTCCGGCGAGGCGGCAGCGTCGCCCCGCACTTAGCGCTGTGCGGCCCCGCGCGCGGGGCCCCGCTACGCGACGCTGACGCTCGCGATGTCGGTGTGCCGCATCAGGATCGCCCGCGCGACCTTGAGGTTCTTCCCTGCCTTGCCGATCGCGCGGGCCTTCCATGCCGGGTCGACCGTGACGGTCGCGTGGCGCCCTTTGCCCTTCGGCATGAGGTCGACGTGCTTCGGGGAGTACCAGTAGAAGATGTTCTTCACGAGGGTCTCGGGGTCGTCGGCGTACTCGACGACCTGGATCTCCTTCTTCATCATCCCCTTCAGCCGGTCGACAAGGACCCCGCCGGGCCCGACCGCCTTGTGGATCTCGCCGGGGTAGACGAGGTAGACCAGCTTGTCCTCGGCCGAAAGGCAGTCCTTGACCCGGGCGCCCGTCCGCTCCTCGAAGAGCCGGATGTAGCCGAGGGTCTCCGTGTCGAAGGCGATCTCGGTCATCGGAACGGGTTCCTGCGCGGTCGGACCCCGGGCTACGTCTCGAGGGTGAGGATCGCGCTCGAGCCGGCGTCGAGGATCGCCATCGCGCTGATCGGGAACGGCCGGCCGCACGCCTGGCCGAGCTCGACCGCGCTGCCCTCGTAGTGGTAGATCGGCACCTTCCCGATCGTCCGCTCCTTCGTGAGGGTCCGATCCGGGCAGCTCCGCGCGACGATGAGGAGCTTCGCCTTCTTCTCCTTCGCCGCGGCGAGCGTCTCGGTCAGCCCGATCCTCACGGTCCCGGTGTCGAGGGCGACCTTGAGCGCGTGCGCGAGGTCCATCGGCCTACGCCTCCCCCTCGACGGGCGGGGCCTTTGGCGCGGGGGCGCTCGCGGCGCCGCTGCCGAGCGGCCGGTAGACCAGGTTGACCGCGCCCGTCCCGAGCGTGATCGGCTGGCCCACTATGATGTTCTCCGCGACCCCCTTGAGCTCGTCGACCTCGCCGGTGATCGCGGCGCGCAACAGATGGGCCGCGGTGATCTCGAACGCGGCGCGGGCGAGGACGCTCGTCTTCTTGCCCGAGATCCCGTGGCGGCCGATCGCGCGGATGTCGCCCTCGTTCGTCATCACGTCGGCGACGAGCATGAGGTGGCGGATGTCGACCCCGAGCCCCTGCTCGGCGAGCGTCCGGTTCGCCTCGTAGATCAGGGCCGCGCGCGCCGCCTCGACGCCGTAGACGCGGTAGATCTCGAAGACCGAGTTGGTGGTCGTCCGGACGGGGTCCACGCCCGGGATCTCGATGACCCCGTCGAGGTTCGAGCCCTCCGTGTAGATCACGTACTCGTCCCGCTCCTTGCGGATCAGCGCCCGGCGGATCCCCTCGACCCCCTTGATCTGGATCGCCTTCGCCTCCTCGCTCGCGATGAGGAGCTTCTTGAACGGCATCTCCTCGGTCAGCTCCTCCTTGCGCGACTTGGCCGCGCCCGCGGCCGACTCCTTGAGGTGGATCTCGAGCGCGCGGGTCTCGCCGCCGCCCGACCCCGGCTTCACCTCGAAGAGGCGCCCATCGAGGTTCTCGCGGAGCGCCGCCTCGAGCTCGGCCCGCTTGACGCCCCGGGCCTCGAGGAGGTCCGCCCGCGGCGTCACGACGACCTTGAGCTCCTCGACGACCGTCCCGATCGACGCGACGTCGGGGACGGTGGTGATCTCGATCTGGAGTGCGATCTGGTGGACCGCGTCGCGCTCCCCCTTGAGCTTCTTGTCGACGTGGACGGTCATCATCGGCGTCGACGGTACCCGCCGCGCGTCGACGAGCTCGATCAGGCGGGGGAGCCCGAGCGTGACGTTCATCTCGGCGACCCCCGCGTAGTGGAACGTCCGGAGGGTCATCTGCGTCCCCGGCTCGCCGATCGACTGCGCCGCGATGATCCCGACCGACTCGTGGGGATCGACCTCGGCCCGGGCGAACCGGCGGACGGCCTCGTGGACGACCTTCGTCGCGTCGGCGGGGGAGAGGCGCAGGCTCTGCAGCTTCGCGCGGAGGCTCTCCGCGACCGAGGCGGAGATCGGGACCCCTTCCCGGGCGGCGATCTCCTGGATCCGGGTGAGGAGGTCGCGCGGGGGGGCCTTCTTCTCCTCGGGCATCGTCACTCCCCTCCGAACTCGGGGCCTTCCTCGGGCGTCCCGAACTCCTCGGTCTCCTCCTCTTCGCCCTCTTCCTCGAGCTGGGCCTCGGCCTGCAGGTCCATCTCCTCCTCGGTGACGGGCGGGGCCGCACCGCCCGACGGGCCCTCGGGCTTGCGCTCGTCGGAGGAGCGGATGCGCCGGCCGAGGACCTGGGCGACGACGTCGTCCAGCGACACGGGGACCCCCTGGTACGAGCGGGTGGGGTCGATGCCGTCCTCGCCGTACTTGTACTCGATCACGGTCCCGGCCGTGTTGCGGACCGTCCCGTCCTCGGCGACCTTGAGGTCCTCGAGGGCGTTGATCAGCCGCCGCTGCATGTAGCCCGAGCGGCTCGTGCGGACGGCGGTGTCGACGAGCGACTCACGGCCGCCCATCGAGTGGAAGAAGTACTCCGTCGGGGAGAGGCCGCGCTTGTAGCTCGAGCTGACGAACCCGCGCGCGTCCGCGCCGAGGTCCCCCCGGCCGAAGTGCGGCAGGGTCCGGTGCACGTAGCCGCGCAGGAGGCGTTCGCCCCGCACGGACTGTTGCCCGACCGCGCCGGCCATCTGGGTCAGGTTGAGCATCGAGCCGCGCGCGCCGGACTTCGCGAGGATCACGGCGGGGTTCTCGAGACCGAGGTAGCGTCCCGCGATGTCGCCCGCCTTGTCCCGCGCCTGGCCGAGCTCGCGCCGCACCATCACCTCGAGGGTCTCCTCGAGGGAGCGGCCGGGCATCTGCTCGAGCTTGCCGCGGTGGTACTCCTCCACGAGCTCGCCGACCCGGATCCGGGCCCCCTCGAGCGCCGAGTGGATCTCCTTGATCGCGCCCTCGGGGACGTCCTCGTCGTCGATCCCGGTCGACAGGCCCTTCAGGCCGATCGCCGTGATCGCGAGCCGGCTCATCTCGTCCAGGAACTGGCGGGCCCGCGGCATCCCGTTGTCGCGCGCGATCGCGTCGAGGATCGCGCCCTTCTCGTAGGCGATCGCCTTCTTGTCGATCGTCCCGGTCTTCAGGACGCCGTTCTCGATCACGACGATCGCGTCGTGCTTGCACGCCATCGGCGGGTCGTTGCACCCGGCCCAGATGTTCGAGCGGAACTCGAGGGTGAGGTCCCTCGGCAGGGTGAGGGAGAACAGCTGCTTCCCCGACCAGAACGGTTCGCCGTCCTTGTCCTTCCCCGCCGGGGGCGGGACCGGGTAGTTCAGCTTCGACAGGAGGTACGTCACCTCGCTCTTCGAGAACTTCGGGTCCTTGTAGGTGAGCAGGAACGCGGCCGTGATGTGGTCGTGCAGCATCCCGATGATCGGGCCGCCGTACCGCGGGGAGAGGATGTGCTCCTCGACCTTCATGAGCACCTTCGCCTCGGCCCGCGCCTCCTGGCTCTGGAGGACGTGCAGGTTCATCTCGTCGCCATCGAAGTCCGCGTTGTACGGGGGACAGTCGCACAGGTTGAAGCGGAACGTCTTGTGGGGGAGGATCCGGACGAAGTGCGCCATCATGCTCATCCGGTGCAGGCTCGGCTGCCGGTTGAACAGCACGATGTCGCCGTCGACCAGCTGCCGCTCGACGATCGAGTTCGGGTTGACGAGCTCGGCGCAGGCGTCGGCGTTCTTCTCCATCACCTTGATCCGCTGGCCGTCCTCGCGGACGAGGTAGTTCACGCCGCAGCGGTAGCGGCCCTCCTCGTCCGGCGTCGGCGACGGGCCGCGGCGGACGAGCTCCTTCGCGACCTCCTGGTTGTGGACCGTCACCTCGAGGGGGACCGTGAGGCCCCGGGCGACCTCGACCGGGATCCCGACCTCGTTGATCGAGAGGAGCGGGTCGGGGCTGATCACGGTGCGCGCGGAGAAGTTGACGCGCTTTCCCGAGAGGTTCGAGCGGAAGCGGCCGTCCTTGCCCTTCAGGCGCTGGGCGAGGGTCTTCAAGGGGCGGCCCGAGCGGTGCCGCGCCGGCGGAATGCCGCTCGTCTGGTTGTCGAAGTAGGTCGTGACGTGGTACTGGAGGAGCTCCCACAGGTCCTCGACGACGAGCTGCGGGGCGCCCATGTCGCGGTTCTCGCGCAGGCGCTGGTTGATCCGCAGCACGTCGACGAGCTTGTGCGTGAGGTCGTCCTCGCTCCGCTCCCCGCTCTCGAGGGTGATCGACGGCCGGACTTGGACCGGCGGGACGGGGAGGACCGTGAGCACCATCCACTCCGGGCGGCCGAACCGGGGGTTCAGGCCGAGGGCCCGGACGTCCTCGTCGGGGATCCGCTCGAGCCGGGCGCGGACCTCCTTCGGCGTGATCTTGTGGGAGTTCTCGCGGAAGGTGGTCGGCTTGTCGAGCACGATCCGCTGCTGGATCTCGTGGCAGTGCGGGCAGGAGCGCTCCTCCTTCGAGTCGCGGGGGCGCGGCGCGGGCGCCGCGTCGTCCGAGTCGTTCATCGACTCGGCGCGGTGGGTCGGCGCGTCGGGGAGGATCCGCCCGCACGCCCGGCACGTCGACTGGAGGAGCCGCTTGATCTCCTTCGCGTAGCCGACGTGGATCACGGGCATCGCGAGCTCGATGATCCCGAAGTGGCCGGGGCACTCGTTGACCCGGCCGCCGCACGTGCGGCACCGCAAGTTGGGCTCGATGACCCCGAGGTGGAGGTCCATCAGGCCCATCTCGATCGGATAGCCGTCGTCGTCGTAGGTGTCGGCCGTGATGATCTTGACGCCGCTCATGCGGCGGATCTCGTCCGGCGAGAGGAACGCGAACTGGAGGCTCTTGATCCGCTTCGAAAGACCCTGCGCCATGGTCGCCTCCCTATCGCATCTCCTCGAGCTGCAGGCGCATGATCACGCCGAGGCTGATCAGCTCCTCGAGCAGGAGCTTGAACGAGTAGCTCATCTCGACCGGATAGATCGAGGAGGTGTTCCCGCAGCTCGGACAACGGAGCGAGCTCGCCCGGGTGTCGGGGATCGCGATATGCCCGCACTCCGGGTTCCCGCAGACGTACTGGATCGTCCCGTCGGACTCGTCGAGCAGGCGGTCCTTGATCACCATCGCGACGCCGTGGCCGATCAGGCAGTCGCGCTCCATCTCCCCGAACCGCAGACCGCCCTGGCGCGAGCGACCCTCGGTCGGCTGGCGCGTCAGGATCTGGACGGGCCCCCGGGAGCGCATGTGCATCTTCCCGGCGACCATGTGGTGGAGCTTCTGGTAGTAGATCACCCCGATGAAGATCTCCGCCTCGTACCGGCGGCCCGTGAGGCCGTCGTAGAGGGTCTCGCGACCGGAGGGGTGGAACCCGAGGGTCTTCAGCCCCTCCCGGAGCGCCTCCTCGCGCGCGCCGCCGAACGCGGTGCCGTCGATCGTGTGGCCCTCGAGCGCCCCGACCTTGCCGCCGAGCATCTCGAGGACGTGGGCGACCGTCATCCGCGAGGGGATCGCGTGCGGGTTGATCAATAGGTCCGGCGTGATGCCGTCCCGCGTGAACGGCAGGTTCTCCTGCGGCACGATCAGGCCGATGACGCCCTTCTGGCCGTGCCGGCTCGCGAACTTGTCGCCGAGCTCGGGGACGCGCTGGTTGCGGACCTTGACCTTGACGAGCTTCGAGATGTTCTCCCCCTCGGTCAGGATCACGTTGTCGACCCAGCCGGACTCGCCGAAGCGGACCGTGACGCTCGTCTCCCGCCGCTTCTGCGGGGTCAAGAGATCGGTCTTCTCCTCGAGGAAGCGCGGCGGGCTGGTCTTCCCGACCAGGACGTCCCCCTCCGTCACCTCGAGCTCGGGGAAGATGAGGCCGTCCTCGCCGAGATTGCGGTAGGCGGTGTCGACCCGCGCGCCCGCGACGTCGGGTCGCGGGATCTCGAAGCGGTCCTCCTGGCCACCGGGGTACTTGCGTTCCTCCCCGCGGTACGTCCGGAAGAAGGACGAGCGGCCGAGGCCGCGGTCGATCGCGGCCTTGGAGAAGACGAGGGCGTCCTGCATGTTGTACCCCTCGTAGGAGAGGACCGCGACCACGAAGTTCTGACCGGCGGGCCGCTCCGTGAAGTGGACGTAGCGCATCGTCTGCGTCTGGAGGAGCGGCGCCTGCGGGTAGTGCAACAGGTGGCCGCGGGTGTCGGGCCGGCGCCGGTAGTTGACCGACTCGACCCCGAGCGCCTGCTTCGCCATGCCCGAGCCCATCGTGTTCCGCGGCGCCGAGTTGTGCTCGGGGTACGGGATCAGGCCCGTGCAGACGCCGAGCATCAGGTTCGGGTCGATCTCGAGGTGGCTGTGGCGCTCGGTGACCAGGTTCGGGGTCGGGAACTCCGAGCGGCAGTAGCCGCACTCGACCGTCGCCTCGTCGTGCTTGTCGCCCATCGACATCCAGCGGATGTCCGAGCGGCTCAGCGCCTTCTCGCACTTCGGGCAGCGGTCGGGAGGGACGAACCCGTCGATCGCGATGAGGGAGTCCTCCTCCTCCTCCGCGTCGATCCACTCGATCTTGCCCTGGCGGATGAGGTCGCTGAACGAGAGGGTCCCGCGGGAGAGCTCGTCGAGGTCGCTCCGCGACACGCGGGGTACGCCGTTCCGCACGACGATGAGCGGACGGCGCAGGCGGCCGGAGTCGCAGTGGACGATGACCTCGTTCATCTCCTCATCGTAGCGGACGTTGATCTCGTAGGTCTTGTCGCCGAGCGTCGGGCTGAGCGTCCCGGTCCGGCGGCGCTCGCGGATCTCCTTGACGAGGTCGAGCGGCTGCGAGTGCAGACCCACGAGGTTCCCGTTGACGTAGACCCGCGCCGCACGCTTGCCGCGCGGGGCGGCCCCCTCCTGGAAGACCTCGGGGCCGATCTCGCGCGTGTTGAGGTCGCGGAGGATGAGGGTGACCTCCTCCTCGTCGGCCCCTTCCGAGACGTCGACGCACAGCGCGTAGTTCTTCACGAGGCCGCAGTTCTGCCCCTCGGGGGTCTCGTTCGGACACAGTCGGCCCCACTGCGTCGGATGGAGGTCGCGCGCTTCGAAGTGCGGCTGGCTGCGCGTAAGCGGGCTCGTCACGCGTCGCAGGTGGCTGATCGTCGACATGTGGCTCGTCCGGTCGAGCACCTGGCTCACCCCGGCGCGGCCGCCGACCCAGTTGCCCGTCGCGAGCGCGTGGACGAGGCGCTGCGTGAGGAGGTCCGGCCGGATCGCGCTCGCGATTCTCAGGTCCTTCTTCCGCGCGAACGAGCGCTCGAGCTGGTACTTGAGGTCCTTCAACAGGAGGCTGAACGCGACCCGGAAGAGGTCCTCCATGAGGTCGCCGGCGAGCTTGAGGCGCTTGTTCGCGTAGTGGTCCTTGTCGTCCTCGCCGCGCACCTTGAGGTGGAGCTCGAGGACCGTCCGCGCCATGCGCGCGAGGTAGAGGGCCTTCTTGAGCCGGTCCGCCTTCGTGTCGCCGAGGTGCGGGAGGAGCGACCGGTCGAGGATCCCGTCGACCTTGCGCTGGCGGTACTCCTTCGCCTGGCCGGTGGCGAACTTCTTCTCGAGGTAGAGGAGCGCGTCCTCGGTGGTCTGGATCCCCTCGGGCGGGTACAGGCGCTTCGACAGGCACTCCTCGAGGTTGACGTTGAGGAGGTGCTTCATCGTCTGGACGAACGGCTCGTCCAGCGGAAGGAGCTCGCCCAGGGCAGCCTGGAAGATCTCCTCGTCGTTCTTCATCCCGAGCGCCTTCATCAGGATCACGAGCGGGATCTGGCCGCTCGCGGTCGGGACCGAGACCTGGAGGATCCCGTCCTTCTTCTTCTCGACGACGGTGAGCGACCGGTAGCCGCCGCGCTGGCTGAACACC
>JASHPK010000066.1 GCA_030038095.1 Thermoplasmata archaeon | reverse complement strand
AGCTCACGGCCACGGAAGCCGCGGCCCCGCCTCCGGCGGCGTAGGCTTGGGGAACGGCCCCGCGGGGGCGGCGGAACGGGTCGCGCCGCCGCGGGTTTCGCCTCGCGGCGGTCCCGGCGTCTTTCAGTACGCTCCGCACTGAGGACAGCGCACGGGCTCGGCCGGACGGACGGCGCCGCAGTAGGGACACAGGAACGTGGCGCCCGGATAGATGCCGCCCTGCGCGTTCGGGCCGAAGTTCGGCGGTCCGCCCACCTGAGCTCCGTACGGGATCGTCCCGCCCGACGCGGACCGACGGGGGCGGCTCATCAAGAGGACCAGCACGACGGCGATCGCGACCGCGCCTCCGACGACCAGGTAGAACTCGCTCCAGGGGAGGTTCGAGGAGGATCCGCTCGGCGGGAAGGTCCAGGTTGCGCCGGTGTACGAGTACGTCGCGATGGTCCGGTTCGCGTCCGCGGCCAAGAAGAGCGGCACGTCGATGCTCCCCCAACCCGTGGTCGGGTTCCAGCCCGGCCCCGCGGAGAAGAAGTAGTTCGAGCCCTGGGTCACCTCGAGGTAAGGGTTCGCCGAGCTGGTCGGGTTCGCGGCGAAGAAGCTCCCGATCCGGTAGAGCTCGGGGTCCAGGAACCCGAACGAGTGCCAGGTCGAGGTCGAGTCGTTGCTCTTGACGGCGATCATGTCGGCGAGGAGCCCGGCGAAGACGGGCGCCGCGATGCTGGTCCCCTCCACGACGTCGCCCTCGTACTCGCCGGTCGTGCTGTCGAGAGCGTACATCGTGAGCGTCCCGTTCGCGGCGAAGGCGACGTCCGGCTCCGCCCGGCCCAGGCTCGTCAGCCCTTCGAGGAGCGACGCGTTCAGGACGGCGTGGCCCGCCGCGGAGTAGAACTGCCAGGCGGGCTCCGGGTAGAAGCTCGTGGCGACCCCGCCCTCGGATCCCTCGTAGTTCCCCCGGCCCGCCGAGGTGTCCCACCAGGTGGACATGTTCGCGATCCCCGTGACGTGGCGGTCGAAGGTGAGGTTCACGTAACCGGTCGGGGTGACGTTCCCGGCGGGCTGACCCGAAAGCGTGAGGCTGACCCCGCCCACGGCCACGCTGCCCGCGGCGCCGAACGCGGCGGAGCCGGGCCAAGTCGGCCACGGTCCGTCCGGCCGACCCGAAACGTTGTCCGGGGCGTTCCCCTGGTCCCCGCTCGCGGCCACCACCGTCACGCCCGTGGCGGCCGCCTCGTTGAGCGCCGCGTCCCAGAGCGAATCGTTCAGGTTCGGCAGGCCGAACGATCCGCTGACGACCCCGAGGCGGGCCGCTCCGTACCCCGTGTAGTTCAGGGCGGAGCTCAGATCGAGCGCGAAGTCGTCCGCGAGGCTGGACCACGCGGGGGTCCCGGTGAGGAGGCTCGCGGAGAAGTAGAAGTTGTAGACCGGGGCGCCGGGGGCGACGCTCGCGGCCATCTCGAGATCGAGGGAGTTCTCGACCTGGTCGAGGCTCGAGTCGTTGAGCGCTCCGTTCGACCCGGGGAGGGGCGGGGTCACCCCGCCCGCGCTCACCGGCACGCCCGTGACGTCGGGCGCGGGCCACCAGGGCGCCAGGGTCTGATTGAGGTACCAATCGACGACCGCCGGGTCCCACGGGGGAAGGTCGGTCGATGCGGTGCTGTTGAAGCCGCTCGCGAGCAACGTCGCGATCGCGACGTGTTCCGGGAAGGTGGCGTTCGGGTTCGTGGAGTTGCCCGGGAACAGGGCCGACGCGCCGTACGCCTGAGTGAAGTCCGATCCGAGGAACCACTGGTTGCTCGGCGGGATCCCGAGCAGGAACTGGTCGGGGGACCGATCCGGCGCGAGGTCGACCGCGGCGGTGCGGGCGAGATCGTAGGAAAGACCCGGGTTCGCCGCGTTGGAAAGCCCCCCGACGCCCACCACCCGGCCGGCGAGCGAGGGTGCGAGCTCGAGCGCTCCCGAGGTCGTATACACGGGGGCCGCCGAGCTGCCGCCGATCTTCACGAGCGGGGCCCCAACGAGGGCCGGGACGACCGACGCCGGGACGACCGAGGTCACCGCGAGCCTTCCCGGGGCGATCGTGACGTCCCGGCCCCCCGCGGACGCAATGGCGCTCGCGACCGAGCTCGCCATGGACGGGGAAGGCGCGTACCGCGCTTCGAACTCGGACTCCGAGAGGAACTGCCGGTAGTCGGGCGAGGCCGGATTCTCGACCGCGGCCAGGAACTCGGCGAGTCCCGCGGGGTCCGCCCCCGCGAGCGTGAAGGTCAGGAAGACCGGGGTCGTCCCCGGCAGCAGCGTGGCGCGGACGCCGGACGGGATCGCGACCGCGTCCGTGACGATCGAGGCGCCGGGGGCGGCGGGCTCCGGAGCCGGGGCGACGGGCCGTGGCGCCACCAAGGACCCGAGGCCGAGGGCGCCCAGGACGGCCAAGGTGCCAATCGCGATCGAGACGACCACCGTCGAGCGGGTCATTCGCTCCAAGAGACGAGGCCACCCCTATTAGACGCAATGGGGGCGGTCGGGCCGCGAGACAACCCTTTTGGGGACGACGAGCTCGAACCCGAGGATGGTTCCGCCGGCGCGGTCGAGTTCTCCCCCGTGCGTGTTCTGCGACATCATCGCGCGAAGGGCACCGGCCCATGTCGTCTTCGAGGACGCGAGCGCGATCGCCTTCCTCGACATCTTCCCGTTCACGCGCGGCCACCTCCTCGTCGTCCCGAAACACCACGGCGCCCGGCTCACCGACCTGTCCGCCGAGGAGCGGACCGGCCTCATCCACGCGCTCCACGAGGTCTGCCGACGCGTCGACCGGATCACGCAGGACTACAACGTGGCGCTCAACGCCGGCGCGAGGGCCGGCCAGGTCGTCTTCCATGTCCACTTCCATGTGATCCCACGCTACGGGGAGGCGAACCCGTTCCAGCCGCGGGTGCGCCAACCGCTCGACGGTGACGAGGCGAAGCGCCTTGTGGCCGAACTGTCTCCCCCCTGACGCCGCATGACCGAAGGGGCTCGACCGCCGGCGGTCGCGGGCCAGTTCTACGAGGGCGACGGCTCGGCGCTGGCCCGTCAGGTGGAGGCGTGCTTCCTCTCCCCGCGCGGACCGGGGGAGCTGCCGGCGCGGCGCCGGAGCTCCCATCGTACGATCCGGGCCGCGATCGTTCCCCACGCCGGATTCGAGTACTCCGGCCCGATCGCCGCGCTCGCGTACGCGCGCATCGCCTCCGAGCCTCCGCCGTCCACGGTCCTCGTCCTCGGCGTCGACCACTACGGCGCCGGGCTCGGTCCCTCCCTGTCCGATCGACCGTGGCGGACGCCGCTCGGCCCCACGGAGGTCGACCACGATCTCGTCCGCGCTCTCGCGCACCGTCCGATCGCCGTCGACGAGTCCGCGCATGCCCGCGAGCACTCGATCGAGGTGCAGCTCCCCTTCCTCGAGTACGTCCTCCCGCACCCGAGGTTCGTGGCGCTCGGGGTGCCGTTCGACGCGTTCGAGCTCCTCGAGCGAGTCGCGAGCGTGGTCCGATCCGCCCTCGCTGACCGGGACGTGCTCATCATCGCGTCGACCGACTTCTCCCACTACGTACCGGCGCCGACCGCGGAGCGGCAGGACCGGCTCGCGATCGAGGCGATCCTGGCCCGCGATGCTCGACGGCTCTACGACGTGGTCGAGGAACACGGGATCACGATGTGCGGCATCGCCCCGACGACGGTCCTGCTGAGCGCGGTGCGCGACGAGCCGCTCGAGGCGCGCCTCCTGCGCTGGGGGCACTCGGGGGAGGTGGCGCGGATGCGCGACGTCGTGGGCTACGCGGCGCTCCTCCTCGAGAACGTCCCCGGTCCCGCGACCCCCCCTTAAATACGGAAGCCGGCTCCGCGGCGCTCGGCACGCATGATCCTGTCGGACTCGAAGATCCGGGAAGAGCTCCGACGCGGTCACCTCGTCATCCGCCCGTTCCGCCCCGACTGCCTCGGCACGAACTCCTACGACGTCCACCTCGGCCCGTACCTCGCCGTCTACTCGACCGCGGGTCTCGATGCGCGCCAGCTGAACCCGGTGAAGGAGTTCCGGATCCCGAAGGAGGGTTTCGTGCTCGTGCCCGGCCAGCTCTACCTCGGCGTAACGGAGGAGTACACGGAGACCCACGGGTTCGTGCCGTTCCTCGAGGGGAAGTCGAGCGTCGGCCGGCTCGGCATCGACATCCATTCGACCGCCGGGAAGGGGGACGAGGGTTTCTGCAACTACTGGACCCTCGAGATGAGCGTGAAGCTCCCCGTTCGGGTCTACGCCGGGATGCCGGTCGGCCAGCTGATCTACTTCGAGATCTCCGGCCCGGTGCGCCGCAGTTACTCGGCGAAGCGCTCCGCGAAGTACCGCAGGATCTCGGCGCACCCGACGCCGTCCCGGATGTACCTGAATTTCCCGAAGTCCGGTTCCTCCCGGGTCCGCTCTCGGACCCGCCAGACCTAAGGCGGGCCGCGACGAGCGATCGCCTTCACCCGTCCGTTCCACCGGAGGGACGGGGCTCGCCCGGTCGGGTCAGATAGAACGCGGGCCGACCGGGACGGGCGCGGTCCC
>JASHPK010000065.1 GCA_030038095.1 Thermoplasmata archaeon | reverse complement strand
GCCTCCCTGCGCGGCGCCGCCCGCGCTCGCGTTGCCGCCGTTACCGCCCGCCCCGCCCGCCGAGCCGTTCGAAGCGGCGGCCGTGGCTCCCGCGGCGCCCCCGGAGCCTCCTCCCCCGCCGGTCGAGCTGGGGGTTCCGCCGGTGCCTCCGGCCCCCGCGATCGCTCCGCCCGCGCCGTTCCCTCCGGAACCGCCCGGACCGCCGGGACCTCCCGATCCTCCGGGTCCGGCGCTCGTTTGACAGTCATCGAACGTGGTGTCATTGATCCAGAACAGTCCGTCGCTGTACACGGCGCCGCCCTGCGCGGTGCCTCCGAGGCCTGAGACGCCGCCGGCGCCCCCGGATCCGCCGAGGCCGGCGGCGCCATTCGCACCCGATGGTCCTCCGGAACCCCCGGTCACGCCGGAACTCGGGGTCCCGCCGGTGCCGCCAGGACCTCCGGGGCCAGCATTGCCGCCGGACCCACTGTTGCCACCGGCGCCGCCGCTTCCGCCCGAACCGGCGATCGCCTCGTCGGAGTCGAAGACGTCGTCCCACAGGGTCAACGAGCCGGTGTTGTAGACCGCCCCGCCCTGCGCTAGTCCGCCCTCTCCTCCCGCTCCGCCCGCACCGCCGTTCCCTCCGTTCGCTCCGGCTCCGCCTCTCCCGCCATCGCCGCCGGAGCCGTTCGTACCGGCCGCCCCGTTGCCGCCGGCGCCCCCGGCCCCTCCGTGGCCCCCGCTGCCGCCGGTTCCGCCGGCGCCGCCGTCGCCGCCGTTGCCGGCGATCGCGTAATCGTCGCTGAAGGTGTCTCCGGAGAGATTCACGGTGCCATGGACGATGTCGAGAGCGCCGCCGCGGGCATCTCCGCCCGCGCCCCCGGTAGTCCCCGCGCCACCTGCGGAACCAGCCGACCCAGAGGTCCCGCTGCCACCGTCGTCGCCCGCACTTCCGGCGCCGCCGGCCGTGCCATTGGAGCCGCTCGAGCCGTTAGAGCCCGGATTCCCGTTCGAGCCCGCGGCCCCGGTCGAACGGGCATCGGTGAGCGTCAGGTTGAGTATGGTCAGGGTCCCGTGGGAGACGAACAGCTCGGTCGAGCCCCCTCCGCTCAACGCCACCGAGTACCCGCCGGACTGGATCGTGACGGTGAGGCCCGCCGGGATCGTGATCGTCGAGGTGAACTGGAGGGTGCAGGCCCCACCGAACTGCACGGTTCCGCCGGCAAGGACGTCCTTCTTGAACGTCGCGAAGGCGCACGGAGAGATCACCGTCCCGGCTCTCAGGGCGGGCGCCGTGGGGTGGAACGGAGCGCCGGCGGAAGGGATCGGGAGATACGCGAGCACGACGACCGCGGCGAGAACGGCAGCCGTCGTGCCGACCCGTGTCAGCAGCCTCGCATGCCGTCCCATGACCGAGATCGTCCGTGGGTCCATCTCCACGTCGTTATTTGAACTCCAGCGCCGACGCGCTAAACCGTGCGCTGCCTCCCTCCCGGCCAAGACCTGAGAATCCTTCGGCGGAGAGCCCGAACTGCCCGGGAAGTTCGGGCGATCCGGTGCGGCCCCGGGGGAGGGACCGGCCGTCGTGGGTCGCCTTACGGAGTTTTGCCCGGGCTGATTGGAGTCGGGGGCCGGCTCGGGGATGCCGGGGACTGCCGGTTCGAGTCCTCGAGGATCTCGGAGAGTCTTCCTTGGGCGGCCGCAACGGCCGGCGCGTCGCCGCCGGGCCCCCTCAGGAGGAACGCGATGCCCACGGCAAGGAGGGCTCCCACGATCGGTCCCAGCACGTAGATCCAGACGTGCGAAAGGTTGCCGAGGACGATGGCGGGGCCCAGCGAGCGCGCCGGATTCATGGAAGCCCCGCTGACGGGGGCGGACCAGAGACCGGCGAGAATGATGTACCCGCCGACCCCGAGGGCCGCGAGCGGTCCGATGTTCTGCGCCTTCGAGGCCGTGCCGAGGATCGTGCTGACCAGGCCTGTCGTGAGGACGATCTCGAGCACGAGCGCTTGGAGCTCCGAGATCCCCGGACCGGGCACCGTCGTGCCCAGGCCTCCCATCCGACCGAAGAGCCCGTAGAGCAGGGCGGCGGCGAGCGTGGCCCCGATCAACTGCGCCACGATGTAGCCGGGCACGCGACGCCACGGGAAGTCGCCCCGCGCCGCGAAGGCGATGCTCACCGCCGGGTTGAGGTGCGCGCCCGAAGTCGCCCCCATGAACAGGATGATCGCCATCACCATGAGCCCCGGCGCGGCGACCTGGGCCGCGAGGCTGATCTTCCCGCCGCTCACCGCGTTCACGACGGGACCCCCTGCGGCGACCATGACTAGAAGAAACGTTCCGAACCCCTCGGCGAAGAGACGGCGTCCCTCGAGCCGCGGATTCCGGAACTCCCGCTGGACCGCTTCGAGCGTAGGTCTCTCGGCGAGCCCGCCGAGCAGCACCGTCCCCGAGCCCGGTCCCTGGATGGTCAAGGAAGGTCTCCGTGGCCCGGGGCAACCGGACGCTCCGCCAAGCGGAGGACGGTGCCCCAACGCTCGCAAGGGTCAGTGCGCCCCGGTACAAGATGATGATGTGTCACTACCGGCCCGTGCTCTATCGAAGCTCGCGGCCGCGAGGTAAAACCGTATCCCCACCGGCCCGCTCTCGGAGTGGAAGTGAGCTCTATGTTCGGAGGATCTCCGTCTCGCACGCCACCGGCGGATCAGATGGACGCGCTTCGACGGATCGAAGGCAACACCGCAGACCTCGTGCGCTGGATGAGGTACCTGACCGGCGCCGTGATCCTGCTCGTGATCGTCACCGTGCTGCTCTTCGTCTGAGCCCATTGCGGCATCCCGGCGCTTCGCACGATCCGGGCCGAAGCTCGTCCGCCCTCCGGATCGGCGGTCGTGGACATCCTGAGCGGTAACTACATCGACAGGTCGACCGGTAGAGGTTTGAGGTCCGGCCCATCCCATCACGGTCAAGGAAGTCCGATGTCGGGATGGGTCGAAGGTCTGGATCACGCGGTGTCTCGAGCTCCGGGCCGTTCCCCCTCGCGCCAGACCGCACACTTCCCGCCTCACGTGCGATGAACGATCCTGCGCTCGAAAGCCGGCAGCTCGCCGCACTCGTCGGCCATCCGCGAGGAGGGCGTGCCGAATCGGTGCGCCGAGTCCTTGCCCTGCTCGCCGGATCTCGGGGTCCACTGGTCGAGCCAATCCCCGGGAACCGGGACGAGGCGCTGGTGACGTTTGTCTGGCAGGCTCCCGGCCCTGTTCGTGGACCTTCCGTCTTCTCGCCGGTCCTCGACCTCGCCCGTGACGAGACGCAACTTCGACCCCTGGCCGGGACGGGGCTCTGGCATCGTACGTTCCGCTTCTCGCGCCGGATCCGAGCGTCGTACGGCTACTCCGCCCGACCGATGCCGCCGGCGGATGCGGTGGGACCGGTCTGGGGCCGGTACATGCAGTCGCTCCAGTCCGACCCCCTCAACCCGAAGCGGATCCGATTCGGGCCGGCGCTGCACCTCTCGCTGCTCGAGCTGCCGGCGGCCCCCGCGCAGCCGTGGGGTCGCTCCGAGGAACCGAGCCGATGGAACGAAGCTCGGACCGAATTCCACAGCCGTCTCCTCGGGAACTCGCGGACCCTCTGGATCTACCGCCCGCCGAGCTTTGAGAGAACGAGCCGCCGCACCCATCTCGTGATCCTGTTTGACGCCGCCCCGTACCGGGACCCGATCCCCGCGCCGCGAATCGTCGAGAATCTCGTCGACGCGGGTCGCATCGGACCGACGGCGCTGGTGCTCGTCGACAACGCGCCCGGCGCCCGCGAGCGAGACCTGCTGCTCAATCCGAAGTTCCCCGACTTCCTGGCGCGCGAGGTTCTCCCGCTCCTTCGCAAGAACTACGGCATCGTGAGCCCGCCCGAACGCACCGTGCTCGCCGGTTCGAGCATCGGAGCTGTGGCTGCGGCGTACGCGGCGTTGCGATACCCTCGACGGTTCGGCAACGTGCTCGCTCAGTCCGGCTCGTACTTCATGGTACCGCCGCTCGGCCAGGACACCCCGCCGACTCTCATGCAGCAGTTCGCCCACGCGCCTCTGCTTCCGATCCGATTCTACCTCGATGCCGGAACCCGGGAGGGCTTCGTGCTTCCCGGATCGACGACCTCGCTTCTGGAGAGCGTGCGCCACCTGCGCGACGTGCTCGAGGCGAAGGGCTACCCGGTGAAGTACGCCGAGTTCGAGGGCGGGCACGACTATGCGTGCT
>JASHPK010000064.1 GCA_030038095.1 Thermoplasmata archaeon | reverse complement strand
GAGTAGATCGGGGCAGTGCAGTTGTGGACCGAGAATCCCTTGACCAGGTAGGTGTTGTTGTCGCCCGCCACGTGGAAATTGTACACCTTCCCATCGTAGGGGGTGGTGCGGATTTCTCGAATCGGGACGAGGAAGGCATCGCCGGCGCGTCGCACCGCCTCCGCTTGCTTGCCGTCCTGGTGGTAAACGGTGTACAGTCTCCGGTGATCGACCTCAGGGCCATCCTTCATCGTCTCATCGAACGGCTCGCGGACGTTGATCGTCGCGTAGATGCCTTGACGCGCCTGTAGCTCCTGCACCTGGAAGGCGAGCCCGCGGGAGACCGTCATGACGCGGTGGACTTCGCCGTAGCGCTCGTAGACGTTCCCGTCACCGTTGTAGTACGCGTCGAGGAGGACCCGCTGCTTCTCCGGCGGGAGCTCCATGATCACCTTGCTGAGGTGCTTCCCCTCCGCGAGGTGGCCCGCATGCTCAAGGCAGAGGGCGTAGAGCGATTTCGAGTAGACCCCGACCACCCTCGCGTGCTTCTCGGGCTGAGCGTTCGTCCAAGGGGTTTTCCCGGTGAGTTGCTCGATGGCACGCGACAGCTCCTCGACGTATCCGGTCTCGTCGATGTGGAAGGTGAAGGTCACCGCCTCGCATCCGTGGATGAGCTGGACGCACCCCTCGGCGAGATAGTAACCGAGGACGCGCAGCGCCGAGGTCCCGAGCGACCGCTCGTCGCGGACCGTTCGGTTGATCGGATAGTGGATGAAGTCCCCCGGAACGAGCTCTCCCGCCGGGACGAACTCGGGGGTCGCGCGCAGAAGCTTCTCCGGGTCGACATCCGAGAGCGGTCGATCCTTTCGGTGCGAGAGGGTGACCTTCCGACGCGGGACACAGAGGACGGGGTGCTCGGGCGTGAGCTGGAACGCGTTGCCCACGGAGACGGGCGTGATGTTGATGAGGTCCCCCGCGTACGGCCGAACCATCGTCTTCTCGACGGTCGTCTCCTGACCGTCGCTGTTGAGCACCACTTGGCCTGCTTCGATGCGCTCGATGGGAGTCAGTTCGTCCCCGACGAGGATCTCCCCGCCCTCCGGAACACAGCCCTCGATATAGTGCACCTTCGCACCCTTGTCCGCGATGATCAGGGTCCGCTCGAACTGACCGACGTTCTTCGCATTGATGCGGAAATACGCCTGAAGGGGGATCCCGGCATCCACGCCGGGAGGCACGTAGACAAAGCTCCCTCCGGACCAGACCGCGCTGTTGAGCGCCGAGAACTTGTTGTCATTGTAGGGAACGATCTTCCCGAAGTACTTTCGGACGATGTCGGAATGCTCCTTCACCGCGGTATCGGTGTCGCAGAAGACGACACCCTTGGCGGCGAGGTCCTCCCGGATCTTGTGGTAGACAGTGCCGCTGTCGTACTGGGCGCCTACGCCACCAAAGTACTCGCGTTCCGCCTTCGGAATTCCGAGCCGCTCGAACGTGTTCTTGATGTCGGCGGGGAGGTCCTCCCACTTCCGCTTGGTCTCGCCTTCGAGCAGCGGGTTCGCGTAGTAGGTGTAGGCATCGAAGTCGATCTCGTCGAGGCTCGGCCCCCAGTCGGGCATCGGCCGCTCGACGAAATGTTCGTACGCCCGAAGGCGGTACTCGAGCATCCAGTCCGGTTCGCCCTTGAACTTCGAGATCTGCTCGACGACCTCCCGCGAGAGTCCCTTCGGGATGCGAAGGCGGTACGTCTCGGGGTCCTTGAAGTCGTACCGAGTGTAGTCGAGGGGAGTGATATCGCTCGCCGTCTGAGCCATGAACGCCTCAAGAATTCCATCACTGTAAGGTATTTAAATCAGAGGTCGTGCCGGCGGCGACAGGCGAGGCTCTATCGGTGGAGGTCGGGATGTGTCCCCCCATGTCGGCGGGTCCGCTACACGGCGGGTCGCTCACCTCGCCGCCTTCGCGAACAGCGTAGAGATCCGTTCGAGAGAGTCGAACAGGAGGTCGATCTCGTGTTCGGTGTTGTAGATGTACGGGCTCGCGCGCGTGAGCGCGGGCACTCCGAGTCGCTCCATCAGCGGTTGGGCGCAATGGTGGCCGGCCCGCACCGCGATTCCATCGGCATCGAGCAGGGTGGCCACATCGTGGGGGTGCGCGCCCTCGATCGCGAACGAGAACGCCGCCTCGCGGGAGTTCGGATCCGGAGGACCGAAGATCTCGATCCGGTCTCCCAGCCGGCGCTCGGCGGTCCGGAACAGGTGCGCCTGCATCGCCCGCTCGTGGTCCTGGATGTCGTCCCAGCCGAGCCCCTCGAGGTAATCGAGGGCTACCGATAGGGCGACCGCGCCCCCCACGTTGGGGGTGCCGGCCTCGAACTTCGCGGGAGGTTCTCTGTACGAGATGTCGCGCTGGTGAACTTCGCGGATCATCTCTCCTCCGCCCATGTACGGGGGGAGCTCCTCCAGCAGTTCCGAGCGGCCCCAGAGGGCGCCGATGCCCATGGGGCCGAGCGTCTTGTGCCCGGAGAACGCAACGAAGTCGGCGCCCAGCGCCTCCACGTCGATCGGCCGGTGGGCCGCTGATTGGGCCGCATCGACGACCACGATGGCCCCGGTGGCATGC
>JASHPK010000063.1 GCA_030038095.1 Thermoplasmata archaeon | reverse complement strand
GGCCGGCTGGGCCCGCGGGAGGACGGCCCGGGTGGTGCGGTCGTCCCCCACCCGGTCCTCGGCGAGCGCCCGCGCCACGAGCGCGCGCGTTCCCCGCGCCGCGCGCGCGGGCCTAGCCCTTCGCGGCATCGTGGGCGCCGTCCTTTTCGGCGAGGGCCCGCTTCAGGCGCTCGAAGTCGTCGACGACGTCGGGCCGGAGCGCGGCGAGGTTCTGGCGCTCGAGCTCGGTGACGCGGCGCCGTGCGCTCGCCCGGTCGCCGCGCGCGTAGGAGAGCTGCGCGAGTCGGAGCACGACGTCGACCTCGTCGGCCGGGGCCTTGAGCTCCCGCACGATCCGGTAGGCGTCGAGGAGGTCCGCCTCCGCGCGGTCGTACTCGCCGCGGTCGAGGGCGATCTTCGACTGGATGATCATCGACTGGCAGAGTCCGAAGCGGTCGCCGATCCGCTCGAGGATCTCCCGCGATCGCTGGATCCGCTCGCTCGCCTCGTCGAGCCGGCCCTGCTCGCGGAGCGTGTCCGCGGTGTTGAACAGCGCCCACCCGACCCTCCGGACGTCGTGCGCCTTCTCGGCGAGGCGGATCGCCTCGGCGTACTCCGCCAGGGGCTCCTCGAGGCGCTCGGGGGGCAGGCGGCTCCCGGCCATCACGACCCCGAGGAACATGTGGGCGTGGGCGGCCTCGCGCGCGTCCCCCAAGCGCTCGAGCTCCTTCGCGGCGACGCGCGCCTCGTGCAGCGCCTCGTCGGGCTGGCCCATCATCGCGAGCACGTTCGCGCGTCGCACATGGCCGAGGGCGATCGCGCGCTCGTCGCCGCTCGCTTCCGCGCTCTTGAGCTCCTCGGAGTGCTCCGCGAGCGCCTCGGCGTAGCGTCCCTGGTAGTAGAGGGACTCGCCGAGGAGCCGGTGGAGGCGCGCCGCGAGGAGCGGGTGCCCGGCGAGGTCGGTCGAGGCGAGGACCGCGCGGATGGTTCCCTCCGCCTCCTGCCAGCCGCCCCGGTCCGTCTGGATCCGCGCGATGTACAGCTCGAGGAGCGCGAGGACGTGGGGGCTCAGGCGCGTGCGCAGCCCGCGACGCGCGAGGTGCTCCCGCAGGAGGGCCTCCGCCTGCTCGAGCTCGCCCACGTGGTCGATCGTCTGCGCGAGCTCGATCACGAGCTCGGTCTCCCCGTCCCAGTCCTCCGGGTGCAGGCGCCGATGGCTCTCGAGGGCCCGCTCGAGATGCTCGCGGGCGATCTCGGGGGTGAACGCCCGCTCCGCGATCTCCGCGGCCGCGCGGTTGAACTGGACCGACTTCGCGTCGACCTTGCCGAGGAAGAAGTGGCGGGCGAGGGCGAAGATCGTGGAGAGGTCGGCGCTGCCCGTCGCCTCGAGGGCCTCGCCGGCCCGCCGGTGGAGGAGCCGGCGGCGGCTCTCGGAGAGGTGGCCGTACACCGCGTCGCGCACCCGGTCGTCGGCGAAGGCGAGCTCCTCGTTCGGGCGCTCGAGGAGGATCCCGCGGCCGACGAGGCGGTCGACCGTCTCGGCGAGGCGCTCCTCCTCCTCGTCGCTGGCGCGCAGGAGCATCGAGAACGGGAACTCCGTCCCGAGCACGGACGCGACCGCGACCGCGCGCTGGGCCTCCTCGTCGAGCGACGGGAGGGTTGCGGCGATCGAGTCGGCCGAGATCGGCCCGGAGGGACCGGGGCCCCCCCGCGGGACCGGCCGTCGGTCGAGCTGCTCGAGGAGGAGCGGGTTGCCGCCGCTCTCGGAGTAGCGGCGGGCGACCTCGTCGGCCGAGAACGTGCGCCCGGGCTCGAGCCGCCGCAGATAGTCGGCGACCTCGCCCGACGTGAACGGACGCAGGAGAATCCGACGGGCCCCGGTCGCCGCCTCGAACGCCTCGAGCCGTCCCCGGACGGAGGGCGGGAGGACCGCGTACGACCGGACCGTGGCGAGGATCCAGAGCGGGCGGTGCTGGAGGGCCCGCGCGAGATGCTCGATGGCCCCGAGGCTCGGTTCGTCTGCGCGATGGAGGTCCTCGAGGACCAGGACGGTCGGTCCCCGTCGGGTGAGGTCGTCGAACTGCTCGGCGAGCCCGGTCAGGATCGGGTCGCGCGCGATGTCCCCCGCCTCATCGGCCTCCCCGAGCGCGGAGATGAGGCGCTCCTCGATGCGGACCGGGGGCCGGAGCGCCCCGTCGTCGAGGCGCGGGGCGAAGCCGATGAGGTAGGCATCGCTCCCGGCCCGGCCGAAGAGCGGCCCCGACTCCTCCGCCCCCGCCCGCGGGAGGCTCTCGAGCGCAGACCGGACGAGGGCGAAGGGCGGCGGCGCGTCGAGCGCGGGGGCGCGGCCCTCGAGGACCCGCACGCCCCGGGTCCGCATTTCGCGCACGAGCCCGTGGACGAGGGTCGACTTGCCGACCCCCGTGTCCCCGATGAGGAGCGTCACCCCACCGTTGCCCGCCCGCGCGTCGTCGAAGCGCCGGTGGAGCGCCTCGACGGCCTCAACGCGGCCGACGAACGGGCGGCCATTCCCCGAATCGGCCGCCATCGCCCTCCGGCCGGTAGAGAAACCGTGCCTCCGTATTTACGTGCGCGTCCGAGCGGACTTGACGAAGGGGAGGGGGACCACCCGGCCCGGGACGTCGTGCCCCCGCAGCGAGAACGCCACCTCCGTCCCCGCCACCGCGATCGCGCGGGGGAGGTACGCGAGCGCGATGCCGTGGCCGAGGCCGGGCGACGGCCCGCCGCTCGTCGCGGTCGTGCGGACCCCGCCCGGCGCCTGGATCGGGGTGCCGTGGCGCGGGATCGCGCCCGGCTCCGTCACCTCGAGGCCGACCAGGCGTTCGGCCGGGCCCTCGGCGCGCTGCTGGTCGAGGACGGCTCGCCCGACGAAGTCGTGGTCGAAGTCGACGAACCGGTCCTGGCCCGCCTCGAGCGGGGTGCGGTCCCGGTGGAACTCCTGACCCGAGAGGAGGAACCCCTTCTCGAGCCGGAGGGTGTCGCGCGCGCCGAGCCCGACCGGCTGGGCCCCGGCCCGCACGATCGCCTCCGCGACCGCGTCCGCGCGCTCCGGGCGCATCAGGATCTCGTAGCCGAGCTCGCCGGTGTAACCGGTCCGGCTGACCAGGAACTCCTCGGCGAGCCCCTCGGGCGGATGTGGGCCGAGCCGGCCGGTCCCCTCGCCCGTCCCGGGCGACGCCGGGAACCAGCGGGCGTGGTAGAAGGCGATCCCGCTCAAGTCCCAACCGAACGTCCGCTCGAGGAGCTCGCGCGATCCGGGCCCCTGGACCGCGACGAGGGTCGCGCGGTCGTTCAGGCGCTCGACCGTCGTGTCGGGGCTCCGATGTTGCCTCAGGATCTCCTCGATCTCGCTCGCGCGGGCGGCGTTCGGCACGGTGAGGAACGTCGGGACGAGCGCCGCTCCGTCGTCGAGCCGCGTGACGAGGAGGTCGTCCACGATGTGGCCCGTCGACTCCAGCAGGAAGGTGTAGCGGGCCTGGCCCGGGACGAGCTTCGGCACGTTCGCCGTCGTCCGGCGCGCGAGCAGCGCGGCGGCGTGTCCGCCCTCGATCCGGAGGACGCCCATGTGGGCGACGTCGAAGAGGCCGACCGACTCCCGGACGGCCCGGTGCTCGGCGAGGATGCTCGAGTAGTAGAGCGGCATCTCCCAGCCCGCGAACGGGACGAGGTGCGCTCCGTGGCGGCGGTGGAACTCGTAGAGCGGGGTCCGCTGGAGCTCCGCCGGAGCCGCCGCGCTCATGTGACGATCTCCGCGAGTCGGCCGTCGTCGCTCGCCCGCCGGATCTCGTGGGCGATCCGCCGTCCCGTGCTCATCGGCGCGCGCCAGAGGGCGTTCCCGTACGGGTGACCGATTCCCAGATGCACGTTCGTCCCCCCGCCGATTCGGGCCGCGACGTCGAAGACCGTCGGACGACCGTCCGCGTCGAGGCACGTCTGCAGGCAGAACGGTCCAAGGATGCCGGGCGGATATCGTTCGCGGCTCACGTCGACGAACCGCTCTCCGAGGCGGAACACTTCCTCGAGGATCGATTCGCGCACGGTGAGGGTCCCATGGCCGACGACCGTGTACTCGGGGATGCGGGCCGCCTCGCTGAGCTCGAGCTGCTGCGCGGCCGGGAGGCGCACGAGGCCGTCGAGCGTGCTCTCGCGGCGCTCGTCCACGCCGAGGAGCTCGAGCCCCTCCTCCCGCGCGACGAGCGGGGAGAAGAAGAAGTTGAAGTTGAAGACCGGGCCGAGGACGTACTCCTCGATCCGCGCCGTCGCGAGGTCCGCCGCCGTGATCGTGCCGCGTGCGATCAGCGCCTCGCTCTTCGTGCGGTACTCCTCGGGCGAGGCGACCGTGAAGAAGCCGCGCTCCAGCCGTCGGGTCGCGTGGGGCAGCTTCACCATCGCGAGCCGGTCGATCGCGTCGGGGGTCGGGAAGGCGCGCGGGATCCGGATCCCGGCCTTTTCGAGCAGCGTGTAGTAGTTCTCCCGCTCGGTACGCTCCTCGATGCGCAGGAGCGCGCGCGACCCCACGATCGGAATCCGCAGCTCGTCCTCGATCGTCGCGAGGGGCACGTAGGAGCTGAGCGCTCGGTTCGGGACGAGGAGGACCCCGTGCGATCGGAGCCGCTCCTGGCTGGCGGGCGTGGCGATGTCCGCGAACGTCGGGAACGTCCAGACGTCGTCGACGCACCCGCGGCGCCGGGCGCCGCCACGACCCCGCACGGTGCGAAAGTAGCGCGCGTAGGTCAGCTCTCGCCCGGCCTGCGCGAGGACGAGGCTCGAGAGGCCCTCCGTCACCGCCCCGTCGGCCACGTCGAGAGCCGAGTGGGAGCCGACGGTGCCGACGATCGGCGGGTGGGGGTATCCGGCGACTAGCCCTCGGATCTCCGCGAGCGAGATCGGCATGGCGCCGGCGAGGTTCACAGGAGCTTTAGCGCTCGCGCAACGCGCTCGGCGGAGAGCGGCAGCTCCGTGAGGTGGGCCCCCGAGGCGGCCCGGACGGCCGCCGCCACGGCCGCGGGCACCGGGATGATCGGAGGCTCGCCGAGACCCTTCGCGCCGTCGGGCCCCGCGCCGCGGAACCCCTCGAGGAACGTGATCTCGAGCGGCGGGATCTCGCCGAGGGTCGGGATGCGGTAGTCGAGGAGGCCGGGGTTCTCGAGCCGGCCGTCCTCCGACCAGATCGCCTCCTCGGTCAGCGCGGTCCCGAGGCCCATCGCGACCGCGCCCTCGACCTGCGCCCGCGCGCTCCCCTCGTCCACGAGCCGGCCCACGTCCTGGAAGGCGGCGTACCGATCGACACGCACCGAGCCGGTCTCCCGGTCGACGGAGACGAGCGCCACGTGGACCGAGCCGGTGAAGTCGGTATAGGGATAGAAGGTGCCCGCGACGACCCGGCGCTCGTCGATCGACCCGGCGCGGCCGTAGTGGCGGCCCGAGGCCTCGAGGCCCCCGGCCGCGCGCTCCTCGGGGGTGAGCAGCTCCTCGACCGAGCGGCGCTCCGAGCGGTGCACGGCGACCAGGCCGTCCCCCGCTTCCTCGAGGGTCACCGGCCCCACGGTCCCCATCCGCTCGGCGAGGCGGGTGAGGAGCCCCCGGACCGCCTCCTCGACCGCGCGGCCGAGCGCCGCGGTCGTCCGGCTCCCGAAGACCCCGGAATCGAACGGGGCACGGGAGGAGTCGGCGTACTCGATCTGGATCCGGGCGGGGGAGAGACCGCTCGCGTGGGCCGCGACCGCCCGGAGCCCGACGAGCACGCTCCCACTGCCGATCTCGCGCTCGCCTTGGAGGATCGTGAGCCCGCGCCCGTCGAGCCGGGCGAGCGCCTCGCCGCCCGCGCCGGTGCCGGTCGACCAGAAGCCGGCGCCGATCCCGACGCCCTGTCCCGGCGCCGCTTCCGCCCGCCACCGACGGGCGAGCGCGCGGGCGGCCTCGAACGCGGCGGCGAGCCCACACGGTCCGACCGGCTGGCCGAGCGGGGTAGGGTCGCCCTCCTTCCACAGGTGGGCGGCGCGGAACTCTTCGGGATCGAGGCCGAGCTCGAGGGCGACGTGGGCGAGGTGCGACTCCACGACGAAGACGCACTGCGGCGCGAACGGGGCCCGGTGGGGCCCGAACGGGGGCTTGTTCGTCCGGACCGCGTACCCTTCGACCTCGAACGCCGGGGTCCGGTACGGGCCCAGCAGGAAGCCGATCGAGTAGCCGGTCGCGAAGTCCCGTCCGGGAAGGGAGGTCCCGACATCAAGGAGGAGCCGCACCCGGCGGGCGACGATGCGGCCGGCGGTGACTCCCGTCTCCATCCGTACGACCGCGGGCAGCGTCGTGCGGCCGAGCAGGAACTCCTCCCGGTAGCCGAGCGCGAGCCGGACCGGCCGTCCCGCGGCCCGGGCGAGCACGAGGGCGTACGGCTCGAGCAGCGAGGCGCCCTTGCCCCCGAACCCCCCGCCGACCCATGTGCCCTCCACCACGACCGACGCCTCGGGGACCCCGAGAAGGGACGCCGTGTCCTCCCGGACGCCGAACGGGCTCTGGGTCGTGGTCCACACCCTCCACACTCCGTCCCGCACCTCTGCGAGGCACGCGTGGGGCTCGAGCGCGACCTGGTGGATGCTCGCCGTCCGGTACGTCTCGCGCACGACCGTCTCGGCGTCGCGGAACGCCGCCTCTACGCCCCCGTGCCGGGCGTGCACGTGGGCGGCGATGTCGGGCGACCGCTCCGCCTCCGATCCCGGCCACTCCGGAAAGAGCGCCTCGAGGTCGGCGACCACGCCGAGCGGCTCGGCGTCGACCCGTACCGCGCGAGCGGCCCGGCGCGCCGTTTCGAGCGTGGGCGCCGCGACGGCCGCGACCGGCTGGCTGCGGTACGAGATCTCGGCCCGGGGGAAGATCGGACGCTCGGGGTCTCCGCCTCCCCCCGGCAGGAGGGATGCGAGGTCGTCCGGCCCGACCGCCACGGCGCCGTCGAGCGCGCGGGCACCGGCGAGGTCGACCGATCGGAGCCGGCCGTGCGCGACCGGAGCGAGCACGAGCGCCCCCCACAACATCCCGGGGGCCTCGAGGTCGGTGCCGTAGACGGCGCCCCCCGCGAGCTTCACCGCCGCGTCGGGCCGCTTCGCGGCGCTCACGCCGTCGCCTCCCGCGCGGCCCGCACGGCCCGAGCGATCGCGACGTAGCCGGTGCATCGGCACAGATTGCCCTGCAGGCCGTCGAGCAGCTCCTCGAGCGGTGCGGAGCGGCCCCGCTCCTTGAGGAGACCGGTGAGCGCCACCACGAACCCGGGCGTGCAGTACCCGCACTGGAGGGCGCCTTCCCGCTCGAAGGCATCGCGCACCGACCGGCCCACCGGGTCGCTCGCGATCGCCTCGATCGTCGTGACAGCGCACCCATCGACCTCGTGCGTGAGGGTGAGGCAGCTCAGCGAGCTCTCTCCGTCGACGAGCACGGTGCACGCCCCGCAACCGCCGGTGCGGCATCCCTCCTTGGTCCCCTTGAGCCCGAGCCGCCAGCGGAGCGTATCGAGGAGGCGCTCTCCCGCGGGGACGTCGGCGAGCGACGCCGCGAGCCCGTTCACCGTGAGGACGAGCCGTCGTTCCGTCATCCGACTCCCTCCCGGGGGAGGAGGGCCGACGCGACCGCGCGGGCGAGGAGGGTGCCGATCAGCCGGCGGCGGTACTCCTCCGACGCGCGCCGGTCCGCGACGAGGGGCACCGCGCGCGCCGCGATCTCCCCGGCGCGACGGACCGCCGCCTCGGCGGGCGCGCCGGTGCCGAGCGCGGTGGCCGCCTCCGCGAGCCGGATCGCCCGGGGCGGGATCCCGCCGACCGCGACGCGCCACCGGCGGTCCGATGGGGAGAGCGCGACCGCGACGGCGAGCTGGGAGATGTCGTTCGCGAGGCGCACGCGCTGCCACCGGAACGCCGAGGGGCGGGCCTCGGGGATCCGGATCGACCGGATCAGCTCCCCGGGGGCGATCGCCGTGACCCGGGACGCACGGACGAACCGATCGACGCTGAGACGTCGGACCCCCGCCGCGGCGAACAGCTCGACCTCCGCGTCGAGCGCGAGGAGGACCGGGATGAGATCCGAGGCGGGGGCGCTGCGCGCGAGGTTCCCCCCGAGGGTCGCCCGGTGCCGCAGCGGCACCGAACCGACCGCGTGGACCGCCTCGTAGAGCCCGGGAAGCCGCGAACGGACCCCGGGGTCGAGCTCGAGCGCCCGCAGGGGAAGGGTGCTCCCGATCGACAGCGAGGGACCGGTCCAGTCGAGCGTGCGCCAGGGGAGCCGACGCAGCGACACGATCCGACGGGCGCGCGACCGTTCCTCCTCGAGGTCGGCCAGGAGGTCCGTGCCGCCGGCGAGCACCGCGACCTCGCCCTCCGGCGCTGCGCGGATCGCCGCCAGGGCCTCCTCGGGGGTCCCGGGGGTGAAGATCTCGAGTTCCGCCACGGGCCCGATCACCCGGAGTCGGTCCATGACTCTTTCGCGCCCGCGAAGTGGGACCGGGGGCCCGGCGGTTTTTATCCCATGAGCGGCTTTGGCACCCGGTCGGCATGCCGTTCGAACTCTCGTTGCGTTACAGCACCCCCCTCACTCCGATCCCCGACCTCGATGAGGTGCTGCGGGAGTTCCTCCGGCTCGTCGGCTACCTGCCCGAGGGGGAGGAGGGCCGGGGGTCGGAGGGCCCCATCGCCCAGAGCCTCGCCTATCGGCTCGTGCGGGACTGCCTGCTCAAGGACCCGTCGCGCGCGTGGTACGTCGAGGAGCTCACCGCGGTCCTGCACACCTCGAAGCCGACCGTGTACCGGCATGTGAACAAGCTCAAGTCGCTCGATCTCCTCGAGGAGGTCGGGGGCGTGGCCGACGGCAAGGGTCGCAAGGGGTACCGGTTGCGATACGGGAATCTCGCGCGCGCGTGGGACTTCACCGAGGCGAACGCCCAGAACGCCCTCCGACGGTACCGGGAGACCGTGAACCACTTGCAGGCCCTCATCGAGAAGGCGCCGAACGAGACCTCGATCAAGCCGCCGGCGATGCCGCGCGTCGTCCGGGACCGGGGGAGCGGCCGATGAACGCGAGCCCCCCGCCGAAGCGCCCGATCGTGGCGCTCACCCCCGGCTCGCGCGTCCGGGTCCACTCCGCCGGACCGGAGGAGGCGGCCCTCGTCTCGACCGGGCTCTTCCGGGGGCTCGTGTCGATCGGCGGGGACAACGCCCTCGCGATCGAGCTCGAGGGCCCGCCCCCGGAGGAGAAGGGGATGGTGCGCCTCGTCCCGGTCCCGGCGGTGCTCGCCGTCGATATCCTCGAGGCCGGAAAGCCCGAGGAGGAGAAGCGGGCCGAGCCCGCGCAGTCCCCCGGCTACTTCCGCTAGGGGGACCCGGTACGGGCTTGCTGGGAGTTCCGTCGCGGCCGACCGACCGCGGTTTCGAACCCAGGTCGTCGGCTTCGAAGGCCGACAGGATAGTCCAGACTACCCCACAAGCCCGCGGAACGTTGGAGGGGAGCCGGGCTATTTGGGCGTTCCGCGGCCCGCGCCGACGCTCGCGGGCGCCGGGCGGAACCGGTCGAGGGTCGTCTGGGCGGTGGTCCCGGGGAAGAGCGTCGCGAGCGAGTCGCTCAAGATGCGGATGCGCTGGCGGACGTACGGGGTGATCCCGTCGACCTCGCCGAGCCGCTCGGACAGCGGGAGGTACTTCCGGACGCTCGCCTCGTAGACCGTGGAGAGGAGCTCGCCGTCGCACCGCCCGCCGCCCGGACCGCTCGCGGTGCAGCGCCCGGTGAGCGGCGGACGGCGGTACACCGCCTCGCACGTCTTGCACCGGAACTTCTGCGTCGCGTAGCTCTTCAGGTTCCCCATCACGTCGGGGAGGAAATGTGCGTTGAGGACGAGGGTCACCGCCTCCGGGACGTCGACCGCACGGATCTGCGTCGCGAGCCGGATGCTCCGCTCGACCATCTCCGCCATCGAGCGGCTCTCGCGGTACGCCGAGCGGACCGGGCCGCCATCGATCCGCCCGGTGTCGTGGGAGAAGCCGTAGCCGCCGAGGGCCCGGTCGGAACCGAGCCGGTGGCCGACGAGATCGAGCCACGCATCGGCCTCCTTCGGGGAGCGGCGCTCGGCCGCGGCCCGATAGAGCTCGAGCGGGTACCGGCTCGAGACGTCGAGGTTGTGCGCCTCCTTGTCGACCTCGGTCGCCTCGAGCCGCGTCGTCAGCACGAGGGGCTTGTCCATGAGGGCCCCGCGACTCTCGGGAAGGTACGACCGGGAAAAGTTCAGCAGGGCGTCGAGCAGGAGGGTCACCGAGTCCTCGTCGCCGTCGCAGTTCCGGCGCTTCGCCGCGTGGAAGACGGGGTGGGCGAAGCACGCCTCGGCGGCGCTGAACCCGAGGATCCGGCCGGCGACCCCACCGCTCGTGTGCGGGGCGAGCGCGACCACGAGGTGGCCGACGAGGTCCTCGACGCGCTCGGCCCGGTAGAACGGCTCCGCCTGGTAGATCCGCACGAGCTCGTCGTCGACGAACTGCGCGAGGCGTCGCAGGTACTCGCCGCACGAGCGCGAGACGATCAGGTCCTGGGGGGCGAGCTCGACGAGCTGCTCGGGGTCCGCGAGCTCGGCCCCGCACCAGTCGTGGGTGTAGCCGAGACGGCGGAGCACTCCGAGGTCGACGCCGATCTCCACCGGCCGGAAGTGCGTGAGCGGGAGGTCGGTGAGATCGAAGCGCGCGGTCCCGTCCTGGTACACCGAGATCGAGTGCGTCGCGCGCAGGATCCCCTTCTCGATCGGCTCCGGGACCTTCCCCGGGGACGTGAGGCCCTTCACGCCCTTCACCACCGGGACCTTCGTGAGGTGGAGGCGGTTCACCGCGTCGCTCCAGAGCCGGGCGACCGGGAGCGGCTCGGTCGTCACGACGCCGGTGGGCTCGGTGTGGCGGCCGCAGGCGCACCGGGTCCAGACGGTCGAGCGGCCGCAGCCGGGACACTGGCGGACCCCGAGATCGACCCCGACCCCCTCGCGCATCGTCCGCCGCGCCGCCTCGGGCACCGAACGGGTCGGTCCGCCGGCCGCTCCGACCGGGAAGAGGGCGTGGACGTTCGGCTGCATGCTGCGGTGGTACGCCTTCTCCGGGCGTCCGACGCGCCCGCCGACTCGGGACGGTCCCCGGGCTAGGACCCGCACCCCGGCGAGACGGCTCACGTAGGCGAGGGGATCCGCGGCCACGGGGTCGAGCGGCGTGCGCCGCCGGAGGACGGTCCCCTCCGCGACGAGACCCAGGCCCCCGACGAGCGCCGCGCTCGGGTCCGGCTCCCCGCGCCAGGTGTCGGCGCCCTGGGGGGCGAAGAGGAAGCCGAGCCGCACGAGCGCCTCGCGCCAGGCCGGATCGGCCGCCAGCTCGAGCGCCCCGTCCTCCCAGCGACCGGTCTGCTCGACGTACTCCGAGAGCGCACGGAGCTCCGCCGGGGTGAGGTCATGCCAGAAGAGCAGCCACCGGGGGGCGAGCGGCACGCCGTGGGCCCGGCCGAGCTCCACAGCCGCCTCGTACGTTGTCGCGGCGGCCGCGAGCGACTCCTCGACGCCCGCCGCGCGAAGCTCCTCGGCGTGCCAGTCGACCGAATACGCGCCGGGCACGAGCGGGCAGTTGTTCTCCAGGAACTCGCCGAAGGAGACGAGGATCTCCCCGAGGTCGACGATCCGCCGGACCCGCGAGCGGACCTCCTCTGCCTCGACCGCATCGTGCACCGCGATCACCGCCCCATCGTCGAGCTCGACGATCGGGCCCTCGATCGTGTCGCAGACGGCCATCGCGCACGCCTTGCCCGGGTACTCGAGCTTGACCTGGGTGCCGATCGCGACGAAGTGCTGGAGGATCACCATCGTCGCCGGGTTGATCGCGCACGACGCGAGGCCGGTCGTCCGCGCCCTCCCGTAGACGAGCCGAAAGCCGCCCGGGTGGTTCGGGTGGGCGAGCACCGGGCGGCCCCCCACCGAGTCCTGGAGGTACTTGGGCACCCGTGCGTCGTCACGGTCTTCCGCGTGCAGTCCGAGCTCCCCGAGGAACTCCCAGCCGTCGAGCCCGAGCTTCTCGACGATCTTCCGGACCTTGGGAGCCTTCTGGCAGAGCCCTTCCGCGATCACGAGGCAGGCTCCGCCGCGGATCCCGTTCGTCGGAACCCGGGGGAGATTACGGAAGGCGCTGACCTCGGCCTCACCCTCCGTCGCTTCGCCCGAGATCGCGACCGGTACGTGCCGGACGACGAGGTCGATCTCCTCGGGAGTCGGGACGTACTGGAGGTGTTGATGGTACTTGTAGAGCGGGATCTCCTCCTTGTACCGCTCGATCTCCGCGGGATCCGGCCGGAACGGGGCGAGGCCGAGGTCCCGGCGAACGATGTCCGCGAGGAGCACGCTGAGCGCCTGCGCGGTCGCGCCGGCGGCCCGGATCGGGCCCGCGTAGTAGAGCTCGATGTAGGCGTCGCGATCCCGTCCCTCCCGGATGTGGACCTCCGCAAGTCCCTCGAGCGGGGCGACGAGAATCCCCTCGGTCAGGATCGCGAGGCCCACGCGGAGCGCGGCGTCGACCCGGGCCGCGACCGATCCGCGCGAGGGGTCCCGCGCGAGCCGACGGGCGATCGAGACCGCGACCTCCTCGCGGGGCATCCGCGCGGCGAGCTCCCGGATCTCGGTCGATATCCCCTCGATCCCCAAGTGGGCGAGGAGCTTCTCGACGCGCGTCGCCATGTCCTGCGCGCGCGGGATCTCGGGCCGGGTCTCGGGGTCGTACCCCTCGCGTCGGGCCCGCTCGGCGACCGCGTAGGCGCGGTCGACCTCGGACTCGATCGCTCGAAAATACGGTTCCACGGGGCCCGTCCACAGAGTCCGCGAACATAAACCCGGCCTCCTCCGGCCGTGCCCGGGCGCGAACGCGGCCGGGGACGGCGCGCCACTCATGTCGACCGTCATCAACATATATCATGTTGACATATGTCTACATGATGAACGCCCCACGGGTCGCCTCAGACCTCGCTCCGCGCCTGCAACGCCTCGCCGGAGCGGAGGCGAGCTGCAGCGTGTCGGAGTACCGGGACCTCTCCGAGAGGATCTCGCGGAAGCCCACGTTCTCGAGATCGCTCACGCGGGCCCGGGCGCTCGCGGACGAGCGCCGGCTCATCGCCGTCGCGCTCCTCCGCCGTCGCGGGGAGCTCTGCGCGTGCGAGATCCAGGCCACTCTCGGGGTGAGCCACGCGACCGTGAGCCACCACATGGCGGTCCTGGTCGAGGCGGGCTTCGTCGCGAGCGAGCGACGCGGGAAGTGGATGTACTATCGGCTGACCTCGCGCGCGGGGGTCGGAATCCCGTGACCGAAGAGGTCCCGACCGCAGAACGGCTCCGGGGCGAGGTGCGGCAGCGGTACGGCTCGCTCGCGACAAGCTACGGCTCCTCGGGCTGCTGCGGGAAGAGCACGTCCTCCGGAGACTGTAGTTGCGGGAGGGGAGACGGAACCGGTGCGGGTTGCTCGGGGGAGCTCGGATACTCGGCCGAGGAGCTCGCGGGCCTCCCATCCGGGGCCGATCTGGGTCTCGGCTGCGGGAACCCGACCCGCCTCGCCGAGCTGCGAGAGGGGGAGGTCGTCCTCGACCTCGGAAGCGGCGGGGGCATCGACTGCTTCCTGGCAGCGGACCGAGTCGGGTCGAGCGGCCG
Organism: Thermoplasmata archaeon; assembly: GCA_030038095.1. GTDB lineage: Archaea > Thermoplasmatota > Thermoplasmata > Lutacidiplasmatales > UBA184 > Lutacidiplasma. Next base: position 13,871 of record JASHPK010000063.1, on the reverse strand, counting down.
CGTGATCGGCGTGGACATGACCCCCGAGATGATCGCGCGGGCCCGGGGGCTCGCCGAGCGGGCGGGGCGGCAGAACGTCGAGTTCCGTCTCGGTGAGATCGAGCATCTCCCCGTCGCCGACCGATCGATCGACGTCGTGCTGTCCAACTGCGTGATCAATCTCGTCCCCGACCAGAGGGAGGTCTACCGGGAGGCGTTCCGGGTCCTTCGACCCGGCGGACGTCTCGCGATTTCGGACGTGATCGCGACCCGGCCCATCCCGCCCGAGGCGCGGCAGGAGGCCGGCCGATGGGCCTCCTGTTCCTCGGGGGCGCTCACGCGGGAGGAGCTGCTCGAAGTCCTTCGAGGGGCGGGCTTCGACGACCTCGAGGTCGACGTGAGCGACCCCGCGGCGAATCCCACCGCTTCGCTCCGAGACCAGCGCGACCTCGGGGTCTATCCCGGAACCGTCCGGGCGAGGAAACCCACCGGGCCATGAGCGGACGAACCGACCGGCTTGTCCTGTTCATCTGCGTCGAGAACGCGTGCCGATCGCTGATGGCGGAGGCGATCTTCAACGTCGACCCGCCCACCGGCTGGCGGGCGATCTCGGCCGGCACTCGACCGGCCGACCGGCCGAATCTCCGCACCGGCCCGATGCTCGAGGAGATCGGCGTCCCGCTCCCGGCCCACTTGCCGGTTCTCCTCACGAGGGAGATGATGGACACGGCCGGCATCCGGGTCAACATGGGGTGCGTCGATGATGCGAGCTGCCCCGTGCACCTTCGCGAGGTCGCGCTCCGGGACTGGAATCTCGAGGACCCGGCGCGCTTGGACGACACGGGTTTTCGACGCCTCCGGGACCGGCTCGTGGACTGCGTGGAGGATCTTCGCCGAGAGCTCGTGCTCGCGGACCGAAGGGCCCGCGCCTAGGTCGGGAGCGCGACCCCGTGACCTCCTCAGGGTCCGCGCGCGCCGGCGCCGAGGCGCTCGGCACCGCGATCCTCGTCGCCGTCGGCACCGGGACCGTGGTCGCGGCCGCCCGCCTCGACGGAATCGCGTGGTGGCTGATGGCCCTCGCCTGGACTCTGGCGGTCCTCGTACCGGTCCTGCTGTTCGTCCGGGTCTCGGGGGCGCACATCAATCCTGCAGTCACCCTCGCCCTCGCCGCGAGCGGCCGCATCGCCTGGCGGGAGGCCCCGATCTACCTCCTGAGCCAGTTCGCGGGCGCGTTCCTCGGGAGCGCGGTGGTCCTCGCCTCGCTCGGGAACCTGGCCCACTTGGGCGCGAACCTGCCCGCCCACGGCGCGGTGGCCGAGTCGTTCCTCGGCGAACTCGGGTTCACGGCCCTGCTCGTTAGCTCGGTGTTCATGCTGGCCGACCGGGGGGAGGGCCGCGGTCACTGGCGCCTCCTGCTGCCGCCGGCCAGCGTCGGGCTGGCGACCTTCGTGCTGGGCGAGTGGACCGGGACCTGCTCTCTCAATCCCGCCCGGGCGCTCGCGCCGGCCGTGCTCTCGGGGACCTTCGCCGACCTTTGGGTCTATCTCGTCGCGGTCCCCCTCGGCGGTCTTCTCGTCGGCGTCGCCTGGAAGCCTCGCTCCGTCGACCGGGAGGACCGGGGTCCCGGACGCGTCTCGGCGGTCGCGTGAACCGGCGATCGGGTCTTCGAACCCCGCTCGCGCGAGGTCGGCCGCCCTCTTAACGCGGCTTTCGACCGGGTCGGGCCCCGCTGCCCGCAGCGGCTTCGCCGTCCCCTTTCGGGAGGAGGGCGGCGCAACGGGAGCAGACGCCGGCATGGCCGGCCCGACGGGCCCGACCGAGGCAGACCGAGCACATCGGCCCTCCGCAGACCGAGCACCGGTGCGCCGTCGCGGGAGCCGCGAGCTCCTTCCCGCAGGTGAGACACGTGTTGAGCTCGGCCGCGGCGGGCTCGAGCTTCGGGCGTCTCGGCGCGACCGGGGCAGCGGCCGCGACCGGTCGCGCCGGAGTGCTCATCGCCGGTCCGGCCGCCGGTCTCGCCGCTCTCGCCGGGCTCGGGGGAGCCGCGGACGCGGGAGGCTTCGGGGCGGGTGGGGCCGGCGGAGGCCGGGCCTCTTGGGCCTCCTCTCGCCTCCGGGGCTCCGTCGTCCCCAGGATGCGGGCCTCCTGGAACCCTTCCTCGCGAAGTTCCTTCAACAGGTCCTCCATCTCCCCGATCGCGGCGTCGACCTGCGGCAGGAAGTCCGGGGCGGGAGAGAACCCTGGGCGGGACCCGGAACGGGCCCGAGCGGTCGGCGCCTCCCGGCGGGGGGACTGGGCCGGGGGTGCCCGAGGGAGGGTCGACTCCTCCTCACTCCACGGTTGCTGGGTCGATCGGAAGGCCGCGCGTGGGGCAGGCTCCGGCGGCTGAGTGCGCTCGACAAGGCGCTCGTACCGGGCCCGCGGGACAAGCACGTACTCTCGGGGGTCGTAGAACGGGGGCCGTTCCTCGGGTTCGGCCTCACGGCCGGCCACGAGCACGGTCACGCCTCCACCGGTGATGACCGCCCCGATCGCGGCGAAGAATCCCCAGAGCGGAAGGTGACCGAACTCCGCGTGACTCGCGGCTCGCGCGACCAGGTACGCGATGACGAAGGAGGCGGCTCCGACCACGAGGAGCGGAAACGCCGCGCGCCACAGCGGGGGTTCGGCCGGGGAGACCGGGGTTCGACGCATGGATGGGAGGAAGGGGTTGGTAGCGGTCGGAGGGACCGAATCGGGTTCGCCGAGCCGTTACTGGATGACCACATCCAGTACGGTGATCCCGCCGCTCGGGGGATTGACCGCGCCGTAGTCCACGTAGACGTTCACCGTCTGGGTGAAGGGGCTACCGGTCCCGAGCGTGATCGGTTCGCTGTTCGTCTGGACCGTGCCCGAGCCGATCTGCGTCGTGATGGTGATGGTGTTCGTCTGGGTCGACGTGAGGGTCTCGGAGAACGCGAAGCTGAACTCCTCCGCGAAGTTCCCGGCGGTGCAGACCGTGCCGCCCGTGGTCGAGGAGAGGATCATCGTGGACGTGCCTCCGTTCACCGACCCGACGATCGTCCCCGAGGTGCAGGTCGTCGTGCTCGTCGGGGTCGTGCTCACGCTGAGGGTCGGCGTCGAGTACCCCGGAACGGGACTGCTGCCGCCCTGGTAGAAGTTCGCCGTCTGGGTCACGGGGGTGCTCGTGAGCACCGCCGCGAGGACCATCCCGCCCGCCATGGACAGGACTGCGATCGCCGTTGCCGCGTAGATCAGTCGGACCCGATCCTTGGTTGCCATACTCTTCGTTCCCTGCTCCGTGCTCGGTGCAGCGAAGGGTTCGATGGGGCGCGAGGGTACTAAAGGCCTATCCAAAAACGGTTATTCAACGCGCATCCCTCGGCTTCCGGTGCCCGTCGGACACCGTGCGTACACCCGCGACGCGACCGACGTCGACGAACGCCGTCACCGAGTTGCCCGGCGGTTCCGTTAGACGAAGCGTATCGTGAAATCGCCTTAGACGGGGCGAAAAAACGAGAGACAAGCGGACCCCCAATCGAAAAAACGACAGCGGGGGTGACGGAAACCTTGAACTAGGCCGGACCGAGAGAAACCCTGTAGTCGTACGACAAATGTCCGACAAACTGGGTTCGGTTACCGGTCTATCACGAATAACAAGTGAACCAAAGCCGGCGAGATCCCGCGGGCGCGGGTCGACTCAAGGAGAGTGTTGAGCGTACATCAGAGAATCTGTCACAGACGATCCGTGACAGGCCACTCCACCGCCTCGCGAATGGGCTTTGCCCGAAGACTCGCTGGCACACAAGAACCGTCCGTCCCGCTCATAAAACCCCGAAAGGATCTTCGCTCTACTACTCCAGAGGAGGCTCTGTATCCCAACGTCAGTGGATTGCTCAGTTTCGACACGAAGGAGCCGTTTCGACACATACAGGGTTCCGGAGAAACTCCGGTTTGACCCCCTGCTCGAAAATCTTGTGAATCACTACCGTGAGCCCGACTTGAACCTCACCAAGGTTACGGGGTCCCTAGATGAGAACGGGTTCGCGAAACGACTCCAGGCGACTAGTCCGCAAACGGGTTAGTGGATTCTTTGAAAGCCTCCTCCTCCGAGTCCCATGGCGTACGGAAAGCCTGCCGGGTAATGCGCACGGTGTAGTCGCTCTTAGCGAATATCCGTTTATGGGCCCACCAGGCACGGATCGCAGCCGGCGTGGGCCGAATGTCTAGAAACAGGAAGTGGCCTCAAATGCTCATCCGAGCTGGACTATGCCAGCAGACCCAAGGATAACGGGGCCCGAGGCGCTTACGGTTCCGACGACTAGTACGCCGGTGCTGTTGACAACTACAACTTGGCTAGCCGTCACCACTTGATTCGCCACCATCGCAACTGCATTGATCGGTGTCGCGAATTGTGACCCGGTTGTCGGGTCGGTCCAATTGATGACAACCGTTGCGGTTCCAGCAGTTTTTGCCGTCAGGTAAACGTCGACTCGGAAGATTCCGATGGCCCCAACTGGGGGCGAGTATTGCGCGAGGGTAATCCCGGGGGTCGTGAGGAGTGTTTGCTGAACCCTCGATCCATAAGCGCCGGAGACTGACAGATTGGGGCCCTGGAGTAGCGGCCGTCCCTGCAGCTGGGCAACGGAGCTTCCGTAGTAATCGTAGAACATGGGCGGCATCGGACCGTCGAAGAGCACATACCCCGGGGTCGAGTACTGGCTCTGAAGCGTCATTCCACAGTTGATCCACTGACAGTTCTTGAATTTCACGCGATTCAAGGGACCCGTGGATCCTGAGGCGGTGTTGTTGTCGTCTAAGTACGCCCCACCGTAACCGGCGGCAACATTGCCACTCGATGCGCCAGAGTCGAAGGCGCAATCCTCAAGCGTGACATCCGACAACCCGTTCGTAGCCGTCGGCTGGTTTCCCGGTGGAGGACCCGGCGGGTAAGGAGGCGTTAGGAGCCCATTACCCTGGAGTTCTAGGACTTGGGACAACTGCGGCTGGCCCGTTAGGCCACCGTTCGAGATGAACCTACAGCGGCGTACAACGATGTTGGATGCCCCGCCTTGCCAGCCCCCAATGAAACAGTTCGACAGGCCCGTGCCCCCGTAGGCTTGGCTCAAATCAATCTCGACGTCTTCTATCAGCATGTCGAAGACGTTCCCGCCTACAGCGAACCCGCTACCGCCAGTCGACACTGCGGATCGAGTGTCGTAGAATCGCCGAACGATGATGTGCCTAGTCATTTGCTCGATCGTATTGCTGTTGTTTTGGTACTGGGCGTGCACCCCGAAGCACTCTGAGATGTAGCCTGTGGAGACCACGCCCTCTATCAGAAAGTCTTCCCCGCCGGCGCCCGTGTATGGACTCGACGATTGAGGACCAGGGGATACAATCTCGATTCCTGCGACGGTCCCATTCGATCCCCAATTGATCTGAACACCGTTTCCCACGAACTCCTGGTGAGAGAACGGCGTGGGCGACGACGCCGTCTCCGGGGCACCCATGAGAACGAGGGAATAGGGCAACTGATAGTTTGAACTAGTCCAATTAGGTTGCACTCCTGTCAGCCCATTCGCGAACTGAATTGAGCTGCCGGGTGCGAATTCCAGTCGCTGAAATGATCCGGTAAAAACGATAGGTGCGTTCAACAGGTACTTCCCCGCGAGGCAGTATATGTGGCCGCCGGTGCTAGCAATCGTGTTCAGGGCTTCTTGGATCCCATAGGTCGCGGTGCTCGGGGTGTCCGGCCCGAAGTCGGCCCCGTTGTTCGGGATTGCCGCCAAGGAATTTGCAATCCCAACCGGAGACACCGTCACGAAGGGACGACCGCTGACTGACGACCAAGGGGTGGAGCAGCGAATGCCGACGGTAATGAGGGAAAAAGGCTCTGCAGTTGGCCAGCTCAAGGATGAATTGTAGGCACCAGCTGCGGCCGCCTCAAGGTAGAACACCTGCAAGTAGACATCCGATCCTAGAGTGCCCCCTGATGCCCCACTCAACCCTGTATCCATCGTGAACCCACCCCCGCTCGTCAGGGTTCCCGTACCACGCACATCGCATTGACATGCCACTACCAAGTCATAGGGCGCATCCGTGGTGATGGGGTCCGTACTCGACGTGCCGGAGTGGGCGTCCCCGGCGGTGTGCAGATCGACTGAGCCAGCCCCATATGCGCCCGAGATTTGTACGGCAGAAAAGATGTAGAAAGTGTTCGCGGTAAAGGCGACGCTGATAGTAAGCGCAGAGGTGGCTGGGACATTGTCTGCGCACCAAACCTCGATCGCGGGGTATGTCGAATTAGATCCGTTTTGCTTTATAGCAATTCGTTGGTAGACGTTCCCGGCGCTATCGGTCACACCGGGGGTCGGGTACTTCACTGAGATTGTTGCACCTGACCCACAGCCGTAGGCGACAAGCACGTAGACAGAATCGCCTCGGTTAACGGTGATGGCGCTGGTTGCGGAACTTCCACCGTTGGGGGAGGCGTTGGACGCAGCACCTTGGGCCGACGTCCCGAACGTTGGGTACACCATCTGAACTAGGCCTCCCGCGAAGGCAGGGGCTGATAGAGGTATCTCGATAAAGTTGTTCCGACGAGCCCCTCGGGTCCGACGGGCTTGGTCGGTAGGCAATCGCCGGCAGGGCCTCCAGCGTAGCTTCGTGAGGTTCAGGAAACCCGGTGCCGACTTCGCTTGAAACCGAGCTGGCCTTCGCCGTCTTGTTGGATTGTGATGATTGTTTCGGGCGGGCGCGGGTAGAAACATCGGTCGCTCGTGCCTGAACATTTGTTACGCATCGGGCCCCGCGTCAACTCTCGGTTCGGAAGCACTCCGTCGGAGACGGGGGCTCCTTGACTGGCGTTGCAATTCTACGTGTGCCCAGCTTTCCCGAGGGCTCCATCGAGGGTGGCGGCGCTCTTCGGCCCGCCAACTGGCGTCGGTCTGACCCCAGGTGACTGGAAATCGAATCTGCCCATCCTCGTCTTCATAGACAAATCAGCCCCCTACGTTCTTGTATAGCGATAGAGCAGCCTCACCGAGACGACTACGGATCTCCCTGATGCTCTCGATGGTGACGTTCCGGTCGTCGAGGGCTACTGTGCCGGCGACGCGGAGTTCGCGTTCGAGCGCTTCCAGGTTTAGCGCAACGTCGACCATTCGGTCGGGCTGTCTCACGAGCCGTCGGACTACCCACCCATGGTTCCGCTCAAGCGCTTCACGAACCAGCATGTCCAGTGTCCGTTCCAACGTACGAAACGACCGATAATGACCCGGCGGCTCGTACCGCGTGGCGAGGATGACGGCCTACTACGGGGTATGCTTCCGATGACTGAGCTGTCGCCCAGCACTGGCGGTGCCCACAGACGCCGCCGGTGCAGTGAGAAGAGGCTTGCTGCTCGGAAGCGGGGGCTTGGTCGAGGTCAGTTCGTCGAAAGCTTCAATCGTAAAGTCCGATGTCTGTAAGAATGGCGAATCGAATTGCCGGATTGGGTAATCGGCCAACGCGGGATCGCACTCGGCCAGCCCACGTGAGCTGTGGGGCTCTTGCGGCTTTCGAAAGCCAAACACGACAACCTCGGTATCGCCTATGACGAGTCCTTGGAACCCGTCCGACGCTCGGGTCTGGCTCAGGTGGAGACATCCCGCCGCGACGGTCCGCATCGCTCGTTCAGTGTGGCATCGGGCGTCTTCTGCGGCCTAAGTACCGATATTCGGTAAGGATTTTCAGGCGGTTTCCGCCGCGACCCGTCCCGCACCATTCGGGTCGTTATGTCCCCTTACTCCACGATGCTTCGATCTCCTGCTCGAGGATCTCTCCTGCCCGAGTCAAAGTGTAAACTCTCACGCGGCGGCCACCCCCTGGCACGTGACCTACCTCGTAACGGACGACGCCTGCGGCGCGCAGTCGGCTTAAAATCCACGAAACCGCACCCTGCGATGTCGAGAGGGAGTCGGCAATGCCGGCCTGGGTTGCCTCTCGTCGACCGATTCCGTCTTCGCGAGGATGGCCAAAAACCGCTAGCTGATGAACCACTCGAATCGTCAGTTGGGTTGTCGTCTCGACTCGGGCCTGCTTGGATCCATCGGACGATGCGCCCACGCCCGGATCTGTCCCGCGCGTGGCTCCCCTGATCACGGAGGCTTGTCCCTCAAATTCCGGGCCTCGGCCAGCTCCCTGCGCACGTCGGAGACCAATTGCTCCCCTTCACGTCGCATGCGATGCCGACGAACCAATCCTGCCGAAGCGATTGCGACTCCGATGACAAGGGCCGCCGCGACGAGGACCACGACCGGAAACGCATACGTCGAGGATGCGCCTGGCGGCAAAACTTGGACTGGTACTGTACCCACTGTCAAGAGTAGCATTGCGGAGGCAGACTTGCCGAACCGATCAGTGAAGGTCACCGAGACGTTGTAGTGACCCGGCATGCTTGGTACGCAAGCAAGGGAAGACTGGTTTGAAGACTTACAGCCGGGGGGTAGGCCAGCGTAGTCGTAAGTAAATGGCCCGGTGCCTCCCGACACCGTCGCGGTCAAGGTAGTCATGCCATTGATAGCTACAGGGTTCTCCGATGAAATGAACCCCGACACTTGCGGCAGACTCGCCACCGTGAACATCGTGCTCGCAGTCGACTGGACGCCCCCAGCATAGCTTACGACTACACTGACCAGGAATCTCCCGGACTCGCTCGGTACGCAGGTAATCGACGCCAAATCCGAGGACGAGCAGGAACTAGGGAGGCCTGTGTACGTGAACATCGGGAAACCGAAGGACGCGGGAGTGACCGCCGTCAGGACGATTGGCACCTCCGCGTCTGTCTGGGGAAGACTTGCGGCCAGCGACGGGACGAGCTCGACCCAAGTGCCATTGCCGAACTCCCACGTATCGGCAAGGGGGTAGACCGTTGACCCCCCTCCCGCAGAGGGCACAGTTCCGTAACCGCCGAAGGTTAGAAGCTGTCCGCGCGCCGCATCATAGCTCAGCGCCTCAGAGGCCCGGGGCGGGGGGCTCACCGCGGGAAACAGCTCGGCCCACTGTCCGGCAGCAAAGGCCCAGGTTTCGTTAGTTGCCTGGGATTCGGACGTGAATGCGTAGCCACCGAACATCACGACCTCCCCGATCGCAGCGTCGTAAGCGATTGAGATGTCCGATAGGACTGGCGGCGTTACTGTCGAATCCCGTGTAAGGTCCGTCCACGACCCGTTCGAAAAGCTCCACGTCAGCAGGCAGTTGCCGGCAGAGCCGCATGTTACATTGCTCCGCTGGACCAGTAGAACGTAGCCGTCGGCGGCGTCATAGGTCATTGTATTTCTACCAAGAGTCGCGTCGAGGTCGGGCTGCGTCGTGAGATTCAGGTTCGTCCAGTCGCCGTTCGACCACTCCCAGGTCGAGGGGTTTCCACCGCCCTTAGTGTAGTCGTAGAACACCACGTACCCATCGTGGGCGTCGTAAGCAATGCCACCCGACTCGCCAGGCGAGGGAGATGTGGCAGGATCCAATTCGCTCCAGGTGTTGTTGCTGAACTCCCACGTCGACGTGGTCGAGAAGCTGGTTTCAAGTCCCAGGACGTACCCCTCGGCACCGTCGTACACTAGCAAACTCACAGGTGCGCTTGGTCCAGTGAGCTTGGTCCAGTTGCCATTTGCGAAAACCCAGGTCGACGTCCCTCCGCTCGTACCAGCGCTCGCGACCATTACTTCCTCCTGCGCTGGGGGGAAGTACACCATGGTCGCCGGGCCCGCGGGAGGCAGGCTAGCATTCGAGCCGGCGAGCGACCAGTTTCCTCCCACGTATACCCAGGTTTGTTCCGAAACCGGGGCATTGGGGGTCTCTGCGCCGAGCAGCAGCACGCCGTATCCATCAATCGGATCGTCGGTGAAGGTGCCGGCGAAGGATCCCGGGGGAACACTTCCTGGCGAGACGCGTGACCAAGCCCCTCCGGAAAACGACCAAGTCTCGTTGTAGTCGTGACCGAGCGAGGGGGTCGACCCACCGTAAAGAATCGCTGTGCCGGACTCCGATAGATAGGAAAGACCGAATCCTCCAGCAGCGGGCGGTGCGACCCGCGCAGTCACATTCGCCCACCCGATCGGCCCGAGTATCCAAGTGTCATTCAGGGCGACGGTTCCACCTAGGTCCGACCACCCGCCAAACAGGAGATCCCCTGACTCCTTGGGGTCGTATGTGAGTCCTGCGAGGACACGCGCCGGGGGCGATGGACCGACTTTCACGGTTACATTCGTCCAGGTTCCATTCGCGAATACCCAAGTGTCGGATTCCGAAACCTCGGTATATGGATAGTTCTGCGATCCTCCGAAGAGAACCACTCCTCCGCGGGCGGGATCCTCGGCCAGTGCAGGACTCAGACGCGGCGACGGCGCGGCGGGGGTCGTCACGTTCACCCACTGACCGGCGGCGAACTCCCAAGTATAGTTCACCGGGACCGGACCGTCAGACCGTTCGTTCTGTCCGCCGAATAGGATTACCGCACTCATGTTCGCATCATAGGCCATTCCCGCGAAGTCGGTTGCCAAGGGGGAAGCCGATGGAAACAGCTGCGTCCAAGCCCCGTTCGAGAACGCCCATGTATCAGCGAGGTTCGGTATGCCACTAGCCGATTCGGGGTTGGTGATGTTGCTACCGCCAAAGAGCAAGACGTAGCCGGCCGCCGGGTCCCAAGCCATCGCAGCATACTCGCGCTCTGAGGGGAACCCAGGGGAGCCCGAGGAGGGTGTCAAAGGCGCCCCGTCGCCGTGCGACAGTGATTCTTGGGCCGCATTGAGTTCTTGCGTTTCGAGGGAGTCCTCTGACGCAGTCGAGCGGCCAGGGGAAACCAGAATGTTGAACCGCGGTTCGAAGCCGGTAAGGGAAAGGCTTGGGACCTGAGCGATAAGAGTTAGAATAGTCACCGAGGTCGCGACTATGATTGTGGCCCTGAGTGGAAGTGGCGCGTTTCTTCGACGCCCGGGCGAATCGCTCATCGTGTAGGCGTTCCCGTGTCAGCCTGTTTAAACTCTGTGCGAAGATATTCAAGTGGGGTCTGAACCGGGTCTCGCGTGCGCCGGCTGCTGACGCCGACGCGAGATTTCCACCGCAGAGGCGACATCATCGCATCTGCCGTGGCCGTTCCGTTCGCGCGAAGCGAGATTTCGCAAGGTGATATCTGCATGGCGGGGGGACGCGAAAAGGGCTGCGACCGAGATCTATCGGTTTGAGCCCGACAAATCACTGCTTACGGTGGGCAAGAATGATTGCGCGTGATTCAGGAGTAACCCCAGTTCTAAGTCGGCGGGAGCCGCGGCGAGCGGATGAACGTCCTTTGAAGGGTTCGGTGCGATTTTCCGGGGCTCAAGGAAGTCGGGGAGAATCCCGAGGCTGTACATCGACTGAATGAGAATCGTGATGTTGTGGACGATGAGCTTGCACATCAGCTCGTTGACCTGGGCGTGGAAGTTCCTCGACATGATCGTTTCGCCGATCTTCTGCTTGATGGCGCCGAAGGTTACCTCGACCTGTCCACGATCTCGGTAGTGCTCGTCGAACTTCTCGCGGTGGTAAGAGAAGAACAGGAACATCCTGTGGTAGGCAGAACTCCCCTTCGCTTGGCCCGTCTGACTCGACTTGAATGGGATGATCGCCGTCATGCCCATGCTCTCCGCGACATCGAAGTTCTTCCTCGAGTTGTACGCTTTGTCGGCAAGCACCTCCTTGAATTCGAAGCCGGCGTCCTTTGCCCGCTGGAGGAGCACCGGAAAGCGTGGGGCATCGCCTGCCGAACCTTCTGAGATATCGACTGATACGACGGCGTGGGTCCGAACCCCGACGAGGGCATGCGCCTTGAGCCATGTGTTTCTCCTTCCGGGGTTGTACTTCTCCTCCCTGTATTGGTGAAATCGAGTGGTCCGGAACCCAGTCGAATCGGTCACACACCGGTTCTCGAAGGCCCGCAGCGGAAACACCGATCGAGCGAGGACATCCATCAGGATGTCGGTCGACTCGGGACGGCAGAGGAACTTCGAGATGATATCGAAGTAGTAGTTTCGCTCGATAAACCCGGTCCTTGCCGCTTGCGCACGGACATACGAGGTCCTCTCGGCCGAGAGACACTCGTAGGTCTTCTGAATCGCACAAAAGACCTGGTCCCGAAGCGGAATCGGCTTGCGACCGGCGAGACTGGAGTCCCGGGCAGGCTCGGAGACTCCCTTGCAGAGCTCCTTCAGGAGGATCGGGAAGTGCTCGCCCTCTCTTCGACGAGCAAGACCGTAGGTAGGCGATCGAGGAGACCGAATCTGTCTCTCGAGCGACCCCTGAGCACAAGACCCCGGCTCGGTGGGGTTTGCAATCCAGTGCCGGACGAAGTAGATGTGAGCACAGGGCGCCTGTCGCGCCAGAAAATCCTCACAGTCGCATCTTTCCTGAGCCTCCCCGACTCCGAGTCCGGAAACGCGGTGCAACCCGTGGCCGGAACGGGACGGGACTATGAACTCCCCTGGATTCTTTCCCTCGGCCGCCCGGAGACCCGTGCGAAGCATCTCGATTGCTCGAGCCTCGCGTGTCGGAACTCGGTCGGGTAGTTCGACCATCTGTTGTCCTACGCGTATACCTACAACTTGAGAGTACTTAAGGTTTGAACCTACACGTCTGCCTACGCGTTGACCGACAGCTTCATCTGAAGAAGAGCCATGGGCATGATCGGAATCCTTGACGAAGTCGTACAAGTCCAAGGCGGTGAAAGCTGTCGTGCGCTCCGCCTCGCTGCGAACGACAGTGCCTCTTCCGATCGTGGCCGTCCTTGGCTTGGACGAAGGCGACACCATTGTTTGGTCGTGCGAAGCGGGATCTGCCGAGGCCACGGTTCGGAAGCAGCCGGGGACCCCATCCAAGCGGCGTTGACCCCGCCCGAACGAGAATTGTGGAAGGCCCCGGCGCCTAGCTGGGGTGCGTCCAGGAATGGGGTGGGTTGAACCTACCATCGTCGGGGCTCGTTGCCTCGACGGAGTGGAGATTGGTCCAGGGTACTATACCCCGGCTAGCGCAGTTCGTTACGGACAAGCCATTTAGGAGTTGTATGCATCGCATATGCAGACATGCAGCAGAAGAGCCAAGTCTCAGTCCGTCTAGCCCCAGCACATCTCAAGGAACTCGAAGACCTCCAGCCTCATTTCGGCGATTCGAAGAGTGAGGTCGCCCGCCACCTGCTGATCGAGGCGCTTGAAGAGAAGCACGGCCTGGATGGATTGCGGATCAAGAAGGCGATTCGGTAACCCACCTCAAGCAGCTCTACCGTCGGAGTTACTTCGAATCGGAGGGGACTCAGATGTCGGACTGGACCGTATCGCCGGCGGCTGCGGCTGACGCGATCCAGATCTCACGTCTCGAATGCAGTACTTGGCACCTTCCATTCACGAAATACGCCTATTGGACATGGGTCATTGCCATTCGACATCAGATCGTGCTGAAGGCCCACTCAGGACGGCATATTCTGGGATTCGCCATGATGAGCCGCAAGGCGGTGGCGCCCGGTTACTATCTTGACTTAGTCATTGTAGACCCGAACTGGAGGCGTTCCGGCATAGGGACGGCGCTCCTCGCAAGGATGGTCGAGCACGCGAGCGGCGAGTTAGTCACGGCCCTCGTGTCGGATCGGAACATGGCTGCTCGTGCCTTACTGAGCCAAGTCGGGTTCGACCAGACTGGCTCGAAAGGAAGGGTGTTCGGCGGACAGAAGCAGTACACAGAATTCTCGCTTAATGTGTTACCGACGGTCTCCACAGCTAGGTGGGAGGCCGAACCGGGTGGGGTCGGACCGCCTTATAAGGGTCGGACCGGTACTTTGCCGACGCCATGGACTCCTCCGCCCCAGATAACTCGAAATTATCTGG
>JASHPK010000062.1 GCA_030038095.1 Thermoplasmata archaeon | reverse complement strand
CGGCACATCGGGATCGAACCGCCCCGCGGGATCTTGCTCTACGGACCGCCGGGCGTGGGGAAGACCCTGCTCGCCAAAGCGGCCGCCACCGAGAGCCAGGCGAACTTCATCTCGGTGAAAGGGCCCGAAGTGATGAGCAAGTGGGTGGGCGAGAGCGAGAAGGCGGTCCGGATGATCTTCAAGAAGGCCCGCCAGGCATCGCCCTCGATCGTCTTCATCGACGAGATCGATTCGATCGCGCCCCGCCGTGGGCTGCAGACGTCAAGCGGGGTCACCGAGCGGATCGTCAACCAGCTCCTTACGTCGATCGACGGCCTCGAGAGCCTCGAGCGGGTCCTCGTGATCGCCGCGACGAACCGCCCCGACATTATCGACGAGGCGCTGCTGCGCACCGGCCGGTTCGACCGGATGCTCTACGTGGAGCCCCCGAGCCCGGCCGGTCGCTTGGAGATCCTCAAGGTCCACGCCCGGCGGATGCCGCTCGCGGAGGACGTCGACCTCCGGGCGCTCGCGGAGCGGACCGAGGGATACGTGGGGAGCGACCTCGCCGCGCTCTGCCGCGAGGCGGGACTCAGCGCGATCCGGGAGAGCGTCAAGGCCTCCCGGGTGACCCGGGCGCATTTCGACGCCGCGCTCAAGCAGGTCCGGCCGTCCTGCGATCCCGAGACGCTCCGCTTCTACGCGGAGTTCGAAAAGCATCTCCAGCACGAGCGCCTGGGGCGCCGTCGCGAGGAGCCGGTCGAGGCGATTTATCGTTGAGTCCCGAGGGCCGGACCAGCCCTCGGAGTTTCTCAAGGCCAAGCCATTTATAGGGGGGCTAGGTTCGCCGCGCCGCCCCGATAGGGGACCTACAAGAAGGGGAGACGTGAAGCAGTTGGTCCGGCAAGTCTACCGCGCCGCCTTTTGGGCCGTGCTCGCGGTCATGCTGGTGGCGACCCTCGCCACCACGATCGCTCCGGCCCGCGCCGCTACGTCCAGCTACACGCTGATCGGCTACGCGAGCCAGCCCGGGAACGGGACGCCCCCGGTTCCGGCCGGCGTGCAGGTCGACCTCGTGTCCCGGGCGACGGGGGTGGTGTACACCACGACGATCGTGGGCGGTGGCGGCCAGTTCAAGTTCACGACCGCGAGCACCTCGGGCGCGCTCGCGCCGGGGTACTGGGGCGTGTGGATCCCGGCCCAGACCAACATCAGCCTCGCGAACAAGCCCTACGCGATCCTGCCGCAGAACCAGTCTCCGACCTGGGTCTTCGAGAACCAGACGACGCTCACGAGCGTGTCGTACCCGGTCGACCTCTACGACGTCGCGGCGCTGCCCTACGTCGGCGAGCTGAAGGGCACCGTCTATTCGAGCGGCGAGCCGGTTTCGGGCGCGACCGTGAGCCTCCTCGCGGCGAACTACAACGCGGTCGACCTCGAGAACAACACCACCAACGCGAGCGGCTACTTCACCCTCAAGGCACCCCTCGGTACCTGGGTCCTCGAGTCCGCGCTGCCCGGCTCGACGACGTACTACAACTACACGTCGGTCACCGTCTCGGGCCGCGCCGCCAAGGTCGTCGATACGAACATCTCGACCTACCTCATCTCGGGGTACTCGAAGATCAACACCCTCGGGAACCCCCGGGTGCCGAACGCGGGGAACGCGACGCTCTACGACCCGCTCAACGGGTACATCTACAGCACCCCGACCGCGCCGGGCGGCTTCTACTCGCTCGGAACGTACGCGGCGAACTTCACGGGCGGCAAGCAGCCGTTCGACGTGATCCTGTCGAACATCGGCTACCGGACGACTTGGTTCCCGATCAACATCACGAGCGCGAGCCCGATCTACCACAACGTCTACGTCAACCCGCAGACGAACTCGACCCTCGGCGTCTACAACACGACCATCGACTTCGCGGCGGTCAACGTCACGAGCGGCACCGGCAACGTGACGGTGAAGACGCTCGCGAGCCTCGGGAACGACACCGTCTTTGGCTCGATGCCGAACGGCTCGGTCGGCCAGTTGTGGGGCCAGCTCGGCCTCGACCTGGTCCACTCGACCGTTTTCCCGGCTTCCGACCTCGGTCTGATCTACGCCCGGATGAACGCGAGCGGACCGTTCTTCCCGATCGCCCAGGCCCAGCTGACCGTGAACGGCACCGGCTTTGCGAACCCGACGGCCCCGCAGAGCCTCTCGAGTTGGGGGTCGTCGTGCACGACGACGTGCGGACTCAACAGCTCGGCGAACATCACGCTCGGCTGGAGCGGGACGTACGCGCTCAACGGCACGATCCCGAAGAACAGCTCGCTGTACACGATCTCGTTCAACTTCCGGCACCCGAGCTCGGCCGAGGTGTACAACTACTCGATCGTCCTGCCCGACGGCTACGTCCTGGCCGCGGGGACCTCCGTCCCGTCGAAGACGACGCTCGTCCCGAACGGGCCGGACCACACCTGGACGAAGTTCACCCTCACCTCGTACCCGGGTCCCTCGGGGGTCAGCTCGGCGAGGTTCAACATCGTGAAGTCGGCCAACCTGACGGCGAACGTCAACGTCTCCGTCTCGACGTTCACCTACTCGAGCTCGAACGTGCTCAACTCGACGCACGGGAACTACACGGTGATTGTGGGGGTGAACCAGAACGTGACGTTCTCCGCCCTCAACTCGACGTACCCCGCCGGGACGAACGGGACGAAGTTCGTCTGGAACTTCGGGGACGGCTCGAGCCCGGTCACGACCACGACGCCGACCACGAACCACACGTACAAGGTTGCGACGAGCGGAACCACCCCGTACGTGGGCTCGGTGAACATCACCGCCTCGGGCGGTCAGGTGAACAATACCACGTTCAAGGTCTGGGTCGGCTCCGGACCGGTGACGGCGGGGCTCTCGGTCAACGCGTCCGCCGCGCAGACCCGGAGCGCCAGCGGCGTGACCTACTACATGGTCAACTGGTCGACGGTGCTCTCCCTCAACGCGACCGCGAGCTCGGCGAAGATCTCCCCCGGTACGCCGAGCCCGAAGAACGTGATCTCGGTCGCCCTGTTCACCACGGCCGGTCGCGGGTTCAAGTCGATCACCATCCAGAACATCTCGCGGAGCGCGGGTGCGAATCCGCTGAAGAACGTGAGCTACCAGTTCCTCGGTGCGGGCGCCTACATCATCAACACGACGATCAACGGCGTACCGATCGCGTTCAAAGGCTGGCAGTACAACGTCACGCTCCGCGTCTGGGCGGCCTCGGGCCAGTCGGCGAGCACGACCGTGATCTTCCTCGTGGTGGACACCCAGAAGCCGGTCCCGGCGTTCACGATCCTGAACGCGGCCGGACGGGTCGTGAGCGGGAGCGGCGTCCAGGTCGGGACGAACCTCACGGCGAAGGTCCAGTTCAACGCGACGAACTCGACCGACCCGAACAACGGATCGATCTCGAAGTACAGCTGGAAGATCACGAACTCGGGCAACTCGACCTTCAAGAACGTCACGTGGAACCAGTCCAAGGTTCGACCGCTTCCCACCTTCTGGCTCTCGCCGCAGTCGAAGCCCTATACGGTGAACCTCACCGTCTGGGACTTGAACGGGAACTCGGCCTACACGACCCAGTCGCTCCAGGTGTCGACCAACACGACCTACAACGTGCTCATGGCGGCGAACAACCTGACCGCCCCGAGCTCCTACACGCAGGGGTCGACCTACACCTTATGGGTGAACATCACGGTCGGCGGGGGCTCGAAGGCCACCGCCCAGAACGTGACGGTCGCGTGGTACCTCCTGAGCGCGAGCGGCTCGGGGAGCAAGAACTTCATCGGCGGCGCCCCCGGCTCCGTGAGCTTCTACAACTACACGGGGGGCGTCGTCAACTCGACCCCGTTCGCGACCGGCAAGATCCCGACCCTCGCCTTCAACAAGACCGTCCGGGCCCAGATCACGTGGACCCCGGGCGCGTCGGGGAACTACCTGCTCTACGCGAACGTCACGGCCTCGAACGAGTGGGCCGGTGACATCCCGAGCGGTCCGGGGATCGTCTCGCGGTCGATCTCGGTGACCCCGAGCTCGACGACCCAGCTCCTCGAGTACGCTGCGATCGGGGTCGCGGTCGTCGTGGTGATCGCGCTCATCATCTTCTTCTACCGCCGCCGCGGGCGCACGCCGCCCTCGAAGTCGGGCTCGGGTAAGTCCGGACTCGAGCGCGGCGGAAAGAAGCCCGCCGACGAAGACGACGAGGATGAGTCGTAGGTCCGAGCCGGGCCAACCGCTTCCCTTCGCCCCGGAGGTTCGCGTGACGTCACGGAGCGAGGATCGAGGGCGACCCGGGCGCGATCGACGTGTGGGGGCCGATCTCGGGCGTTCCCCGCCCCCCTAGGTTGGGAGAGGCCGTCGCTGGCTCGCGAGGATCGGATGGCCACGTTCGCGGATCGGCTGGGCGGATTCCCTCGCTGGGTGACCGAGCAGTACTGGATCGAGACCGGTCGTTCGATATCGACCGCCCCGGCCCATCTGGGCGCGCTCCGGCGAGCCTGGGTCAACGCCCGGGGGCTCGTACCCGAGGTGTCGCGTCAGACCGACGTGCCGGTCGCGACCCTGAACCAGTGGCTTCGCGAGGTCCGGGCCCGTCGACTGGCCCAGGAGATCCGGTCGCGCTGCCCGACCGCGTCCGGGATGGGCGGGCCCCACACCGAGATCCTGTACCTGTTCACGCGCGCGACGCGGCCGAAGGTGGTCGTGGAGACCGGCGTGGAGCTCGGGGTCAGCAGCGCGTACTTTCTTCAGGCGCTGAGCGACAACGGCGCGGGAGAGCTGTGGTCCATCGATCTCCCGACCGTGGGGGCGCAGGGACGCGTCAACCAGGATGGACGGACCGACCTCGCCCATGTGGACTCCCTCGCGCAGGTCGGGGCCGCGGTGCCCGAGCGGCTACGTGCCCGCTGGCACCTCCTCCTCGGCGACGCGAAGGACCTGCTGCCCTCCCTGAAGGCCCCGGAGCCTTGGGATCTGTTCTTCCACGACTCGGAGCACAGCCGGGCCCACATGCTGTGGGAGTACGAGACGGCCTGGCCCCATCTGAGGGCCGGGGGATTCCTCCTCTCCGATGACGTGCCCGACAACGACGCCTTCGTCACGTTCGCGCACGGCGTGGGACTCCCGCCGTTCCTCTGGTTGCGGCGAGGAGCGCTCCGGAAGGGTCCGGCCCCCACGAGCGCTCCAGCCGCCTAAAGACTCTTAGCTCCGCTCGAGTTGATTCCGGGCCCCGCGGCTATGCCCACCGCGCCGGTGGGCGAGGCCGCGCCACAAGGAGGGAGGGATCCGTGACCGGAACTCATGGCGGGACTTGGCGCGAATGGATGGGGAAACCCTCGATCCGACGGTTCACGGTTTCCCTCGCCAGCGTGGCGATCGCAGGCCTCCTCCTCGCTCTCGGGTCGGTCTCGGCGACGGCCGGATCACCGGCCGTGCACGTTGGGGTGGCCGTCGGCCCCGAGGTCGACGTGAGTCCGGCCCAGTCGGAGTGGAACTGGACGAATCTGACGGGGCACACGGTGGGATCCCCCTCCTGCCGGGACAGCGCGGGGCTCGCCTACGACGCCGCCCTGGAGAAGGTCGTGATGTTCGGCGGCGTTTCGGAGTGCGGACAAGCCTCCGCCTTCACTCTCGGCGATACCTGGGAGTTCGCGAACGGGACGTGGACGAACATCTCCGCGAGCCTGTCCCTCGTCCCCTCGCCGCGGTGGGGGATGGTGATGGTGTACGACCCGTCGGACCAGGAGATCGTCTTGTTCGGCGGGACGACGGCCCTCGGCTACGTCAACAACCAGACCTGGATCTTCAACGGGACCTGGTCCAACATCACCTCCCAACTGTCGGCCGCTCCCCCCGCGCTCTATGGGGCCGGCGCCACCTATGACGAGAGCCTCGGGGGGGTGCTCGTCTACGGGGGCCAGAACGGATTCGCGGGGGGCCCGGAGACCATCTACAACCAGACCTGGGAGTTCGCCGGTGGGGCGTGGTCGGAGCTTTCGGTCCAGGGCCCTCCTCCGTTGAGGTCTCCGAGCCTGACCTACGATGCCGCCGCATCCGAGAGCCTCCTCTTCGGCGGCTACAACGGCTCGAACGACTCGGTCTCCAATGCGACCTGGGCGTTCGCCGCGGGAAGCTGGTCGAGACTGGCCCCCGCGGATTGGCCGGCCGCTCGATACGCCATGGCCTCCGTCTACGACCCCTCCTCGGAGACCGTCGACGTGTTCGGAGGGTTCGACACCCTCGGAGCGGCCCTCGACGACACGTGGAGCTTCTCGGGGGCCACCTGGCGGGAGATCGTGCCGACCTCGCCTGCGGCACCCAGTGCCCGGGGCGCCGCTCGCCTCGCGTGGGACGACGCCGGAAGCTTCGGGATCCTCTTCGGGGGCCAGTCGAACGGCTACCGCTACAACGATACCTGGGCGTTCCCCGTCACTCCCTTCCCGGTGCCCACGCTCCTCGCCTCCCCGGCGGCGATCGACCTCAACGAGACGTCCGAGCTCTCCGTCGAGGTCTCGGGCGGAACGCCCCCCTACTCGTACGCGTACAGCTCGCTGCCGCCCGGTTGCGCGACGGCCGATGCGGCCAGAATCGACTGCTCTCCGAGTGCGACGGGCACGTTCGAGGTTCACGTCACCGTGTCGGCCACCGGCGGCGGCGAAGGCAGCTCCTCGACGTCGCTCCGGGTGAACCCCTACCCGTCCATCACGGGATTCTCCGCGACCCCCGACGTTGTGGATGCCGGACAGGTCGTGGGCCTGTCGGTCGCCTTCCAGGGAGGGACCCTTCCCCTCTCGTTCTCGTACAGTGGCCTTCCGGCGGACTGCCCGAGCGCGAACGCCTCGACGCTCGACTGCACGAGCTCCGACCCGGGGACGTACAACGTCACGGCGACCCTGACG
Organism: Thermoplasmata archaeon; assembly: GCA_030038095.1. Taxonomy (GTDB): domain Archaea; phylum Thermoplasmatota; class Thermoplasmata; order Lutacidiplasmatales; family UBA184; genus Lutacidiplasma. Next base: position 1,732 of record JASHPK010000062.1, on the reverse strand, counting down.
GACGCGACCGGGGCCCACGTGAACCGCTCCGTGGCGATGACCGTCCTCCCCGCCTTGACCGGGGTGGACCTCGCCGCGAGCCCCGCCGAGATCGACCTCGGTCAGACCATCGTACTCACCGCCTCCGTGGCGAATGACGCGTCGGTCCTCACGTACGACTACACCGACCTGCCGGCGGGATGCGCGTCCGCCAATGTCAGCGCACTCTCCTGCAAGCCGTCGGCGACGGGGAGCGCCACGGTCCAGGTGACCGTCGTCGACCGGGCCGGGGTCCAAAAGTCGGCGACGGTGTCGATCCAGGTGAACCCCCTGCCCACGATCTCCTCGTTCACCGCGACTCCGTCCGCGGTCGTGATCGGTGGCGTGGTGGTCCTGAACGTGGCGGCCGCGGGCGGAACCGGGGCTCTCAGCTACGCGTACACGGGGCTCCCGTCGGACTGCCTCAGCCAGAACGAGTCGCAGATCTCGTGCGCGAGCGCCCTCGCGGGTTCGTACAATGTGACGGTGCACGTCGAGGACGAGCGGGGTCTCGCGACGACGGCGTGGGTCGTCATCTCCTTCACGGCACGGTCCTCCACCTCGACGTCGAGCGGCTGGCTCGGCGTCCCCCTCCTGGACTGGGCGCTGATCGCGGGCGTGATCGTGGTGGCCCTGGCGATCGTCCTGTTGCTCCTCGGCCGCCGACGCGGGCCGGCCTCGTCCGGCCCGGTCCCCCCGGAGGGCGTGTCGCCGCCGCCTCCTCCGGCCGAGGGGCCGGAGCTCCGCCTCTCGCAGCGGATCGTGGTCCACCTCGGTTCGCAGGGGACACTGGATCCGTACTCGACCGCGCCGGTGAGTCTCACCCAGGCGGGCATCGCCGTGGCGCTCGGAGTCACGCAGAGCAACGTGGCGAACGCGCTCGGACGCATGGTCGCCTCGGGGTCCGTCGTGGAGTCCCTGCGTCACGTTCAGGGGCAGTCCCGCCGGCTCAAGGTCTACCAGTTGACTTCCGAGGGGCAGATTCAAGCCCGGGAGCTCCGCCACATACCGCCCCGCGGCCCGGCCGATTGAGAAGGAACGGCCCGGACCGCCCCTCCTCGTCGCGCGGCGGGACGGGCCGGGGTCCCCCTTCGGAGCGGCGTTCGGTACCTCCTCGAAACGCCCCCGACGCGCTCGAAAAAGTGTATACACCGGATATCGGCGGGCAGGGTAGATAAGGGCGCGAACCCCCAGAAACCAGCGAGGACGCTGCCGGGTCCATGTCCGCGGAAGGCACCATGTTCCAGCACCGCGAGTTGCGACGCCGAGGTCACGGTCCGAGCGCTAGCGAGAGCTCCCCAGGGAGGGTCCGATGATCTCGACGATGCGCCGACGGGGGCCCGTGCTCCTGCTCGTGGCGGGCGTCGTGATGGTCTCCGCCGCGGTGGTGGCCATCGCGGTGGCCCCGCCGGCGTTCCTGGGCCCGAGCTCGACGCCTTCGTCGACCCCGGCCCCCCGGCCCGTTCCCCGGCATGTCGCTCCCGTCAACGCGGTTCCGCCGTCGTCCAGTGCCGGCTTCGAGTGGACGAACCTGACGGGCTCGACGGTCGGCACTCCGACCTGTCGGGACAGCGAGGGCCTCGTCTTCGACTCCGCCCTCTCCGAGGTCCTCCTGTTCGGCGGGGTCTCCCAGTGCGGCTCGCCCAACGCCTACTCCCTCGGGGACACCTGGGCCTTCTCGAACGGCACCTGGACCAACCTCTCCGCCTCCCTC
>JASHPK010000061.1 GCA_030038095.1 Thermoplasmata archaeon | reverse complement strand
ACAATGGGATCCGACCCCGAAAGGGGAAGGCAATCCTGAAACCCCATCGTAGTCTGGATTGAGGGCTGTAACTCGCCCTCATGAAAATGGATTCCGTAGTAATCGCGGGTCAACATCCCGCGGTGAATGTGCCCCTGCTCTTTGCACACACCGCCCGTCAAGTCATCCGAGTTGGGTCGGAGTGAGGGTGACTCATCCGGGTCGCTCGAACTTCGGTTCAGCAAGGGGGACTAAGTCGTAACAAGGTATCTGTAGGGGAACCTGCAGATGGATCACCTCCTAAGGGCGCCTCCCCGTCGGGAGCGCCCCCACGAGGCCGGGTCCGTGTCGCTGACCGGTTCGGACGCTCTCCTCGTCCCTTCGGGCTATCAACCCTTTTTTGAGTAGTTACAACCGAGTTATTAGGACCCCGGCGCTCGTCCGGACGATGCTCCAGGTAGAGCGTCCCCGGCCGGCACCTGCGGCGGTCGAGCCGGCGGTCCGCGCGCTCGCCTCCGGCGAGCCGATCCTGATCTTCGACGCGGCCGACCGCGAGGGGGAGACCGACCTCGTGATCCTGAGCGAGCTCGCCACCCCGGAGCTCGTCCGCCTGCTGAGGAAGGACGCGGGTGGATGGATCTGCACGGCGATCTCGGACGAGTTCCGACGGCGGGTCGGGCTCCCGTTCTACTCGGACCTCCTGACCGGGTCGACCGAGCGGTATCCGGTGCTGAAGGGCCTCGCCCGCGAGGAGCTCCGCTACGACCGGCGCAGCCCCTTCGGCCTCCACGTGCACCACCGCCAGACGTACACGGGGATCCCCGACAACGATCGAGCGCGGGCGATCCGCGCCATCGGCCAGCTCGCGCGCGAGGTCGGCCGCGTCCCGGACGAGGAGCTCGAGCGTCGGTTCGTCGCCGAGTTCTCCGCGCCGGGCCACCTGCCGATCATCTACGCGACGGCCGGGCTCCTCTCCGAGCGGAAGGGTCATACGGAGCTGTCCGTCTCGCTCGCCCGCATGGGCGGCCTCTCCGAGTCCACGACCGTCTGCGAGATGCTCGGGGACTCCGGGGGAGCGCGCGAGCCGGTCGCCGCCCGGCACTACGCGGAGGCGCACGGCTGGGTGTTTCTCGAGGGAGCGAAGATCGTCGAGGCGTGGAAGGCATGGTCGTCCGCGTGATGGCGACGGGGGTCTTCGACCTCCTCCACCCGGGCCACGTCTACTTCCTCCACGAGGCGAAGAAGCTCGGCGACGAGCTCGTCGTCGTTGTCGCCCGCGACCAGACCGCGCGGCGGTTGAAGCACGAGACGTACGTCCCGGAGCATATCCGCCGCGAGATGGTCGAGGCCCTCAAGCCGGTCGACCGCGCGATCCTCGGCTCGACCACCGACATCTACGAGACGGTCGAGAGCGAACGCCCCCAGATCATCGCGCTCGGCTTCGACCAGGTCTGGAACGTCGCCGAGGTCGAGCGCGAGTGCGCCCGGCGCGGGGTCCCCGTGAAGGTCGTGCGGATCGGGGCGCTCCCGCACAACGAGCTCGCGACCCGCCGCATCGTCGAGCGGATCCTCGAGCGGGCGGCCCGGGCCCGGGAGGCGAGCTCGTGAAGCGAATCGGGCTCGCCGACACGACGTTCGCCCGCGTCGACATGGCGCGCTACGCGATCCGGGCGCTCCAGGCCCGGGGGACGGGATTCAAGGTCGTCCGACGCACGGTGCCGGGTCTCAAGGACCTCCCGGTCGCCTGCCGCCGGCTCTTCCTCGAGGACCACGCCGACCTCTGCCTCGCCTTCGGCATGCCGGGACGGGCCGAATACGACCAGACCTGCGCGCACGAGGCGTCCCTCGGCCTGCAGTTCTGCGGCGTGCTCGAAGCGAAGCCGATCGTCGAGTGCTTCGTCTTCGAGGCCGAGGCGGCGACCGCCGCCGAGCTCGAGGCGCTCGCGCGCCGCCGGGCCGAGGAGCACGCGCTCAACGCCTACGCGCTCCTGTTCCGCCCCCACGATCTCGCGCGGCGCGCGGGCGAGGGGCTGCGCCAGGGGTTCGCCGACGTGGGGCCGGCGCGCCGGACGCGCTAGCGAAGTGGGATCGATCTCGGAGAGTACCAAGGAGGAAGCACGATGCCGAAGGGAGCAACGGGCGAGGGAAAGGGGATCCGCGTGGCGATCGTCGCGAGCGAGTTCAACTACGACGTGACGCTGCTCATGCTCGAGCGGGCGAAGGAGGAGGTCGACTTCCTCGGGGCGACCCTCGGGCCCGTCGTCAAGACGCCGGGCGTCTACGACATCCCGCTCGCGGTGAAGGCGCTCTTCCACCGCGCGGACGTCGACGCGGTCGTCGCGCTCGGCGCGGTCATCGAGGGGGAGACCCAGCACGACGAGGTCGTGATGCACCAGGCGGCGCGCAAGCTCGTCGACCTCTCGGTCGAGTTCGGCAAGCCGGTCGGCCTCGGGATCTCGGGGCCGGGCGAGACGCGGCTCCAGGCGCAGGACCGCATCGAGAACGCCGGCAACGCGGTCCGCGCGGTCGTCAAGATGGTCCGGCGGCTCCGGGCCCTCGAGGGATGACCGGGGAGCTCCGCCGTCCGGGGCGGGGCGGGGGCCGCTACAGGCCGAGGCGACCGCGCAGGTAGTCGAACGCCGCCTTCCCCTTCGCGGTGTGCGGGGTCACCGAGAGCGGGCCGGGCGGCACCGACTCGCGCCGGCGGTTCCTCAGCGCGGCGTGGAGTCGGTCGTACGGGATCTCGATCGTGACGTCGGGGTGCGGCGCGGCGCCGGAAGACACCGACACCGCGCCCGTGGGATCGACGGTGAGCGACGCGATCCCCGCGTCGGTGTGGAAGACCCAGGTCTGCGGGAGGTAGTGCCGGAGCATCCCGCCGAGGAACCCCGAGAGTCGAGAGCGGATCTCAGGCTCGAACGCCCGGCCGGCCTCCCGGAGGTCCTCCTCGATGCCGCTCATGGCGCGCGCGGGGTGAGCCCGGGCTCCCCTTAACACCTCGCGGTGCGACGCGAGGACACGGCGGACGACGCCCACTCGCCGCCAACGATTAAGCGCTCGGGCCGCCTCGCGCCCCGTGGGTGAGCCCCGAGTGATCCCGCGCGAGTACCATGACCATCTTCCATCGACCCAGACGCGGGCGGTCGAGCTCGTGCGCGCGGGCGCACCCGAAGGCACCCGGGTCGTCGCCGGCGCCCAGGCCGCGGGGCGAGGCCGCCTCGATCACCGCTGGGATTCCCCACCGGGCGGGCTCTACCTCTCGGTCGCGATCCGGCTGCCGCCCGCGCACCCGACCCTCTTCCCCATCGCGCTCGGCACGGCGCTCGCCGAGGAGCTCCGGGACCGCTTCTCGGCCCCGCTGCGCTTGAAGTGGCCGAACGACCTCGTGGTCGTCGAGGGTCGCCACGTGGTGCGGAAGCTCGCGGGGGTCCTCGTCGACCGTGTCCCGTCGCCCGGGGGTGGGGAGATGGCGGTCGCGGGCGTCGGGGTGAACGTCGGGGTGCCCTCCGAAAGCCCTCCGCCGGAGCTCGCGGGACGGGTCGCGTGGCTCTCGGAGTTCGCGGCGCAGCCCCCCAAGCTTCGGGACGTTGAGGAGTGCGTCGTCGCGGCCGCGTTCGAGGCGGCCCACAGCCTCGCGCGACCCGAGGCGGTCGAGGCCGTGCGGGCCCGCTGCCGGGCCTCGCTCTTCGGGGTCGGGCGGACGGCGACCGTCGATGGGCACCTCCGCGGAACGATCCACGCGCTCGGCGACGAGGGCGAGCTCTGGATCGTGACCGACGACGACCGGGTCGCGGTGACGGCCGGCGATCTGAAGATCGAGGAGCTCTCATGAGCGGGGCGTTCGACCGCTGGGCGGTCCTCAAGAAGAAGGCGCGCGAGGGCGGCGGGGCGGAGCGCGTCGAGCGCCACAAGGCGAACGGCAAGCTCACCGCCCGCGAGCGGCTCGAGGCGCTCTTCGACCCCGACACCTTCACCGAGATCGATCCGTTCGTCACGCACCGGGTCGACAAGTTCGGCCTCGAGGAGCGCCGGATCCCCGGGGACGGCGTCGTGACGGGCTGGGGCGAGATCGGGGGACGGCCGGTCGTCGCCTTCGCCCAGGACGCGACCGTCTTCGGCGGCGCTCTCGGCGAGGCGCACGCGATGAAGATCGTGAAGGTGATGGAGACGGCCCGCAAGGCGGGCGTCCCCATCCTCGGCCTCGATGACTCGGGCGGCGCCCGCATCCAGGAGGGGGTGATGAGCCTCGGCGGCTACGGCGAGGTGTTCTACCGCAACGTCCTCCTCTCGGGGGTCGTCCCGCAGCTCTCGATCATCCTCGGCCCGTGCGCCGGCGGGGCGGTCTACTCTCCCGCGATCACCGACTTCGTGATCATGGCCGAGGGGACCGGCGAGATGTTCATCACCGGCCCCGATGTCGTCCGGGCGGTGACCGGCGAGGAGGTCACGATGGAAGCGCTCGGCGGCGCGGCCGCGCACGCGACGCGCAGCGGGGTCTCGCACTTCACGGCGGCTTCCGACCGCGACGCCCTCGAGCTCGCGCGCCGGATCCTGAGCTACCTGCCCCTCAACAACCTCGAGGAGCCTCCGAGCGCGGAGGCGGCCGCCCCGCCCGACTCCGCCGCGCGCGAGCTCGCGACCCTGGTCCCCGAGGAGGCGAACAGCCCCTACGACATCCACGGGGTCCTCGAGCGGATCGTCGATCCCGGCTCGTTCCTCGAGGTCCAGCCCGCTTGGGGCGCGAACCTCGTCGTGGGGTTCGCGCGCCTCGACGGCCGCGCGATCGGGGTCGTCGCGAACAACCCGGCGGTCCTCGCCGGGACCCTCGACATCAACGCCTCCACGAAGGGCGCGCGGTTCGTCCGCTTCTGCGACGCGTTCAACCTGCCGCTCGTCACGCTCGTGGACGTCCCCGGCTTCCTGCCCGGGACCGCCCAGGAGTACGGGGGGATCATCCGACACGGCGCGAAGCTCCTCTACGCGTACGCCGAGGCGACGGTGCCGCTCCTCACCGTGATCCTCCGCAAGGCGTACGGCGGCGCCTACGACGTGATGTGCTCGAAGCACCTCGGCGGCGACCTGAACCTCGCGTGGCCGACCGCGGAGATCGCCGTCATGGGCGCCGAGGGGGCGGTGAACATCCTGTTCAAGCGCGAGCTCGAGCGCGCGGCCGCGGGCGAGCGCGACTCGGTCCGCGCGCGCCTCACCGAGGAGTACCGCAAGGAGTTCCTCAATCCGTACCTCGCCGCTGAGCGCGGCTACATCGACGACGTGATCGATCCCGCCGAGACCCGGGCGCGGCTCGTGGCCGGCCTCAAGATCCTCTCCTCGAAGCGCGACGACCGACCGGCCCGCAAGCACGGGAACATCCCGCTCTGACCGGGGCGATCATTCGGCCATGGTCGGGATCACCGAGACGGTCCTGAGGGACGGTCACCAGTCGCTGATCGCGACGCGGATGCGCACGCGCGACATGCTGCCCGCCGCGGAGCGGCTCGACGCGATCGGCTACCGGTCGCTCGAGGTCTGGGGCGGGGCGACGTTCGATGTTTGCCTGCGCTTCCTGCGCGAGGACCCTTGGGAACGGCTGCGCGCGCTCAAGCGCGCGATGCCCCGCACGCCGCTCCAGATGCTCCTGCGGGGGCAGAACCTGGTCGGCTACCGGCACTACCCGGACGACGTCGTCCGGGCGTTCGTCCAGGAGGCGGCCCGTGAAGGGATCGACATCTTCCGGGTCTTCGACGCGCTCAACGACCCGCGGAACATGGAGGTCCCGCTCGCCGAGGTGAAGCGGGCGGGCGCGGTCGCCCAGGCGACGATCTGCTACACGCAGTCGCCCGTGCACACCCTCGAGGCGTTCGTCGCCCTCGGGAAGACCCTCGCGGCGATGGGGGCCGACGAGCTCTGCGTGAAGGACATGGCGGGCTTCCTCCCGCCGACCGAGGGGGCGGCCCTCGTGCGGGCCCTCGTGAAGGAGGTGGGCCTTCCCGTCGTGGTCCACACGCACTCGTCGAGCGGGATGTCGACCATGACGTGCCTCGCGGTCACCGAGGCCGGCGCGACGGCGATCGACACGGCGCTGAGCCCGTTCGCGGGCGGGGCCTCCCAGCCCCCGACCGAGACCCTGGTCGGCGCGCTCCGCGGCTCCGCGTACGACCCGCATCTTGACCTCGGGGCGCTCGCCGATCTCTCCGAGCACTTCCACCACGTGATGGACCGCTACCTGCCGCTGCTCAACCTCCGATCGCTCCAGACCGACCCCGGCATCCTGACCCACCAGATCCCGGGCGGGATGCTCTCGAACCTCCTCTCCCAGCTCAAGGAGCAGGAGGCGCTCGGGCGGCTCGGGGAGGTCCTTCGCGAGGTCCCCCGCGTGCGCGCGGACCTCGGGTACCCCCCGCTCGTGACCCCGACGAGCCAGATCGTCGGGATCCAGGCCGTGATCAACGTCCTCACGGGCAGCCGTTACCAGCAGATCACCGGCGAGGTGCGGGACTACGTCCGGGGCCTCTACGGGCAGCCGCCGGGTCCGCTCGACCCCGAGCTCGTGCGCAAGGTCACGGAGAAGTCGCCGGCGATCTCGGGGCGGCCCGCCGATCTCCTCCTTCCCGAGCTCGAGAAGATGACCGCGGAGGTCCGCGCTCTCGTGCCGGCCGCGGATCGGGCCGAGGCGCTCTCCTACGCCCTGTTCCCGCAGGTCTACCAGTCGTACCGGACCGCGATCGACCGGGGGCTCACCTCCGACGTCCTGACGACCGCCGCGCTCGGCGTGGTCGCCGCGCTCCGCACCCCGCCCCCGCCCCCCCGTGCACCCTCCGCGGCCGAGGCGTCGGGGGCCGGGTCGGGCGGCGTGACCCCGTGGGCGCACGAGGGACGGGCCCACCTGCAGTCGGGCAGGAGGTGGATCGATGCGGGTCACGCTCGCTCGCGACGGTAAGAAGGAGGAGGTCGAGGTCAGCCCCGGGCTCGACGCCGTGGAGATCGGGGGCCAGCGCTACCCGGTGAAAGTCGTGAGTTCGGGCGCCACCCGCGTCGAGCTCGAGATCGCCGGCGAGAAGGTCCTCGTCGAGAACTGGCCCGACCCCTTCCCGACCCCGCCCGGCCCGGTGGACGTCAACGGCGAGCGGTGGACCCTCGGGGTCGAGCGCGCGACCGTCGATCCGGTCCGTGCCCGTCCATCTCCGCGGGCCGGCGTGGCCGAGATTTCTCCCGCGCCGTCCGCGCCGAACGCGCCGATCCCGAGCTCCTCCGGAGTGCCGGTGGTGCCCGCCATGCCCGGTCGCGTCGTGGAGCTCCGGGTGAAGGACGGGGACCGGGTCCGCCAGGGCGACGTCCTCGTGGTCCTCGAAGCGATGAAGATGCGCAACGAGCTCGCGAGCCCCGCGGACGGCGTGGTCCGGGGGATCCGGGTGGCCCCGGGGGCGAACGCCCGGCCGAACGAGCCGATGATGTTCGTCGCGTCCGCCTGACCGGGCCGCGGGGTCAGAACCGCCCACGGGGGTGGCCGCAGGCGGCGCAACTCGACGCGGTCGGGGCGATCGGCGCCGCGCAGTAGACGCAGAAGTCGAGCGGGGCGGACGCCGGCGCGGACGGGAGAGGCGCGCCGACGCCCGGGGAGCCCGACGTCGAGGGAGCTCCGGCGGCGGCGGGAGCGGCCGTGGGACCGCCGACCGGGCGGGACGACCACGGCTGGTAGAACAGCACGAGGCCCGCGACGAGCCATCCGACGAGGAAGTAGAAGGCGAGGCCGCTGAACTGGGGGTAGACCAGGAGCACCCCGATCACGGCGACCACGATCGAGAAGTTCACGATGGTGAGGACGGTCCGGCCCTTCATCGTCGCAGCAATCGACGTATCGTGCGGAACCTACAAGGCAGTTTGCGTCGAACCCGCTCCACCTCTCGAGGAGGCTCGGGGGAGCCCGACCCGGAAGTCGGGACTCGGGGCCCGGGGAAGGGGTATTATTCGCAGGGGAGTGGGCCGCTCCGCATGACGAAGGTCCCTTCGCTCGTCGCTCGGGACGAATTCACCTTCGATATACCGACGGACCAGGCCCCGGGGATGCGGGTGCCGGGGCGGCTCTATTCGAACGCCGCGCTCCTGTCCGGCGTCGAAGGGGACCCATCGCTCGGGCAGCTCGCGAACGTGGCGACGCTCCCCGGGATCGAGGAGTTCGCCTTCGCCATGCCGGACATCCATTTCGGTTACGGGTTTCCCGTCGGCGGGGTCGCCGCGTTCGACCTCTCCGAGGGCGTGGTCTCGCCCGGGGGGATCGGCTACGACATCAACTGCGGGGTGCGCCTGCTCAGGACCTCCCTGACCGTGGAGGAGGTCCGCCCACGCCTCTCGGAGCTAATCGACCGGCTCTATCGGGAGGTGCCGAGCGGCGTCGGCTCCCACGGCGGCCGCCCGCTCAAGCCGAGCGAGGTCGACGACGTCCTCACCGGGGGGGCGGCCTGGGCGGTCGGGGCCGGGCTCGGCCGACCGGCGGACCTCGAGTTCCAGGAAGAGGAGGGCTGCCTCAAGGGCGCCGACCCGTCGGGCGTCTCGGAGAACGCCCGCAAGCGCGGCCTGCGCCAGCTCGGCACCCTCGGGTCCGGGAACCACTTCCTCGAGGTCCAGGTCGTCGACGAGCTGTTCGAGCCTGAGTTCGCCGCCGCCCTCGGCCTGGCCCCGGGGCGGGTGGTCGTCATGCTGCACACGGGATCCCGGGGGCTGGGCCACCAGGTGGCGACCGACTACATCCAGCGGATGGACCGCCGGCTCGCCGAGGAGGGGACGGTCCTCGTCGACCGCCAGCTCTCCTGCGCCCCCATTGCTTCCGACGACGGGCAGCGGTACCTCGGCGCGATGGCCGCCGCCGCCAACTTCGCCTGGGCGAACCGCCAGACGATCACGGCGGGGGTCCGCCGGGCGTTCGCCGCGGTGTTCGAGCGCCCGGACCCCGAGCTCGACCTCTCGGTGGTCTACGACATCGCGCACAACATCGCGAAGGTCGAGGAGCACGCCATCGACGGGGGCCGCAAGAAGGTGCTCGTCCACCGCAAGGGGGCGACCCGCGCCTTCCCGGCGGGCCGGGAGGAGGTGCCCGCGCCGTACCGTCCCTTCGGCCAGCCGGTCCTCATCCCGGGCGACATGGGCACGGCGAGCTACCTGCTCGGGGGCCTCCCGACCTCCCTCGAGCGGTCCTTCGGGTCCTCCTGCCACGGGGCGGGGCGGCGCCTGAGCCGGCACGCCGCGGTGCGGGAGTTCCGTTACGATGAGGTGACCCGGGCCTTGCACGGGAAGGGGATCGTCGTCCGCTCCGCCTCCCGGGAGGGGGTCACCGAGGAGGCGCCCGGCGCCTACAAGGACGTCGAGGAGGTCGTGCGGGTCGCCGAAGGCGCCGGCCTCACGCGGCGCGTGGCCCGTCTCCGGCCGCTCGGCGTCGTCAAGGGGTAGGCGGCGGACCCGGCCGCCGGCGGTCGAGGGCGAGCACTCCCGCGATCACGCCGATCCCCGCCGCGACGGCGAGCAGGACGAGCCCGAGCGGGACTCCGCCGATCGTGGCGGACGAGCTCGACGACGGGGACGAGAGCACGACGATCGTCCAGTTGCCGAACGTGACCGTCCCGGCGCTGTCGGAGAGGAGGAGCTCGACGAAGTAGCTCCCGGGCGAGGAGAACGTGTAGTTCGTGTCCGCGGCAGTCGATTCGCTGAGGTTCCCGAGGATCCAGAGATAGCCGTACGGCCCCCCCGTCCCTCCGGCCCCGGCCGCGGTGAACTCGACGGTCAGCGGGGCTCGGCCGGTCCGCTCGGACGGCCCGCCGGTGAACGTGAGCGGCGTGTAGACCGTGACCGCGTGCGGCTCGACCGCCTGGTCCGAGAACGGATCGGTCGCCGTGGCGTTCGCGTCGTACGTCCCCGGAGTGGTGAACTCGAAGTCGGCGCTCCTCCCGTTCTCGAGGAGCCCATTGCTGGTCGCCCAGGTGACGGACGCCCCGCCCGGTCCCGCCGCGGACGCGGTCCCGCGCCAGGCGAGGGTCGCTGAGCCTCGGAGCGGCCCGCCGGTCGCCGCGAGATCGAGCGCGTCCACGCGGGGGACGAAGTCTCCCGCTTCCAGCGCCCCAAAGTCGGAGATCGACAGCGGGATCGGAGCGTCGGAGAGGCCCGGCACCCCCTCGACGGACAGCGACCCATTCCAGGCCACGGTGCCGGACGTGTTCGATCCTTCGTACGTCCACTGCCCGTCGGGCCCGTATGCCGAGCTCCCGTTGCCGAGGTCCCAAAGGAACGTGGCGGGAGACGCCGGAGTGCCGTTCGCCGCATACGCGGTCGCGGCCGCCGACACCGTCGCGCCCACCGCGACGTCGACCGCAGGAGTGACCGTCGCGGAGATCGACGGGCCCGCGCTCGAGAGGGCGTCGATGAGGAACGCCTCGCTCGCGTTGCCGTCGCCGGAATCCGAGACGTGACCGGTCGCGAGATAGATCCCGGGCTTCGTGTAGAGGAAGGACGCCGTCGCTCCGACCGCGGTCAATCCGGTACCGGAGGTCCAGACCGTATCGCTGACGTTCGCGTCCAACCCTCCGGACACGCTCGCGGAGAACGGCACCGTGAACGGCACCACGCCGTGGGTCGCACCGGCGGTGAACTTGGCGGAGAGCGCGGGCGCGACCGTGACGTTGGTCGCTCCGCTCGCCCGCTGGTCCTCCGGGTCGGTGGCGACGATCGTGATGGTATAGTTTCCGGGAGACCGCAGGATCGCGCATCCGCACGCCGAAACGTACGGATCGCTCGAGGCGAAGGTCTCCTCGACCGACGATGGGTCCCACGGCGTCGGGCCCCCGGAGACCTGGAAGAGGTCCGGGAAATCGGCCGGCGCGTCGCGCACCGAGTGCTCCGCGGTCGGGGTGACGGTGAGCGGGCTGAGCGTCTGCGTGCAGCTGACAGGGCTCGCGCCGCCGACCGTGATCGCCACCGGAGCGCTCGTGGCACCCCCGATCGGGACCGCGGAGTCCTCGGCGATGACCACGGGACAGTACGCCCCCGGCGTGAAGTACGTGTAGTTGACGGACGCGTCCGAGGTCCAGTTGAGGTACGCGCCGTCGCCGAAGCTCCAGTCGTAGGCGTAGGGGGCGGTGCCTCCCGTCGCGACGGCCGTCAGGGTCACCGCATCGCCGACGGCCGGGGTCGTATCGGAGGCGCTCAGGGAGACCGAGAAGTTCTGACCGCCCCCGACGAGGATCGCGACCGGTTCGGAGATCGTGAGGTTCCCGGTCGAGTCGACCACGTACGAGACCGCGGAGTAGACCCCCGGAGTGGGATAGGTGTGGCTGGCCGATCCGTAGGGGGCCAACGAGGCGTTCCCGTCCCCGAAGTAGACGCCCTGGAACGGGTACGCACCGGACCCGCCGGAGGCGGTGATGCCGAAGGAGACCGTGAGCGGGGCCGCCCCTTCCGTGGGCGTCGCGTACAGGAACGACCGGAGCGAGCTCTGAGCTTCGCTGAACCCGGTCAGGGCGGGAATGAGCGCGCTCGCGTTCGGCGTTCCGATACCGGTGACGGCATTCCAGTCGGGACCCGCCGAGTACCCGTTGTTTCCCGAGACGATCTCGTGGAAGTCCGTGGTGTAATCCGGTCCCGACAGGATCCGGTAGAGGGTCGGCGCGAGGTCGCCGACCACGTGCCCGGAGTACTGGTCGGCGATCGCGGCGATCCCGGCCCAGATCGGAGTCCCGAGGCTCGTGCCCCCGACGAGCTCGAGCGTGCCGGCCACCTCGACCTCGACCGGGGTCCCCGCATCCATGGCCACGTCGGGAACGCCGCGCTGGTCGGGAGAAGTGGGAAGTCCGGGCCCGGTCTGCCACCAGGGTCGCGGCGTCGGCGCGAATCCCCCGCCCGAGCCGCCCCGGTTGTCGCAGCCGGGCGAGACGGCGCCGCTCAGGTTGCCGCTCCAACCGACCTCGCTCACGTAACCCCCGGTCGCGGTCACCGAGAGCACGGTGCCGCCCACCCCGGTGACCGAGAGGTCCGAGGAGGGGTAGTTCGTGGACACCCCGTTCGTGCCGTCCGCCGCCCCGCAGTCGCCGCTCGCCGCGAAGACGCTGATCCCTTCGGCCGCGGCGAGGGCGAGGACGGGGCTCAGGACCGCGTACGACCCGTCCGTGGTGGCGTTGCAGGCGGACGGGCAAGGACCACTGAACGAGTTGTAGATCCCCACGTCGGGTTCGCCCCAGCTCAGCGAAAGAACATCGATCTTCTCCTGAGAGACGAGCCAGTCGATCCCGGCGTAGAGGCCCGGACCAGAGTCCGGGGAGAAGGTCATCTCGATCGTGGCGCCGGGAGCGGAGGCGTGGTTCCATTCGAGGTCGAGCGCCTCCTCGAGCCCCCAGACGTTCGAGGTGGCGTTCAGGTTGAGCGTCGTGGGGATCGGGTAGTTGTAGTCAACGCTGGCTGCGGGCAGCGACATCGCGGAGTCGAAGGCCGCGAGATCTCTCTCGAGCTGGGACTGGGGTTCGTCCCCGTCGTACGTGTCGACGATCCCGATGCGGAGCCCGGAACCGTTGGTCCCTGAGCTGATGAAGCCCGAGATGTTGTACGCGTTCCATAGCTGGCACGGAACGAGGTACTCCGTCGACCCCGAGCAGCTGGCCGCGGGACCTGCGATCGGCGTGTTCGACGTGATGGGACCCGCGAGCGGGAGGAGCGGGGTCTCGTTCCCGAGGCCCAAGACCCCGGACCAGGGCGCGATCGCGGGGAGTACCGCCGGGGTGGAATGGCTGAAGAACTCCCTTCCCGAAGCCAAGCGGTACTCCTGGAACGAGGTGTGGAAGGCGCCGGCGACTTGGTCGGCGGACCCGCGGACGAAGAGGAAGAGATGGTCCGGCGAGGTCGTCACCTTCAGCCCGTAGTTCGAGAAGTACGAGGTCGCTGAGGTGAGGGTGGTCGCGGAGGGACCGTACTCCGACGCGAACACCGACGGATCGATCCACTGGTGGTAGAGCGGAGTCCCGGGCACGTACTCGGCTGCGAGGCGCCCCTCGAACCCCGAGGGATCCCGGAGCGCAAGCCCGACCAGGACCTCCATGGGCGACGCGCCGGCCAGGGGTCCGATCTCGCCGGCGGTCGCGTTCACGGCGAGGGCCGGCGCCACCGTGATGTTCGAGCCGGGGGGAAGAGTCGGGGGCAGCGAGACCGGCGCCGAGAATTCCGATCCCGGGCCCGGGAGAGTGATCCAGGCGACCGCCGAGAGTCCCGAGAGCACCAGAATTGCGGCGAGCCCGATCGCGACTGCCGGCCTCGCTCTGATCGCCGAAGCCGACCCTGCCATCCCGCTATCCTCGATACGATGGGTTCGGGCCCCCCATAACCCTGACCCTCGTGGAAGGCGCGTGTCCGCAAGAGCTCATAAACTGGGCCCGGCGTGAAGCCGGCATCACCGCCAATCCGTACATCGGCTACGACATCGCGCTCGGCGTCGTCCTGCTCTACGCGATCATCGTCTACGCGCTCTACAAGACCGGCCACATCGGCCCGGACCACGCCCTGACGTTGTTCGGCCCCGCGGTGATGATCAAGACGAAGCGGGGTCGCTCCGCGCTCGACCGCTGGGGGCGGTTCCGCCGGTTCTGGACCTGGGTGTCGGACTTCGGGATCCTGCTCGCGGCGATCTCGATGGTCGGGATCCTCGCGCTCCTCGTCCTCGACGCCATCGTCTCGACGCAGCTGTCGGCATCGCAGGCCCCGTCCGTCGAGGAGGCCCTCGGGATCCCGGGGATCAACCCGATCATCCCGATCGGCTACGGGATCGTCGCGCTCGTCGTCGGCATCGTCCTGCACGAGCTCATGCATGGCGTGATCGCCCGCTCGCAGAAGATCGGGGTCAAGAGCCTCGGCATCCTCTGGTGCGTCGTACCCGTCGGAGCGTTCGTCGAGCAGGACGACGCGGACATGGAGGCCGCCCCCCGCCGCAAGCGCGACCGGGTCGCGGCCGCCGGCGTCCTCGCAAACTTCGCCCTCGCCGTCGTCTTCTTCGTCGCGCTCTCGGGCCTAGTCACGCTCTCGGTCGCACCGAACGCGAACGGCGTCGGCATCGCGTACGTCCAGCCCGGTTCCCCGGCCGCGAACGCGACCCTCACGCCCGGCGACATCCTGATCTCGGTGAACGGCACCGCGACGACGACCGCATCGACCTTCGAAGGAGCGCTCACCAACACCACCCCCGGGGAGGTGGTGACCGTGGTGTACTACTCGAGTACGAGCGGTCACGTGGTCTCTCAGCAGGTGACGCTGGCCCCCAGTCCCACGGTGAAGGGCCGGGGATTCCTCGGCGTCGCGGTCGGATTCCTGAGCCCGGCCCAGCTGAAGAGCACCCTCGTCTGGCCTTTCTCCAGCCCTTCGGGGCCGTTCATCGGGAGCGTCGACTGGCTCGTGCTTCCCCTGGCGACGCTCGAGCCCATCCAGGGCACGACCGCGGGATTCTTCCATCTGACCGGGCCGTTCGCGGGGGTCAACTCGAACGCCTTCTGGATCGGGGCGAACATCCTCTACTGGCTCGCCTGGATGAACCTCCTTCTCGGGCTATCGAACGCCCTCCCCTTGATTCCACTCGATGGAGGACTCCTCTTCCGGGACTTCGCGGCTTCGATTGCCGCCCGGTTCCGGAAGGGCTGGTCCGCGGCGAAGCTGGATGAGTTCGGGGGGAGGGCGGCCACCGTCTCGTCCCTCCTGGTTCTCCTCCTCCTCGTCTTCCAGTTCGTCGTGCCCCGGCTCCACTAAGCCGAGCATCCGCCGGGGACGGCGCAGGGGACCTCTACCGCGCGGCGACGGGGGCTCGAAGTGCAGTTCGGCCCACTGAACAACTATATCGCGAGCGCTGAGCTAGTCGGGTCGGCTCGCCGAGGCGCGGACCCAAGGGAGGGGTCACGAGTGAAGGCGATCGGGCTCCGGCGCAGTGCGCCCATAGTCGCGATCCTGATCGTCGCCGTGCTGTTGTTCAGCCTCGGGGCGCCGCAGCGAGCGATCGGCGAGGCTAGCGGGGCTCCCTTGCATGTCACGGGTCCGAGTTCCTCGGGGGACACTCAAGTCGCGAGCTCGGGTCCCCGACCGGATTCCGGGGTCCACAGTCCCCATCCCGGTACGCTCGACGTGTACGAGTCCGAGGGAGATGGTACGACCGTCGACCCATCGGCCGCCTACTATACTGTGAATGCCGAGCCGATCTGGAACGTCTACGAGACGCTGATCGCGTACAACGGGTCCGACACAGGACCGGCGCCCTCGAACTTTGTGCCGCAGGGGGCGACCTGCGTGCCGGGCTCGACCGAGTGCTTGGCGCAGTTCGGGAGCGACCTCGTTTACCCGAACGCTACCGGGGCCCCCACCTACTATACATTCGAGATTGACGGCCAAGCGCGCTTTTACGACCCGGCGACGAGCGTGAGCTGGCCGGTGTATCCGTCGGACGTGGTCTTCTCCCTCGCGCGGACGCTGGCGTTCGCGGACTACCCGGGCTTTGGTGTCTACAACGGCTGGATCAACGCCCAGGATGTCCTCCCGACGGGCAACGGGAACTGGGACAACGGACTCCACGCCCCTTACAATAACACGCCGAACCACATCCTCTCCGCCTTCCTCGTGAATGACTCAAGCTACTGCCCCACTTCGACCGAGGTGCTGTCGAACGGATGCGTCACGTGGAACGTCAGCGCTTCCGGCACGAGTTGGCCCTACTTGCTCGAGCTGATTTCGGACCCGATGGGGGCGAGCATTCAATCCTGCGGCTGGGCGACGTATGAAGAGGGAGGCGCAAATCTCGGCGCGCCCGACTTTGCGGGGACGACGGCGGCGAACGGGGACGGACCGTGCACGCTCCCCGGTGGCTACACGTCGAGCACGCAGTCAATCTCGGGGGTTTCGTACGGCCAGTATATCGATAGCCTGGGGCCGACGAGCTGGGACGCCTACGAGCTTCTGGGCATTAACTACCCGAGCCCACAAGCGAACCTGCAGTGGAACATGGTGGGGTCGGGTCCGTATTACAACCTGAACCCGGTGAACCCGAGCTCGGGGTATTTCCTGCGGGCGAACCCGGCGTATGCGGCGCCGCAGGGCTGTGCGGGCCAGATCGGCTGCCTGCCGCTCCCCGGCCACTACGAGGGGACGGTGAACGTCTACTGGAGTCCCAATGACACAGCGGGACTGGAAGAGATGGCCGCGGGCTGGGCGGACACGGCCCAGTTTTATCCGACCTCCATTGAGCCCGTCGAGGCGATCATCGCGAACGGCACATATCACCTGATGACCGACATCCCGACGCTGTCGATCTACTTCGATCCGTTCGATCTCAACTTCAGTTTGACCGCTCTCGCGACGATCGACACGCATGGCGGCACGAATGTGCCGGGCACCTTCCTGAGCAATGTCGGTCTTCGGGAGTTCCTCGTCAACGCGTTCCCGTATGCGACGGACGAGGCGACGATCCAGACGATCGACGGGGTGGAGTTCGGGGAGCACTACGGCGGGATGATCCCGATCGGGATGGGCAACTACTACCCGACGAACATCAGTTGGCCGGGGGGCAACCCGGTCTCGAACCCGTCCACTCCGGGCAATGTGAGCTGGTGGTGGACGCAGCTCACGACCTCGAGCTCGCCGTGGTATGACCCGACGTTCGCGGCGTGCACGTCGAGTTCGCCGTGCAAGTTCCCGTTCGTCAGCCTAACGGTCTCACCCACGGTGACCGCCTCCATGCAGAATTGGGCCGGAGAGATCGACAACCTAACGGGGGGCGCGGTGGTGCCCTATGTCATCCAACTGAACATCGGAACTCTTGTGGCGGACCAGCCCGGTCAGGAAACATGCGGGAGCGTCACGGTTGGTTACGGGCCCGGAGAAGGCTGCGAGCCAGTCTACAGCTACGGATGGGCCCCCGACTACCCGGACCCGACGGACTACGTCAGTCCGACGTACTACCCTAATGCAACGTATACCTACGTCGACGCGGTCGACCAGCAACTGGTCGGGCAGCCGGCGTACAACAACCCGACCGCGTGCGGTCACACGACGATCGATCCTTCGACGAGCAACTACTCCTCAGCGTGGGCGAACCTCACCTACTGGGCGGATGGCGGGGGAGGGTCAGACGGCGTCGGAGTCGCCGACCAGTGTCAGGGGATCGCGTACACGGCGATGGTCGACTTCATGGAATACGCGGGCCCGTTGACGAACCTTGAGCAGCGGGCGCTCATCTACAACGTCGCGGAGCACATCGCGGACGAGCTGGCCCTCTACATGTATTGGGACCAGGGCCTCGGCGCGGTCACCTACGCGAACTGGATCGCACCCACGAGCGTGAACACAAACGCGATGATCGGCGGGGGCGGCGACCAGCTCTGGTACGCGTGGCGGTACGTATCGCCCACCTTCAACGCCACCTTCGTGGAGACGGGGCTCCCCGTCGGGACTCCATGGTCGGTCTCCATCGCCGGCGTGGGGACCTTGAACTCGACCTCAGACCTGCTCCTCGTTGAAGGTCTGCCCAATGGCACCTATTCGTACACTGTACCTTCGATTCCGGGGTACGTTGCGAGCCCCTCCCAAGGGACGTTCGCGGTGGAGGGCGGATCCACGACGGTAGAGCTCTCTTGGAATCTGGCCCGAGGTCACTACGCGGTGACGTTCGTCGAGGGCGGGCTCCCCCCGGGGACCGAATGGGCGATCAATCTGAATGGGACCACCATGACTTCGACCCAACCTTTCCTCAATGCGATCCTCCAGAATGGATCGTATTCATGGAGCGACAACCTGAGCGTCCTCTGGGACGCGCTGCCACTCTGGTACGCAACTCCGGGGTCAGGGTTCGTGAACGTGAGCGGGGCGAGCCCACCCGCGGTGGCCCTGGAGTTCCGACCCTCCGGCCCCCCGCCGACGACGTGGCCGGCAGTGTTCACCCTCCGGGGAGTCACGGTCCCAGGCTGGGACCTCTCGATCAACGGAGATTCCTACCCCGAATCCTCCAATACGGCGACCATCGATCTTCCACTGGGTACGTATAGTTGGGGCGTGACCGTCCCAACC
>JASHPK010000060.1 GCA_030038095.1 Thermoplasmata archaeon | reverse complement strand
CGCGCCCCGGACCCGTCGCACGGGCCCTCGAGTTCGCATCCACCGAGAGCCATCGGGGGTGATCCTATGGACTGACCGAGGCGCCTGACCCGCTCCCTCGACCTGGCCCGGCCGCGGATCCCCGTCCCGAAATCCTAACGCTTTCCTCGTGGTTCCCCCCATGCTCGAGCGCGCGTCGCTCGGGCCGGGGATCGGATGGCGAGGAAGCAGCGGTTCCGCTGCCCGCACTGCGGGCACTTCTTCCAGGTCTCGGAGTTCTCGATCGCGCTACGTCCCCACCTCGGTGGACGGGGGGTCTATCTTCGATGCCCCGACTGTCACACCGCGAACTGGATGCTTCCGGCGCCCCCGCTCTTCCCGTAAGGGGAGCTCGGCTCGGATCCCCGTCGCTCGTGCTTCGGGAGGAGCGCGGTCGGCGGGGTAGAAAGCTTATCGGCCGGGGCACCCCGTCGCAAGGGAGGCGCTCGAAGTGCAGAACTCGCTCGTGCGTCGGCTCCGGTCGTCCCGGACGCCGTCGTTCGGCACCTGGATCTCCTCGTCGTCCCTGACGTGCCTGGACGCGCTCTCGGGGGTCGGTTTCGACTGGTTCATGGTCGACACCGAGCACGCCCCGGTCGATCCCGAGACCCTGGCCGCGATGATGGCCCTGCTCGCCCGCGCCGGCCCGACCCCTCTCGTGCGGGTCGGCAACGTGGACCAGTACCTGATCAAGCAGGCCCTCGACGCCGGCGCCCACGGCATCCTCGTGCCGCTCGTCAACTCCGAGCGCCAGGCCCGCGAGGCGGTCGCCTACGCGAAGTACCCGCCCGATGGGGTGCGGGGGGCGGCCGCCGCGGCCGCGTCGCGCTACGGCACCGAGCTCGGCACCTACCTGCGGACCGCGAACGCCGAGACGATGGTCGGAGTCCAGATCGAGACCCGGGAGGCGATCGAGCACCTCGACGCGATTGCGAGCGTCCCGGGCATCGATCTCTTGTTCGTGGGCCCGCAGGACCTGACGCTCAGCCTAGGTCTCCTCGACGATCGTGCGAACCCGCGCGTCCGCGAAGCGATGCGTACGGTCGTCGCCGCCTGCGAGACGCACGGAAAGATCCCGGGGACCCTCGTCGTGAATCCCGAGGAGAAGCGGGCGGCTCTCGAGCTCGGCTTCCGGTTCATCTCCCTCGCCTCGGATGTCCGGCTGCTCCTTCAGGGAGCGAAGCAGTACCTCGAGAGCTGACGCGGGTCGGGCGGGGCCGCTCGGGGGGAGAGGGGACCGGCCCCGAGATGCCCCGCTACTTCGGTCCCGAGGCTGGCGGCGGGGTCTGGCCCTCGCTCCAGGGAGGCGTCGCGGCCGGTGGCGTCCCCGCGGGCCCTCCGCTCATCCCGGCCCCCGCGGGCGGGGAGTACGCGGTCCTCGGAGGCGGCGGCGACTTTCCGCGCCGCATCGCGAGGAGCGTCGTCCCGAGGAGCACGAGCGCGAGCGCCGCCAACCCCCCGATGAGGACCCACGCCTCCGAGCTGATCCCGCTGCTGCTCGACGAGGAGCTAGCGGGCGTCAATTTCACCGTCACGCTCGAGGTCGCGCCGCTATTCACCGTGACGTTGTTGTAGTACGTCACGTAGCCCGACTCCGACACCACGATCGCGTAGACCCCGGGCGCCACCGGCTGACTGAACGGGGTGGTCTCTACCACCCCGTTCACGGTCAGGACCGCTCCGCCCGTCACGACCGTGACGGAGAGGGTCCCGCTCGCTGGGGCGATGGCGCTGAAGACCACCTGTACGGGCGCGCTCTGGGGCAGGGTGCCCGAGCCGTAGGAGCCGCTCGTCGTGTAGCCCGGAGCGCTCACCGTGTAGGAGTACGGTCCGGCCCCGGCGGGGATCACGATCGACGCCCCGGTCCCCGTGATGTTCCTCGTGACATCGTCCTGCGTGAACGCCACGGTCCAGCCCGCGCCGCTCGCGAGGCCGGTCTCCGTGAAGGTGATCGAGGCGTGGGCCGCGAACGTCACGTTGATCGTCGAGTTCACGGCGAGCGAGAACGTCCCCGAGCCCGGGGTCGTGACGTACCCGGCCGACACGGCCGACCAGTTGTACGTTCCGAGGTCGCCCGGTCCGTAAAGGGTGAGGGTCGAACCCGCGGTGGTGAACGAGTCGGCGTACGTGGCGTTCGAGATGATCAGCGTCCAGTCCGTGTTCGCCGGCAGTCCGAGGGCGTTCACCGTGACGAAGCGGAGCGGGGCGTAGGTGATCGTCACGGTCGTGTTTCCGCTGACGGTCACCTCGCCGACCTCGGGGTTCGCGACGAACGCCGCGCTGTTGGTGTACGCCTCCCAGTAGTACTCCCCGGGCAACAGACCGGTCTCATTGACCGTGGCCCCGCTCGTCCCGCCGGACCCCACGTACTGGAAGGCCGAGTTGTAGAGGTAGACCGTCCACTCGGTGTCCATCGGAAGTCCAGTCTCCTCGAACGCAATCACGTAGGCGCTCGAGAAGGTCACGTCGATCACGAGCTCGTTGCCCGTGAGCGAGAAGGAGCCGCTGACGCTCGCCCAGTACGGGCTGATCGCCACCGGGTAGTCGGTGTAGTACCCCGCGGGGAGGGTGAGGCTCGACGTGTCGGTGTCGGTGTATCCCGTCTCGAACGCGCCGTTCGTGAGCAGCGTTCCGACGTACCACTCGGTCCCGGCCGGAAGCCCCGTCTCCACGAACGAGACCTGGTAGAGCGGGACCAGGGAGAGCGGGAGATAGTCCCCCCCGAAGGAGATCCCGGTGATCCCGGCCGCGCCGAAGTCGAAGGCGACGTACGGGATCTGGTTGTACGGGTCGTCCGAGCTGCCGTAGTTCCACCAGAAGTTGCCACCGAGATTCGGCCCGCCGAGGATGTTGGTCGACCAGACCTCGCCGTAAACGGAGGTCCCCGGAACGATGTTCCAGGAGTCGTCGAAGAGGCAGTGCGTCGGGCCGAGGCCGAGGTAGGCGGGGCACGTCGGGTAGGCGAGGTAGAAGTAGTACGGATCGAACTCCGGGGAGTCCGCGGTGTACGGCGTCAGGAACAGGTTGTTGAAGATGACGTCACAGTAGCCGGAGTACAGGCGGTTGAAGCAGGGGTAGGTCAGGTTCGCGATCCCGATCTGGGTCGCGACGGCCGTCGCGTTCCCGTAGTCGGCCTCGAACAGGCCCATCGAGCCGTACGTGCCCGCGACCGAGGCGAACGAGTTCGCGGAGACCGGGAGGCTCGACTCGAACGTGTTGTTGTAGATCAGGTTCTCGGTGCCGCCGTAGAGGTAGAGCGCGTTGCCTCCGGTCGCGAACGTGTTGCCGAAGACCCGGCAGCCGGTCGCGTTCCAGAAGACGACGTTATAGGCGGAGACCGAGGGGCCGAAGTAGGCGCCCGAGTACCACCAGCCTCCGATCTGGGCCCCGTTGCTCAGGGTCACGGAGCTGACGTCGTAGAAGAGCATCTGGAGGTCGTTGGTGGTCGGGAAGCCCGCGTTCTCGAGCTCCGCGAGGATCGACGCCGGATAGCTCGCCTCGAAGCTCGAGGGGGCGTTGACGTCCACCGTCACCGAGGTGTTCCACAGGAGGATCCCCGGGTACACGGGGAATAGGTAGTCGTTGGCCTGGCCGAACCACGGGAAGTTCGTGCCGGTCGCCGGCGCATAGCCGATGGGGCCGTACTGATCGTTGGCGAGGAAGTAGGTGCCGCCCGCATAGGTCGAGATGTTGGCAACCTCCGGGTTGTTCACCGCCCAGAGGGGGGTATAGACGCCCTGGGCGAGGTCGGCGGTGAGCGTTAGGGTGAGGGCGACCAGTCCGGACGTTGCGACCGTCGCGGTCGTCTCCACGGGGTCGTAGTTCGCCAGGATCGCGATGATCGTGTACGTTCCGGCATCCAGGTAGAGGTCGGGCGACGGGGCCCACTCAAAGAGGGCCCAATTCGTGTCGGTCCAGCCGTTGAAGACCGAACCCGGTGCGACAAAGAGGAACGCGTTGGTCGGGTTCAGGTTGATCTCGATCGATCCGCCGTAGACGCCGACCGGCGGGGCCGCGGAAGAGACGTTCCAGAGGCCCTGGAGCACCGCGGGCCCGGCCGCCATGAAGACGTTCGGGCTCCCCCCCAATCCCGTGTAACCCGTCCCGAAGAGGTCGTAGCCGCCGACCGCCGTTTCGCCGGTCTCCGAGCCGAACCCGTACGCTGAGGGGACGACCTGGTAGGAGCCGGTGGTGCTGTCCCAGTACTGGAGACCGAAGTAGGCGTCCGCGCTCAGGATGTCGAAGTTGCTCCCGCCCCCCGGCCCGCCGGTGACCATCTCGAAGTCGCCGGGGAGCCCCAGGTGGGTGTAGGTGTTCCCGCTCGCGACGTACGCCGGGACCGGCGTCACCGGTCCTCCCGTGACCGTCGAGTTGAAGATCGCGTGGTCGTACGATCCGGCGTAGAAGACGGTCGAGTTCGAGAGGGTGAAATTGAAGAAGACCGCGTCACGCCCATCGATCAGCGTCGAGTTGAGGAAGAGGTTGAGCGTGAACGGGTACGAGATCGTGATCGGACCTCCGAGACCGTAGTAGTACTCGGGCGACGCGACCGTCGCGTTCGGTCCGATCTGGTAGAAGATGTTGGGCGTGACCGTGTCGAGGGGGGTGAGGCTGGAGGAGAAGTTCCAGATGTTGCTGACGAAGAAGATCTGGTGGCTGTAGGTCGAGTACTCGATGACGTTCTGGGTCCAGAACTGGTAACCGGTCGATCCGAACAGCGTCACGTTGTTCAGGACCGAGTTGAGCTGCACGCCGTACTCATCCGGTCCCGAGATATCCATCGAGAGCCCGGAGAACAGGCCCGGCGCGAAGGTACCCTCGACGCTCGAGGTCGAGAGCGTGTAGGGGGTGATCGTTCCCGAGATGTTCCGTAGGCCGTACTCCGCCACGCCGAGCGGAGCCGGGGCCGAGGAGTACCCGAAGTTGATGATCCCGTCGTGGAGGGTCGGGTCGGGGTTAGCGTTCAGGTTCGGCAGGAACGCGTACTTGAGCGGGACATGGAGCGTGTGGAGCTCGGCGAGCGCCGCGCTCATCCGGTCCGAGGGGGTCGGGACCGCGGTCGGGTTGGTCAAAACCGTCGGGGGCGCCTTCGCGCTCGGCCGGGCGTTGGGGCTCGGGAGGACGGGCTGGATCGCCGACGGCGGGACGCTCGCAGTCTTCGCTGGGGTCTCGGAGGCCGGCGATGAGGTCGCTACGCGGGACGAAGAACTCGCCGCGGTGAGGCCGAGCGTCGAGAGCACCACGATCACGGTGAGGAGCACGGCGAGCCCTATCGTCCATCGCGCAGCATTCATGGGTGACGAGTTTCTCGATGCCCTGAGCTTTAAACATTGGGATGGGGGGGACGACGGGCGAACGCTCGAGGAGAGTGAGACGGCGCTCGGGCCGCCGGTTCCCCGATCTGCGGGAAAAACCTTTACGCTCCGGAAGAGGAGCGGTCGGCGTGACCGAGGAGGAGCTCGATCCCATCCTCATCCAGGTGACCGTTCCGCTCCCGGTGCCGATGATCTACAAGGCGATGGTCGAGCCGGCGCAGATCGGCGCCTGGCTCGCCGAGGAAGCCCGGGTCGCCCCCGCGCTGGGGGGCGAGTTCTACCTCAGGTTCGGGAGCCCGACGCCCTTCGAGAGCGCTGGGAGGATCCTCAAGCTCACGACGGACGTGGACCTCGGGTTCTCCTGGTTCGGACCTCCGGAATTCGCCGCGATCATGAACGCCCCCACCCCGAGGACCAACGTCTACCTGCGTCTCCAGGAGTCGCCCGAGGGCGTCGACGTCACGCTCGAGCACGCCGGTTGGGGGAGCGGGGAACCGTGGGAGGAGGCCCGCTCCTGGCACTTCCACTTCTGGGACGAGCACCTGCAGCGATTCAAGGACTACTTGATCAAGACCGCGTACGGGTGACGACCGCCGACCGATCACGACCCGCCCGGTGCGTAGCGGCGGCACGTGCTTTCCCCGCAGATCGCGCACGGCCCAGAAGACTCGAGGCGGAAGCTCGCGGTGGTCCCGAGCGGCACGACCACCATGTGATGCGTCGGGAAGTGGCCGCAGCGGCACCGCACCCGGGGGTGGGTCGCGGTCGGTAGCTCGGGCTCATCCTTGTGGGCCACGGAGAGGAACGAGCGGACCGGGGGGAAAAGGATTGCCTCACGGCAAAGCGGCTATCTCCCCGGGAGCCTCAAGTTTGGTCGATGGACATCGTCGGCTGCCCGCTTCCGGAGGACCGCCTCTACGACCTGGAGCACGACGTCTGGTGGGCTTCGGACCCGGGGGGAGGGAGCGCCCGGGTGGGGCTGATCGCCGCCCTCTCGGCGTTCGCGGGTCCGTTCCATACGGTGACGTTCCGCCCCATCGACGGCGCGATCGGCCGCGGACGCAGCGTTGCGACGATCGAGAGCGTCCGGTTCACGGGCGCGGTCCGGGTGCCCATCGACGCCGTCCTGCTCGAGCGCAACGAGTCGATCGTCCGACGGCCGCGGCTGCTCAACGACGCCCCGTACGCCGAGGGGTGGGTGGTCCGGGTGAGACCGGAGCGTCCCGAGGACCCGGAGCGCCACCTCGAGTCGGCCCGCGCGGTCGTGGGCCGCCTCGAGGAGCGGATCCGGTCGCAGCGGATCCGCTGCTGGCCGGCGACGCCCGACGTCGAGCTCTACGAGATCGGGCTCGAGTGCTCCGCCGTCCTCACGAAGCTCAACGAGGAGCTCGCGACGCGGCCCCCGGGCTCTGCGGTCCTCCTCGTCACGGACGACCCCACGAGCCCAATCGAGATGATCCGCTGGTCGGACCAGACAGGCCACGCGCTGCTCGCGCACCGCACGGAGGCGAACCTCCACCAGTTCCTCGTGCGGAAGGAGGCCGACCCCCGGCCGCGACGGCGCGCGGGGGCCTAGCGGTCCGACCGACCCGCGCGGGCCTACGGCTTCTCGATCGGGGTCCGGACGAGGTTGCCCCACTCGGTCCAGGAGCCGTCGTAGTTGCGGACGTCCGGGTAGCCGAGCAGGTACTTCAGCACGAACCAGGTGTGGCTCGATCGCTCGCCGATCCGGCAGTACGTGATGACCGGGGACGAGGCGACGACCCCCTTCGAATGGTAGAGCTGGTCGAGCTCCTCGCGGGACTTGAACGTCCCGTCGTCCTTCACGGCCTGCGCCCACGGGATGTTCTTCGCGCCCGGGATGTGGCCCCCGCGCTGCGCATGCTCGGTCGGGTACTCGGGAGGCGCCGTGATCTCGCCCGAGAACTCCTTCGGTCCGCGGACGTCGACGAGGAACAGCTTGCCCGCCTTGACCTCGGGCAGGGCCGTCCGGACATCGTCGAGATAGGCGCGGAGCTTCGGGTCGCCCGGGTGACCCTTGAAGTGGCCCGCGGGCGGCTTCGGGGCGTCCTTCGTGAGCGGTCGGTCCTCGGCGATCCACTTCTTGCGGCCCCCGTTCAGGATCCGCACGTGCTTCGCCCCGTAGTAGGTGAAGACCCAGAAGGCGAAGGCGGCGAACCAGTTGTTGAAGTCCCCGTAGAGGACGAGGACGGTGTCGTCATCGACCCCGGCATGGCGCAGGAGGTCGACCGCGGCCTCGGACGAGAGGATGTCCCGGCGGACCGGGTCGTTGATGTCCTTCCTCCAGTCGAAGAGGACCGATCCGGGCACGTGGCCGAGATCGTAGTTCGCCGCCGGGTCGTAGTCAACCTCGGCGACCCTCACTTTCGGGTCAGTGAGGTGGGACGCCAGCCAGTCGGTCTCCACGAGGACTTCGGGGTGCGCGTAGTTCGCCATGGGCAACACCGTGGTCGGACCCTCTCGGCCGGGGGATATACCCTAGACGGCGCGCGCAATCTAAGCCGTCGCAAGCGGATTTGGCCGGGGCGGGCCGAGCTTCGAGGCAGTTCCGGCGCCGGTTCCTCAGTGCCGGCCCCGCTTCGGCAGGGCCGCGTCCGACACCTCGATCGTCTCGGGGTCGAAGCCGAGCCGCGCGAGCTCCTCGCGGATGCGCCCCCGGTGATCGCCCTGGAGGTAGACCTCCCCGTCCACCACCGAGCCTCCCGTGGCGAGCCGGTTCTTGAGCGACCGGGTCGTCTCGGCCAGGTCGACCCCGGGCGGGAACCCCGAGATCACCGTCGCCGGCTTGTTGTAGCGTCGGGGCTCGGCGCGCACGCGGATTCGGGCGGTCTCTCGATCGAGCGCGGATAGGATCTCGTCGAACTCGTCGTTACCCATTGTTGGAACTCTCTCTACTCCGGCGGCCCTCGGGAACGCCAGAGCGGAACGTAGGAGAAGGGGCGGCCCGGGACCCGGCCCTCGGGGGCGGACGATGCCGATCGGTCGACGGAGCGCACCAAGCGGTACACACCGCGACCCCGTTTGAACGTTTCGTCCTTCCGCGGCCCTTCGTTCACCGCTCGCCCCATCGGTAGAGGCGCAGGGAAAGGACGAGGCCCACCGCGGTGCAGGCGAGGAGCAGGCCCGCGTCGAGGGCGAGGTTCGCCGGGGACGCGGGGGTGATGCCGAGCACGCCCTGGACCAGGAGGGCCGCGTAGGTCGCCGGCAGGAAGTGGGCCGCCACCTGCCACGCCGCGGGGAGCGCGGTGATCGGGTAGTAGAGCGGCGTGAGCATCCCGAGGATCGTGAAGGTGAGGTTCCCGATCGGGTAGATCTCCCGCTGGGTGCGGACCCGGCTCGAGATCGCGATCCCGATCGCCGAGAAGAGGATCCACAGGAGGGTGAGGGAGAGGAGCAGCACGACCCCGCCGACCCACGTGAGCGGGGTTCCGTGGTGGCTTCCGGCCCAGGCGAGGAGCCCGGCCAGGATCCCGAGCGCCGGGAGCATCGCGATGAGGTTCGAGAAGGCGACCCCGAACAGGTAGCGGATGCGCGAGAGCGGACTCGCGACGAACAGGTCCTCGAGCGAGCACTCGATCCTCCACATCGCGCTGTCGCCGAGGACCCAGCTGCCGATGTTCTGGACCGTGAACAGCATCGCGCCCAGCACCTCGAGCGGGAGGAGCCGCGGCGGCGAGATCAGCGAGAGGAAGTACAGGAAGATGAACGGGAGCAGGATCGGCGTGATCGCGACCGCCGGGTTCCGGCTGATCCACCGCCAGCCGACCCAGAGGAAGGCCGGCAGGGCCCGCCCCTCGGTCGGTTGGCCGGGGAACCTCCGCTCGACGGTCGCCATCTACTTCGACCTCACGGTGCGGCGGGCCCAGTAGATCGCCAGGGCGAGGACGCACACGGTCTCCGTGACGAGCCCGAGGAGGGCGAGCGAGAACTCGCCCGGGGCGAGGTGGGTGACGCCGATCGCGGACTGGAGGATCGCCGCGGCCGCGCTCGGCGGCATCAGCAGCACGATCGGGTGGAGCGCCTGGGGGAAGAGGCCGAGCGGGTAGAAGACCGGCGGCAGCACGCCGAAGACGTTGAAGAAGAGGCTCGAGTACGCCCAGATCGCCCGGTTGTCGCGGAAGAACGTCGAGAAGACGTAGCCGATCGAAGCGGCGAACATCCAGACGAGGCCCGAAAGTCCGAGGAGCAGGAGGCCGGTGGCGAGGGAAAGGTGGGCGACGACCACCGCGAGGGCGCCGAGGATGGCGACCGGGGTGATGTAGATCAGGAGGATCCCGCCGGCCATCCCGAGGAAGTAGCCCTCCGGCGAGAGCGGCCCCGCGAGGTAGAGGTCGGTCGCCTTGTGGTCGATCCGCACGTACGCGGCCTCGTTGAGGACCCGCTGGCCGAGCGCGAACGCCGAGAAGACGACCGAGCCGATCAGCGCGACTCCGATCAGCGCGGGGTTCAGGATCCAGACGAAGACGAGGAGGACGACCTGGACGACCATCGAGGTCGCCATCGCGAGCTCCTCGTGGAGCTGGACGAGCGCCTCGGTCCAGAAGAACGCCGCGAGCCCCTGGAAGGACCGGGCCCCGGTCGGAACGCTAGGTGTCCTCATCGATCGACCTGCCCACGACGCGCAGGAACGCTTCCTCGAGCGTCACGGGGCCTACCGTCGCCGTGAGATGGCGGCGGATCGCGAGGTCCATGAGCTCGGCCAGGCGCTCGGGGGCCACGATGACGCTCAAGTGGCTCCCGTCGGCCACGCAGGAACCGAAGGAGCGGAACGCGTCGATCTGGAGGGCGCCGTTCGGCATCGAGACCTTGAGGGTCCCCCCGACCGATCGCTTGAGGTCCTCCGCGGTGCCACTCACGAGGACCTGACCCCGCTCGACGATGTAGAGGCGGTGGCTGAGCGCATCCGCCTCATCGAGGTAGTGCGTGGTGAGCAGGATCGTCGAACCCTTCTGTGTGAGGGCCCGCAGCGACGCCCAGACGTCGCGCCGGGCGAAGGGGTCCATGCCGATCGTCGGCTCGTCGAGGAAGAGGAGCGGCGCCTCGGTGGCGATCACGGTCGCCACCATCGTCCGTTGTCGCTGTCCACCCGAGAGCGTGATGGAAAGCCGGTCGGCGACCTCGCGGAGCCCCATCCGCTCGATCGCTTCCTCGGTGCGGGCCTTCGCGGTCTCCCTCGAGAGCCCGCGGGCCCGAAGGTACGTGTACACCTGCTCGCGCGGCGAGAGGTGGAAGAACGGTTTGCCTTCCTGGGGCACCACCGCGATGTACGGCCGGGCCCGCTCCGGGGTCGCGTCCACGTCGACGCCGAACACCTCGATCGATCCCGAGGTCGGGCGCAGGAGGGTCGAGGCGATCTTGAGGAACGTGGTCTTGCCGGCCCCGTTCCGGCCGAGCAGCGCCACCCGCTCGCCCGGCCGCACCTCCATCGAGACGCCGGCGAGCGCCTCGACGCGGGGCGCCCCGCGAGAGGTGTAGACCTTGCGGAGGTTGACGCTCCTCAGTGCCTCGCCGGACATGAGGGCGCCCGAGAGGGGGCGCCGTACTTAGCGCGACCCCCCTCGCACGAGGAGAGGGCAGCGGAGACCGCGAAATCGGTCGCTAGCCGCACCCGCAGCCGCCGCCGTTCGCCGAGCTCGAACCGCACGAGCCGCATCCGCCGGAAAGGCCCGCCGCGTCCGGCTCGGGGAGGGTTGGATTCGTGATCTTGAAGCCGGACTCGTTCAGGTTCTCGACGTAATCGATCACCGCACCGTCCACGAACTTGGTGCTCGAGGGATCGACCAGAAGGGCAAAGCCGTCGACCCGCAGCACCTCATCATCGGGGCGAGGCTTCGCGAACGCGAGGCCGAACTGGACGTGGCTGCCGCCCCCGCACCCGCAACCGGAGTGGCCTCCCGATTGGGCGTAGACCCGCACGCCCATCTCCGGCTTCTGGCCGCGGATCAGTGTCTTCACCTGCTCGAGCGCGGCCGGGCTCACCTCGACGTGCACCATGGTCATCCGCTTCGCCCTAACGACCCCGCCCCGGACTTTAAGCCCTGTGACGCTCGCGTAGCGACAATGCGATGCCCTAGCAGGGTTTTCCCGGCGTCCCTCGCTCGTAGCGAGACGAAAGACAATCTCGCGAGACGGTGCGCCGCCTCACTCCTCCGCGTCCGACGTCTCCTCCGGCGGGACCTCGTCCGGGAGCGGGCTCGTGGGGCGCTCGGGCACCCCCGTGAACGTCTCGGGGAGGGCGAGCGGCCGGAGCCCGGGCGCGGTCGCGAGGTCGACCGGGGTCACGTCCGGCGAGTGGACTCTCCAGCAGATCTGGCCGACGGAACGGTAGAGCCACCGGGGGAGCCCGATCGAGCTCCCGATCCGATCGACGTCGTCTCGGGTGAGCTCCCCCACGAGGGCGAGCACCACGAAGTAGACCACGAACCCGGTGAGGACGGCGGTGAGGAGCTGGTACCAGGTGCTCACGGGGAAGAAGTGGAGATGGTTGATCAGCCAGAGAGCGAAGAACGAACCGGCGGCGCTCCCGATGATTGCGACGATCGAGCGAGGATGGATGTGGACGCGGATCAGGGTCTCCATGAAGTACGTGTTCAGGCCGAAGGCTGCCACGGAGGAAGCGAGGATCGCGACCGATCCCGCGACGAGCCCGGGGTAGATCGGGAAGGGGGCCCAGGGCGGCATGATGAGGTAGACCCCCGCGAAGAGCACCAGGATCTGCGTGGTGGTGATGTAGAGCTCGAGCCGCTGGCGGCCGATCGCGTTGATGCTCGACTGGATGATCTGGCTCAGCGCGAGCGGGAGGGCGCCGATCGCGAGGATCGCGAGCGGGAGGGAGGCGGCCGCGGCGTAGCGGGCGTTGCCGAGCACGTTCAGGAAGTTGTACCGGTACGTGACGAGGGCGACGACCCCGGGAACGAGGATCATCGCGGAGTAGCGGAGGGCCTGCCACGTCCCCCGACGCAACGCCTCGTACCGTTCTTGCTTGTGCAATCCGGCCAGGTAGGGAAAGAGCGGCGTCGTGACGGCCGCCGGCACCGAGAGTACCAGGATCCGGAACCCGTTCGCGATCAGGAACTGGCTCAGCGCCGCGGGCCCGAGGAACGCGATGACGAACGGGACCATGTTCGTCACCACGTAGTTGATCAGGAGGCTCGCCATCAAGGGCCAGGCGAACTTGAACAGGTTCGTCGCCTCCCGGGTCTTGACCTTCCCGCGCGACTTCAGAATCGCCGGGAGGCTGTAGATCATCGAGGTACTCGCGCCGATCGCGTACGCGACCGTGATGGCCTGGACGGTCGGATCGTAGTAGGTGACGTAGATGAGGAGCGGAAGGCGCGCGATTGCCTCCACGAGGCTGGGATACTGGGCCTTCAGCGAGTTCCCCTGGCCGATGAAGAGGTTCTGGTAGACCGTCGAGAACGACCAGACGAGCGGGAGGAGCATGAACAGCCCGAAGGAGCCGAGGTACGCCGGGTCGGAGACGAGCGCCTTGCCGCCGAGCGAGATCGGCGCGAGTACGTAGAGGATGAGGCCGGCGGCTCCGACCATCCCCATCCGCACGATGAGGTAGGTCCAGGTGTTGTCCGAGGCGGGTTTGCCTCGCGCGAGGAAGAACGTGTACGCGGTACCGAGCCGCAGGTCGCCGATGCCGTTGATCGACGACGCGATGAGGAGGAACAGCTGGGCCGTCCCGATCAGCGCCTGGCCCTGCTCGGTGATCCCGACGTGCTTGCTCAGGAAGAGCGTGCTGCCGATGAACCCGATGATCTGGATGATCAGCGCGACCGCGAAGACGGCGCCCGAGCTCAGGGTGAGGGAGAGCGCCTGCCGCGGAACCTCTGGCACGGCCGTCGGCGGATTCGGCGTCTCGCTCGAAGAAGCCACAGGCGACGGGCGGGCATGACGGACCGCACCTCTTATCCCCGTCGCTCGACCGGGAAGTCAGCCGCTCAGGCGCCGGCGCGCGAGGTCGGCGGGACGTCGTCCGCCACCCGCTCCCACAGCTCGACCCAGACCCCGTCGGGATCGGCGAGGAAGACGAGCCGCTCGTTCCCTTCGAGGAACGGAGGGATGCGCACCTTGGCCCCGAGACCGGTGAGTCGCGCAATGGCCGCCTCCAGATCGTCGACGCGGAACCCGAGGTGGTCGAGCTCGTCGCCTTCCCGATAGGGAGGCTCCCCGGGGTAGTAGTTCAGCTCGAGAATGGCCCCGGTCTCGGGGTCCTGAAGCTCCAGCCATACTCCTCCCGCCGCCATCCGGCCGGTCGCACCCGCCCGGAGTCCCAGTCCCTCGACATAGAATCGCTTCGAGCGGTCGAGGTCCCGCACGCGAATCCCGACGTACTCGAGCGGCATCGCAGCGACCCCCTCGATCGAGGGGGCTCGGGGCGGCACCGTTCGCGAGGAGATGAGCCTTCGGTCCTCGGACCTCGCGCGGACGAACGGGCGAGCCGGCTCGGCGGACGAGGAGGGGGATGGGAGCACGGGGATTTGAACCCCGATATGCGGGTCTCTCCGCGCGCTCCAGTCACTCGTCACGGGGGCGCGGGCGCGCCCCTCCGCAGACCCAATTCGTTCTCAGGGGACCCGAGGTCGCCCTGACTGGAGCCCGCTGGTCTGCCAGATTAGCCTATGCTCCCTCCGAGGTCGGGGGAACCCACGGGGGGATATGGTTTGCGATAGGCACGCCGGGCGGCCCGGTCCGGACGGACAACTTTATGCTCAACAGTGTTTGTCTGCGGACTAATGTCGTTGAACCCACCCCCGGCTTCGACCCCTCCGCGCCGTTCCGTGCCCTTCGCCCTCTTCGCGGTGATCGTCCTGGTCACCGCCGGGGTCGCGGTCGCGGCGACGACGGTCTACTTCGAACTCCGCCCGACGTCCCGTTCCTCCGGGCCGGGGGACGTCACGGTCGTCGATGACCTCGGCCGGACCGTGACGGTACCGCTCAATGCTTCGCGCATCGTCGTTCTCGCTCCCTCGGTGATGGATATCGTGTACCGACTCGGGTTGCGCGATCGGGTAGTCGGGATCGGCTGCACGGTCGGGATCACCGGGGGGATGGCGAACGAATACTCGCCCAACCAGACGACCCTCTGGAACCTCTCCTCGTCCCTGTGCGTGACCGACTATCCGTCGCTCGATACGTCCGGGGTCGCGCTGCTGAATCCACAAATTGTCCTTGCCTCGACGATCACCTCGGTGAGCGACGTGAACACGCTGGTCTCGACGTACGGCCTGCCGGTGGTGATCCTCGCGCCGTCCACCCTCGAGGGCATCGTGGGGGACGTACGCCTCTTGGCGGAGATGTTCCCCTCCAGCGGGTCGCTCGCGACTTCGCTCGAGGCGTCGCTCGAGCTCACCCTCACGGACGCCACGAACTTCGACACGAATCTCTCGGACAACGGGACCCCGATCCCGAGCGTCCTCCTCACCTACTACTTCTATCCGGGGGAGTACTACACCTACGGTCCCGGAACGTTCGGCCAGTCGCTGGTGGATCTCTCGGGCGGGGCGAGCATCTCGGCCGGCCTTCCGCTCGAATATGCGGGACTGAACGCCTCGGCCGTTCTCCTCGATCAGCCCCAGGTGATCCTCTTCGGGACGAGCTGGAACGACCCGTACCTGGTCTCGGGCCAGACGCCCGCCGTGTGGGCGAGCCAGGCACCGTACTGGAGCCAGCTCAACGGGACGAAGATCCCGGTCGACGAGACCCTCCTCACCGAGGCGGATCCGACCATGATCCTCGCCCTTCCCTGGATTCTCCATGACCTCCATCCGACGCTGGTCTCGGTGCCCCCGGGATACCCGCCCTGAGTGGCGACCATGGTCGATGCCGGGGATCGCGCCCCCCCGGGCGACCTCCTTCCCTCGGCCGGATCTTCTCGGAGCCGGGCGGCCCTCGTCGCGCTCGCCCTGTGCGCGGTTCTCCTGATACTGGTCGGAGTTTCCTCGCTGGTCGGCTCCCACTGGTTGCCGCCGCTCGCGGTCTTCGCGATCCTCCTCCATCAGGGGAGCGGAGGTCTCCTCGGGAGCCCATGTGGGGGGATGGCCCCGAGCGGCACCGAGTGCACGATCTGGACGGAGATCGTCTGGGATGCCCGCATTCCGACGATCCTCGTCGCGCTGCTCTGCGGCGCCGCGCTCGCGCTCTCGGGCGGGACCCTCCAGGGCACCTTCCGCAACCCCCTCTGCGATCCGTTCCTGCTCGGGCTCTCCTCGGGGGCCGCGATGGGGGCGTCGATCCTGTTCACGTTCCAGGTCGCCCTCGCCGATCAGTCGGCCCTCCTGCCGCTCTTCGCCTTCCTCGGGGCGATCGTCCCCGGAATGGTCGTGTACGTCGCCGCGCGCCGGTTCGCCTCGAGCCCCGAGTCGCTCGTGCTCACCGGCGTCGCCCTCAGCGCGCTCTTCTCCGCGATCCTCGCCATGTTCCTCTTCCTCAACCCTTCCGGCGGGCTCCAAGTCAGCTTCTGGCTGCTCGGCAACCTCCAGGACCAGACCTGGACGCGAGTCGGTCTCCTCGCCGCCGCGCTCCTCATCGGAGGATCGCTCCTCGTCCTCTACGGACGGGAGCTGAACGTTCTGCAGCTCGGCCCCGAAGTCGCGGAGAGCGTCGGGGTCGAGGCCCGGCGCACCACCCGGCGGCTGATCCTCCTTTCGACGCTCGTGACCGCGGTCGCGGTCGCCTTCACGGGGGTCATCGGCTTCGTCGGGCTGGTCTCGCCTCACGTGGTCCGCCTCCTGGTGGGACCCGATTATCGTCGAGTGCTCCCCCTGTCCGCCCTCTTCGGGGCGGTCTTCCTGCTCGGTGCCGGTGACCTCGCCCAGCTCGTGATCCCCCAGGTCTTCCTGCCCGTCGGGATCCCGACCTCGTTCGCCGGGGTCCCGTTCTTCCTCTATCTGCTGTACCGACCCAAGTCGAGGACGCGGTAATGGTGGGGGACGGGGTCGGACTCGAGGTCGAACGGCTGACCGTGCGCTACGGCGATCAGGTGGCGCTCAGCGAGGTCTCGCTCGAGGTCCCGCCGGGCGAGGTCCTCGGGCTGGCCGGCCCGAACGGTTCCGGGAAGTCCACCTTGATCCGGGCCGTCGCGACCGAGCTCGCTCAGGTACGGGGTGAGGTCCGCGTGCTCGGCCGGCCACTCGCGGGTCTCCGGCCGATCGAGCGCGCGCGGCGCGTGGCCTGGATGCCCCAAGAAGAACCCCCGGGGGACAACGTTCCCGTCTCGGACTATGTGGAGTACGGGAGGTACGCCCACCTAGCCCGTTGGTCCGGGAGCACTCCCGAGGACGACCGGGTCATCGCAAAGGCCCTCGAGGAGGTCGACCTGACCGCGTTCGCGAACCGGGGGATCCACGAGCTCTCGGGCGGAGAGCGCCAGCGGGCCCGGCTCGCCCGAGCGCTCGCCCAGGACACCCCCGTCCTCCTGCTCGATGAGCCGACGGCCCACCTGGACGTCGGCCACCAACTCGAGGTTCTCGAGCGCGTTCGCTCGCATGCTCGGCGCCATCAGCGGGCCGTGCTCGTCGCCCTGCACGACCTCAACCTCGCGGCGCGCTTCACCGATCGCGTCGCCGTCCTCGCGCACGGCCGGCTACGGTCGGTCGGACCGCCGGAGGAGGTACTCTCGCCCGAGCTCCTGGCCGCGATCTGGGGGGTCGTCGCCGAGCTGCGGCAGGACCCGCGCAGCGGCCTCCCCTACCTGATCCCGCAGCTTCCCGCCCCTCCCCTCCGACCGCCACCGGGGCGGGCCCGACCGTTCCGGGTCCACGTGGTGGGGGGAGGCGGGTCAGGTGCCGGTCTCCTCCGCGCCGTGATGGAACACGGCTGGGACCTATCGGCCGGGGTCCTTCCCCTCTTCGACACCGACTCCGAGCTCGCGCGCGAGCTCGGCGTGCCGGCGGCCTTCGAACTGCCGTTCGCACCGATCGGCGGGGAGGCTCTCGGGCACCTCGACGCGCTGCTCGAGCTCGCGGACGCGATCGTGATCGCCCCGTTCCCGGTCGGCCCGAGCAACGTCGCGAACCTGGAGCACCTCGTCCCTTGGGCGTCCCGGCGGCCGATCCTTCTCATCGACCCGGCTCGCGGCGCGCGCTGGGACTACGCGGACGGACGGGGAGCGACGGCCCGTTCCCGACTCATCGCCGCCGGGGCCACGGTCGTCGCGGACTCAGGAGCCGCGATCGGATGGCTCGCGGGACGATCGGCTTCGGGTCCGACCCCGCCGGCCCCCCCGGTGTAGGGGGACGAAGTCGATCGCCACCCGATCCGGACCCTCCAGCTGGGCCAAGAATCGGGGTAGCTCATGGTCGACCACGACGAGCGCGCAATCGAGGCCGAGCCTCGAGGCTTCGTCGACCGCCGCGGCCACCCCGAAGCGGGCGATCGGCCGGTTCGGGAAGGCGCGGCGCATCAGGTGGGCCGCTTCGAGACCCTGGGCGGCGAGCAGCCCATACGTTCCCCGCCCGAACGCCGCCGCGATCGCCCGCTCGAGCGACGGGTCGGTCGAGCCCTCCGCGGGGAGGACGGCGAGTCGCACCGAGCCCCGTTGGATCGGGACGATGCCCTCGAGCTCGGCCACCTCGACCAGCTCGCCCGGACGCGCGGCGG
Organism: Thermoplasmata archaeon; assembly: GCA_030038095.1. GTDB lineage: Archaea > Thermoplasmatota > Thermoplasmata > Lutacidiplasmatales > UBA184 > Lutacidiplasma. Next base: position 71,913 of record JASHPK010000060.1, on the reverse strand, counting down.
ACCGCGCGGTGCCCCGTGAGGGTCCCGAGGTGCCCGGTCGGGCCGTGAGCGAGCCCTCCTCGAACCGGAGCACGACCGGCGCCCCGGGCTCGATGCGCGCCCGCGCGATCGCCCGGGTGGTCCGGACGATGTGGAGGCGCTCGAGCCGATCGGCAAGGTCTCGCTCGAGTCCGCCGAGCGTCGCGTGCATCCACGCGACTCCGGCCACGGTGGGACGGTATCGGCCGTCGCGCAGTTCGACGAGGCCGCGTCGCGCGAGGCCCCGGAACGTGTGGGAGGCCGCCTGGACCGTAAGACCGAGGGGTGCCGCGATCGCCCGGAGCTGCCCCACGTCGCGGGTGGTGCACTCGTAGAGGAAGAGGAGGTCGCTCACCGCGCCGATCCGTCGGAGGGCCCCGAGTCCGGTCGCGGACGGTGCGGCCGAGGCACGAACCGGGGGCACGGCGCCCCGATGGACCTCTCGCCTACAAGAGCGGGAGGTGCGCCCGTCACGAACCCGAGGCGGCGGCGCGCACCCCGCGGACCGGGCGGCCGCCGTCCGTCCCGCGCCGAAGGTCCCGGAGGCGGTCCCGGATCCGCGCCGCCTCCTCGAAGTCGAGCCGCTCGGCGGCGAGGCGCATCTCCTCCTCGAGGTTCGCGAAGAGGAGCGGCATCCGGTCCTTCCAGTACTTGCCGAGGCCCGAACTGCTGAGCTCGCCCGACGGCGCCTCCTCCTCGGGGCCGAGGAGGGCCCGGACCTCCTTGCGGACGCTCTCGGGCACGATCCCGTGGACCCGGTTGAACTCGACCTGCGCGGAACGGCGCCGGGCCATCTCCGCGATCGCCCGTTGCATCGAGCCGGTGGTCCGGTCGGCGTACAGCACGACCTTGCCCCGCTCGTTGCGGCTCGCGCGGCCCGCGGTCTGGACGATCGAGGTCTCGCTGCGGAGGTACCCCTCCTTGTCGGCGTCCAAGATCGCGACGAAGCTCACCTCGGGGAGATCGAGCCCCTCGCGCAACAGATTGATCCCGACCAGGATGTCGAACCGGCCGAGGCGCAGGTCGCGCAGGATCTCGACGCGCTTCAGCGTCTCGACCTCGGAGTGGAGGTACCGCACGTTGAGGCCGACGTTCGCGAGGTAGTTCGCGAGCTCCTCGCTCGTCGCCTTCGTGAGGGTGGTGACGAGGGCCCGGTCGCCCCGCTCGACGCACGCCCGGAGCTCTCCGATCAGGTCGGCGATGTGCCCCTTGAGCGGCCGCACCTCGATCGGCGGGTCGACGAGGCCCGTCGGCCGGATGATCTGCTCCACCACCCCCTTCGAGGCCTTCCGCTCGAACGGGCCCGGCGTCGCCGAAACGAAGACCGCCTCGGGCACATGCTCGAGGAACTCGGTGAACTTGAGCGGCCGGTTGTCGCGGCAGGAGGGCAGTCGCCATCCGAACTCGACGAGATTGTCCTTGCGCGCCTTGTCCCCCTTGTACATCCCCTGCAGCTGCGGGATCGTGACGTGGGATTCGTCGAGGAAGGCGAGGTAGTCCTTCGGAAAGAAGTCGAGGAGCGTGTAGGGAGGCTCCCCCGCCTTGCGGCCCGCGAAGTACCGGGCGTAGTTCTCGATCCCCGAGCAGTAGCCGGTCTCGCGGATCATCTCGAGGTCGTAGTCGACGCGCCCCTTCAGGCGCTGGGCCTCCACGATCTTCTCGGCCCGCTGGAACTCCGCGACGCGGACGTCCCGCTCCCGCTCGATCTCCGAGAGGATCGCGCGCAGCCGCTCGTCGACGGTCAAAAAGTGCGTCGCCGGGAAGATCGAGAGGTCGCGGAGCTCCCGCCGCTCCTCGAACGTCACCGGATCGAGCTCCACGATGGCCGCGATCGTGCTTCCGTCGAGGAGGATGCGGTGCACGGTCTCCCCGGCCCCCATCACGTCGATCGTCCCGCCACGCACGCGAAAGCGGCCGCGCTTGAGCTCGACGTCGTTGCGCCGGTACTTCATCCGGACGAGCTGCTCGAGGAGGCCCTGTCGGCCGCTCGCTTGGCCGACCGCGAGCTCGACCACCGACGAGCGATAGTCCTCGGGCGAGCCGAGACCGTAGATGCAGCTCACGGAAGCGACGATCAGGACGTCTCGCCGCGTGAGCAGCGCCTGCGTCGCCCGATGGCGGAGTCGATCGATCTCCTCGTTGATCGACGCGTCCTTCTCGATGTACAGGTCGATCTGCGGGACGTACGCTTCGGGCTGGTAGTAGTCGTAGTAGCTCACGAAGTACTCGACCGCGTTCCTCGGGAAGAGCGCTCGGAACTCGCTCACGAGCTGGGCGGCGAGCGTCTTGTTCGGACTGATCACGAGGGTCGGTCGCTGGAGCCGCGCGACCGCGTGGGCCATCGTGAACGTCTTTCCGCTCCCCGTGACGCCGAGCAGGGTGACGTACTTCTCGCCGAGTTCCACGCGACGGACGATCTCCTCGATCGCCTGGGGCTGATCGCCTTGGGGCACGAGGTCGGTCTCCAGCTCGAAGCGGCCCGGGAGAGGGGCCGACGGCGCCGGTCCCGACGCCTTCGGGCTCATCGGACCACGGGGAGCTCCCGCGAACCGCCCCGGTACCCCCGCGGGTCGATCGTCACGCGGTCGAAGCCGAAGCGGCGGACCTCGCCGACGATCTCCGCGGCGAGCGGGGCGGCCACCGCGCGGTCCACCTCGTCCGATCCGACCTCGATCCGCGCGGTCCCCCGGGACACCCGGACCCGCACGCGTCGGAACCCGAGCGCGAGCAGCACGCCTTCGGCGGCCTCGATCCGACGCAGCAGGTCCGGAGTGATCGGCTCCCCATGGGCGACGCGGGACGCAAGGCAGGCGTCCGAAGGCTGGTCCCAGTTGGGAAGGCCCCGACGTCGGGCGGAGTCTCGCACGGTCGACTTCGACCAACCACCCCATACCAGCGGATGGAGGAAGCCGGCCTCGTTCATCGCGCGCAGTCCGGGCCGATCGTCGGAGAGGTCGTCGACCTGGACCCCGTCGAGGTACTGGACGACGTGCTGCCGGGATCCGAACGCGCGCAGACGCGTGGTCTCGACCGCCCGGCACCAGTAGCACCGGTCCGACGGATTCGCCCGGTACTCCTCCCGCTCGAGCGGGTCGACCGAGAGCACCGTGTGCCCGATGCCGATCGACCGAGCGACCCGCCGGGCCCGCTCCACCTCGGCCCGCGCGACGGCGGGTCCCTCGAGGGTCACGGCGATCGCGCGAGACCCGAGCGCCTCGTGCGCCAGCGCCGCGACGACCGAAGAGTCGACGCCCCCCGAAAGCGCCACGAGCGCCGGCCCCCCGGCCGCGATCCGCGCCACGAGCTCCGCTTCCGGGCGGGGGGGCGACGGATACTCGCGCGCCGGGGCGTCGTACATGGACCGGAGGAAACTGAGGGCCGCGGGCTCCATACCCTTTGCCCCGCGAAACCCCTTAGAGGCGGGAGACGTGCCGGCCGCGATGCAGTCCGTGCGGGAGGGTTCGAAGTATGTCCTCCGCCTCGACGAAGGCGAGGACCTCCACGCGACCCTCGCCGCGTTCGCCGAACGCGAGGGGATCCGGGCGGGGGCGGTGCTGTTCGGCATCGGAATGTTCCGACAGGCCACGTTCGGCTACTGGGACGGCCATCAGTACCGGCCGCACGAGATCGAGGTGCCCCACGAAGTCGTGGCCTTGCACGGCACCATCGCCCGGGCCGAAGGCGCCCCGTCCATCCATCTCCACAGCGCCGTCGCGGGTCCGGATCACCGGCTGATTGGCGGCCACCTGATCCGGGCGACCGTCGGAGCGCTCCAGGAGGTCGTCCTCGAGACCTTCCCCGGCCGCACCTTCGGCCGACCCCTCGACGAGAGCTGGGGGCTCCGCATCCTCGATCTCGACCCCCCTTCGAACCCGTAAGGGGCCCGACAGGTCTATTCGCGGCGCGAGAGTCCGCGTGGCCCGATGGTCGCGGAGGCCGCGCCGCAGATTCCCGGGATCGACCCCCGCCTCTCCGCGGCGGTCGGCCGTCGCGGGATCCGGGAGCTCACCGAAATCCAGCGGCTCGCCCTCCCGGTGCTCACGACCGGGGCCGACGCGCTCCTCCTATCTCCGACCGGGACGGGAAAGACCGAGGCGGTCCTCCTGCCGCTCCTCACGCGTCGCCTCGCCGACCCGTCCCCCCCGATCTCGATCCTCTACGTCACCCCGCTACGGGCGCTCAACCGTGACCTCGAGCATCGCCTCGTCGCCCTCGTCGAGGAGGTCGGCCTCACGGCGGCGGTGCGCCACGGGGATACCCCGGCCTCCGCCCGCCTCGCGCAGTCTCGGCATCCGCCGGACCTGCTCCTGACGACCCCCGAGACGTTGCAGCTCCTGCTTGTCGGTCCCCGCCTGCGCGAGACCTTGCGCTCGGTGCGCACGGTGGTGGTCGACGAGATCCACGAGCTCGTGGGCTCCGACCGGGGCGCCCAGCTGAGCCTCACGCTCGAGCGCCTCGACGCGCTCGCGGGCCGGACCGTGCGGCGCATCGGCCTCTCCGCCACGGTCGGGAACCCGGAGGCGGTCGCGCGCTTTCTTTCTCCGCCCCCCCGAACGATCGAGGTGCGGGCCGCCCAGCAGCGACGTGTCCTCGAGCTCAGCGCGCATCGGCCGACGGAGGAGCGGGAGCCCCTCGACCCGGACCTGGTTCGAGAACTGAAGGCCGATCCGGTCCTCCTCGCGGGGCTCCGGGCGGTCGAGGAGGAGATCCGTGCGCACACGACGACGCTGGTCTTCGTGAACACGCGGCCCACGGCGGAGGGGCTCGCGGCACGTCTCGGCCGGCTGGCGCCGGACCTCGCGGTCGCGGTGCACCACGGATCGCTCTCTCGCGAGGTGCGCGAGGAGGCGGAACGCGCGTTCCGTGACGGGCAGTTGCGGGCGCTCGTCGCGACGTCCTCCCTCGAGCTCGGGATCGACATCGGCAGCGTCGATCACGTCATCCAGTTCGGCTCGCCCCACCAGGTCGGTCGACTCGTGCAGCGCGTCGGCCGGTCCGGTCACCGGCTCGGCCAGTCGATCCACGGAACGGTGCTCGCGCTGGACGACGACGATCTCGAGGAGGCGGCCGTGCTTGCCCGACGCGCCGATCAGGGCCTCGTGGAGCCCGCCGTCTGGCGCACCCGCAACCGGCTCGCGGCGGCGCAGCAGATCGTCGCCACCTTGCGGGCCGAGGGGACGGCGGAGATCCGACCGCTCGTCACCCAGCTGCGCCATGCGGCGGCGGTCGCCGACCTCAAGGACGCGGAATGGAGCGAGCTGATCGACTACCTGGTGGGCCTCGGGCTCGCGCGCGTCGACTCCGGCCGGCTCGCCCCGGGTCGGGGAACCCTCCACCGGTTCTATGCCTCGCTCTCGTTGATCCCCGACGAACGGACCTACCGGTTGCGGGACATCGCGACTCGCCGCCTTATCGGGACGCTCGACGAGCGGTTCGTGCTCACCCAGATCCTCGCCCAGCCCGAGGAGATCTTCCTGCTCCACGGCCGCACCTGGAAGGTCGTGGAGTACCGGGAGGGGGAGCTTCTCGTGGAGACCGTGCAGGAGATCGGCCAGGAACCGCGCTGGGCGGGCGAGGACCTCCCGGTTCCGTTCGACGTGGCGCAGGAGATCGGCCGGATGCGCGACTCCGGACGCTTCGACGACTACCCGATGCCGGTCGAGGACCGGCGCCGCCTTGCGCTCCGGCGCGAGGCCGCGATCGCGGCCCGGTCCCTCCCCACCGACCGGCGGGTCACGATCACTTCGCACGGGCGGCTCGTCGTCTTCGGGGCCTGCTTCGGCACGCGGACGAACGAGACCCTCGCGATCGCGACCGCCGGGCTGCTCACCGCGCGGCTCGGCGCCCGGGTCGACGTGGCGGCGGTCGAACCGACTTGGTTCGTCCTCGAGCTGCCGATCGCAGTCGACGACGCGACCCTTTGCGACGCGTTCTCGATCGATCCGGGGACGCTCGCCCCGCTCGTCGAGCGGCTCGTGCCGAGCGGGCTCGACTTCCGCTGGGTGTTCCTCGCCGTGGCGCGAAAGCTCGGCGTGATCCCCGCCTCGGCCGACCCCCGAGATCTCCGCACGCTCGAACCGCTCCTCGAGGCGAGCCGGACGAACCCCCTCGGCGAGGAGGCGCTCGAGAAGACGCTCCACGACCGGTACGACCTGCCCCACGCCGCCGAAGTTCTCGAGCGGGTACGCACCCGCGCCCTCGAGGTCGTCGCGGTACCGGGCTCCGCCCTGACGGACGGACCGCTCGAGCGGCTGCGCTGGCGCGCGGTCTCCGAAGTCCCGCCGCCGACGCTCCTGAAGGCGGTGCGCGAGCGGCTCGAACGGGAGCCGCTCACGCTCGTCTGCCTGCGCTGCGGGTTCACGCGGACCACGACGCCCGCCCGGTACCGGAAGGAGGGCGGGAGCCGTTGCCTCCTCTGCCACGGTTCGCTCTCGGCGGTCCTCTCGCCGCGCCGGACGGAGGAGATCGCGCGGCTCAGCCGCTACGCGAAGCGCAAGTGGCGGCCGAAGCGAGGAGCGAGTTCGGCCTCCCCCCGCGGTCGGCGCCGGGAACCTCCATTGCCGGCCGAGACCGAGACGCAGGTCCGCGCCGGCTACACGTCGGCGGAACTGCTCGCTCACTATGGGGAGCGCGCCCTCTTCGCCCTCGCCGCCCGGGGCGTCGGCCCCGAGACGGCCCGGCGGCTCCTCGCCCGCCACTACCGCGACGAGGACGCCTTCTTCACGGAGATCTTGCGCGCGGAGCGCGCCTACGCCCGCACCCGGGCGTTCTGGGACTGAGCGGCGAGCGTTCGAGCGACGGCCTCGACGGTCGCTCGGGGAGCATCGGTCCGGATCCCCTCGGGTCGCGCATGGGTCCGTCCCGCCCGGTATCCCTCCGCGCGAAGGCCGTCCCGGAGGACGGCGACCGACGGCGGGGCGGCGAGGTGCAGCTCGGCGGCCAGCACGTTCGGCTCGTAGTAGAACGGTCGGTCGATCCCGGCCTCTTCGAGGAGGCGCTCGAGGAAGCCCGAGACCTCCCGGGGCCGCGCCGCGCCGGGGGGGAGGTGGAGGGCTCGGACGAGCTCGGGCTCGCTGAGGGGGCCGAGCCAGAACGGCCCATACGGCCCCCGACCCGCGAGTCGAGGTCCGTCCCAGTAGGCGGGATCGATCCGGCCGACCGGGTCGTCCGGAACCCCGGTCGCTACCGGCGGGAGCCGTACGTAGGCCCGGACGTAGTGGTCCTTCGCGTACGCGAGGAGCGGCTCGATCCGACGGGCGTGCGTGCGGGCCACCCGGGCCAGGTACGCCAGCAGGATGCGCAGTCCCCCCTCGGGCGCAAGACGCCCCCGGACGGGACGCGCGTCGTAGCGCGATTCGCTCGCCCCGCGCTGCACCCCCGCGAGGACCATCATGTCGGTCGCGGTGACCGCGAGGACGCCGCCCGGCCGAACCGCGGAGATCGCCGCCGGAAGGAACGGGACCGGTGTCCCGTACGGATCCACGTCGACGAAATCGAACGGCGCTCCCTCGGGGATCTCGCGCCCGTCGGCGAGCCGCGGGGTCGCGCCCGGGACGCGGTGCGCGTTCGCCTCCAGCACCCGGAACGCGGCCGGATGGGTTTCGGTCAGGAGGAACGATCGGAACGCTCCGCTCTCGTGGAGGAGACGGAGCCCGCGAACGCCCGTCGCCGCGGTGACCTCCCAACCGGTGCGCGACGCCCCGCCGGGCCCCGCCCAGGCGACGGCGAACGCCACCCCGAGGTCTCGATCGGCCGCCATCGCCGGATTGTAGAAGACCCCCGAACGGGACCGGGGCCCCGGTCCGGGGACCACCGAAGGCAGGAGGAGCTCGGTGCGGCCCTCGCGGGCCGCGACTAGTGGGCTCGCCCCGTGATCAGGTGGACGATCTTGAACGCGAGCAGGTTCTTGTTGACCGGCGTCACCTCGAGCAGGCGTAACTCGTCCCTCCGTCGGATGTCCTGCAGGAGGGGGTTCCGGGATTTCTTGTGGAGGGTCATGATGATCGACTTCTTCGCGTCGAGCGTCTCGAGCACGCTCTGCGTGAACGGCTCGCTCTCGACCTCCATCTTGCCGACCTCGTCGATCACGATCACGTCCGCCGACTCGCGGGCCTCGGTGAGCGCGCGCGTGCCGAGGCCCTCGAGCGCGCCCAGGTTCACTCCGAAGCGGCCGGAGCGGATGCGCGATTTCAGGCCCTCGTGCGCGAACACCTCGTGCTCCTTCGTGAGCCAGTCGGTGATCTGGAAGCCGGTCCGTCGCTGCTTCTCGACGATCGGCTCGGTCACCATCCCTCCGACGACGACGCCCTCCTCCTCGAGCAGCTCGATGATGCGCAGGAGCGTCTGGGTCTTGCCGGACCCGGGGAGCCCCGTGATCCCGATCTTCACGGGTGGGGAAAGCCGGTGGGGCATAACGAAAAGCACCAGGAAGCGTCCGTTCTAGGCGTGGCAAGAATAAGAGACCATCCCTCCGCCTCGGAGATGGCGCCGGCCTCCGCCGCTCCGGGATCGTTCTATCCCCCTCGGGAGGACACGTTCCTCCTGGTCCCCTTCGCCCGCGTTCCGGCTGGCTCGTCGCTCCTCGAGATCGGGACCGGGGCGGGGCTCCTCGCCCTCGAGGCGAGTCGCGCCGGCGCGCGGGTCGTCGCCACCGACCTCAACCCCTGGGCCCTGCGCCACCTGAGGGCTCGCGCGCGGGCCGAGGGCCTTCCCGTTTCGGTCGTGCGCACGGATCTCGCCGCGGGCCTCGGAAGGTTCGACCGGGTGCTTGCGAACCCGCCCTACCTGCCCACCCCGCCGGGAACCGAGGACCCGGACCCGTGGCACCACCTCGCGCTCGACGGAGGGCCGGACGGTTGCACGGTGGCCCGCCGTCTCGTCGCCCAACTCCCGGCCCACCTCGCCCCAGGGGCGAGCGCGTACGTCGTCTTCTCGAGCCGACAGGCCCCGACCGGCCTCGAGGAGATCCGGCGGGCGTGGTCCGAACGCGGCGGCTCGATCGAGGTCGTCGCGTCGCGGTCGCTCGAGGGGGAGCGACTCGACGCCTGGAGGCTCGCGATCGACCGGACTCGGCCCGACGTCGACTAGAGCTTCCGCTCCGCGTAGGAGAGCACCGCCTCGAGGAACCGGTGCCCGTCACCGTATCCCGAGGGCCCGTCCGACCGGGTCCAATCCGGAGCCTGCGCATGGAAGAACGAGCGCTCCGGGTGCGGCATGAGCCCGAAGACGTTCCCCCCGGGGTTCGTGATGCCGGCGAGATCCCCCGGCGAGCCGTTCGGGTTCCACGGATAGGTCGCGGGAGACCCGTCCGGGGCCACCCAGCGGAAGAGGATCTGGCCGTTCGACTCGAGCGCCCGAAGGTCGTTCCCCCCGCCGAGGACGAGCTTCCCCTCGGCGTGCGCCGAGGGGAACAGAAAGCGGGTCCCGAGCGGCGCGTCGCGGAGGGCGGGGAAGTTCCCGCCGTTCCACGCGACGAACGTGGGTCGGCACTCGAAGTGGCCGGAGTCGTTCGCCATCAGCACGGCCCCGGGCGGGCCGAGCCGGCCGCCCGGGCGCCCCGGCAGCAGGCCGAGCTCCACCAGCACCTGGAAGCCGTTGCAGATCCCTCCCACGATCTTGCCGCTCCGAACGAACTCCTCGAGGTCCGGGCCGAGCGAAGCTCGCGTGCGGGCGCCGAGGATCGCCCCGGCCCGGACGTAGTCCCCCGCCGAGAAGCCCCCGGGGACGAGCAGCATCTGGTAGTCGGCGAGCCGGCGGCGCTCCCCTGGTTCGACGTCGCGCTGCTCGAACTGCTTGAGATAGACGATCTCGGGCCGGGCCCCCAGGTCGGCGATCGCCGTCCGGAGCTCCTCGTCGCAGTTCGTGCCCTCGATGGCGAGGATCGCGACCCGGAGCTCCTGCCGGCCCACGGGCGTCGATGGGCAGGGCGCGCTTAACGGTTCCTTCGCGCCGCCTCGATGCGGCCGGGACCGAGCGGTGGGTCGAGGTGGTAGACCCGGATCCGGGCGCCGGCCCGGACGATCCGCTGTCCGGGTCGTAGCATCGCGTACGCGCTCGCGCCGCGCAGGCTCGTGATCACCGAAGATCCCCGGTAGGTCGAGTACGCGCGGTCACCGCGGAACTCGAGCGGGACGACCGTGGCGAGACCGGGCGTCGCGGCGACGGCGTCGCTGCCGAGCACCGCCCACCCCTCGGTCCATCCGGGGCCCGAGCGCCGTCCGAGCTTGCGGAGCACGGGGAGCACGAGCCAGTACATGTTCACGAGGCACGACGTCGGATGACCCGGCATCCCAATCACGAGCTTCGGGCCGACGCGGACGGCGAGGGTGGGCTTGCCGGCCCGCACGGCGATGCCGTGGAACAGGAGCGGACCGAACTTCGGCAGGATGCGCGGCAGGTGGTCCCGTTCCCCGACCGAGCTCCCTCCGGTCGCGAGCACGAGGTCGGCCGAGGCAAGGGCCGCGCGGAGCGACCGCTCGATCCGCTCCGGCTGATCCGGGACGGGCGCCTCGGTACGGGCCGTAGCCCCGGCGGCGCTCACGATCGCGGCGAGCGTCGCGTTGTTGCTCTCGTAGATCCGTCCCTTCCGGGGTCGGTCCCCCGGCGACAGGAGCTCGTTCCCGTTGGGAACGATGGCGACGATCGGCCGGGCGTAGACCGGGACCGTCGGCACGCCGCACGCGGCGATCGCGCCGAGCGCGACCGCGCTGAGCTCTTCACCGCGACGGGCGAGGACGGTCCCCCGAGCGAAGTCGTGGCCGGGGGGGCTGACCCGGTCGCCGCGCGGGATCGGGCGAGGCACGAGGACCTTCGAGCCCTCGCGCTCGACCTCCTCGAAGATCACGACCGCATCGGCCCCCCGCGGGATCGCCCCCCCGGTCGCGATCGCGACCGCTTCTCCCCGGCGGAGCGCCCGGGGGAACGACTGCTCCGCGAACACCTCTCCGACCACGCGAAGGTCGACCGGCGCACGGGTCGTGGCTCCGTGGGTATCCTCAGATCGGAGCGCGTAGCCGTCCCAGGTCGTGCGGGCGAACGTCGGAATCGGGATCGGGGCCCGGATGGTGCGAGCCGCGACCCGGCCGAAGGCGGCCTCGACCGGGATCCGCTCGACTCGGTCGATCGGACGGACGGCCCGGAGCAGTCGCCCGCGCGCCACCTCGACCGGGGTGAGGGCCCCGAAGGCATGCATTTCCATCGGATCTTCACTTCCCGGTGCCCGCGCGCCGGATCCAACGCGCCGCGGCTCTCGTTCCACCCACGAGGGACGCCCGCAACGGCTCCCCCTCGAACCAACCGGCGAAGAACCCACCCCGGAACGCCTCGCCGGCCCCCACCGCAGAGGCCTTCGTTCGCACCCGGACCGCGGGCACGTGCGTCGTACCGACGCGGGTGAAGGCGGTGGCGCCCCGGTCGCCCTCGGTGCGGATCACCATCGGTACCCGCTCGAGGAGCGCTCGCGGATCCACTCCCTCGACGAGCGCGACCGCGTGGTCGATCTCGGAACGGTTCCCAAAGAGGATCTCCGAGCCGGCGAGAAGCTCGCGGAACCGTCGCCGGTCCCACCGGTAGTGGATCTCCTGGGCGGGATCGGCGGAGACCCGGAGCCCGGCCCGGTGGGCGCGATCGAGCAGGCGCAGCTGGAACTCGGGGTCGCCGGTCGTCAGGTGCAGCCAGGCGTACTCGCGGAGCCAGGCGCCGGGCAGCCGAGCGTCACGGGCGTCCTGCATCGGTCCCTGGTCGATGAGGGTGCGCTGGTGCCGGGCCTCGTCCTCGAGGATGAAGCAGGTGGGGGTGGAGACCCCCCGAACCACCTCGAGGCCCCGCAGATCGATCCCCGACGCGGTGAGCTCGGCCCGGAACGACGCCGGGAACCCGTCGCCGATCCGGGCCACGAGGCCCGAGGCGACTCCGTAGCTGGAGGCGACGAGCGCGAGATTCGTCGCGGTTCCGCCGAGCTTCTCGCGGATCGATCGGATCGGCACGGTTCGGTCCGGCGCCGGGAACTCGCGGAGATCGAGGAACCGGTCGACGTTCACGTGACCGGCGACGAGGAGGTCACGGGGCCGCTCGTGGGGGACCGAGGTCGGGGCCACCCTCGCCCCGAGCCGTCGGGTCGGATAGCCCTTCGGGAGGGGCGCCCCTCCCCCTTAAGGGCCGAGCGCCCTGCTTCGGCGCCCATGCTGGTCGAGGGGGCGATCCTGGACGCCGACGGGCCCCGGGCCGCGTATGTCCGCCTCCGCGAGGGCCGCGTGGTCGAGACCGGAGCGCGGGGCACCGACTCCTCGCACGGACGGGAGCGCCGAATCTCGGGGATCGTCATCCCGTCCCCCGTCAACGGTCACACCCATCTCGGGGACGCGATGTCGACGCGCGAACCCCCGCCCGGTCCCCTCGCGCGGCTCGTCCAGCCCCCGCACGGATACAAGTTCCGGCTGCTCGCCACGACGCCGCCATCGGAAAAGATCCGCGCGATGCGGGCTGCGCTCGCTCGGATGCAGCGCGCCGGGGTCGCGGTCACGATCGACTTCCGGGAGGAAGGCCGCGACGGCGTGCGACTGCTGAGGTCGGCGGCCCGCGCCTCGGGGGTCCGGACGGTGATCCTCGGCCGCCCTCTGGCTCGTCCGATCGACCGAGACGAGCTCGCGGAGGTCCTGCGGGTCGCGGACGGGATCGGGCTCTCGAGCGCTCGCGATGAGACCGTAGAGACGCGCCGGGCCGTCGCGCGTGCCTGCCGGACCCGACGCAAGCCGTTCGCGCTCCACGCGAGCGAGGCGGCGCGGGAGGACCCGACCGCCTACCTCGAGCCCCGGCCCGACCTCCTGGTCCACCTGACCGAGGCCACCCGGGACGACCTCGCTGCCGTAGAGCGGGCCGGCGTCCCCGTCGCGGTGTGCCCCCGATCGAACGCCCTGTTCGGCCGACAGCCCGACCTCCGAGCGATGGAGCGGCTCGGGGTCACGCTCTTCCTCGGGACGGACAACGCGATGTTCCACTCGCCGTCCATCTGGCGGGAGCTCGAGTTCGCCTACGTGGGGAGCCGCCTGCGCCACCGACCGGTATCGGCACTCTATCTCGCCGGCGCGGCGCTCGTCGAGCCGTGGAAATGGCTCGGCGTGCCCGGGGCGGCCCGCGTCGCTCCCGGGACCGAGGTGCGCCCGCTCGTTCTCCGGCTCCCCTCGGACGATCCGGCCTACCAGGTGGTAACCCGAACCACCGAACACCTTATCCTCCGGTTCGGGACCCGCCGCGCGCCACCCCAGGGCGGAGCATGAAGAGCGACGAGCTGTTCGCGCTGTTGCGCCGCCGCGGCGTATTGTGGCCGACCGCGGAGATCTACGGGGGGGCGCAGGGCCTCTACGACTACGGCCCCCTCGGGGCGCGCCTGAAGCGCCGAATCGAGGAGGCGTGGACGACCTGGTTCCTCGGCCTGTCGAACGACTACTACCTCATCGACCCGGCGGAGATCCTGCCCGAAGCGGTCGTCCGGGCCTCGGGGCACCTTGAGAATTTCACCGACCCCGAGGTCGTGTGCGACGCCTGCCATTCTGCGTTCCGGGCCGACACGGTCCTCGAGAAGATCCGTCCCGACGGAGTTGACGGGCTCACCGCCGCGGAGATCGCCGCGATCGTGCACGCGAACCGGGTCCACTGCCCCCACTGCGGCTCGAGCGAACTGTCCGTCCCGCCGCCGTTCAATCTGATGTTCGGCCTCGACTACGGCGTCACCGGCCACGAGCGCGCGTACCTGCGGCCCGAGACCGCCCAATCGAGCTACCTCGCCTTCGCCCGCATGTGGGACGTCGGCCGCCACGCGCTCCCCCTCGGGATCGCGGTGGTCGGGAAGGCGTACCGGAACGAGATCGCGCCCCGCCAGGTCCTGTTCCGCCTGCGTGCCTTCACGCAGGCGGAACTGCAGATCTTCTTCGATCCCCGGGGACTTCCCGTGCCGTTCGACGCCGTGCGCGAGGAGCGGCTCCCGGTCCTCCGGGTGCCGCGACGCGAGGCCGGGGAGGAGAGCCCCGAGTGGGTGACGGCCGCGGAGCTCGTGGGGAAGGGGAACCTCCCGGAGTTCTACGTCTACCACATGGTCCACACGTTCCGGTTCTTCCGCGATGTGCTGCGGTATCCGGGGGACCGGATCCGCTTCTTCGAGAAATCGGACACGGAGCGCGCCTTCTACAACCGGATCCAGTTCGACATCGAGGTCCACGTGGAGAGCCTTGCCGGCTACAAGGAACTCGGGGCGGTGCACTACCGGGGCGACTACGACCTGACCCGCCACGGGCAGGGAGCGGGCAAGGACTTCACGGTCACGCTCACCGGCGGGACCCGGGTCCTGCCCCACGTCCTCGAACTGACGTTCGGCGTCGACCGGAACGTCTGGGCGACGGCCGATCTGCTGATCGCGAAGGACGGGGAGCGGACGGTCTGGCGGCTCCCGCCGTACCTCGCGCCGGTCGCGGTCGGCGTATTCCCCCTCATCCCGAAGGAGCACGGGAGCGAGGCCGTACGGATCGCGAACGACCTCGCGGCGCACGGGATCCCGGTCGGGTACGACGACACCGGGACGATCGGCAAGCGCTACGCGCGGATGGACGAGGCGGGGACGCCGTTCTGCGTCACCGTCGACGGGGGTACGGTGGGGACCGGCCCGGAGCACGGCACGGTCACCCTGCGCGAACGCGACGGGCGGACCCAGAGCCGGTGGCCCGTCGGCGAGCTCGCCGGCCGAATCGCGCCGGCGCTCCTCCTACCGTGGCCGGCCCGGGCCTAGCGCTCGGTCGACCCCCTCCGCCGGCCGGAAGGAACTCATATATCTCGCGGACCGGTAACATCTCTCCAATGGCGACCGGCGGCGGCAACCTCCCTCCCTCGGCCCCCGCCACTCCGCTCGCGGCCCGCCAATCCCGCTGGATCGGGCAGCAGTACGCGGACATCACGAAGCTCCGGGAATTGGCGGCCCGGCACGACCGGGCGGCCGCGCGGGCGCAGCAGCGGGTCGCGCGTCTCAACACCCGGATCGAGAAGCTGCGGCATCAGGCGACGCTCCTGCGGGAGAAGAGCCAGCGGGTGCTCGCCGAGATCCCCGAGATCGAGCAGGAGATCAAGCAGCACGAGCGCGACATCGAAGCCGCGACCAACCGTCCCGGGGGCACGGCGATCGGTTCGGACGTGACGAACCTGCATTATCGCGTGCGCAAGATGCAACAGAAGGTCGTCGACCGCCAGCAGAAGGCGCGGGCCCTCGAGCTGCGCGCAGCGACCAAGACCCAGAAGACCGCGGAGCTCAAGGTAAAGGTCGATCGATACCACGAAGTCGCACGGCTCGCCGAGCAGGAGGCGGCCGCCTATCGCCAGCGGGCGGACCGGCTCCAGCTCGTCACCGAGACGGACGTCGCGGCCCACTTGAAATCCGGGGCGGCGGCGTCGGCGGGGACGTCCGACTCGCCCCAACGCTCCCCATGAAACTCATCGTCACAGTCGGCATGCCCGGTTCGGGCAAGGACGAGCTCGTGACCGTCGCGCGCTCGATGGGCCTCGCGACCCTCAAGATGGGCGACCTCGTCCGCGACGAGACCCGACGGCGGGGCCTGCCGCTCACCGCGGCGAACGTCGGCCGCGTCGCTTCGGAGGAACGCGATCGGCACGGCCCGGCGATCTGGGCGCAGCGGGCCCTCCCGAAGCTGACCGAGACCCGAATGCTCGTCGACGGCTGCCGCTCCGACAGCGAGGTGACGGTCTTTCGCCACCACTTCGGCGACCTCTTCGTGCTCGGCATCTTCGCTTCCCCCGAGACGCGGCACGCCCGGATGACCGCGCGCGGGCGGAACGATGACGGGGCGGCGCTCCAGGACTTCTACGATCGGGACCGCCGCGAGCTCAAGTGGGGGATCGGGAACGCCTTCGCGCTGACGGACGGGATGCTGGTCAACGAGGGGAGCCTCGAGGAGTTCCGCCGGAACGCGCGCGCGATGCTCGAGCGGATCCTCGCCCGCGAGGACTAGACGCGCGAAGGGTCCGCGCCGTTTCCGAGCTCAGGCGTCGCCCATCTCGGGCGGCAGGGGGCCCTCAAAGAGCCCGCGCACCCCGTCGAACCGCTCTCGGTCGACCACCACCGCGACGCGGCCCCCGCGCTCGACGAGCGCCCGGGCCTGACGGACGAGGTGTCGGTTCCGCGCGGTGGCGAGCGCCCTCGAGCCGGCGCCGCGGGCGATCTCCCGGTCCCAGGCGAGGGCGAACTCGTCGGGCGTGGACGGGGTCGGGGGGTTCCGCGCGACGCGGCGCTCGCGCACCGTCCGGCGCACCAGCTCGACGTAGCCGATGTGCTCGGCAAAAAGGCTCGCGGCCCGGTCGTCGCTCGGGTCGAGCGGTTCGGCCGGGAGCGACCGGGCCGCGGCCCAGCGCAGGCCCTCCACCGTCGCCGGGTTCGGCACCCGCGCCTCGCCGAACCGCACGAGCCCCCGGACCTCCGCCGTTTCGTTGCCGGTGAGCGGCACGACCGGCTCGGCGTCGGCCCGGACGAAGTACTCGGTGAGCCCCCGGAGCTCCTCGGGAGACAGACCGAATCCGACGACCGTCGGGCCGTACGCCTCGAGCTCGGCGAGGAGCCGATCCGCCTCGCTCGCGAGCCCCCGCACCGGGGCAATCAGGAGGAGGTCGCCGTCGTGCGCGATCCGGGCGGAGATCACGGGCCTTCCCGCTCCGAGATCTCGGTGAGGAGGTCGTCCCGATCCCGGTGGCGGCGCAGCTCGGTGACGTTGAGGATGGGGAGTCCGGCGATCGAGGGACGATGGAACGGCTCCCGCACCACGAACATGGCGTGGCCCTCCGAGACGCGGGCGAGCCCGTGAAGGACCTGCGCCCGGTGGAGCGCGCTCCGCAGGCTCCCCATGGCCGTGAGCAGGATCTCGGGCGTCCGCGTGAACGCGTCGAACGGGGCCCGTACCGTTACGACCACCTCGAGGCCCATCCCGTCGAGCTGCTCGAGGACCCCGTCCCGGAGGGAGTCGCCCGTGGGCCGCGGGGCCGAGCGTCCCCGGCGCGGGGCACCGGTCTCCTCGCCGCTCGGAGCCTCCTCGCCCTCGTTCGCGGGAGTCGCCCGGTCCGGGAGCTCGAACAGGTCGATCGGCCGCACGATCGGTTCGCCCAGGTACTCTTCGATCCGGTCGATCACGCTCGCCTCGGCGCCGGCCCCGTCCTCGTACAGCTGGATCGCCCGGCGGGACACGCCCGCGATCGCCGCCAGGGTCCCGAGGGAGAGCTGCCGCTCGAGGCGGAGGAGATGGAGCCGGGCGCCGTCGATCCGGGCGAAGGTACCCCCGGGGCTCGCGTAGAGGAACGGGGGGAGCGCCTTCTCCAGGTACTCCTGGAACGTCTCGTCGGTGATGATCGGCACGCCGTAGCGCGTGTAGACGACCCCGGCCTCGAGCTCGGAGGCCCCCGAGGTCTGCCCGATCACAAGGACGATCGCGGGGAAAAGGTCCCCGAGCTCGAGGAGGCGGCGCGCCTCCTCGGCGTCGAGCGCGTCGATGTTCTTGAGCACCTTCACGAGGAGGAGGGTCGCGTCCCGGCGCGCGGCGAGGTCGAAGCTCGACGGCCGGACCCCGCGCGTGTCCGCGACGTAGAACCCCGACCGCTCGAGCATCTGCCGGATCTGGTCGATCCAGCCCTCCCGAGATCGCGGCATCGACGCCCCCGCCGGATTTGAGTTATCGCTCGTATATAAATAGGAACGGTTCGCTTCCTCGGAGGGGCGTCGATGTTCCCCGCCCCAGTCCCGCGCAATCGCTAACCCCACCCGCCCCTCTCGGGGGCCGTGGAGAGCCCCCTGCGCCCTCTCCCCGACGTCCCCCTCCTGCTCGTGGACGAGTCGGGGGCCGAACGGGCCAAGGCGATCGTGCTCGCGGACCTTCATCTCGGGCTTGGAGGGACCCACGACCGGCCGGCCGGACCTCCCGAGGGCGCTCCCGAACGCCTCGCGTCCGATGTGATCGAGGCCGCGCGCTCGGTCGCGGCGGGGGACGTGATCGTTGCCGGGGACGTGAAGCATCCGATCGTCGGGACGCCCCCCGCGCTCCGCCCGGTGGTGTTCCGGTTCTTCTCCGACCTTCTCTCCTCCGGCCTCCGGGTCGAGGTCGTCCTCGGGAACCACGACGTGGGGCTGGTCCGCTTCCTGCCGCGCGAGGTCGTGGTCCACCCGCCGTCCGGGCTCGTGCGGGGCCGGGTCGGGATCTTCCACGGGCACCGCTGGCCGTCGAACGCCGTGCTGGGCCGGCCCCACCTCGTCGCGGGCCATCTGCACCCGGGGTTCCGACTCGCGCCCACGCGGGACGACCCGTCCGGAAAGCGGCGGTGCTGGGTGCGCCTTGAGCTGCCGCCGCCGGTCCCGGGCCCCCGACGCCGACGTAAGCACTCGGCGCTCCGGGCCCGGGAGATCGTCATCCTGCCGGCGTTCAATCCCCTCGCCGGCACCGAGGCCTTGAACCGCTCGCGCCCGGCGCGGAGCCGTTCGTTCCTGTACCGACGGTTCCTGTCCGGCGGGGTTCCCCGAGCGTACCTGCTCGACGGAACGGATCTCGGAGCCCTGCCTAGTTGGGACGGTCCCGTCCCGCCGAGCTGATCACCGCCGCGAGCTCGGACGCCTTCGTCACGGGCGGGGCGCACGAGCGGGCGAAGCAGACGAGGGCACGGGCCTCGGGCCCGGAGGTCGAGGCCGGTATCTCCTCCGGCAGAGAGAATGGGGCGGGAGGACGTCCGTCGAACACGAGGAGACTCGGATGCCAGCAGCGACGAGCGGCGCGGACGAGCTCCGCCGCTCCCGGACCGCTCCCTTCGACGACCACGGAGACCGGGTCCGTGTAGGTCAGCCCGGCGGCGAGCGCGGACCCGGCGGCGAACACCCCCGCGCCGCCGATCCGGGCCACGATCGGCGGGAGGAGCGCGAGCGTCTTCTCCCGCCACTTCTCGTCGTGGACGAGGGCCGACAACCGCAGGAAGGCGAGCATCGCTCCGGCGTTGGCCGAGAGGTGCGGACTGTCCTCGAGCGGATACGAAGGCTCCGACAGCGCCGGCAGGGCGGGACCGTCGTAGAGGCGCGGGCACAGGTCGCGCAGAAGCCCGTCCTCCCCGCGGAACTCCCGGTCGACCGCCTCGAGGAGGTCGATCGCCGGCGTGAGGTACTTCGGATCGGCGAGAACGGCCGCGAGCTCGAGGAGACCGCCGGCGAAGGCGACCTGGTCCTCGAGGAGACCGAAGCCGGTCGGGCCGGACGGCTCGAGGTGGTGGGCGACACCGTGGCCGGGGCGGTAGGCCCCCTGAAGGAAGCGGTCGGCCGCCCGGCGCGCGTCCGCGATGACGGTCGGGTCTCCGAGGGCCGCCCCCGCCCTCGCGAAAGCGCCGATGAACCGTCCGTTGATGTCCGCGTAGAGGGCGCGGTCTACCGCGGGAGCTCGGCGGAGCGCCCTCGCGGCTCGCATCTTCTCGACCGCGCCCGCGAGCGCCGCCGGGGGTCCGGCCGGCAGGGAGAGACCCGCCGCGGCCTCCCCGAGCGGCAACAGCCGGTAGAGGACGTTCCGATCCGGGTCGTGCGGCATCCGGCCCTCGGTGCCTAGGCCGAAGTACCGGCTGACGAGCCGGAGCTCCTCGGGTTCGAGGACCGACTTGAGTTCGGCGCGGGACCAGGTGAAGTAGTTCCCGTCGTCCCCCGGGGCGTTGTCGGCGTCCTGGCTCGCCCCGAACCCCCCCGCCGGGTCGGCCAGGCTCTCGCGCACCCAGCCAATCGTTCCCCGAACGACCTCCTCGAACCGGTCGCTCGCGAAGCGCTGCATTCCCTCGAGGTACGCCCCGAGCAGCGCCGCGTTGTCGACGCCCATCTTCTCGAAGTGAGGGACATGCCAGCCTTCGTCGACCGAGTAGCGATGGAATCCGCCCCCGATCTGATCGTACAGTCCCCCATCCGCCATCCGCTCCAGGGTTTCGCGGGCCCGGGCCTCGCTCTCGGGAGAACGATTCGCGTACCCGTCCCACAGAAGCAGCGACACGACCGTCGGGTGCGGGAACTTCGGGGCGAGGCCGAAGCCCCCATGGACCGGATCGTAGCTCGCGAGGAGCGCGGAGCGGACCTGGCCCACGAACCCTTCGAGACCCGCCGGTGCCCGTTCCCGAGCGGAGCGCAGGCGGCCGAGCGCCTCCTGGATCGCCCGGGCGTTCTGCTGGATCCGCTCGGGTTCTTCCCGCCAGAGACGGGCGACCTCCTCGAGCACGCGACGGAAGCCGGGCCGCCCGTGGCCGTCGGTCGGGGGGAAGTACGTCCCCCCGAGGAACACGGCGCCGTCGGCGGTCAGGAATCCGGTGAGGGGCCACCCGCCCTCCCCGGTGAGCGCGCCGACCTGGCGCTGATACCGTCGGTCGACCTCGGGACGCTCGTCGCGATCGACCTTCACAGCCACGAAATTCTGGGTCAGGAGACGGGCGACCTCGGGGTCGGAGTAGGTGCCTTCATCCATCACGTGGCACCAGTGGCACCAGGACGCGCCGATGTCGAGCAGGATCGGACGCCGGGTCCGCTTCGCGATCTCGAACGGCTCGGGGCCCCAGGGATGCCAGTCGATCGTCTGGCCGGCGGCGCTGCGGAGATAGGCGGACGTCGAGTCCGCGAGGCGCCAGCCGCCCGGGCGCCGACCGGCGCTCTCCTCCGCGGCCATCGACCTCGTGGGCCCGGGCCGGCTCTTACGCTTGTCGGCCGCGGGACCGGGAGGCCGAGGCGCCGCACGTCGGTCCGTAATCCGCTGACGACGGTGTAATCGCCCCGGTGCCTGTTATAAAGGGGGCCTCGGTGCCGGGACGGGGCGAGCGCGATGGAGATGCAACCCGGCCAGATGGCCTACGACCGGGCGATCACGGTCTTCTCGCCGGACGGCCGGCTGTTCCAGGTCGAGTACGCGCGCGAGGCGGTCCGTCGGGGAGCGACGACCGCGGGCGTGGTGTACGACACCGGCGTCGTGCTGATCGCCGACCGCCGGATCCCGAACCCCAAGCTCGCCGAGCCGTCAAGCCTCGAGAAAATCCATCAGATCGATGAGAATATCGCCTGCGCGACCGCCGGTCTCGTCGCCGACGCGCGCGTCCTCGTCGACTACGCCCGGCTCGCCGCCCAGATCAACCGGGTGACGTATGCCGAGCCGATGTCGGTGGACCTCCTCGTCCGGAGGATCTGCGACTACAAGCAGCAGTACACGCAGTTCGGCGGGGTGCGCCCGTTCGGCACTGCCCTCCTGGTCGGGGGCTACGACGACAGCGGGGTCCACCTGTTCGAGACGGAGCCGTCGGGATCGCTCACGAGCTTCAAGGCCGCGAGCACCGGGGGGAACAAGGGGCCGGTGATGGAGCTCTTCGAGCAGAAGTACCGCCCCGGGATGGACCGGGACAGCGCGATCTTGCTCGCCCTCGAAGGCCTTCGCGCCGGCCTCGACGAAGGGGGAAGCCTCGCCCAAGTCGAGGTGTGCACCGTCCAGACGGAGGGCGGGATGACCCGCCTGTCGGGGGACGAGATCCAGAAGTTCGTCGCGCGCCTTCCCGCGGCCGGGCCATCGAGCCGCTCGGGTCGCAGTTAGCGGGGGCGTGGGGCGCGAGGCTCCTCCATGGTGACCGTCGAGGAGGCCGTCATCGCCCGCTGGGAGACCCAGGGATCGCGCTTCGAGGTGCTCGTCGATCCGAAGGCCGTTCAGGACCTGAAGGACGGGAAGGACGTCGACCTCTCGGACAAGCTGGCCCTCGACCAGGTCTTCAAGGACGCGAAGAAGGGCGACAAGATCAGCGAAGAGCACCTCGAGCGCACGTTCCACACCCGGGACCTCGCCGCGATCGCGAAGCAGATCGTGCTGAAGGGCGAGGTCCAGGTCACGACGGAGCAGCGCCACACCCTCCAGGCGGCGAAGCACAAGCAGATCGTCGCGACGATCGCCCGGAACGCGATGAACCCGCAGACGGGGGCGCCGCATCCTCCCGCCCGGATCGAGGCCGCGATGGCCGAGGCGAAGGTGCACATCGACCCGTTCCGTCCGGTCGACGTCCAGGTGCAGGAGGTCCTCGCGAAGCTGCGACCGCTGATCCCGATCCGACTCGACGTGGTGAAGGTCCGGGTCCGTTTGCCGGCGCAGCACTACCCCCGGGTCATCGGGGAACTCAAGGGGATCGGCCGGGTCCTCGAGGAGCAGTGGATGGGGGACGGCTCGTGGAGCGGGATCGTCGAGATACCGGCAGGGGTGCAGACCGAGCTCTACGAGAAGCTCAACGCGCGCACGAAGGGCGCCGCCGAGACCGCTTTGGTTAAATAGGACACTCCCGTCGCGCGGCCCGGTGCAGCACAGAGAATGTCTAGAGGTCATCGTCCGGGCCACCGTCGGCGTGGCCGCGAGGAATCCTCCTCGCCTCCCTCCGGGGACCGGGTACTAGTTCTTCCCGGTGAAGAGATCCCCGGCCCAGGGCTCAAGCCCGGGCCCGGCACGTATCGGACCGGGGGCAAGGTCTACGCGAGCGTGCTCGGACTGCTCTCCCGCCGACCGCCGTTCGTGCAGGTGGTCCCGCTGTCGGGCCGGTACATCCCGAAGCCCGGGGACACCGTGATCGGCACCGTGACCGACGTCCAAGGGACGTTCTGGCTCCTCGACATCGGCGCCCCGCGGTGGGCGCCGCTCCACATGACCGGCACGCCGTGGGACGTCGAGGTCGGCGAGACCGACCGATACTTGAGGGTCCGAGACGCCGTGATCGTCCAGGTCGAAAACCTCGACCCGACCGGCCGCATCGGGGTCACGATGAACGGCGAGGGGCTCGGGAAGCTCGAGGGCGGCACCATCGTCAGCATCTCGCCGGCGCGAGTGCCCCGCGTCGTCGGTCGGGGTGGCTCGATGATCCAGACGATCACCCGCCACACCGGGGCGCACATCGCCGTGGGCCAGAACGGCCGCGTCTGGGTCGACGGGACGCCCGAGGCCATCCGACGGGTGACGGAGGCGCTACGCATCATCGACGCCGAGGGCCAGCGCCCCGGCCTCACGGATCGGGTCGAGAGCCTGCTCGTGTCGACCGCCCCGACCGACCGGTCGGGCCCCGTGTCGCCCCAGCGGGAGTCGGAGTACCGCGATGCGGCGGTGCCGCCGACGCCCCACCATCCCGTCCACGAGGACGGGGAGGAAGAGCCCGACGAAGGCGATGCGTCGGACGGGGAAGGCTCGGGGGAAGGTCCGTTCTAGAAGTTCCACAGGAGTCAAACATGGGAAGCGTGGGAGCGAAGGAGGTGCCGGTCCTATTGAGCCCCGAGGGGCTCCGGATCGACGGGCGTCGCCTCGACGAGCTGAGACCGATCCGGATCCAGGCGGGCGCGCTGCGCCAGGCCGATGGGTCGGCGTTCGTCGAGTGGGGCGCGAACAAGGTGATGGCCGCGGTCTACGGGCCCCGAGAGGTCCATCCGCGTCACCTGCAACAGAACAACAAGGCCGTGATCCAGTGCCGCTACAACATGGCGGCGTTCTCGGTCGACGAGCGCAAGCGGCCGGGGCTCGACCGCCGCTCGCAGGAGATCTCCAAGGTGATCGCGGAGGCGTTCGAGTCGGTCGTCTTCGCCGAGGAGTTTCCGCGGACGAGCATCGATGTCTATATCGAGGTCCTCCAGGCGAACGCCGGAACCCGATGCGCCGGGCTCGTCGCGGCGTCGGTCGCGCTCGCGGACGCCGGGATCCCGATGGTCGACCTCCTCCCCGCGGTCGCGGTCGGGAAGGTCGGCGGCGCGATCGCGCTCGACCTCAAGAAGGAGGAGGACAACTTCGGCGAGGCCGACCTCCCGATGGCCCTCGTGCCTCAATCGGGGCGGCTCGTCCTGCTGCAGATGGAGGGCCACATGAGCCCCGAGGAACTCGCGCAGAGCCTCGACCTCGGCGTGCGGGGCTGCCGCGAGATCTACGAGAAGATGAAGCAGGCGCTCCGGGAGCGCTACGCGCTCACGCCCGCCGCCGGAGGGGCTGCATGAGCGAAGAGGTCAGCGCCGAGATCCTCACGACCCACATCCTCGACCTCGCGGCCGAGGGCAAGCGGCTCGACGGACGGGGTCCCGATGAGTACCGGTCGGTCTCGATCGAGCCCGGGTTCGTCGCGACCGCGGACGGCTCCGCCCTCGCGCGCATCGGGGATACCGCGGTCCTCTGCGGGATCAAGCTCGAGCCGGGCAAGCCGTTCCCCGACACGCCGAACGCGGGGGTCCTCACGACCAACGCCGAGCTCGTTCCCCTCTCGAGCCCCGTCTTCGAGCCCGGCCCGCCCCAGCCCGGGGCGATCGAGGTCTCCCGGGTCGTCGACCGGGCCATCCGGGCGGCCGAGACGATCGACCTCACGCGACTGTGCGTGACCCCGAGCGAGAAGAGCTGGGTGTGCTACGTCGACATGCACGCGCTCGGCCACGCGGGCAACCTCATCGACACGGCCCTCCTGAGCGCGGTGAGCGCCCTCGCCCACGCCACCGTGCCCGCGAAGCGGTTCGAGGTCGCCGAGGCCGACTATCCGCTCGAGGTCCGCCACTTCCCGATCGAGTGCACGTTCGTGCGGCTCGGGGACACCATCGCCGTGGACCCGACCTTCGACGAGGAGCGGGCCGCCCAGGGCCGCCTGACCGTGGCCACGGACGAGACCGGTCAGATCGTCGCGATGCAGAAGGGGCTCGTCGGAGCGTTCAGCCCGGACGACGTCAAGGACGTCGCGCGTCGGGCGTTCGTCCACGGCGACCGGCTCCGGGGGCTCGCCCGCGGGGGGGGTTCCGCATGAGCAAGCGGACGAAGAAGGTGGGCCCGGCCGGCTGGATGGGCGCACGCTACGGCCTACGGATCCGCCGGCGGGTCATCGACATTGACCGTGCCCGGGAGCGGAGGTCGGCCTGCCCGCGGTGCTCGACCGTGACCCTGCGCCGGGTCGCGAGCGGCGTCTTCGAGTGCTCGCGCTGTCACACCCGCTACGCCTCGAACGCATACGTGTTCCAGGCGCCGCCGCCGATCACGCGGACCGAGAAGGAGACGGCCCCGGGCAACGCTTAAGCGCCCCGAACCCGTCGTTTCGCATCGATGTTCCGCTGCATCCGCTGTGGGGAGGCGCTCCCGTCGGACGCGAACCTCTTCGGGGTCCGCTGCGACAACTGCGGGGGCAAGATCTTCACGAAGGAACATCCCAACGTGAAGAAGGTCCTGAAGGCCCGCTGATCCGATCGGGGCCCAAACGTCTGCCGGCCGACCGGGACCGCCGGTTCACGGCTAGGCGAGGGCGTTCAGCGTGAGGGCGAGCTCGTAGGTCGAATCCGACGAGACGGTCGGGGCCTCGACGCTCACCACCACATACCACTCGTCGCTGCCCGGGACCACGGCGACGCCGATCCCGCGCACCGGGGTCGCATGGAGGAACGGAGGAGCGACGGAGACATTGTAGATCGTGTGGTTCTTGTTGTCCAGATTGGAGAGCGTGATCTCCATCGTGAACGTCGACCCCGAGGAGACCGTGAGGGGCAGCCCCCCGGTGTTGTTCACGTACCGGACCGACGGCCCGAACCAGCCGAACCCGAACGACGTGTTGCCCTGAAGGATGTGCCAGACCGCGGTGTCGACCGTGACGCTCGGGGGGGACGGCGTGGGGAGCCGGAGGATCCCGATCCCGATCAGCACGAGGAGGACCACGACGACGCTCGCCGCGATTGCGATCATCAGGGCGAGCAGGCGGCGTCGTCCCAGCTTCCGCATCACGACCATCCGCCGCGGCGAACGCACGGCCGTCCGGCGCTCCCGACCGCATCCATCGCTCGGTCCCCCCCGGTGGTCCCGTCGACCTTAGGGGTTGGTCGGGGGCGCGAGCGTGCTCACCGGGATCAGCGCGAGGCGGGTCGCGGGATTGCCGGTGTAGGTCAGCATGATGTCGCACGCGTTGTACGAGGTGAAGCACCACGGGGGCGCCCCGTGGTAGTCGTCGTAGTCGAGCTGGGGCGTCGCCGAGTCCCCGTGGGGACAGTCGCTCGCAGCGTACAGCCCGACCGAGGCGGCGACGCAGAGGAACGTGATCGGCCAGCCGCCGTTGTGGATGTACAGGATCAGGGTATCCCCGACCGTGAGCACGGAGGAGCTGCCGATCAGGGGGAAGAACATCCCGAGGCGGTTGTAGAGCGTTCCGTTCGCGGGCGTGAGCCCCGCGACGCCCGAGTACCCTCCCGCGTCGAAGTTCCCACAGTATCCGAGGCTCGGGGCATTCGGCGCCGGCTCGGTCGAGACGCCCGGGAACCAGACCATCGAATCGAGGGAACCCTGGACCAGGATGGTCGTGCCGCCCGTGCTGCTCGCGTTGTTGCAGATGAACTGGAACTGGATCTCAGTGAGCGGGATGTTGTTCGGCGACACCCCCGAGATGATGATCTGGGTCACGTTGATCGCCGAGAAGTTCCCGGTCGGCGTCAGATAGCACTCGTCGTACCAGTCGTTCTCCCACGGAGTCTTCTCCGAGTCCGTGAGCGGGTAGGTCCAGGTGCCCCACGGCTGGCAGTCGGTCGGGTCTCCCCAGGCGGGCTGGCTGCTCCCCGTGCGGACCGCGACCGAGATCGAGGGCGGCGCGGGGGGCGTATAGATCCGGAACGACCAGAGCAGCGCGCCGGCCACCATGGTGAGCGCGAGCAACAGGATCGTCCCGATGATCGTGGCGACCCCCCGTCGGGCGTGACGCCAGCGTCTGCGAGAAGGACGCATCGATGAAATAAACGCGGGGTGGCGGATTTGAAGCTTTGGTTGACCCCGAGGCCGACTCGGACGCGGCCGGAGGTCCCTGCCACCGGCGAGGAATTCCCCGCCGGAACGGGTGTCTCACTCCGGGGCAGGTTCGGGAGAAACTCGCGGGGGTGGCGCCCGCTTCGACCCCTTCCCCGCCGTACCCGGGGAGGAACGTCGTCTCCCCCCGGGACCCTCCGGACCGAACGCAGATACGCTTCGGGCGCGTCCGGCCGTTCGTGTCCGGACCGACCCTCACCTTCCTCGGCGGGGTGCGCGAGATCGGAGGGAACAAGATCCTCCTGCGCGACGGGCCGGACCAGATCCTCTTCGACTTCGGCCCGTCCTTCTCGCCCCGGTTCGAGGAGTTCTACGTCGACTTCCTCCAGCCCCGCTCGACGAGCCCGGTCAAGGATCTCCTCGAGTTCGACCTGTTGCCCCGGGTCGAGGGGCTCTACTCGGCCGAGGCGCTCGCCGACGCGGACCTCCGATACCGCCCGCCCGAGATCCACGCCGTGTTCGTCAGCCACGCCCACGCGGACCACGCGGGCTACCTGCGCCTTCTCGATCCCGAAATCCCGGTGCACGTCGGGCGGGGCACCCGGCGGCTCCTCGCGGCGATCGAGGGGTCGGGGACCGTCATGAAGTACGGCGAGCACGCCTGGCACCTCTTCGAGGACCGCCGGCCCGTCCGCGTCGGCAACCTCGAGGTCGTCCCGTTCCCGGTCGACCACTCCATTCCGTTCGCGTACGGCTTCCTCGTCCGCACGTCCGAGGGAACGGTCGTCTACACCGGCGACTTCCGCCACCACGGCCCCCGGGCGGCCGACACCCAGGCGTTCTTCGAGGCCGCGGCCGAGGAGCGGCCGGCTGCCCTCCTTATCGAGGGAACCCGGGCCGGCCCAGACCCCCGACGGAACCTGAGCGAGCTCGGCGTCCGGCGGGGCGTCGACGCGGTGCTCGAACGCAGCACGAACCTCGCGCTCGCGTGCACCTACCCCCGGGACCTCGACCGCCTGCGTACGCTGCGGGACGCCGCCGTCGCCTCCGGCCGCGAACTCCTCGTCTCGACGCGCACCGCGCACCTCCTCCAAGAGGTCGCTCCCGTCTTCCCCGGCGGTCCGCTCCCGGTCGCGGGGGGAACGGACGGGGTGGTCGTCTACGCCCGGAAGAAGAAGCGGTTCTTCAAGTGGGAGGCCCCTTTCCTCGACGACGCGATCCCGGCCGAGGAGGTCCGGAAGCGGGGGGCCCACTACCTGCTCGCGATCGACCTCATGCACTTCCCCGAGCTCATCGACCTTCGCCCGCCGAAAGGGAGCCCGTTTGTCCACTCGATGAGCGAGCCGTTCAGCGAGGACGATGTCGACGATCGGGTCCTCCACAACTGGATCGACCACTTCGGGCTCGAGTTCCACCAGATGCACGCGAGCGGACACGCGTCCGGTCCGGAGCTGCTCGAGCTCGTCCGTTCGGTCGATCCGTCCACCGTCTACCCGATCCACACCGAGCATCCTGAGGCGTTCCGTGCGGCGGGTCCGCGGGTGCGGCTCCCGGAGCTCGGCACCCCGTACCCGGTCGCGCCCTAGCGCCGCCCGGCGGCCGAGGGATTAAGCCCCCGGTCACTCTCGGTCGCGCCATGCCGCCCGACCGACTCGCGACCGGGGTCGGATCGATCGATCGATTGCTGGGTGGGGGGCTCGAGACCGACTCGATCACCGAGCTCTATGGCGAGGGCGGGAGCGGCAAGACCCTCCTCTGCCTCGAGGTGGCCCACCGCGTCGCGCGGGAGGGTCGCTGGGTCCTCTACGTGGACACGGAGGGGGTGAGCGTCGACCGCCTTCGTTCGATCGCCGGCGACTCCCTCGAACGGATCCTCAAGCGGTTCCTCCTATCGACCCCGAAGAACCTCGAGGAGGAGGGCCGGGCGGTCGCGACCGCGTGCGCCCTCGCGCGCGAGGGCAAGCGGCCGGTCGGGCTCATCGTGGTCGACTCCGCGACGTTCTATTACCGGCTGTCCCTTTCGGGGGCGGACGAGGACGACGCCCGGACCGCGCTCAGCCTCGAACTCGCGGAGCTGGTCGCCACGGCGCTCGCGGCGCACGTCCCGGTCCTCGTCACGAACCAAGTCTGGCGCAACCTCCGCGATGGGACCCTCGAGCCGCTCGGCGGATCGTTCGTGAACCACGTTGCGAAGACGATCCTGCGGTTCGACCGACTTCCCGGCGCCCGGCGCCGGGTCACGCTCGTCAAGCACCGTTCGCTTCCCGAAGGGACGGCCGAGTTCCGCATCACGGACTCCGGCCTCGAGGGATGAGGGCCCCGGTTGAAACCGAGATAAGGGCGCTCGCCGGTCCCCGGACGATGCCCGAAGCGTCCATCGAAGTGACGGACGTGGCGACCCCCATCGGGTTGTTCCGCATCGCCTACCAGGGCTCCACGGTGCGCGTCGTCGACCTCCTCGAACACGGGGTCGACCAGACCGGGGTCCCCGCGGGGGCGGTGCGTCGCAAGGCCCCCTACCCCGCCGGCAGTCCGCCGCGGCAGCTCCAGGAGTACTTTCGGGGCGATCGGAAGGACTTCGACGTCGAGGTCGATCCCGACACCGTGAGCACGTTCGACCGGGCGGTCTGGAGGGCCCTTCGGGAGGTGCCGGGGGGCCGGACCGTGACGTACGGGGAGCTGGCCCGGCGCGCCGGGTTCCCGGGGGCCGCCCGTGCGGTCGGCGGAGCGATGCACCGGAACCCGATCCCGATCGTCATCCCGTGCCATCGGGTGATCGGCGTGGGGGGATCGATCACCGGCTTCGGTCTCGGTCTCTGGCGGAAGCGCTGGCTGCTCGACCACGAGGGAGCCTGGCCGATCCGTTCGCGGACCGCCGACGGACCGAAGGGACGGGGGCAGCGCACCCTCGATGAGCTGGACGAGCCGGCTCGAAGCGCGAAGCGACCGGCCTCGGCGAGGCGGGCCGCCGCGCCGGCGCCGGGGAAATAGCGCGTTCGGCGCCGGTAAGCTACTACAGATCGTAGTAGGTCCTAGCGACGCTCGGACGAAGCCTCCCTTCGGGGAGCACCGGAGCCTAGCGTGCCGCCGGCGGGGTCGCGCATCACCCTCGAAGCACTTGATCCCGGTAGCTCTGTTCCCTCAGGAACACGGACTCCGGATGAATCCGCAGGAAGAGCATCGGGTGAGCTCCTCGCACCTCCTCTCCCAGGTGGGGGGCCGCCTCCCGGTAGTCCTGAAGCTGGCAGTAGTAGCGGCGAAGGAGGCGTCCCGCGCGCTCGTCGTCCCACGGCTCGAGCGAGGCGGTCCCCCGCACGCTCACGTGCTGCAGGAACCCCGTCGCCGGGTCGAAGTCCGCGAACCCGACGGCGACGCGCGGATCGGCCCGGATCCGCTCCTGGAGGGTGTTGAAGCCCTCCTCGAGAATCATCCAGAGCGCGGCGTCCTCCCAGAGATACCAGAAGAGGGAGCTTCGGGGGCCGGCGTCGGAAAACGACGCGACGTGAGCGAGGAGCGGCCGGCCCAAGAATTCCTCGAGGTCGAACTGCGCCCGGTCGTTCCGGTGGACCTCCATGGACCCAGGCGCTCGCCCATGGACCCACGGCCCTATACGTTCGCGGGGCAGGCGTCGAACGGGGCTGAGGGGCCGAGCCTCCCCCGGAGCTACTACGTGCCGTAGTAGGTTCGGTGCGCACGGCCGCTAGCCGGCATAGTAGCCCGCGTCGGACGCCTGGGGGTTTGAGCCCCCCTCAGAGCTACTACACGCCGTAGTAGACTCGGTGCGGACCGCCGCTAGCCGGCGTAGTAGCTCGCGTCGTACGGCTCGGGTTTGAGCCCCCGACGCTGCCGCACCTCGGCGACGACCTTCGGCTGGAGGTCGGGCGGCACCGGTTCGAAGCCCATCGACTCGGTGGCCCAGAGCACTTTACCCGCCGTCGCACTGCGGATATCGGAGGCGAACCCGAACATCTCGGCGACCGGGCTCTTCGCGACGACGGTCTGAAGGTCGCCGACGCTCGTCATGTCGAGGATCTCCCCGCGTCGCCGCTGGAGCTCGCGGGTCGCGCCCGCGAGGACCTCCTGGGGGACGTTCACGGTGACCTTCTGGAACGGCTCGAGGAGGAGCCGGTCCCCGAGGACCATCGCGCCGTAGATTCCCGACCGCGCGGCCGGGATCGTCTGGGCAGGCCCGCGGTGGATCGAGTCCTCGTGCAGCTTCGCGTCGACGAGCCGGACCTTGAGCCCGTAGACCTTCTCGTTCGCGAGCGGCCCGCGGTTCATCGCCTCTTTGAACGCGTCGATGATGAGGTCCATCGTCTCGTTGAGGTACTGGATCCCCTTCGTGACGTCGAAGAGGATGTTCCGGCCCTCGACGGCGATGAGCCCCCGACCCTCGTCGCGCGGGATCCCGAGCGCCTCGAGCTTCGTCACGAGCGTCTTCGTGTCCTTGAACGACTTGCCCTGCGGGATCTCCCCTTCGCCGATCGCCTGGACGACCGCCTCCGGGAGCGGCTCGACCTCGAAGTAGAAACGGTTGTGCTTGTTGGGGGACTTTCCCTCGAAGGGCCCGCCCGGATGCTTCACGACCTCCCGGTAGACCACGATCGGCTTCGACGCCTCGATCTCGACCTTGTAGTCGTTGATGATCCGGTACTGGGTGATCTCGAGGTGGAGCTCGCCCATCCCCGAGAGGAGGTGCTCCCCCGTCTCCTGGTTGATCTCGACGCGCAAGCTCGCGTCCTCCTTCGCGACCTTGCGCATCGTCTCGATCAGCTTCGGTAGGTCCGCCATGCGCTTCGGCTCGATCGCCACGGTGACGACGGGCTCGGAAACGTGACGGATCTCCTCGAAGGGGACCATCGCGGGATCGGTGGAGGTCGTCGTCCCGGCAAAGGCGTCCGTGAGGCCGATGACCGCCCCGATGTTCCCGGCGGTGACCTCGTCGACCATCAGCCGCTCGGGACCCATGAAGAGCGAGACGTGCTGGA
The DNA here is from genome assembly GCA_030038095.1 of Thermoplasmata archaeon. Taxonomy (GTDB): domain Archaea; phylum Thermoplasmatota; class Thermoplasmata; order Lutacidiplasmatales; family UBA184; genus Lutacidiplasma. Next base: position 40,124 of record JASHPK010000060.1, on the reverse strand, counting down.
TCCGGTTTTTGATCTTGGTCCCGACGATGTTGAGCTCCATCCCTTTCTGCAGCTTGCCGGAGAAGACGCGCCCGGTCGCGATCTCCCCCGCGTTCGGGTCCATCGTGATGTCGGTGACCATGAACGCGGTCGGGCCCTCGGTATCGGTCGAGACCATCGCCTGGCCGACTGAGGAGCCGATGTCCCCCTTCCAGATGTTCGGGATCCGGTACTTCTGCGCGACCTTGGGGCTCGGAAGGTGGCGCACGACCATGTCGAAGACGACGTCGTTGATGCGGGCGCGCTGGGCGATCTCCTTCGTCCGGCCGGTCGAGACGTAGTTGATGATGTCGGGGAACTTGACGCCGGTCCTCTGCATGTACGGCACGCTGATCGCCCAGTTGTCGTAGCCGGAGCCGAAGGCGACCGACCCGTCCCGCGGATCGACGCTCCACTCGTCGACGAACTCCTCGGGAGCCATCCGACGGATGAGCTCGTTGACCTCGGTGATGATCGTCGTGAACCGCTTCTGGAGCGCGTCGGAGCCGAGCTGGAGCTCCTTGATCGCGCGGTCGACCTTGTTGATGAACAGGACCGGCTTCACCTTCTCGCGGAGCGCTTGCCGGAGCACGGTCTCGGTCTGCGCCATCACCCCCTCGACCGCGCAGACGACGACGATCGCGCCGTCGACCGCCCGCATCGCCCGCGTGACGTCCCCGCCGAAGTCGACGTGGCCCGGGGTGTCGATGAGGTTGATGAGATGCTGCTCGCCCTCGAACTCGTGGACGATCGTGACGTCCGCGTTGTTGATCGTGAGGAGGCGCGCCTGCTCCTGCTCATCGAAGTTCAGCAGGAGCTGCTTGCCCGCGAGCTCGTTCGAGATCATGCCGGCGGCCGCGAGCAGGTTGTCCGACAGGGTCGTCTTCCCGTGGTGGATGTGGGCCACGATCCCGATGTTGCGGATGCGGTCGACGTTCCGCATCATCTCGGGGATGGCCTTCGCCAGCTCGGCTCGGATGTGGGTCATGCTCTCGCTCTTCCTCCGCCCCTAGCGGGCGGACTGCGCGACCCGCTCGACCTCTTCCTTCCGGCCGACGGCGAAGGAGGTCAGGTCGCCCTTGGCCGCGAGACGGATCTCGTCCGCGAGACAGGAGTGGATCGGCTTGGTCGACTTGTGGGACGCCTGGATCGCGCCGAGCGCAAGATTGCGGATCGCCACGTTGAGGCGGCGTGCCGGGGATGCGTCCACGGCCCGCGGGACCGAGATCCCGCCGAACTGGAGCCGGGTCACCTCCTCGCGCGGCGCCGCGTTCTCCACGGCGTCGACGAGGAGCTGGAGCGGGTTCTTGCCTTCCTTCTCCGCCAGCTCGGCGAAGGCCTTTCGGACGGTCGCGAGAGCCTTCGACTTCTTCCCGGTGAAATTCCCGCCCTTCATCAGGTGGTTCGCGAGCCGCTCGACGAGATGCATCCGAGTCTTGAGGAACGGCTTCCCCGCGAGCCGGCCCTCGCTGTGCGGGGCATAGACCGGATGCAGGTAGAGGTAGGGCAGCAGCCCCGGGTCGTGGACCGTGACGCCTTCGAATGGGTACTTCCCGAACAGGGGCGGCACCGGGAACGGGGGCGGAGGAGGCGGCTGGGGGCGCTGGACGACCGGCCCGGTCTCCTCGGTGGAGGGCTCGGGCGGGCGCAGCGACTCGGGGTTCGAGCTCATCGGGCCGGCTTCTCCTTGCGCCCGCGCACGAGCTCGTCGAGCGAGACACCGTTCACCTGGATCACCTTGTAGCGGACGCCGGGGATGTCCCCGTACGACCGGCCCATCCGGCCCCCGATCCCCTCGACGAGCACCTCGTCGTGCTCATCGATGAAGTTGATGGCGCCGTCGCCCACGGCGAACGCGGTCACCTGCCGGCCGTTCTTGATGAGCTGGACCTTGATGCACTTGCGGATCGCGGAGTTCGGCTGCTTGGCTTCGACGCCGACCTTCTCGATCACGATCCCTCGGGCCTGCGGGGCCCCTTCGAGCGGGTCGGAACGCTCCTTGAGATGGAGGGTCCGTCGCTTGTAGTAGCGATCCGACCAGCGTCGCCGCTGGCGGAGCGTGGCGAGCCGACCGGCGGTATGGAGTCCGGAAGGGGGTGACATCGGCGGAGGGGCCGAGCAGAAGGGTGGCCCTATTTAAGGTCCGTGCCGCGTCCGCCTCGAGGGGGCGGTTTCTCGGGAGAATGGGCGGTCCGGGAACGAGTGGAATGCGCGAGGTACCCCGCATCCGCCGAGAGGCCACGGACCCCGTTCCTTCGGCCGAATCCGGCCGTCGCGCGGCGTGGGATCGACTCGCCCGGGAGATCCACGCCTGCCGTCGCTGTCCCCTCGGTTCGAGGCGGACCCACGCCGTCGTCTACCGAGGTACGCTTTCGCCCCGGGTCGTGTTCGTCGGCGAGGCGCCGGGGGCCGCCGAGGACCGGGCCGGGATCCCGTTCGTCGGCCGATCGGGACGCCGACTCGACGCCGCGATCGCCCGAATCGGGCTCGCCCCGTCGGATTGGGGAGTGCTGAACCTGCTCAAGTGCCGGCCGCCTTCGAACCGGTTCGATCGAGCGGCCGCGCACACGTGCCGGCCGTTCCTCGACCGGCAGCTCGCCCTCCTCCGACCAAACGGCCTCGTGACCCTCGGAGCCTCCGCGCTCCGGGCCCTTGATCCGCGCGCGCCACCGGTCCTCGAGGCCGCTGGTGTGCCGAGGACCGTCGGGCCCCGGTGGCTCTTCCCGCTCATCCATCCCGCCGCGGCCCTCCGTTCGCGCCGGCTCACCGAACGGTGGGAGCATGACGTCGATGCCCTCGGGCGCTGGCTCATCGCGGGATAAACCCCTATAACGGGGGTCGGGCTCGCTTGAGCGTGCGCACGGTCGAGCTGTTTTTGCTCGAGGGCTCGTACGAGACCGTCGGCGACGAGGTCGTGCTCGAGCTCTTCGGCCGTACGCGCGGCGGCGACCCGATGGTCGCCCGGTACTACGGCTTCCGACCCTACTTTGTGGTGACGGATCCCACGCCCGAGGTCCGAGCCCAGCTGAAAGCGGACCCCGAGATCATCTCCTTCGACGACATCACCACGTGGGTCGCCGGGGCCGATCGCAAAGCGATCCGGGTGACCCTCCACCGGCCATTCCTCGTTCCGGAGTACCGGGACCGGTACCGTCGCCGGGGCGATGAGGGAAGCGTCCTCGCGTGCGACATCCCGTTCGTGCACCGCTTCCTGTACGACAAGCACCTGGGGCTCTACCTCGCCTTCGAGGCCGAGGACGAGCCGGACGACGTGCGGACGCGCTACACGATCCCGAACGTCGTCCGCGTCGTCCGGGACGAGGGCCGGGACATCCGGTCCGCTCCGGCGTTCCGACCCTCGCTGCGGGTCCTCTCGTTCGACATCGAGAACGCGATCCGCGAGCGGACGATCTTCACGATCTGCGGGGTCGCCGAGGGAGGGGGCCAGGACCGGCGCTCCTTCCGCATCAGTCGCTCGACCGAGCGGGAGATCGTCGAGGAGTTCGTCCGGGTCGTCAGCGAGGACGACCCCGACGTCATCACGGGGTACAACATCGGCGGCTACGACCTTCCCCTCCTCGAGGAACGGGCGAAGGCGCTCGGCCTCGCGGGGCTCGCCCTCGGCCGCGAGCGCTCCTTCCCGCGGATGATGGGCGATCGGCTCTGGAAGATCTCGGGACGGGTCGTCGCGGACGCCTGGTGGTCCGCGCGACGCGAGCTTCGCCCGAAGCAGGAGACGCTGCAGTTCGTCGCCCGCACGCTTCTCGGGGACTCGAAGCTCGATGTCGATCGAAGGAACATCGACCAAGAGTGGGCCCGCGACCGGGAGCGCGTGATGGAGTACTGCGAGCACGACGCGGAGCTCGCGCTGCGCATCGTCCAGCGGCTGCGCACGTTGGAGAAGGCGGCCGACCTCGCGACCGTCGCGCACCTCCCCCTCGAGGAGGGCCTGAACGGCCGGACCTCGCTGTTCGTCGACGCCCTGCTCATCCCGCGCGCGGACGAGGAGAAGGTCGGTGTCCCGACGAGCCATTTCGGCGGTCGGGAGAACCCGATCGAAGGCGGGTACGTCCACACGATCCGTCCGGGGATCTACCGATGGGTGGTGGTCCTCGACTTCAAGTCGATGTATCCCTCGATCATCATCTCACGCAACCTCTGCTTCACGACCCTGAGTCCCGAGGGGACGACGGTGGCGCCGTCGGGCGCGAGATTCCTCGCCCCGAACGTGCGCAAGGGGCTCATCCCCGGTATCCTCCAGCAGCTGCTCGCCGACCGGGACCGGTTCCGGGCGGAGCAGCGCGCGGCCACGTCCCCCGAGCTGCGCGAGTACTACGACGGCCTCCAGAACGCGGTGAAGGTGCTGATGAACTCGTTCTACGGGGTGCTGGCCTCGAGCTTCTACCGGTTCACGAACAAGGAGATCGGGGCGGCGATCACCGCCTTCGCCCGCGAGGCGATCACGTCGATCATCCGCGACCTCGAGGAGGACGGGCACGAGGTCGTTTACTCCGACACGGACTCGGTGTTCGTCCGGTCCCCCACGCCGACCCTCGACGGCTCCCGGGAGTTCGGCGAAGCGATCGCGAAGCGGTTCACCCACGAGGGCGTCACGTTCGAGTTCCAGTCCGTGTACGAGTCGTTCTTCTCCCACGGGGCCAAGAAACGCTACGTCGGCCGGACGATCTGGCCCCGAGAGGAGGTGATCGTCCGCGGCTACGAGACCCGCCGGACGGACGCGTTCGACTACCAGTCGGACAGCTTGCTCGAGGTGTTCGACCTCGTCCTGAAGGGGGACACCGACGGCGCCGTCCGGCGCTCGCGGGAGCTCGTGCAGGCCGTGCGCTCGCACGCGGTTCCCCCGGAACGGCTGGTGATCGCGCGCACGGTCCGCGCGGAGAGCGAGTACAACGAGTCCACGCGCGATGGCCTCCCGTTCCTCCGGGTGTACAAGCGCCTGCGCGAGGAGGGCTACGACGTGATCCCCGGCATGAAGGTCGCCTGGATCGTCACGAACTCGCGCAAGTCCCCCCAGGAGATCGAGCCGTGGGTCGAGGGCCGACCCTTCACGGGCGAGCCGGACTGGGAGTACTATGCGGACCGGGTCGCCCAGACCCTGGCCCGGGTGACTGAGGTGTTCGACTGGGACGCGGCCGCGCTGCTCCGGGGCAGCCACCAACAGCGCCTCGGAGGCGAAGAGACTCCGGGACCGGCTCCGGACGCCGGACCGCCCGCGACGCTGGACACGCCGGTCGCCGAGCTCTCGAAGCCGGCGAAGCGGCGGACCACGACGCGTAAGCTCGCCGACTTCCAGTGAGTTGGGGCGGGTGGGCTAAACGCCCGGCGCCTGCGCCCCGTCGCCCGGAGTGACGGGTCGCGCCCCGCCCCTCAGCGCGAGGAGAGCCCCCACGACCGCGATCGGGATGCCCACCACTCCGAGGAGGGGGAGGTGGATGCCGAGGAGCGTCGCGGAGAGGATGAGCGTGAACACCGGAATCCCGGTCATCAACATCGGAGGAATGACGAGCCCGACCTGCGCGATCGCCTCGAAATAGATCGCGTCGGCGAGGAAGAAGTTCGTGACGCCGCAGACGACGAGGAGGAGCAATGCGACCGGCGGGACCCGGAACAGCCCGTCCCATCCGCCGGGGAACAGCGGCGCCGCGAGGGCGAGGGCGATCGCGGCGGCGACCATCGACTGAGCGACCACCGAGGAGGCCGGGGCCTTCTCGTTCGCGCGCGCGGTCAGCAGGAAGAAGAACGCCGCGAAAATCGGCACGCACGGCACCACGAGCCATCCGATCGGCGGCACCGACTCGAGCCGCTGGCCGCCCGCGATCGCGAGCGAGCCTCCCGCAAGGCTCAGGATCAGCCCCGCCGCGAATAGCGGGGTACCGATATGTTCCCGATGGGCGGCGAACACCGTCGCGACGACGATCGGGGTGACGACGACGTCGCCGATCAGGGAGAGGAGGGCGGCATCTACCGGACCCGTGAGGTAGGTCGCCGCGAGCACTCCGACCTGGAAGCCGACGAGCACTCCGAGGCGCCCGTACGACGCCGGGTCGCGCCACAGGCCGGCGAACGCGCGGGCTTCGCCCCGAGAGAGCGCCCAGATCACGTACCCGATCCCGCCGAAGACGAAGGGGTAGACGAGGATCGCCGACGGCGAGGCCGCAGGGGTCACCCGCAGGACGAAGATGTAGTAGGTCGCCCACAAGAACGCCGCGAAGATCGAAAGCGCGACCGCGACGGCTCTTCCCCCGCGCGCCGCCGCCACAGGCGCCCGAGCGGCGCGAGCGCCATAACCGTTTGGCCGGGCCGGACTCCGTCTGCGCCCGGGCGGGTCAGGAGTACCCCTCGTACTCGAGTCCCAACGCCGGCAGCCGGACCCCCGCGCCGCGCTCGACCCGCCCGATCAGTACCGCGTCGGGGGCGCCCGCGCGATCGAGGCGCCGACGGGTCTCCGCGAGGTGTTGCGACGCGGCGACGATCACGAAACCGATCCCCATGTTGAACGTCTGGAACATCTCCGAATTCGGGATTGAGCCCATCGTTTGGAGCCAGCGGAAGAGGGGCGGGACGTCCGGCCAGCGATCGAGCACGAATGCGACCCGCGGGTGGAGCCGAACGAGGTTCCGCACGCCGCCCCCGGAGAGATGGGCGAGCCCGTGGACCTCGGGCCGGTCGGCGATCCGGTCCGCGAGTCGAGAGTAGATGCGGGTGGGAGCGAGGAGCTCCTCTCCCGCAGAGGACCGGGCCCCGGGACGAGGACGACCCAGGTCGATGGAGCTCTCCGTCAGCAGACGACGGACCAGGGTGAAGCCGTTGGCGTGGAGCCCGGTCGAGGGGACGCCGAGGAGCACGTCGCCCGGGCGGATCCGCGAGCCGGTGATGGGCCGGCGGCCCCGCGGGAAGTACCCGATCGCGGTCCCGCCGAGGTCGACCCCGTGGACGATGTCGGGGACGACCGCCGTCTCTCCGCCCAAGAGCGCGCATTCGGCCTCCCGAAGCCCTCGCCCGAGCCCTCGCCCGATCGCGCCGAATCGACTCGGATCTGGCTTCGAGCACAGGATCGTGTCGACGACGCCGATCGGGCGAGCTCCGACCGAGGCGAGATCGTTCACGTTGACGCCGACAATGTCCTCCCCGACCTCCTCCCACCGGTCCATCTGCTCGGCGAGGAGGACCTTCGTGCCGACGGTGTCGGTCGTGATCGCGAGCGTCTCGCGCCCGACCCGGATCATCCCGGCGTAGTGACCCGGGGCCTCGACCGGCCGCCCGTGCGAGGCCGGCGGGCGATACCGGGTCGACTCCAAGAGCGCCGCCAGCGCCTTCGAGACCGCCGAGCGGTCGACTCCGCTTGAGGCGTACGTCCAGTGGCTCGACTCCGCTATCGCCTCCACAGAGCCCGGCGAGGCTCCGCGGGGAGATAGGCTCCGCCCCTAGGGACGTCCTTTACAAGCCCGAGCGCCTCGGGCGGCGATGGTCCCGCCCGGTCGGCGGAAGAGCGGGGAGACAGGCTCATCGGCGCGCGAGCCCCCGGAATGGATCCTGGCCGGCCGTGCCTACGTTCGCGGTCAGCTCCAGCCGGTCGAAATCGCGATCGGGCCGGACGGACGGATCCAGTCGATCGGTCGTACCCGAGCGGGCGCGCCGCGCCACGACGTCGGGGACGCCGTGATTCTCCCGGCGGCGACCGATCTGCACGTCCATTTCCGAGAGCCGGGCGGGGACCCGCGGGTCGAGAGCCTCGCGAGCGGCACCGTGGAGGCCGCGTACGGGGGCGTGACGCTCGTCGGGGAGATGCCGAACACTCGACCGGCGGTGTCGGACGTCGATCGCCTGAAGGAGAAGGCGGCTCGGGTCCGCGGCCAGGCCGCGGTGGACGTCCTCCTCTACGCCAGCCCGGCCGATCCGCGGGCGCTCCCGGGCCTCGCCCGATCGGCGGGGGCCTTCAAGATCTACCTCAGCCCGACGACCGGGGTCGAAACGCCTCCCGCCCCCGAAGAGCTGCCCGCCCTCCTCGCGACGCTCTCGAAGCTCGGGCTGCCCGTCTCCGTGCACGCCGAGGACCCGCGCGCGTTCCCGACCCGGCCCCCCGCCGCGGACGCTCGAGAGTGGGACGCCGCGCGCCCCGTCGGGGCCGAGCTGGGGGCCCTCGAGATCCTCCTGCCGGGCCCGCTCGGGCTCCGGCTCCACCTCGCGCACGTGACGGTCGCCGAGACGGCGCGACGGCTCCGGGCGGCCGGGCTCTCGTTCGAGGCGACCCCGCACCACCTCCTGCTCTCCCACGAAGTCGCCGGCGCCGACCCCCGGTTCAAGGTCAACCCGCCGCTGCGGACCGAGTCCGAGCGGGCCGCCCTGTGGGAGGCGTTCCGTCGTGGAGAGGTGCCGATCCTCGCCAGCGATCACGCACCGCACTCGCTCGAGTCGAAATCCGACGAGTTCGCCCGGGCGCCGAGCGGGATGCCGGGGGTCGAGACGATGCTGCCGCTGCTCCTCGCCCGGGTCCGGACGGGCGAGCTCGCGCTCCCGGTTCTCCTCGCCGCGGCCTGCGATCGTCCCGCTCGCTGGTTCGGCCAGCCGCTCGGCCGGATCGCCCCGGGGCATCGGGCGAACCTGATCGTGGTCGATTTCAGGGCCCGGACCGCGGTCTCGGCCTCCCGCCTCCACGCTCCGTGCGGCTACACCGCGTTCGAGGGCTGGGAGGCGATCTTTCCGCGGGAGCACTATCGGGACGGCCGGCCGATCGTGCGGGAGGGGGAGTTCGTCGGAGGACGGGACGGGGAGACGGTCCGGCCCGACTTCGCCGACCGGGGCCGAGTCGGATCCGACCGAATTTAAGGGGGGCTTTGACCGGGCGGTTCCGTCGCCGGTCCTTCGGAGGATGCCGGCTTCGGCCGGGGCCGGTGGAGCGTGAACGTCTCGAGGACGCCGATCGCGCAGAGCACGAGGTACAGGAGGATCGCGACGACCACCCCGATGAACGCGATGTCGAGGACCTGGAACCACTGCGAGATCACGTTCCAGTCCGAGCGCAGCACCATGCCGGCGTAGATGAACCCGAGGGCGAACGGGGTCGAGCCGACCAGGGTGAAGGCCACAAACCGCGCCGGGTGCATGCGCGCGGTCCCCGCCGGGTAGCTGATGTATCCCCGGAGGACCGGCACCATTCGAGCCGCCACCACGGCGGCTTCCCCCCGTCGCGCGAAGAAGCGGTCCATCCGATCGAGATGCTGGGCATCGATCCGGAAATGCCCGATGCCGAGGCCCGAGAGACGGTGGCGCCACCCGCGCCCGATCGCGTATCCGAGCAGGGCGCCGCAGAGATCGCCGAGGAGCGCCGCCCCGAGCGCCCCCCAGAACGGGAAGACCCCCTCGACGACCAGGAATCCGGAGAACGGCAGAACGACCTCGCTCGGGACGAACGGGAACCCGAAACTCTCGACCACCATCAGGGCGAACAGGCCGGGCAGGCCGACCGTCGTGAGCACCGTGGTGATCGCGTTGACGATCGCCTCGACGATCGAGAACGACACGCCCTCCGAACCCCCCGGGCCCCCTAGCGGGGCCTACGATCCTTCCGGAGGTGCGTCGAAGACGAGGCGGAACGGCTCGCGGAGGCTCGCGTTGGTCCGGGCGGGGATCCCGTCGAACTCGAGGGGGTTCTGACACCCCCCGCAGGAGACCTGCGGACGCTCGCGGCCGAGCGCGATCGAGAGGGCGATGCCGACCTCGATCTCCCGCGGGCGACGGGGGGCCCGCTCGACGGCCCGGCGGAGGTCGTCGAGGAGGGGGTCAGGCGGGTTCGGGGTCGACGGAGAGCTCATCGACCGGAAAGCTCGACGAGCCTTCTTAAGCGGCGCGACCGGCGTACCGAGCGGCTACTGAGAGCCGCCCGATTCCCCGGAACCCTCGGTGGCTTCCTCGTCCGGGCCCTTCTTCGGCGCCCGCTTCAGGATCTCGCCGCTGATCTTGTCGAGTTCGGCCATCAGCGAATCGATGTCCGGTTCTCCCTCGGCCGCCGGGGCCCCCGCGGCGCCTCCGGCCGCGCCCGCCGCCGCCGCACCCGCAGCGGCCGCCGTTGCGTCCGGCGGGGCATGACCGACGTCCTCCGGGGTCTCGATATAGGCCGCGGCCGGACCTGCCCCGGCGGGGGCGGTCGCTCCCGGGGGCGGGGTGGCACCGGGCGGAGGCACGGGCGGTGCCTCCTGCCAGGCCTGCACCGGGCCGGCCCCGCCCGGGGGACGCCGGCGACGCATGAGCAGGAGCGCGGCGATCAGGGCAGCGGCCACGATCAGGACGACCACCGCGACGATCCACCAGGGGAACGCCGGGCTCGAGGCCGGGCAGGTGTTGTACTGGCCGCAGTTCGATGAGGCCGCGACCACGCCCGAGTTGGGCAGAAGGGCTGCGGCGAGAAGGAGGGAGAGCAGTCCCGCTCCGACCACGGCGGGGACGACGGAATACCCTCTGCGTCGCTCGATCATGGACTCGGGGCCGGGAGGCCCGTCGCTTAACATGAATGGCGCCCTATGTAAACCTGACTCTCGGGAGGGCCGCCGCCCGCGCTCCTCCTCGGAGAGGGGACCGACTTCCGCGCCCGAAGCGCGGCCCGGTGGGCCGAAGGACGACACAGGGTCCGCCCGTCATCCTGGGGGCCTAGAGCGGCGGCCCACCCGCCCGAGCCGACGGACGAGAGGGAGCGGTCGACCCAAGATCCCCTCCACGGTCTCGAGCAGCAGCCGGTCACCGGCATCGATACTGCGGGTGAGGAAGACGAGGCCAATGAACAGCCCCGCGACGGCGAGCCCGATCGGCGGGAGCAGCCAGAGCTGCACCGAGGGCCGCAGAGTCGCGAACACGACGGCGACCGGGACCGCGGTCGCCAAGAGGGGGATCACGAAGTGGTGGCGGAACGGATGGAGGCCCTTGCGCACGGCGAGCTCGAGGACCGAAAGCGCGGTGTAGAGGGTGCCCGCGACCGCCCAAGCGGTGGCGGCGCCGACGTACCCTTCGGAGGGCACCAAGGCGAAGGCGAGTCCGACGTCGACGAGGGCGGAGACGACCGCGTTGTACGCCAGGAGCCGGGTGTCCCCGTAGGCCACTTGGGTCGTGGGGCCGGGGCCCAGGAGGGTGGTCGCGAAGGCCCCGACCACCGTGATCTGAAGCGGAACGATCACCGTGTCGTACTTCGCGGTGTACACGAAGTCGAGCGACTCGGACGGGAGGAAGAAGAACAGGAGGAAAAGCGGGAGGGAGAACAGGATCATCCACTTCGTGACGGTCGTGTACGTGAGGGCGATCGAGGGGCGGTCGTCGTTGCGCAGGAACCGGGCCGCGACCGGCAGGAAGATGTACGAGGCGGCCGAGACCCCGATCTGGATGAGCCGGGCGAGGGTGAGGGTCGCGGTGTACGTCCCGACCTCCGCCGGGTGGTAGGCCCCGAGGACGAGGGTGTCCCCCCCGCCCGTGATGCTGCTCATCACGCCGACGACGAACAAGGGCATCGCGAAGGTCAGGAGCCGGTCGAAGGCGCCCGGGGCCCTCGGTCCCTTCGGGAGCTTCCGGGGGAGCCTCCGAACGAGATAGAGGATCGAGAGCGTGAGCGTGAGGACGCTGCTCGCCGCGTAGCTCGCGAGCGCGTCCAGGAAGGTGAGCGTGTGCGGAGGCAGGAGCAGCACCGCAGCGAGGAAGACGACGAGGAGGCCCGGATTGACGATCTGGAGGAAGAGCGCATTCGGGGTGACGTCCTCGTATCCCTGGAAGATCGACGCGACGATCGTCGCGACGATCGAGGTCGCGAGGCCTACCGCGAAGAACTCGAGCGCGAGGACCGTCCCCGGAGGTCCGATGAGCGGGCCGAGGTAGGGGGCCGCGAGCCAGAGGGCGGTCCCCGAGACGGCCCCCGCGAGGCTGCCGACGATGAGGACGCCGCGGACGTTCGAGCGCCGCTCCGCATCGGTCGAGACGTAGGGGAGGGTACGGGCGACCGCGTTCGGTAGGCCCAGGACGCCGAACGCGATCAGGATCCCCGTGAGGGTGAGGCCGATCGAGAACGCGCTCCAATCGTTCAGCGAGATGGTCCGGACGAGGATGACCCGCGAGACGAAGTTCAGGCCGACCAAGCACAATGTCGAAACGATGAGGATGAGCGTTCCCCGGGTGACGCTCGTGAACCCGTTCCGGACCTCCGAACGGGCCCCCTCTCCCACGATGACCGCCCGGTCCGCCCCTGACGCCGGACGGTAAATACCTGCCCTATCGGCGGCAGGATACTAGTACACCGACAGGGCTCGCCCGGCCGTGAGCTTCCCGGGCCCGAGCGGATTCGCGTGGGGCGCCGAGCTGCTTCTTTGGACGTTCGCCGCGGTCCTTCTCGGCGAACTGGTCCGCCTCGTCGTGAGCCGGGCGGCCCGTGTCTGGCAGCACCTCGAGCCGATCGAGCGGGGTCTCCTCGACCTGTATCTGGGGGGCGCGGTCGTCTACTTCGTCGCGGCGGTGCCGTTCGGAGTCTTCGGGACCGTGGTCGTAGTCGCCCTTCCCGTGGCGGCTGGGATCGTGCTCCTCGCGCTCCTCGCCACTTCGGACCCTCGCCTCGGGGCGTCTCGAACGCGGTCGGACCTCGCGGGCCTTCTCGCGCCCGGGCCCCTCCTCGTGCTGCTGTCGGCGTTGACCCTCTTCGTCCTCGAGCTCGGCGTCGCGACCCCTGTCGCCACCGGCAACACCTACGATTCGAGCCTCCTCACCCTGTACACCTCGCTTCTCCTCCACCAACGAACCCTGCCGCTGTCGTTCGCGCCGTTCGCGAGCGTCGGGATCCTCTATCCGCAGGGCACGACCGCGTGGCTCGGCTGGGGCCAGCTCCTCTTCGGCCTCTCGCCCCCCCGGACCGCATTGCTGGTGACCCCGCTGTTCCTCGCGGCCGCTCCCCTCGGAGGGTACGTTCTCGGCCGACGCTGGTTTGCTACCGAGCGGGCGGGCGTCGCGGTCGCCCTTCTCCTCGCCTGGATCGGCCCTGGCACGCGCTCCCTCGTCGGAGGGAGCAATGATTTCGTCCTCGCGTTCCCGCTCGTCCTCCTCCTCGCGGGAGAGGCGGTGCTGTGGGTCCGATCGGACCCGCCGCGATGGGAGGACGTCCTCGCCTGGGGTCTCGTGCTCGGCTACTCGGCGGCGCTGAACCCGATCGGCGCGGAACTACTCTTCCCGGCGCTCACCCTCGCCGGACTCCTGGCACGGCCGCGCTTCGGTCATGCGGTCCTCGCGTGGTTCGGCCGGTGGGGCGCAGCGATCGCGATCGCACTGGTGCCGCTTCTCCCCTCGATCTACGTCCTCGCCGAGGGCTGGGGGAGTCCCGGGTTCGTCCCGGGGGCCGGTGCGGCGCCCCCGGGTACGCCCGTCGGATTCTCCACGGCGGACCTCATCGGCCGTCTCGACCCCTACCTCTTCCGCTCGGGCGACACGGCGATCGCCCCGATCCCCTTCCTTTCGGCCGAGTTCGCGATCCTGCTGACAATCGGGATCGCTCTCCTCCTCTTCACGAGCCGGACGAGCCCGCTGGGACGGTACCTCGAGACCGGTCGCGTCCTCCTCGGCTCGCTGATCGCGTCGGCGGTGGGTTATCTCCTCCTCCTGTGGGGCACGCGGACCGGAGCGCGTCCGCTGCTCGATCTCGCCGCCCTGTCGAACGCGAACGAGGTCTCGACGTGGCTGTTCAACGCCTACGCGGTGGCAGCCGCGATCCCGCTGGCCCTGCTCCTCGAGCGGTGGGCCGCGCCTCCGTTACCGACCGGCCCGTCGTCCGGCGCTCCGGACCCGAGCGTTCGCCGGGGCTCACGGCTCGGCTCCTGGCGGCGCCGGGCCCGATCTCGCCCGGCGGTGATCGCGCTCGGGGTCGCCGCGATCGTGATCGTTCCCGCGGTCGCCCTCACGGTCTCGGAGCTCCCGCCGGTCCTCTCCGAGGTCTACGGCGACTTCGGGAACGTGAGTTCGGCCGACTTCGCCCTCCTCCAGTATGCGGGCGCGCACCTCCCTCCGGGCGCCCGCGTGCTCGTCGCGCCGGGAAGCGCCGCGGAGTTCCTCCCCGGATATGCCCCGGACATCGTCCTCCTCTATCCCCTCGTCCCCGGATGGCCCTGGATCAACGCGTCGTACCGGCTCCTCGTGAGCGAGCTCACCAACGCGACCCTCAATGCCTCGGGGCTCGCGGCGCTCGGCGCGCTCGACGTCGGCTACGTCGCGGTGACGGGCGCCAACACGATCCTCTGGCCCCCGTTCTCGCCGGTCCCGCTCCTCGCCGACCCGGGGGAGTTCCCGGTGCTCTTCCACGACGGCGACGCTTATCTGTTCGGTTTCGCGGGGCGCGGGGGCTGAGCGGCTAGACGAACTCGTCGAGCAGCTTGTCCTTGCCGGCGAGGCCGGTCGGCTGATGCACGAGCGGTCCGGGCGCCAGGACCTCCTCGAGGTCCTCGTACGTCGGGCGTTCCGTGCGATAGAACAGGCCGATGGGGATCTTGTCGCCCCACTCGAGCGCCCGCTGGAAGGCCGCGGGCAGGTTCGTGGGGTCGTGGCCGGCGCTCTCGAGCTTGTAGACGCGCTGGCGGAAGAAGTCGAACGTGTTGAGCTTGTTGTACGTGACGCACGGGCTGAAGACGTCGACGAGGCTGAACCCGTGGTGCTGGATCCCGCCGGCCACGAGGTCGGTGAGCTGCTTCACGTCCCCGGAGAAGCCGCGGGCGACGTACGTCGCGCCGCTCGCGAGGGCGAGGGCGATCGGGTCGATCGGGTTCTCGATGACGCCGTCGGGCGTCGACTTCGTCTTCTGGCCCATCACCGACGTCGGGCTCGCCTGGCCGGTCGTGAGGCCGTAGATCTGGTTGTCCATGGTGACGTAGGTCAGGTCGACGTTCCGCCGCATCGCGTGGACGAAGTGCCCCGCGCCGATCCCGAACCCGTCGCCGTCCCCGCCCGTCCCGATCACCGTGAGCCCGTGGTTCGCCCAGCGGATCCCTTCCGCGACCGGAAGGACCCGTCCGTGGATCCCGTGGAACCCGTACGACGAGAGGAAGTGCGGGAGGTTCGACGAGCATCCGATGCCCGAGATGATCACGACGTTGTGGCTCGGGATGCCGAGCCGCTTCAGGGCGCCCTCGACCGCGGCCACGACCCCGAAGTCCCCACACCCGGGGCACCAGGTCGGTCGGATCTCCGTCTTCCCGACGACCGGGAGCGCGGGACCGGTCGTGACCCCGGGCCGCGTCGCGCTGCTATCCGCCATGTCGGATCACCTCGAGCGCCCGCGCGACGATCGCATGCGGGCTGAAAGGCTCGCCATCATACTTGAGGAAGCGCTCGGAGAGGTGCACCCCCGCCTCCGCGCGCAACAGGCGGCCGAACTGGCCGGAGTAGTTCGCCTCCACGAGGAGCGTCCGCGTCGCCTTCTCGATCATCGCCCGCACCCGGTCGCCATCGAGCGGGTACACGGTCGGGAACCACAGGAGGTTCGTGGCTCGCCCTTGGGCCGCGAGCAGGCGCATCGCGTCTCGCACCGCCCCGACGGTCGACCCCCAGGCGACGAACGTGAGCTCGGAGGCGGAGGGGCCCTCGAGGATCGGGGGATCCGCCGCCGAAACAAGCCCGTGGAGCTTGCGCATCCGCTTGTCCATCATCTCCTGTCGCATCGTGATGAACACGGGCAGACCTGAGTGGATGTCCGAGATGAGGTGACCCTTCTCGTCGTGCTCATCGGACCCCGCGACGAACTGCAGGCCCGGCTGGCCCGGAAGGGCCCGGGGCGAGACCCCGGTCGTCGTGAGCTGGTAGCGCTTGTAGTCGTGGCCGTCGGGCTGGACGGTCTCGAGCGAGGGAATCGTCACGTTGAGGTCGATCTCGTCCCGGTCGACCGTCATCAGGCTCTCGGAGAGGTGGAAGTCGCTCGCGACCAGGACCGGCACCTGCCAGGCCTCGGCGAGCTCGAAGGCGCGGATCGTCAGCCGGTAGGCCTCGGCGGGGTTCGACGGCGCGAGGATCGCGCGCGGGAACTCGCCCTGGCCCGCCCCGAGCATCATGTTCAGATCGCCCTGCTCCGTCTTGGTCGGCAAACCGGTCGATGGACCGGACCGCTGGGCCTCGACCACGACGACCGGGGTCTCGGTCATCCCGGCCATCCCGAGCGCCTCGACCATGAGGGCGAACCCGCCGCCGCTCGTGGCCGTCATGGACCGCACCCCTCCGAACGACGCCCCGATCGCCATGTTGATCGCGGCGAGCTCGTCCTCGGCCTGCTTCACGACGACCCCGACGTCCCGGGAGTGGGCCGCCATCCAGTGCATCACGCTCGAGGCCGGGGTCATGGGGTACTGGGCGAGGAACTTGCAGCCGGCCGCCGCGGCTCCGAGCGCGATCGCCTGGTTGCCGGTCATGAGCAGCTTCGCCGGACCGCGCGCTTTCGGGGCAGCTTCGCTCACGCTCGCGTGCTGGGAGGCGAACTCGTACCCGTCCCGGCTCGCACCGAGGTTCCAGTTCGCGACGTCCCCGGCCTTCCGGCCGAACGAGTCCGAGAGCTGCTTGTGGAGGACCTCGAGCGGGATCCCGGCGAGGTAGGCGGCGGCCCCGAGGCCCGGCGCGTTCTGCAGGACCGAGGCGCTCGTGTACTTCCGGGCGATCTTGAGCGCGGGAACATTCAGGGCCTGGACGCCGACCGGCACCTCGTTGTCGGCGATGGAGAACTTCTCCGCGTCGTACACCACGGTGCCCCCCGGGCGGATCCCCGGGCTGTGGACGTCGAACGTCTGTCGATCGAGCGCGACCAGGACGTCGGTCCCGTCTCCCTGGGAGTAGACCCGTGCGTCGGACGCCCGGGCGCCGAACCAAACGTGGCCACCCCGGATCACCGACTGGTAGGCGTTGACCCCGAAGACGTGCAGGCCCATCCGCGAGAACGAGCGGGCGATCGACTCGCCGATCGATGCGATACCGTCGCCGGCCTGACCTCCCAGCCGCACGACGATCTCAGCCATTGCTCTTCGAGGGGACGAGCGTATTAATCGGTTAGGGGCGCGCGGCATCGGGCGCAATGCTTAGACGTGACACGCGCTCCGTGGGCCCGTCTATGCCCCCGGACGCGACGGTACGGCTGTTCGGGCCCGCGCGTGAGGCCGCCGGCACGGCCGCCCTCCGCTGGCCAGTCCCCCCCGAAGGGCTCGCGGCCCGGGATCTCGTCCACGCGCTCGCGCGAGCCCATCCGCGACTCGCCCCCACCCTCCGCGTGAGCCGATTCCTCCTGAACGACGAGCTTCTCACCCGGCTCGCGCGACGGGTACGCCCGGGCGATGAGTTCGCCGTCCACCCGCCCTACGGAGGGGGTTGATGGCCTCCATCCGACTCAGCCCGCGGCGGCTCTCGTGCGCGGCGGCCTGTGCCGAACTCGAGGGACCCGGCCTCGGAGGCATGGTGGTGTTCGCCGGTCGCGTGCGCCCGGATCGGAGCCGGGTCGGCCGGGTCGCCGCGCTCGACTACGACGTGCACCTCGCGCCGGCGGCCCGTGCGCTGCGCGATCTCGCACGGCTGGCCGAGCGCCGTTACGGCGCGCGCCGGATCGTGCTGTGGCATCGCGTCGGTCGGGTGACGACCGGCGAGATCTCCGTCATCGTCGGCGCCGCGTGCCCCCACCGTGCGGAGGCGTTCGCGGCAGCGCGGTTCCTGATCGATGAGCTGAAGGCGACGGTGCCGATTTGGAAGGCGGAGCGAGGACGACCCGCGCGTCGACCGCGACGACCCCCTTCCCGGGAGCGCGCACGAGGATCGGGTTGAGGTCGAGCTCGAGAACCTCGGGAAGATCGACCGCGAGCTGGGAGACCCGCTGGATCGCCTCCGTGAGCGCCGCGAGGTCGCTCGGTCCTTCGCCGCGGACGCCCTTCAAGACCGGGAACCCCCGGACCGACTCGACCATGTGCTCGGCCGACAGCGCGCGGATCGGCGCGAGCCGGAACGTGATGTCGCGCAGGACCTCGACGTAGATCCCCCCCATCCCGAAGACGACGATCGGGCCGAAGCTCGGGTCGCGCTGGATGCCGATGAGGACCTCCTTGCCCCCCGAGATCTCGGATTCGACATCGAACCCCTCGATGCGGACCCCCGGGGCTCGCTCCTTGAGCGACTCCTGCATCCGGTCCCACGCCCCGCGGAGCTCTTCCGCGTCGTTGATCCCGAGCGCGACCCCGCCGGCCTCCGTCTTGTGCAGGATCTCGGACGATACGACCTTCAGCACGACCGGGTAGCCGATCTGCTCGGCGGCGGCGACCGCCTCCGTGGCCGTCCGAACCGACCGGGCCCGGGGGAACGAGATGCCGTAGGGCTCGAGCAGGGCGCGGGCGTTCCCCTGCGAGAGCAGCAGCGTGTTGTTCGCCTGCGCGCGCGCGATGGCGCGTCGCGCCGCGGCCCGGTCCACGGGGAACGCGCGCACCTCGGTGCGGGGCCGGGTCCACCAGGTGTGGTAGCGGACGAGCGCGCCGAGCCCCTGCACGGCCTCCTCCGGGAACGTGTAGGTGGGAACTCCGTGCTCCTCGAGGAAGGTGACCTCCCGCGAGAGGTCCGAGAGGCCGAAGATGCACGCCGCGACCGGCTTCTTCGTCGTCATCTTCACGTCGAGGATCGCCTGGGCGACCGCCTCGGCCGTGAGCTGGCGCGCCGGGGTCGTGATCACGAGGGCCCCATGGTACTCCGGCGAGTCGAGCAGCGTCTTCAGGGCCTCGCGATACTGCGCGGGTCCGACCTCCGCGGTCATGTCGACCGGGTTCAGCACCGTCGCGATCGAGGGGAGACGGGCCCGCAGCGTTTCCCGCATCATCGCCGAGGGGATCGGCAGCTCGAGGCCGTTCCGCACCGCCGCGTCCGCCGCCACGATCCCCGGTCCTCCCGAGTTGGTCAGGATCGCGAGTCGCGGGCCGTCGAGGCGCATGCCCGAGGAGAAGAACTTCGCCATCCGGAAGAGCTCCCCGATCGTTTCCGCGCGGAGCACCCCCGCCTGCTCGAAGACCGAGTCGTACAGCTGATCGCGTCCGGAGAGCGCGAGCGACCCGGTGTGGCTCTTCGCGGCCCGCTCCCCCGCGGGGGTGCGGCCGCTCTTGATGATCAGGACCGGCTTCGTCTCCGTGACCTCGCGGGCGACCTCGAGGAACTTGCGACCGCTCACGAGGCTCTCCATGTAGAGCAGGATCACTTTCGTGGCCGGGTCCTTCCCGAGCGAGAAGAGGAGATCGGTCTCGTCGACGCCGGCGCGGTTCCCGACGGAGACGAACCGGGAGAAGCCGATCCGCTCGGCCGTGGCGTAGCTCAGGATGCCCGCGCACAGAGCTCCGCTCTGCGACACGAACGCGATGTTGCCTCGGGGCGGGAGGGTGTCACTGAACGTCGCGTTCAGGCTCACCTCGGGGTCGGTGTTGAGGAGACCAAAGCAGTTCGGGCCGACGAGGCTCATTCGGTGCTTCTCGGTGTGGCGGACCACCTCCGCCTCGAGCTGGGCCCCCCCGTCCCCCACCTCCCGGAACCCGGCAGAGATCACCACGACCCCGCGGGTGCCCATCTTGGCGAGGCGGTCGACCTCCTCGACCACCCCCGCCGCGGGGACGATCACGATCCCGAGCTCGGGGGCCTCGGGGAGGTGGGCGACGTCCGGATAGCACCGGACCCCCGAGACGCTCTTCCAGGACGGGTTGACCGGATAGACGACGCCGCGGTAGCCGGCCTCGAGGATGTTCCGGAACAACGCCGTGCCGACCCGGTTCGGCCGATTCGACGCGCCGATGACGGCGATCGACGATGGCTGGAAGAGCTCCTCGAGCTCGGCCGAACGACCGACGGTCATTTCCGACCTCGGACCACGGTCGTGTCACGGTCGGCCGTTATATAGCGCCGCCCCGTGGTTCGCGGTGTGACCGCGGAGGCCCCGACCGAAAACGCGCCGGCCCCACCGGCGCGCGGGTCGGCACCCGTGGCGCGCCCCGGACCGCGCGGGGTCCTCCAACGGATGGACAAGGGGGGGATCCGCCGGGTCGTCGCCGTCGGGAGCGGCAAGGGCGGCGTCGGTAAGTCGTCGGTGACCGCCCTCTTGGCGTCCGAGCTCGCGCGCCGGGGATCGAAGGTCGGCATCCTGGACGCCGACATCACCGGCCCGTCCATCCCGAAGATGCTGGGGCTCACCGGCCCCCTCCTCGACCGCGGGGAAGGGATCGAGCCGGCCACCTCCCGCACGGGCCTCGCCGTGGTCTCCTCGCAGTTCATGGTCGAGGACGAGCAGACGCCCGTGATCTGGCGCGGACCCCTCGTGACGCGGCTCATCACCCAGTTCTTCGGCAGCGTCCACTGGGGCTCGCTCGACTACCTCCTGATCGACATGCCTCCCGGGACGAGCGACGTGCCGCTCACGGTCTTCCAAACGATCCCGATCGACGGGATGGTCTTCGTGCTCACGCCGCAGGACCTGGCCGCGCTGATCGTGAAGAAGGCGATGAACATGGCCCGGGACCTCCACGTGCCCCTGCTCGGGGTGGTGGAGAACATGGCCTTCGTCCGGTGCCCGCACTGCGGAGAGCGGATCGAGCTCTTCGGCCCGAGCCGCGTGGATCGGGTCGCCGCGCAGTACGGTCTGCCGGTCCTCGGTCACCTCGCCGCCGCGTCGAACGTCTCCGAGCTCTCGGACTCCGGACGCCTCGAGGAGCTCACGTCCCCCGAGGTCTCCGCCCTCACCGACGCGTTCGTTCGGGCGGTCGGTGAGATCACGGAGGGCGAGGGGACGGTGCTGTAGCCGCCGCCCGCAGCTCCCGGAACGAGATCGATTCGACCGGCACGCCCCGGCGGCGCAACGCGGAAGCGAGCCCCGGGACGTGGGCATCGCCCACGACCACGGCGATCCGGCCGTACCCGCGTCCCCGCAACTCGGCGAGGCGGGCGGCCATGTGCTCGTTCCGGTCGTCCAGCAGCACCCGCGCGAGGGTCGGGCTCGCCGTCCGGAGCTCCTCCGTGTACGCCTCGGGCGACTCGGAGTAGCGGTCCATCTCCTTCGCCACTACTCGGGAGGGCAGGAAGAGTCCGACGACCGCGCTCGCGAGGAGGAGGACCCGCTCCTTGAACGGCAGCGTGCGGACGAGCTGGACGAGGGTCGTCCGGATCGGGTCGTCGATGAGGAAGACCGGGAGCGCCCGCTCCCTCGCGACCGCGGCGGCGACCTTCATCTCCTCACCGGGAACCCCGCCTCCGATCTCGGCCCCCAGGCGACGCTGGATCGTCGCCCAGAGCCGGGCGAACAGCGGAGCTCCCGCGGGTCGGGGCCGGGCCCCGTCGGGGGCGAAGAGGGCCGCGGCGCGCTCGGCGTCGAGCTCCACGGCGACCCCATCGAGCGGTCGGCCCTCGAGGACCTCCCGCAGCGGTCCCGCGAGATCGACCACGTGGGCCGCTCCGAGGAGGAGCACCGGCGCCTCGTTCGTCCGGGCGTACACGGATAGTTCGACGACCGCTCTCCTAAATGAGCGTCGGTCCCAGCGCGCTCGCCCGGCCGCACAACCCCCTTATAGCGGGGCGGGGTCCGCGCTGCCGATGGCGTGGATCCTGTTCTCGGTCCCTTCGGCGAAGCGCGGTGAGCTCGACGCCGCCCTCAAGGACGACGTGCTCTCGCGCCAGAGCCAGAAGCTCCGGGAGGCCGGCGCCCTCGGGGGACCTTCCGACCGGATCTACGTCCTGATCGAGGGTTCGGGGGAGGCGGTCCGGCGCGCCGAGGAGCTGGTCGGGAAGGTCGGCCCGAAGCTGCCACCCACGGAAGCGGATCCGCTCTACGCGAAGTTCAAGGAGGAAGAGGAGGCCGCGTCGGCCGGCATGGGGCTCTTCTTCACCGAGGGCTGAGCGGACCGAAGGCTCACTCGCTCGTCGGGGCGTGCGACGGCTCCAGGTCCTCACCGCCCCCGAAGACCCGCTGGCACGACTCGTAGAACGCGTCAAGGCCCGTCCCCTCCTTCGCGGAGGTCGGGACGAGCCCGACCAACGGGCCCATCGTCTCGATCGCCCGGAACAGCTCGGTCGACAGCTGCACGTCGGGGGTGGGCGTGTCGCGCGAGACCGCCTCGTAGAGCTGGCTGGGGTCGTCCGACCAGCCGGCGATCTCCGCGAGCTGGTCCGGGGTGAGCACGTCCGCCTTCGAGAGCAGGTTGACCATCGGGAGACGGAAGCGAAACTCGACGGTCGCGCTCAGCATGAGCAGGGAGACGAACCCCGCCGGGTTCCGCGCGAGCGCGGGGTCGAAGAGGAAGGCGATGACCGACCGGTCCCCACTCAGCGCATCGACGATCGCCTTCGAGGCCTCGCGGAAGGCGAAGAGCTCGATCTGGCCCGGTGTGTCGACCAGCACGTAGTCGGTCTTCAGCTCCTGGACCGCCTGCTTCACCTCGAAGATCTTGAGGGCGATCATGTCGGCCGCCGCGACCTGGGCGCCGTTCGGGCCGAGCCCGTACTCGTCCTGGAGGTCGGTGAGCCGCACCCACTCGCGGATGTCGACGTCGGGCTCGAACTCGGAGCCCTCGTTGCCTGGATCGAGGTTCACGACCACGGCGTCGTAGCCGGCGGACTGCATCCACTGGGCGAACGCCCGGACGTACGTGGTCTTGCCGGCGCCCGCGGTGCCGGTGAAGTAGACGGTCCCCGGCTCCTCCATCTACTTCTTCCCGGCGGCGGTCCGCTGGCGGGCAAGCTCGGTCGCGACGGCCTTGAGGAATCGCGCCTTCGTGACGCCCGCCTTCTTCGTGACCTTCACGCGTCCAGCATACGTGAAGAACTGGCGGGGGTACTGCTTCGCCTCCTCGACCTCCGCCCGGTAGCCGAGACGCTTCGCGGCCTGCACGATCTCCTCGCTGGTCACGTCCACGATCGCGAGGTTCGCGGGGAGGCGCCGACCGTCGCGCCGGCTCAACCCCCGGCCGAGATACGCGGGATAGACGAAGAAGTGGTCCGGCATCGGCCGCGAGGGCCCCGCCTCACGCCGCGCGCGCCGGGGCGGCGACTCGGACCCCGTTCAAGATCCCGTCCTGACCGGGGCGGGAGCGCACCTTCACGAGCCCGAGGTCGGTCTCGAGGATCGCACCCTTCGTGATGATGTTCCGTTGCACGTAGTTCGGGTTCGCCGGGTTCTCCCGCACGGTGACGATCTTCGCCTTCTGCATCGTCTTCGTCGCCGGATCGAAGACGTTGATCGTCTGGGTCGTCAGCACGCGGAGCTTCCGGTTCCCCCCCCGGACCCGGTAGGTCTTCACCGTGCCCGCGCCCAGGGTGGCGGTCTGGAGCTCGCGCGCGATCTCGAACCGGCGTTTCTTGCGCAGGGGCCGCAGCCGGCCCCCGGTGCGCTTGCGTCGTGAACGTCCTTGCCAGGTTCCCATGGGCTCGCCGGAGGGTCCGTGCGAGCGGGGTACTCTATATGACGTTTAGGCGCTAAGACCCTCCCGCTTCTCGTCAGCGTCTACCGAAGGTATCGGCAGCGACGATTGGAGTTCCCGAAGGTCGTGAGCGACGCGCTCAACGGGAAGAGCGACCCGGCGTTCGGAGCGGCGTCTCGCGCTCCACCCACCGGAGTCGTTGCGACGTTCCCGGGAGACGTTCGCTCGGTCGACCGCCGGGCCTCCGCGGTCTCGCAGGAAGCGGACGGAACTGGGACAAAATGTGCCTACCACCGATAGAATCCGGCAGAACTGGCGGCGATGGTCCTATCCTGCTCACAGAATTGGTCGTATAAGTGACCGCGCCGTGCGCCGTCCCACCTCGGGTTGACCATGGAAATCGAAACGCTGTCGATTCTTGGAGGGCGGGGCCGACAGGGACAGGACGAACCCGTGGCGCGGGTCGACCTCCGGATGGGCGAGGTCGCGAGCATCGTGGGTCCCACGGGTTCGGGGAAGACCGAATTCATCAACGATATCGAGCGATTCGCGAACTCGAACACCCCCTCCGGTCGGCGGGTGCTGGTGAACGGCTCCCCGGTCCCCGAGGAGTCCATCGGGGACCCGAGCCGCAACCCGGTGGCGCTCATCACCCAGCACACGAACTTCCTCTCGGACCTGCCGGTTCGCGAGTTCCTGCGTATCCACTCCGAGATCCGCCGGGGGGCGGACGTGGCGTCGCTCGTGAGGCAGACCGTCGAGTTCGCGAACGAGCTCACGGGGGAGGCCATCGATATGGAGAGCGCGATGACCGAGCTCTCGGGGGGCCAGACGCGCGCGCTCCTGATCGCGGACGCCGTGGTGATCGGGAACTCCCCGATCATTCTCCTCGACGAGATCGAGAACGCGGGCATCCATCGCACGCGGGCGCTCGACCTGCTGCGACGGCATCGGAAGATCTTCGTGTTCGTCACCCACGATCCCCGAATCGCGCTGCTCTCGGACGTTCGGGTCGTGATGCGCAACGGCGCGATGCAGAAGCTGATCCCGAAGGACGCGCGGGAGCGGAGGGTCGCGGACGCCCTGAGTCGGCTCGACGACATCATCCTCGAGTACCGCGCGAAGATCCGGGCCGGTGAGCCGCTGGATGACACGGTGCTGGGAGAGCGGCTCACGAGCGTCCTCCTGGCCGATGGAGGGGGCCGATGAAGGCCATCATCTGCGCGGGTCCCCCGACCAGCGGCAAGACCACGGTGCTGAAGCAGGTCGCCCGCCGCCTGATGGCGAGCGGCCACCGGCTCGCCTACCTCAAGACGGACGTCCAGTTCACGAACGAGGAAGAGGAGTTCCGTTCTCGGTTCGAGATTCCCGCCCGAAAGGTCTACTCCGGGGAGCTCTGCCCGGACCACTGCAACGTCATGGTGCTCGGCGACGCCGTGCGATGGGCGGCCCAGGAACGGGCGGATACGCTCCTGGTCGAGACCGCCGGTCTCTGCCTGCGTTGCTCGCCGTACATCGAAGATTCGCTCGGAGTCGCCGTGATCGAGGCCACGAGCGGGATGAACCTCCCGAGGAAGATGGGACCGCTCCTCTCCCTCGCTGACGTGGCGGTCGTGACGAAGATCGACCTCGTCTCTCAGGCCGAGCGGGAGGTGTTCCGGGCGAACGTCATGTCGGCGACCAAGGCGTCGGTGATCGAGACCGACGCTCTTCACGGCATCAACATCGACCGGCTCGTGCGGCGGATGGAGCAGGGGCCGGACCTTTCGGCCCGGCTCTTGCTCCGAGGGAATCCTCCGGTCGGGGTATGCACGATCTGCGTGGGGAAGAAGGAGATCGGCTGGCAGCAGCACTTCGGGGTCGTCCGGCAGCTCGACGGAGAACTGTTCTACCGGGGGGAGTGAACGATGAACGTCTATCTCGACAACGCCGCTTCCACCCCGGTCGACCCTCGCGTTCTCGAGGCGATACAGCCGTACTACCACGAAACGTTCGCGAACGCCTCGAGTCTGCACTCCCCCGGTCGAAAAGCGCGCGAGGCGATCGAGAGCGCGCGGGCGAAGATCGCTTCGCTGATCGGAGCGCGCCGCCCCGAGGAGGTCATCTTCACCTCTGGGGGAACGGAGTCCAACAATCTGGCCCTGAAGGGGGTCGCGTTCGCCAACCGCCGTCAGGGCCGCCACATCATCACGACGCGGATCGAGCACGACTGCATCCTCAACTCCGCGGCCTGGCTCGAGGGGCAAGGGTTCTCGGTGACGTACCTCAACGTGGACTCGGAGGGCCTCGTGCGGCCCGCCGACCTGGCCGCCGCCCTTCGGGACGACACGATCCTGGTCTCGGTCATGCACGCCAACCACGAGATCGGCACGGTCGAGCCCGTACGCGAGCTGGCGAGGATCTGCGCGGAACGCAATGTACCGTTCCACACCGATGCGTGCCAGACGTTCGGCAAGCTTCCGATCGACGTGCAGAAGGATGGGTTCGGCCTCGTGACCCTCAACTCCCACAAGATCTACGGACCGAAGGGCGTCGGGGCGCTGTACGTCCGCAGTTCCGTTCGCATCGACCCTTGGCAGCACGGAGGAGGCCACGAGTTCGGTCTCCGTTCGTCCACCGAGAACGTGCCGGGGATCGTGGGGTTCGCCGAGGCGGCCGAACTGTGCGAGGCCGAGCGGTCCCGGGAGATTCCCCGACTCACTCGGCTCCGCGACAGGATCCTCGATACGGTCCTCAGCTCGTCCTGGGGAGCCTATCTGAACGGCCACCGGCGCCAGCGTCTTCCTACGAACGCGAACGTCGGGTTCTTCGGACTCGAGGGAGAAGCGATCACGTTGCTGCTCCGTCTCGACGAACGAGGAATTGCGGTCGCCACCGGTTCGGCGTGTTCGTCCCACCAGGGCGATCAGCCGTCCCACGTGCTGTTGGCCATCGGACGGGACCCGGTCCAAGCCCGAGGGGCCCTCCGGGTCACCCTCGGACGGTTCAACACCGAGGCGGAGATCGATTACTTCCTCGAGGAGCTCCGGTCGGCCGTCGGTTCTCTGCGGTCCATCTCTTCCGTCAAACTCGAGCCGATGGCGGCGGGGGGCGCTTGAGATGGCGGCCCCCGGAGCGGAGGCGCAACGCCTCCGAGCCGAACTGCCGGGACTGGACTGCGGACTGTGCGGGTTCCGGACCTGCGACGAACTCGCCGAGGCCGCCGTGGCCGAGCCGAAGCTGCTGGACCGGTGCATCCAGAGGGGTCCGGCGACACCGGTGACTCCTGCGACCGCTCCGTCGTCGACCGGCACGGGACCGTGCGACAGCTGTGCGTTCGCGATCGCGGTCGAGCCCCGAGGCTGGAAGGATCACCTCGGCCGAGACTACGACTTTGTCCTGCAGACGTTCCCCGAAGAGCCGGGCCCTCGGGAGACGATCCTTCCGCACAACCCGTTGCTCACGCGGGAGCTGGGCATCCAGAAGGGGGATGTGCTCATTGGCCGACCGCTCGGCATGTCCTGCGGCTGTCCGATCACGCACTGCGGCGTGGTCATGTCGGTCGACCCCCGGACCGGGGTCATCGTCTGGTGCGTCACCGGCCCGCTCCGGGCCCGGACGGACGGGTTCAAGGACATGGGCTACTACTCGGCCCAGGCGTATGAAGGGCTGGTCACCGAGGCGAGGTCCGACCTGCGCATCGGAGCCCGCTATTGGTTCCTGCCTCGCCGGTGTATGCTGCAGTGGCGCCACAGCGGGCTCATCAACTTCCTCACCCGGACTTCCCGAGGATTCCAGGTCCGCATCGAAGGGTTGATGATCGGATAGGCGACGCCGAACCTCCCTCGGTTCCTCGCCTCGCGACCTCGGGTCCGGAGATCTCCGACCCCGGTCCTTCGCGGACGAGCGCCAGCTCGGAATATCGTCTGAGAGGTCCGAACTCCCGGGCTTCGGCGCGATCCGGGGATCTTCCGGCGCGTCCGACGGGGCGTCCGGGGGCTCCTCCCGCTGCTCCGGCGTCCGTGCCTGGCCCCGGGGCCGGTCGGCGGTCCCGGACGGGCGGGAGGGCCCCGCCCGACGGCGCGCGACTCGCAGGGCGGCCCATGCGCCTGGAGCTCGGAGGGGAAGCGGGGGAGTCTCAGCGCACCGGAGGGTTAGCGTCCTGAGCGGCCTTGCGTCGAGCCGCGGCGCACGGTGAGCACGGTCTTCATCGCGCCGCCGACGTGTTCCGCGAGCACGCTCGCGACCTCTTCGAGGGGTCGTCGGGCGGAGATGATCGACGCGCAGGCGCCGGGCCACCGGGACTCGAAGCGGGCGAGGTCCTCGAGCCCGGACTCGAAGTCGGCGCGGTTCGCGTTGACCGAACCGACGATCGCGCGGTTGCCGAGGACGACCTCCCGGAAGAGGGGGCCGGCCGCGACGCTGATCGGGGTCGCCGCCGGGTCGGGGATCCCGGTGAGGACGAGCACCCCGTTCGGGCCCAGCATCTCGGCGAGGTGGAGATCGAGGGCGACCGAGCCGGTCGCCTCGATGACGAGGTCGAAGGCGGAGTCCCTAACCGCTCCGAGCCCTTCGGAGACGTTCGTGTGTTGGGCTCCGATCCGTCGCAGGAGGACCGCCGCCGGAGTATCCTCTCCGTGGCGGTCGACCGCCACGACGTCGTAGCCGCGGGCCCGCAGGGCGAAGGCCGCGAGCATCCCGATCGCTCCCGTGCCGGCGACGAGGGCCCGGGGAGCCGCGGAGCGGGAATGACCCGGGGTCGGCTCCTTTCGGTCGAGGACCGCCTGACCCTGCGCGATCGCCTTCTCGACGACGCTCAGCGGCTCGAGCAGGACCGCGACCGGGGTGAGCGCGGAATCGACGCGGACGAGGTACGGGGGGATTTCGACGTATTCGTCGGCCATGTATCCGTGGGCCCCGCTGATTCCGCGTTCGGTGAACCGGCCCGTCTCGCAGAAGTCCGACCGGCCGCTGAGGCAGAACCGGCAGATCCCGCACCCTCGCCGGACCGTCGCGACCACGAGGTCGCCGGCCCGGAAGCCCGACGCCTCGGGGGCGACTTCGATCACCTCTCCCAAGTTCTCGTGCCCCAGGATGAGATACGCATCGCCCTCCGGTGCGCGTCCGTACTTGCCGTCCGCGACGTCGTGGTCGGTGCCGCACACGCCACATTCCCGGACCGCCACGCGGATCGCCCCCGGGCCGAGAACGGGGGCCGGGACCTCCTCCACCGCGACCCCCGGCACCGGGGGGCGCACGACCACGGCCCGCATCGTCACCTCTTCAGGAACGGCCGAAGCCGGTCTTCGATCGGCGTGAGCCGGGCCAGGACGCGCGCCTCCTCCTCCGCCGTGAGCGGGTCGTACGGGGATCGGTACCCGACCTCCGCCCCGCGGAGCCGGTTCGCGAGGAACTTGTCGACGGACGGGAATGGTCCCGCGTGGATCGCCTCGACGAGCGCGTCGACCAGCGACTGCAGCTCGGCCGCCCGCGCTCGGTTCCCGCCGAGCGCCGCGGCGACGAGCTCGACGCACAGGCGGGGGACGACGTTCGCGGTCCCCATCACGGCGCCCTTCGCTCCGCTCTCGATGGCCGAAGCGGCCAGCGCGTCGTCCCCGGGGAGGACCGAGAACCCTTCGGGCGCGCCGGCGATCATCGCCGCGACGCTCGTCAAGCTGCCCGCGGTGTCCTTCGCGCCGGCGAGCACCCCCTCGCGAGCGAGCCGGTGCACGAGCCCGGGGTCGAGAGGATATCCGACGAGCGAGGGGATGTTGTAGGCGCAGAGCGGAATCCGGATCGCGTCGTGGATCGCCCGATAGTACCGCTCGATCGCTTCGGGGGTCGGACGCAGGTAGTACGGGGGCACGGCGACAATCGCGGCGGCGCCGGCGAGCTCGGCGGCCTCGGCGTACGCCACGGCCTGCCGGGTCGACGGGGCCCCGCAGCCGACCCAAACATCGGTCGATCCGATCGTGCTCTCGACCACGACGTCGACCAGCCGCGGGCGTTCCGCGTCGGTGACCGACGGGAACTCGCCCAGCGATCCGAGGACGAACAGGTGGTCCGCCCCGGCCTCCGAGATCGTGCGCGCGAACCGGGTGTTGCGGCTGAGGTCAAGGGCGCCGTCGGGCCCGAAGAGCGTCGGCAGCGGGACCGAGAGCCCCCCGAGCGCCATGCGCGAGGGAGGAGACGGGCCGCCTTATGGCCTTCGCGCGAATGCCACCGACCGGGGCCGGACCACGCCCGAGCGCAGGATCGTGGGGCTCGACGAGGCGGGCCGCGGCAGTACGGTCGGACCGCTCGTGGTGGGCGCCTTCGCGATCGACGAGGGCGCGCTCGCCGAGCTCCCACGGCTCGGCGTGCGGGATTCGAAGCGGCTCTCCCCACGGCGACGTTCGGAGATCCGTGCCGCGCTCCCGGCCCTCGGGGGCTGTCGATCGCTCGCCCTCGCGCCCCGCACGATCGACCGGTACGTGGCGCACGGAGGGCTGAACGAGCTCGAGCTCGCCGCGTTCGCCCGCCTCATCCGGGCGCTGAATCCGGATCTCGCGATCGTCGACGCGTGCGACCCGAATGCCGACCGGTTCGGTCGCCGGCTCTCGGCCCTCGCCGGACCGGGGACCACCATCCTCGCCCGCCACCGCGCCGACGCGGAGTTCCCGGTCGTCGGCGCTGCGTCGATCGTCGCGAAGGTCCGGCGCGACCGCGCGCTCGCCTCCCTCCGCGCGCGCCTCGGGGACGACCTCGGCAGCGGATACCCGTCGGACCCGCGAACCCAAGCGTTCGTGGCGGCCGCGGTGCGGGGAGGCGATCCGCGCCCGGAGTGGCTGAGGCTTTCCTGGGCTCCCGTGCAAAGGGTTATGCGGGCCCGCCCGGCTCACACCCTCGACGAGTTCACGCCATGACCGTCGAGGAGACGCTCGCTTCGCTCGTCGACCGGTTCAACCGGAAGGCGGCGCAGAACCCCGCGCTCGCGGAGGAGCTGGATGGGGTGAATCGCACGATCCAGATCCGCCTGACCGACGGCGCCACCTACGCCGTCGATCTCGCGGAAGGACGGCTCCAGCACCTGCGCACCAGCCCGAACGGGAAGGCCGACGTGAGGATCACCACGGACACCGCCACGTTCGACGGCCTCGTCCGGAAGGAGATCGGCCCGATGAAGGCCCTCGTGACCCGAAAGCTCCAGATCGACGGCAGCCTCGAGGACAAGCTCAGGTTCCGTAAGCTCCTGTAGGACCCGGACGCGGGACCTCAGGGCAGGAACACGCACGCCGCGATGCAGACGCCGTAATGGTCCATCGGGATCGAGAGCTCCTCGGTGCGGTAGTTGATGCGTCGCAGCTCCACCCCGCGGAAGTGGGCGATCTCCTGCATGCGCCACTTGAGGAACTCCTTGAGCGACTTCTGGGTGCCGTGCAGGTGGCCCTCGGCGACGTAGCCGCCCTGGCCGTCCGTCCGGAATCCGTAGGCGATGCCCGCGCTGATCACCTCGCCTTCGCCGCCCGCGTGGCGCGCGAGCACGCAGTGCGTGATCGCCCCCCGGGCGATGCGGGTCCGGTCGACCTGACGGACCCCGACCGGCAGCACCGAGGAGACGCTGACGAGATTCTGCTCGCCGATCCCCGCCTGCAGGAGGGCGAGGTCGAAGGCGTTGAGCTCGCTCGTCTTGTTGATCCCTTTGCCGCTCGAGACGAAGAACCGGGTCGGGATCGGCACGAGGGTCGCCGCGAGCGGACCGGCGGGGCTCGGCACGAGTCGGCGTGAGGCCCGATATCGCTTAAGGTTTCGGCCGTCGCGCGCTCGCTAGACCATGATCGCGTGACGCCGGCGCATCGAGTCCTCGGACTCGCCTCGCGCTTGCATCACCTCGACGATGAGCGCGTCGGTCAGGCGGAGGCTGGCCGCCTCGAACAGTGTGCCGAGCGGGGCGAGCCGAGGCCGCTCGGAGTCCTCGGGGAAGTCGAGCACCAGGAGCTCGGTCGCGGTGTGCGCGAGCTTCGAGGTGCCTCGGGCCGTGACGACGATCAGATCGGCGCCCTCGCGACGGACGATGTTCCCGGTCTGGTTGCTCGACGAGCTCTCGCCTTGGGCGGAGAGGATGAACCCGAGGTCCCCCCGGCGCACGAGCGGGGTGACGCTCTCCCCGATGACGTAGGCCCGCAGGCCCGTCTGCACGAGGCGCATGGCGAACGCTCGTGCGACGATGCCGCTGCGTCCCGCCCCGTAGACGAACGTCTGGGGCGAGCGCTGGAGCAGGCCGACCACGCGAGCGATCGCCGTCGGCTCGATTCGATCGAGCGCCGCCGTTACGCGGTCGGCGATGTAATGCTGCGCGCGCGAGAAGTTCGGCGTCTCACTTCCTCCGCCGGGCGGCATGGCGACGCACCTCCTTCGGGCGCGACGGCTTGTTCGGGCGTCGGGCGGGCGGGGCCGGCGGCCGCGCGGCCGGCTTCGCCTTGGGCTTCGGTGGGATCCCCGCCTTGGGCGCCGGCTTCACCGCCGGCGCCGGGGCGTGCAGGCGCGTCCACCGGCGGGTCAGCGCGCGCTCGTAGAGGAGCTTCATGTACATCGCGTCGTGCTCGAGGAGCGGGGAGCTCGAGATCACCGTCACGTCGTAGTCCCGTTCGGAGAGGATCTCGGCGAGCGGGTCGAATCGGACCTGGCCCCGCTTGATCGGTGTGAGGCGGAACTCGCCCGGCCCGTAGAACTCGACGCCCGAGAAGTTGAGGTAGAGCGGGCCGGTCGTCGCGGCGACGAACTCCTTCACCACGGGCTCGAGCTCCTCGGGGGTGGCGAACGCCCGACGCTCGCGCGCGGCGAGGTGCGGCAGGTTGAGCACGGGCACGATCCCCTTCACCCGACGCGCGAGCTCGAGGACCTCCTCCCGCGAGCCGAAGACGTCCGGGTGGCCGCTCGGTTCGACAGCGAGCCGCACGGCCCCCTTCGAGAATTTGGACAGCCAGTCGGAGAGATCGATCACGATCTCGGTGAGCTGCTGGACCGAGTCGCTGCGGTTGCCGGCGCCGTAGAACCCGAGATGGGTCACCGCGAGGCGCGCGCCGAGCCCGTGGGCGAGCACCCCCGCCCACTGGATCTGCCGCGTCGACTGTTCGCGGGCGTCGGAGGAGCCGAAGAAGTCCACGTAGTAGGGCGCGTGCAGGGTGAGATCGGTGTCGAGCGCGCGTGCGAGCGCCTTCGTCTGGTCGAGGTCGGCGTGGTCCTTCGCGAGGCTCCAGGTGAGGGTCGTGATCGAGTCCCGGCGTCGCAGCGGGGCGAGGAACGCGGCGAGGTTCGGCGGCGTCGCGGTCTCCGAGGGTCCGGCGCTGACGACGAGCTGCTGCACGAGCTCGCGCGGCAGCTTCCCCACCTCCTCGTCGAGGACGACGCGCGTGAGCGGATTGACTTTGATGAACTGGACCTCCATCGCGGTGAGCCCGAGGTGATGCACGTCCGCGATCCCGTCGCGGAGCGTGCGCCCTTTGCAGGAAAGAGGGATCCCCGCAGGCCCGAACCGGATCACGACTAACCAGGCCTCAAAAACGGCGGACTCGCGCTAATATCTGAACCTATATATCGGGGCCCGCCGCCGACGCGGACCCCCCATCGTCGCCGACCGGAACGCTCGGGGCCGGTCGGAGACCCAGTGCGACGAGGTACAGTTCCGAAGAGGGTTCTCGGGACGCCGGGGGCTTGGTCCGCCGCACGGACGCGAAGGAGCGCCCGAGCGTTGCGACCAGGCCCGGCACCAGGTCCCCGTCGAACACCTTCGCGACGAACGCTCCGCCCGGTCGCAGCACCTCGCGGGCGAGGGCATAGGCGTCGCGTACGAGGCCGACGCTGCGGGCGTGGTCGGTCGCGTAGGCGCCGCTGATGCGCGGGGACATGTCGGAGAGCACGACGTCGAACTGGTCTCGGCCGAGCCGGCCCAAGAGCGCGGCATCCCCGACCCGGCCCCGCACGATCTCGACCCCCGGGAGCCGCTCGATCGGCCGCGGGTCGACCGCGACGACCCGACCCCGCTCGCCCACCCGGTCGCGGGCCACGAGCGACCAGCCGCCCGGCGCCGCTCCGAGATCGAGGACCCGGCCGCCCGGGTGCAGGAAGTGGAACCGGTCGTCCAGGTACGCGAGCTTGAACGCCGCCCGGGAGCGCAGGCCCTCCCGCTGCGCGGCCCGGTAGTACGGGTCGTGCCGGCGCTCCTCCACGAACCTCCGCGGCACGGGCGGCGGGAGCGAACGGACCTACATAGGACGACGCGCGCCCGGATCCGGGCCGCGTGGCGGATGGGGCCGTCCGAATTTGAATCGGAGTCTCTTGCACCCCAAGCAAGAAGGATGGTCCAAGCTACCCCACGGCCCCACGCCGCGTCGGCGGCGCGCGGACCCTGGCGAGTTAGATAATGGTTTCTTCGGGGTGGCGCGGGCCTAGTGGACGAACCACCACGCGGCGATCCCCGCGGCCGAGATGATCGCGGTGTTGATGAGGGTCAGCCAGAAGAACGCCCAGAGGTCGGCCTTTCCTTCTTCGGGGGTCGTCGCCGCCGGGGGCATTCCTCCGCCGGGGTAGGGGGTGTAGGGCGTACGGTACGACTCGGCCGACTCGGGCATCTCGGGTTCGACGGGGCCGGGGTTCTTTAAGGCTCGGTTCGTGCCGCGCCGGGGCTAGGCCGCGAACCACGGCAGCCGGGCCGCCGGGCCCGTCGGCTTCAGCACGAGCAGGTGCAGGTTCGCCCCGGCGTCGCCCGGCGCGTACGAGTCCCGCGCCGCGAGCTGGTACAGGACGAAGAGCGCGTCCTCGTCGCTCCGCACCCCGAGGGAGCGGTGGACGTCGAGTCCGAAGCGCTGCCGCAACAGGATGAGCAGCTCTTCGAAGTCGATCTGGTTCATCCCCTCCTCGGACGACGACCGGCGGAACAGCCCCACCACGATCCCGGTCGCGATCCGAAGGACCTCCTTCGGCTCGGCGATGCGCAGGTGGAAGTGCGGAGCCTCGTCCGATCGCGAGGTCCGCGGGACGACCAGGATCGAGATCTCGTGCTCGATCGCCGTCTCGGTCGCGGGGCCGAGCCGGGCCCAGGCGTGGTCGGCCTCGTCGTCGTTCGGAACGACGAAGATCGCCCGGTGGGCCCGGGAGCGGTCGCCCCGGGCGCTGGCGACCCAGCGGTCGATCCGCTCTTCGAGCGGGTCGACCCCCTCGGCGGGCACGTAGACCGGGAACGTGCGACGCGGAACGCCGGCCTCCTGGACCCAGAACGACGGCTCGGTCACGGGATCGCGCCGCGCGGCGGCCACGCGGGAGAATCCGAACTTCTTCAGGACCACTTCGGCGTCACGGGAACGGTCCGGGACGTCCCGGACCCGGTCGGAGCTCGGCATCACGAAAGAGAGGAGGGTCGGTGAGATAAGCTCAGCGCGCGCTCCGGCCGCCAGGTTACGCGCTAGAAACCCGCCGGGAGCCCGGCACGCACGAGCGGCGCATTGGCCACGATCGCGAGGACGGCGCCGAGCAGGTACGGCCCCGAGAAGATGAACCCCCGTCGGGCGAGACGCGGGGTGACCTCCCGCCAGAGCGGGGCGGTGACGAGGACGAAGACCACCCCGAGGGTGACGAGGGCGAGCAGCACCGGCCAGGCGATCGCCCCGGTGACGCCGATCGCGAGGGCGGCCGGGATGAGGAGCGCCGCGGAGACGACGACGACGCGGCCGGAGTAGACCGGGTCGTCCATCCGCGGGAGCATCGGGAGGCCGGCGCGCGCGTAGTCCTCCCGGAGCAGGAGCGCCAGGCTCCAGAAGTGCGGCGGGGTCCACAAAAAGACGAGGAGGGCGAAGGCGAGCACCCCGGGCGTCCACGCCCCGACCGCGGCGGCGCTCCCCGCGAGGGCCGGCGCGCTCCCGGCGAAGCCCCCGATGACGATGTTCCAGGTCGACCGGCGCTTGAGCCACAGCGTGTAGACGACCACGTAGGTGAGCCCGCCGAGGAAGATGGAGAAGCCCGTGAGCGGGTTCAGGAACGCGGCCGCCCCTCCGATCCCGGCCCCGAGGAGGACGAGACCGAGGACCGCGGCGGTCGAGCTCGGAGCGATCCGCTCCTCCGCGAGGGGGCGGTGGCGGGTCCGCCGCATCCGGCGGTCGAGGTCCCGGTCGAGGTAGTGGTTGAGCATCGCCGCCCCGGCGGAACCGGCGGCTCCCGTCGCGACCAGGATCGCGAGCCGGACGTAGTCGACCGAGCGGGGGGAGGCGAGGAGGAACCCCGCGACCGCGACGAGGCAGATGAGGGCGGTGATCCCGGGCTTCGCGAGGGAGACGAAATCGCCGGGCCGGGAGGTACCTCCCGGGGACGTCGGCGCGATCGGCTCGGCGTTCGCCTCGGTCGCGGCCATCGGTCCTCGGGGCAAGCGACCCGCGGGAGGGCTTAGCCTTCCCGGGGCTGGCCGAGGGGGCCCGGGGCGTCACCCGTCGCGCCGCGCGCGGTCGGCGCGCCTTTCGGCGCGGACGGGACCTCATCCACCGCCCGGCGAGCCCACGCGATCCAGCGGCGCGGCAGCTCCCTCAGGTTCGACAGGAGGGTCAGCACGAGCAGGAGCCCGAAGAGCGCGGTGGCGATCCCGAGGTGGATCAGGACGAACTCGGGAAAGAGCGAGCTCTCCACCACGAGCCCGCCGAGGAGCGCCTCGGTCACGACCAGCCCGAGCGCGAGGAGGCTCATCCGGAGCAGCACCTGGCGCGAGCGCTCGTAGGCGATCCCGAGGAGCGCGAGCACGAGGACGCAGACGCTCAGGAAGAACGCCGAGACCCGGTGGCTCCACTCGACCGCCGCGCCCCCGACGTAGGCGGGGAGGAGGCTGCCGTTCGCGTAGCAGGTCGGCCAGTGGGGGCAGGCGAGCCCGTCCCCGCTCGCCATCACGTTCCCGCCGAGGAGGATCGTCGAGTAGCAGAGGACCGCGGCGAAGATCGCGGCGCACCGGAAGAGGTCGTGGCCCCGCATCGTCGAACCCTCCTTAGGGGCCCTCCGGCACTGCGGCGGTCGGGACCGGGGTCGGCGCGCGGGACGGGAGGGGAGCGGGCCTCGCGACCGGACCCGTCATGCGGACCGCGAGCTCCTCGCCCCACGGGTCCGTGACCGTGACCGGGTCGCCCGCGAAGTAGCTGTAGACCATGTTGTAGATGAACACGAGCGTCGCGATGCCGATCATGTAGGCCCCGAGGGTCGAGAGGAAGTTGAGGAACTGGAAGTTCCCGCTCCAGACGTACGTGTAGACGCGGCGGGGCATCCCCTCGGCCCCGAGGATGAACATCGGGAACAGGAGGAGGTTGATCCCGCAGTACGTGAGCACGAAGTGGACGTGGCCGAGCCGCTGGCTGTACCAGCGGCCGGTCCAGATCGGGAAGTAGAAGTAGATCGCCGCGAAGACCGCCATCAGCGTCCCGCCGAGGATGACGTAGTGGAAGTGGGCCACGACGAAGTACGTGGCGTGGTACAGGTAGTCGATCGGGATCGAGGCGAGGAAGAGGCCCGAGAGGCCGCCGATCACGAAGCCGGTGATGAAGGCGACGCAGAACCACATGGGGAGCGCCATCCAGATCCGCCCGCCCCAGAGGGTGGCGACCCAGTTGAAGGTCTTCACCGCGGACGGGACGGCGATCGCCATCGTGGCGAGCATGAAGACGAAGCGCACGTTCGTCGAGATCCCGGTGACGAACATGTGGTGCTCCCAGACCGCGAAGGAGAGCACGGCGAACGCCCCGAGCGCGACCGCCATCGCCCCGTAGCCGAAGATGTCCTTGCGGGCGAGCTTCGGCAGGATCGTGGAGACGAGCCCGAACGCGGGCAGCACCATGATGTAGACCTCGGGATGCGCGAAGAACCAGAAGATGTTCTGGTAGAGGAGCGCCCCGCCGAGCGGGGTGCCGTTCACCGACGCGAGGATGTGCGTGCCGAAGTTCCGGTCCGAGAGGATCATCGTGAAGCCGATCGACAGCGCCGGGAGGGCGAAGATGAGCAGCACGGAGTTGATCAGGATCGACCAGACGAACAGCGGCATGTTCCAGTAGTGCACGCCCGGCGCCCGGTGCTTCAGGATCGTGACGAGGAAGTTGATCGCCCCGAGCATGGAGGAGATCGTGAGGATGTGGAGGCCGAGGATCCAGAGGTCCACGCCGTACGGGTTCGGTCCGAACGCCTCGAGCGTCAGCGGCACGTAGCCGGTCCAGCCCGCGTACGCGTTCGACAGGATCAGGATCACGCCCGCCGGCGGGATCAGCCAGAACGCGATCGCGTTGATGCGCGGGAGCGCCATCTCCCGTGCGCCGATCATCGACGGGACGAGGTAGTTGCCGAAGCCGGCGAGGACGGGGATGACGAACATGAACACCATCAGGACCCCGTGCTCGGTGAAGAGGGTCGAGTAGACGTCCGGGGTGATCCCGAGCGTCGTCTGCGGGTCCATCCCGAGGCCCTGGACGAGGCCGAGGTCGGTGCGGATCAGGGTCGCATAGATCCCGCCGATCAGGAAGAAGAGGAACCCCGTGACGATGTACATCAGGCCGATCCGCTTGTGGTCGGTCGTGAACAGCCACTTCTTGATCGTCGCGACGAGCCACGTCCCGTGGTAGGTGAGGACCCAGAGGAGGAACCCCGCCAGCGCGGCGATGAGGCCGACGAGGACGAGCGGCAGGGTCAGGTCGATCATGCTACTCCCTCGCCTGTCCTCACGCGATAAGTCCCCCTAGTATGTACGCGATCGCGGCCGCCGCGATCGCGACGACGAGGATCTTGAGGAACCGCGTCTGGGCGGCGAGCGTCACGGGGCCCGGCGGGGTCGGGTGGATCCGCCGGCCGAGCGGCCACGCCCGGTAGGTCCGGTCGACGAGGTGGAAGATGAGCGCCGCCATGAGGAACATGAGCGACACGGCGATCCCGAACGACTGCTCGGCCCCCGGGCTCGTCAGCGGCCCGAGCTCTATCGAATAGACGATGAGGACCGCGATCCCGAGGAGCATCAGGACCGTGACCGTGTCGTAGATCGCGAGCACGCGCGCCCGCAGGCGGCGCAGGTCCGGGGCCGGAGGCGGGCTACTCAAAGAGCTCGATCCTCCGCTCGGCGGTTCCGCGGTATCGGTCGACCCGGTAGAGGATACCGGCCATGAAGAGGAACGAGAGGACTGCCACGACCGCGCCGATCCCGACGGCCGCGAGGTCCACGACGTGGCCCGAGACGAGGCCGAAGAGACCGTAGACGACGCCCGCCGCTCCGACGGTGCCGAGGACGAGGAAGACCGCGAGGATCCCCCAGAGGGTTCCCGTCTTCCATCGGGGAAGGGTCGCCCCGTCGCTAGTCAAGGGGCTTCGCCTCCGCTGCGGGAGCCGGAGCGGTCGATGGAGGGGATCGGGCGGACCCCGCCCCGTAGACGCCGGCGTAATCCATGCCCCGGGCGGCCAGCCGGCGCAGGTAACTCCGGCGGTAGCGCAGGTGGAAGATCGCGACCACGACCGCGTTGACCGCGAACACCGGCCCTAACGTGAGCGCCACGTCGGGCGGGGTGATCTGGACCCCGGGGGTCTCGCCGCCCCAGACCGTCATGAGGATGAAGAAGCCGACCAGGGACGTCGCGAGCCAGATGAAGAACGGCCGATCGCGCGGGTGGGTGCGCTTCGAGCGGTCGAGGAATGGCAGGAACAGGACGTAGAGGAGGAGGACGGTCGTCGCACCGACCGCGATCACGGGCGTCACGCCCTCGAAGTCGACGAGCTTGAACACCCAGAGGAAGTACCAGTCGGGCTCGGTCACGACCCCGACCGCGGTGAGGTTCCCGACGTACGTGGGAAGGTTCCACGGCCAAAGCGCGGCGATCCCGAGGAGCACTCCGACGTACAGGAGCCCCCACTTGAGCGTGTAGAACAGGATGTGCGGCACGAACGGAACGTGCTTCTTGTCATCCTGCTCCGTGTAGCGCCGCCGCTGGAGCGGGTCGGAGGTCGCCGGGGGCGCGATGCCGTGCGACTCGAACAGGGCGATGTGGGCGTAGAGGAGCGCCGCGAGCGCGAGGGGAAGTAAGAGCACGTGGGCGTCGAACATCCGGGAGAGGAGACCCTGGGAGGTTCCGTC
Source organism: Thermoplasmata archaeon (assembly GCA_030038095.1). GTDB lineage: Archaea > Thermoplasmatota > Thermoplasmata > Lutacidiplasmatales > UBA184 > Lutacidiplasma. Next base: position 602 of record JASHPK010000060.1, on the reverse strand, counting down.
GGCCAGAATGAACGGGCCGAGGAGCGGTCCCAGGGTCGGGAGCCGGAGCGCGAGCACAATCCCGACGTTCGTCGCGTTGTAGGAGAGCTGGGTGTACGGGAGGAGGTAGCCGGTGAAGCCCATGCCCAGCGTCACCGCGAGCAGGAGGGTGCCGACCATCCAGGAGAACTCGCGGGGCGCCTTGTAGACGCCGAGGTAGTAGCCTCGGTAGAAGTGCAGGATGGCGAGGAAGATCATCGCGTAGGCGCCGTAGAGGTGCGTCGAGAGGAGGAGCGATCCCATCGGCACCGAGTGCACGATGTAGTACGTCGAGCACCAGGCCGCCGGGGCCGAGCTCATCTGGCCGACGGGCTGGCCGCACGGCGTCAGCGTCGGGTTCGTGCTCGGCTGGTAGTAGAGGAGGAGGAGGAGCCCGGAGACGACCTGGTAGAGGAACGCGTTGACGACGAAGGCGCCGGTCCAGTACGAGGGCTTGAACGTGAAGGCCGGTTGCGGGCGGAGCGCCCACTTGGGCATCCCGGTCCGGTCCTCGACGAATCCCCAGAGGCGGTTCAGGGTGCGGTTGAACCAGCGCTCGAACCCCACCGCCCTACCTCCTCACG
>JASHPK010000006.1 GCA_030038095.1 Thermoplasmata archaeon | reverse complement strand
CCGCCCTCATCGGACGGCAAGCCTGGGGTTTCACTCCTCTTCGCTCGAACTACGGGAACGGCTACACGCTCTCGATTCGGGACGAAACGAGGAGGGGTTCGATCCAGTTCCGAATGGCAACCATGAGTCGGTGGCGACCGTAGGAGGCGAGAGGGCAACGGGGGTCCATCGATCCCAGGATCTCCGTAACCCCTTAGAGCGCGTCCGAATACCTCGTCACCCTTCGCCGTGAATCTTCGAGCCCGGTGAGCTCATCTCGCGCTCGAAGCACTTCTGACAAGCGAACACGACGTGTCCGTCCACTGGCTCGTTGAGGACGCTCCATCCCTTGTCCTTGAAGACCGCCCCGGGCCACGGAGCCGCCCCGGGGAGCGTCATCCAACTCCACGTCCCGCAGCTCGCGCAGCGGATCGGAAGGACCGTGGTGGTTTGATCCGAGGACTTACGGTGAGTAGCCTTCACTCGTTGGGGCATGCCTGACGGAGCGGTCCGGCCTATAGAACGGCGAGGTCAGCGAGCGGCGAACAGCCCCGCCGCCCGATAGGCGATCCATGCGCAGGCGAACTGGGCGAGGGCCAGGTAGTTGGCCACCTTCCGCTCCCATCGTACGAGCAGGCGGCGGAACCGGTTCATCCAAGAGTGAGTCCGCTCGACGACCCACCGTCGGGGTCGGCGCTTGCGGTTCCGCTCCATCTCGATCTGTTCCTCTCCTCGAGAGCGGATGTGGGCGACGAAGTCGTTCGCCTCGAGAACCTCGCGGGACTCGTCGTAGTCGTACCCCTTGTCGAGGCACAGGTGCTGGGAGGTGTTTCTCGGAGGGCGAACGGGCCGGCTCTCGAGAGTGGCCTGGAGCATCTTGTGGTCGTTTCGGTTCGCCGGGGCGATCGCCAGCCCGATAGGGATGCCCGCGCCGTCGGTCTGCAGGCTGCGCTTGACCCCGGTCTTGGCCCGGTCGGTGGGGTTGGGGCCGGTCTCCTCCCCACCGAGCGGAGCCTTCGTCATCGCCCCATCCATCGCCTGCCACGTCCACTGGAGGCCGACCTCCTCGTCGTAGTGAAGGAGCGAGCGCTTCCAGAGCCGTTCGAAGACGCCGGCCTCGGTCCACTCCTGGAAACGGTCATGCGCCGTGGTGGCCGGGCCGTAGCATCGAGGAAGGGCCCGCCACTGGATGCCGGTGAGGAGGACGAAGAGAACTGCCTCCATGCAGAGTCGATCGTCGGCGCGGGGACGTCCTCCGAGCGGACTGGGGCGGTGCCGGGGTAGGAGCGGGCGGATCCGCTCCCAGAGCGCGTCCGGTAGTCTGAAGCGTCGTTCGATGAGGGAATCGATCAGCGCGAGATCTGCGGTGGCCATCGGGCGGATGCTCGCGCCCCGACTATGCGAATTCCGGTTTCCACTCGCAGCGGCTCAGAGAGGGTATTCGGATGGGTTCTTAGTCCGGGCTAACCGAGAGTCCCCACGTTCCGCCGGGCGCGGTCAGGACGACAGGCTGGCGGCTCTCAGCATGCGAGCGACCAGGGTCCGGACGGAGAACTCCGCTTTCTCAGGATAGACCCACTTACGTTCTCTCGCGACCTCGCGCGCCAGGTCGGAGAACAGTCGCCCCGTGGCGTCGAGGGCCCGTGAGAGGTCGTTTGGGTCATATCGCGCGAACGTCTTGGGAAGACGTGCGCGCACCTCGGGCTCGGCCCAGCGGTCCACGAACCGCCCGTCATGCCAGACATCCGTACTGCTCCCCTGCCGAACGACGGTCTGCCATCGGATCATCTGGACGAGGAGCTGCTTGAGGTAGCCATCGCAGACCATCTTGGCGATCCATACCTCACCTCGACAGAGTTTCTTCGCCGCCCACTGCACGTGGTACCAGAAGTCTGCCACCGCGGCTTGGAACCGTTCCTCACTCGGCAACTGCGGCTGGTCCCGCGCGAGGTTCTCGAGAAGAGCCACCGGCTTCGTGAGCTGTCCGTCCTTGTCGAGCAGGACCTCGTAACCTCGCCTGAGAATCGCGAGACCCTCTGGACTTTGGGTCATGAGCCCGAGCGCGACGGACGGAAACACCGCGAAGTCGACATCCTTTCCATCCGAGTACAGCACGCGCCGCTCCCGACTCCCCAATACTGCCGTCGGCTCGACCGTGGTCAGAACGATCTCTCCGAAGTGGCCAATCCAGTCCGTCGAGCCGATGAGTTGCTCCGGGTGGTTGTGAAAGATCACCACGTCCAGGTCGGACCATTCGTCCGCGGGCTCATGGGTGCGAGCCTGAGAGCCGACAATCAGGGCCGCCCGGACGGCAGGCTCGTCGGTCGCCCACGTGCGAAATCGCTCCACCATCGGACCATACCAACGGGCCCACACGCCCTAGGGATGCGGCATTGAAATAAAGCCACGAATGCGGGGTCGATTGCGAGTGGCGGCCCTCGATAGGACGACATCCAACGCCGCCGGATCGCAACCACCGGAGCCCACGCGACCACCCGATGGGGATGGCCTCAAGAGGTCGAGGGGGCTCGACGACCGGGACGCGAGGACCGACACGCTACGTGAAAGCGCATACCTGGGCGGGGACGGGGCTGGAGATCCTCGGAGAGCAGGACTTCACGGGAACTCACCTGAATCGAGTCGGGGTACGCGTGGTCTGTTTCGGGGCGGCCTGGTGCCCCGTCACCCGTCGGTTCATCCCCAGGTTCGTGGAGGCGCGCGGGAAAATCGGGGGAACGCTCGCGATCGCCGACATCACGGAGTTGGATAGCCCGCTCTGGGACACGTTTCGGATCCGGATCACGCCCTCAATCATCGTGTTCCGCGACGGGGAGGCTCACACCCGAGTCGACGGCCGACGGTTCATCGGGATCACCCGCTCGGCTCTCGCAAAGCTGGGGCCCTCGATTGGAACCCCTTAGGAAGTCGCAGGAGCACCGGTTTCAACCCCGGCGGAACGCCACCCCAACCCTCGCCCCACTCTTCGGGGGGGTCGTCGCCCCCAGCCTCGGAGACGGCCCGCAGGTCCGCCCATAGGATCCCTCCGAGGAAAGGGGCCGGTTCTCCTCGACGGGGCGGAGGGCACGAGACGCTCAGAGTTTCGCCCGCCGGGGGTCGAGGGGCTCGTGCGACGGAGCGAGTCACGGAGGGTCGAGCGCCCGAGCGATCAAGGGGTCCAGGTTTGACCCCCGTACCCGGAGGGTTTCTCGGGAGGCGCCGGTCCTCCGAACGGGTCGGGCCGTGGCTCGGGAGCGCGGCCGTGCTTCTTGGCGAGGTAGGCATCGATCGCCGCCGCCGCCCGTTCTCCCGCGGCCATCGCGTGCACGACGGATCGGCCCCCGGTCGCGAAGACTCCCTCGACGCCGGTCATCCAGTCCTCTTGCTTCCCTTCGGGCCATCCCATGGAGGCGAACTTGAAGTCGTAGGCCCGGTCGAAATCGCCCACGTCGGCCACCTCGCCGACGGCGACGATGATCATGTCGCATTCGATCGTTTCCTCGGAGTTCGGCACGACGACGAGGGAGCGGCGCCCCTTGGCATCGGGCGGACCGTGCTCGGTCCTCTCGACCACGAGCCCCTCCACGTGTTCCATCCCGAGGATGGCCTTGGGAGCTCGATAGAAGACGAACCGGATGCCTTCGATCTCCCCGCCGGACTTCTCCTCCTCGGTCGCCTTCATGTCCTCGGGACCCCGCCGGTAGACCAGCGTCACTTGGCTGCCGCCCGAGAGCCGACGCGCGGATCGCGCCGCGTCGAGGGCGACATCCCCGGCGCCGATCACGACGACATGGCGTCCCGTGCGCCCGAACAGGCCCGCACTGCCCGTGTTCATCGCGAGGAGGAACGGAAGGGCGTGATACACCCCGGCCAGATGCTCTCCGGGGACTCCCAGTTCTCGGGCCTTGGAAGCCCCCACGGTCACCAGCACCGCCTCGTAGCCCTCCTCGAGCAGGCTCTTCGGGGTGTAGTCGACCCCGGCCTTCCGGCCGGTCACGAACGTGATGTCGAGGTTCTTCCAGCGCGCGAGGTCGGTCGCGAGGTCGTCCTCTTCGAGGTGATAGCGGGGAATCGTGTTGATCTGCCCTCCGAGGAACGGCTGGACCTCGAACATGGTCACGGCATGGCCGCGAATCGCGAGGTCCCAGGCCGCCATCAGGCCCGCGGGCCCCCCGCCGACGATGGCGACGCGCTCCTCCTTGCGCTTCGAAGGAACGTAGAGGAGGTCAGACTTCCCAAAGTCGAGCGCGGCGCGCTTCAGGTGACGGATCGCGATGGGGACCCCGCGCCCGGCCATGATGCAGTCGTCCTCGCAGAAGTGGTAGCAGGTCTTGCACAGGACCGTGGCCAGCGGATTCTCCCGAAGGACGAGCAGGGCGGCGCCGTCGAAGTCGCGCTCGCCGACCTTGATGTTGTACCCCCGGGCGTCCTGCATGATCGGGCAGCCCTGGATGCAGTAGGGCATCGCACACTGCAGGCACCGCTGACCTTCGAGGACGGCTTCCTCGAGGGTGTAGGGTTGATCGATCAGGGCAAACTTCTCGACCCGCTCCTCGCGGGTCAGCTCGTCCACCCGTACTCTCTCGTAGCGGTCCATCGCGACTCCGGCGGGAAGTAATGCAATCGACCAACGAACGGGCTATAGAATTCGCGGTCGGCGTGCTAGGGTGTAACTCGGTTACGCCCCCGCGGTGAGTCCGTGGTGGTGCGGGCCCGGCGTTGGATGTCTTGTGCTCTCCGGTTCGAAAACAGGCCGAGAGGGGGCGGAGCTGCCGTCGCTACGTTCTTACCGTGGGGAGGTCTTACCCGGCGATCTAGCGAAGCCTGGATGGGGGTCCGATGGGGAGACCGACCCTGCGAATCGCACCGGGGGCCGCACCACGGTGGAGGATTCTCGCCGCGGTGTGTTGCACGAGTCTCTTGCTGGGATCCCTCGCGGCCCTCGGCTCAGCCCGGCCGGTGCCAATCGCGAGGTCGGAAGCGTCGCCCTTGTCGAGTCGTGTCACGGGTCCCGACGAAGGCTCCTCCGTGGTCGGGCAGATCTGTCTCTCTCTGGGATCGTTCCTCGTGGAGAACGAGTCGTGCCCCGACTCGGGCGCCCCCCAGAGCGTCGAGTGGGACTCTTCGAACGGGGATCTCCTCATTTCGAACGGCCCATCCAGCGGTGGTGGTGGACTTTGGGTCGTCTCTCCGGTCACGGGCGCGGTGCTGACGACGCTCCCCGGAGGAACCGCCTTTGACGGGGCCGCCGTGGATCCGGCGAACGGCAACATCTACGTTCCGGGCGGATCGTCCGGCGCGAGCAATGTCGCGGTCTTTGCGGGCACGAACTTCACGATCGTAGCCATCATCCCGGTTGGGACGGATCCCGACGCGATCCTGTTCGACCCCGCGAACGGGGACGTGTACGTGGCCAATGCGGGGTCCGACAACGTGAGCGTGATCGACAGCACGACGAACCAGGTCATCGGGAGCATCCCCGTCGGAGGCGGGTCCGCGGGTCCGGGCGATCTCACGCTGGACTCCGAGACCGGGCACCTCTACGTCACGGGGGACTACAACAGCGCCACGGTCGTGAACGTATCGACCGGCCGAGTCGTCGCCAATGTGAGCCTCGGGACGTGGCCCACGGGAATGGCCTTCGACCCGGCGAACGGGGAACTGTACGTGCCCAACGTCGGGCAGGACACCCTCATGGTGATCAATGGCACGACGAACCGGATCGTCGCGAACATCTCGATCTACGCGACCTGGTATTCCTCCGGCGATGATCCGGTCACCGCCGCGTTCGACCCCGTGAACGGCAACATCTGCGTGACCAACTGGTTCTCCCCCGACATCGATGTGGTCCCCAGCTCCGCCAACGCCCTCATGGCGGCCGTTCGAGCCAGCAATTTCGGCTGGGGGATCGCCTTCAGTCCCGGCGGCTACGGATACGCGGCGAGCTATTCGAACGACACGATCACGGTCTTCACAACGCCCGACAGCTACCCGGTGAGGTTCAACGAGACGGGGCTCCCCTTTGGGACGAACTGGACGGTAAACACCATCGTACTGAGCGGGTTCTTCTTCTCCGTAACCCGAACCACCGACCGGAACTGGATCACGATCCCGGAACCCTATGGGATCTTCCTCCTTCTCGTCTCGGCCAACAACTCTTCGACGGCGCATTACGTCGCGAATCCCTCGCGTGCGACGCTCAATGAGACCGGCGCGCCACTCAACGTCACCATCCAGTTCACGCTGGCTCCGCCCACCCCGGCGGGGTCCTCGGCAGGGATCGCTTTGGCCTGGGGGTACGGAGCTGCCGCGGCCGCGGGACTCGTGATCATCGTTGCTGCGGTCGCGCTCATCGTGCGGGCCCGAAGGAGGGACCGGGGCGGCCGTGGGGGACCCGGGGACCCGGGCGGCTCGAACGGGGCCGGTCCCTCCCCCGGTGATCGCGGGCAAGCGCCCTAGCGGCAGCACCGGCTCTGCGGCGGTGGTCCCACGTCCGTCGAGTACGAACCGTCCCCGGGCCCACGAGACGGTACTTATATCCCGGGGCCTCGACGGTGGGCCATGTCCGAGCTGGAGTCGCTCAAGAACTGGTATGCCTACAACGCGGTCGCTCGCCGGGGCTACTTCGAGACCCTGGCGAAGTTGCCCGCGGCGGAGCTCACGAAGGACCGGGGTGCCTCGTTCCCGACGATGCTGGACATCCTGGGGCACTCCCTCGGGGGAACGTCCATGTGGATCCAGAGGATGTCGGTCGTGTTCGGGGAGCCCTTCGAGGACTACAACGGGCCGGAGCCGGATTCGCTCGACGACCTCCGAAAGTTCGAAGCCTACACCGACGGACTGGTCGACCGCTTCTTCTCCCAGGGCAGGAAGAGCGACCTCGACCAGGAATTCCTCGTCAAGGCCCTGCCGCCTTGGTGGCCGCAGGATCACATGAGGTCGGTTCGCAACACCCTCTACCATGTGGTGGAGCACGAGCTGCAGCACCGGGGAGAGCTGAACGCCCTGTTGTGGCAGATCAATATCGACCCGCCGATCCTGAGCTGGGACGAGTTCGAGGAGAGGAGCGCCCGGACGTTTTCCGGGAAGGCCGGAGCCAAAGCCCCCGCGCCCAGGAAACGCTGAGTCCCTCGGGGCGACGTTCGCGGGGCCCGGGTTCGGCTAGACCGGGAACGCGGGGCTTCCGGGAGCTCTCATCGATTCGGGAGAAGACGGCCCGCGAACCCCCGCGTGGAACCGTCCGCCCCCAGAACCGATGGAACCCGGCCTTCGGATCTACGTCTCGGCGAACGAGATTGACTCCCACTCAAGCGTACACGCCCTTCGGCCGAAGGAATCGCACCACGTAGCCGTCCGGATCGTTGATCATGAATGCCGTTCCGTAGAGACGCTCCGAGAGCGGGGAGTCGATCGGCACCTTCGCCTTCTTGACCCGTTCGTAGATCTCCTCGACACCCTCCAGCTCTACGGTGATCATGACTCCCGCACCGAGGGGGGATCCGACCCAATCGGCATAGTCCTTGGACATCCTTCGCGGGTCCTTCGGGATCCGCCCCAGCGCGATGACCGCGTCCCCGATCCCCACCCCGGCGTAGTCCAGGTGGTGGTCGTCGCCCTGGGTCTCCCATCGGGTGTCGAACCCAAGGGACCGGTAGAATTTCACCGAGCGTTCGACATCCTTGACGTTCAACATGACGCTCATCTCGGCCTTCATCGGACCCGACCCCGGCGTTCGGACACTCCTCGGATATAACATGTCGACGCGAACGGGGCGGGGCCCAGGCCCCGAGAGCCCACCGACGCCCGCGCCGGGTGGCGACGCCGGTGGCGCCCTCCGGCCGGAGGCCGCGACGAGCGCCCGTTCCCCATCGGTCCGGGCGGTGAAGGATCGACCGGGTTCCTCGGACGGACTTCCACCCCGCTCCGCCCGCCCGCGGCCGTTCCGATCGCCGGGTCGCTCAGAACCGGCCTATCATCGCGGCCGCATGACGAGCGCCCAGGCGGAAGTCGGTCAATCGGATGTTCTCGTTCGGGGCGTGGTAGTTCGACCCGTCGTAGGAGACGCCCGGTCCCGAGAGGGAGGGCACACCCAGCTCGTCGTTGAAGAACCCGTTCGCCGACGCTCCGGCCGACCAGGGCCAGACCTCGGGATCCGTACCGCAGGCATCTCGCGCGCCTTCGATGGCGGCCCGGGCCACCCGTTCCTTCAGCGAGATGGCGCTCGGCTGCAGCTGTTCCTTATGCGGCACGACCTCCACGTCGTCGAACCCCCGGTCCCGAAGGTGATCGAGCAGCTTCTGGAGCTGCGCTTCGATCCGCATCCCCGGAACCAGGCGGAAATCCAGCTTGACCCGGGCGACCGCCGGATTGACCGTCTTGGTTCCTTCCGCGATGTAGCCGCTCACGATCCCGCAGATGGTGCAGGTGGGCGAGTAGACCAGCGTGCGGACCACCCGGTACGGATCCGATCCCCCGCGGAGGCTGCGGACTCCGAAGTACTCCTTGAGGTCCTGCACCCGGAGCGAGGTCTTGCGGAGGTAGCGGAGCTCTTCGGGCGTGGGACCGCGGGCGCCTTCATACCAGCGTGGGATTCGAATTCGCCCGTTCGGGGCGCGGAGCGTCTCGAGACACTCGATGAGCCGCCACGCCGGGTTGGGGGTAATCGCCGCGTACGAGGAATGCTGATCGACCTTCGCCGTCCGGCAGACGAGGTCGACGTACAGAATCCCCTTGCAGCCGAGTTCCATCTTGGGCCGGCCGTCGGTCATATGGTCGCCTCCTTCGATCGTGGCACCGTCGGCCCTCAGAAGGTCGCGGTGGTCTCGAACAAACGCCGGAAAGTGAGGGCTCCCGACCTCTTCCTCCCCCTCGACGACGAACTTCAGATTGATGGGAGGATTCCCCGCAACCTGCTGCCACGCCTTGACGGCCAAGAGCTGGGCGATCAGATTTCCCTTCGTATCTCCGCAGCCTCGAGCCAGAAACCGGCCGTCTTCGACGACCGGGTCGAAAGGGTCGTGTCGCCACTCGTCGAGGGGGTCCACCGGCTGGACGTCGTAGTGCTGATACATGAGCAAGGTGGGCCGTTTTTCGTCGAGCATCCTCTGACCAAACACCACGGGAGGTCCGCCATCGGCGGTGTACTCGCGGGCTTCGAAACCCGCATCCGCGAGAAGTCCCCGGACGAACGCGGCCGTTTCCGGTTGGGCTCTTCTCTCGGCCGAGACCGATGGCAGTCGACAGTATGCCTTGAGAATCTCCAGCGATGCCTCCACTCCCGAATCGACCTTGTCGAGAACCTCCGAGACCGACATTCCGTTCCTCCCCGTTCCGCGGTAGGGCCCGCGACTCTTTCGATTAGCGGTCGCCGAGGGCCTCACGGTTCGGAAATGACCCCACGGGCCCACGCGTTGTAAGCTCGGGGTCCGAGGTCCCGACCGGTCAGCCGCGCCACCTGAGGCGCCCAGTCAAACCGGCCGCTTTCCCGAAACCAGTTCTCGATGAGCCACGGCCCGAACCGCGGATTCGGCCACGTGGATCCCCCCAGTTCGTGGAGCATCGTCTCGAGCAGCTGCTTCGCGAACAGGACCGCCAGGACGTAGGATGGCACGTAGACCGGACTGAACACATAGAACGGGTCCACGAAGGGGGGCGGCTCGAACGAGTCCCAGGCGCTCAGTCGTCGGCTCCAATCGTACCCGACGCGGTCCAGGTCGGCCGACGGATTCCGGTACAGCTCCAGCTCCGTGCGGACCGACGCGACCAGTCGACCGGCCCCCGCGATACTCGCGACGTTCCGAATCCAGCTGAATCGGCCGGCACTGCGGCGGTCGAACCCTCGCCGGGTGGCGAGCCACGCCGCGGACCGGGGAATCTCCTCGAACAAGGTTCCCACCCCTTCGACGAATCCGAAGAATCCCGGCACGTAGTCGTAGCACTTCAGAAAGGGAGTTTGGGGCGCATTCGATCGGGAATGAACGGAGTGCCCCACCTCGTGGAAGAGGATCATGTACCGTTCCCAGCCCGTGGAGGGATGCACGATGACGCGGACGTCACCGGGAGGCTCGACCGGGATGGAAATGCCCCCCATGGGGAGGTCATGCTGGTCAATGCGAAATCTGAGGGCGGCCGGCCCGAATCCCCACTGCCGCGTCCCGGCGAGGACCGACGCGACCATCTCCCCCCGTCCGAACGCACTCGGCGGCGACTTCTGCACCAGTTCGTCCGTGAACGCCTCGTCCCACGGGTAGAAGTCCCGAAGTCCGGTCGCGTCCTCGAACTGCTCCCGCCGCCGTCGATCCGCCTCGCGGGAGTATCGGGCCAATCCCTCCAGCAGCTCTTGCAGCTTCCCGAGGGTGAATCCCTCGAACGCGATCCGATATTCCGGAAACGATCGGAAGCCGAGCTCTCGCGCTCGCTGATTTCGGGCCCGGACCAGGCCTCGGACCTCCTCCTCGAGCGAACCTTCGAGGGGATGCTGGGCGGACCAGGCGGCTTCACGGTCGGATCGATCCTCCCGGGAGCGAAGGATTCCCTCGACGGTCGCCCGGTTCACCTTTCTGCCCTTCCAAGACGGGCGGAAGGCGACGATTCGGCGCTGCAGGCGGGCGCGAGTGCGGGCGATCGGCCGGTGCTGCTCGATCGCCACGTCGGTCGCCAAGCGCTCGAGAACTTCGAGAGTCCGGGCTCTGGGTCCGCCACGAGCGGTCCGGTGAGCCCCCCGAATCCGGTCGAGCAGCCCGGGCGATGAAAGGAGTCGGTTGAGGCGGGCCTGCCAAGGGTAGGGACCCCGCGTGGAGCGGCCCATGAGCATCCTCCACTCCCCGAGGATGGCGGCCCGGTGCGAAAGGGAGAACTCCTTCGCGAGATCTTCCAGCCAGTCACGGTCGGTCGAGGACACACTTCCCTGGACGTGCGGACGAGCGCCGGCCATCGAGGATCGAGCGGAGGGCTCGATCTCACTTAAGGACAGGACGCTCCCCTATCGAGACCCGGCGGCGGGAAGAAGATCTGCAGCTCTTCCCTATCGCAGCTCACCGTCACTTCGGCTCGGGACCGAGATACAGGAGGTTTTTGTCCGGGTCGCTGATGATGGCATACCATCCCCATGGGGCCTTCTCGGGGTCGTGCGTGAATTCCACGCCGCGCTGTTTCAGTCGATCGCACTCCGCCCGAAAGTCTCCCGGAATCGCGAGAACGTAGCCCCACGGGCCCGGTTCGAGAGGGATGGGCTGGGGCCGGTTCTCCGAGGCTTGACACAGATGGATCGCGCTCCCGTTCGACTTGTTCCCCACGGCGACCCAGTGTCCTTCGTCCGCGATCAGCTCCAACCCGAGCTTCTCCGTGTACCACTTCTTTGCGGCCATCTTGTCCGAGACGACCATCGGGACGCTGGTCAACCAAGGACCCACCTTCTTCTCGCCCGGCATCTTGACCACTCCACCGATCCAGGGCATTCCGCCCTTAATCTCTAGCCGGGAGAGTTCCAGGAACGGTTTGGGGGTGGGCGTTCGTACTCGGGTGGCGGACCGTTGGAAAGGGAGCCCGCTTCGAGCCGTCGTCGAGCGAACGCTTGCGATGCCCTTAGCCCCCGCCAACCCGGGTGGGCTCCGATCCCCTCATTTTGCCGGCAAGTTCGCCGCGAACTCGATGGAACGCGCGATCCACTTCTTTGCCTGAACCCTATCCTCTAGCAACGCCCGGGGAAGGACGAAGTACTGTTTCATCGGCCGCCCGGGCGCCGGTTCAAAGTGCCGTACCCCGGGAACCTTGGATAGAATCCGGGCGTCGGCTTCGTCGAGGCGCACGAAGAGTTCGTTGCCGAAGGCGCCGACGCACAGGTTTCCCTGCACGAACGCAGCGGGTTGGCCAAACATCTTCCGGAGCTGGACCCGGGAGTCTCCCGCGAGAAGCTTCCTTAGGCGCTCGAGCGCCGCGGGCGACGGCTCGGGCATCTTCATGGCTGGTCCTCCATGCAAGTTCGGACGCAAGGAGTTGTCTTCGACGATTCCGGGTGCCCCGTCCGCCGCCGTCCGTGTCGAGCCGATTTCCCGTCCTCGACGCCGCGGCTATCTTCCCGGGCAGGGCGCTATGTACACCAAGGAGACGATCTCGCTCCTCCTTGCGCTCCGTCCTCGACCTCTCACCGTCGCCAGCGCGACCAACTCGGCGCCGCAGTCTTCGCATGCCTTCATGATCCAGCCGTCCGCCGGACCCGAGGGCTCCCACTCGGCCATCCAACGATGCTGATGCATCATCGATCCTGGATGCCGCCCACGGATTAAGCGACCCCACCGACACCGTGGAGCGGCGGCCGGTCTCCGGTCAGCCTGCCCCGATCGTGGAAGACCCGCGACGGAGAGCGACGGCCGGCCCGAATCTCATCGTGACGTCGCAGGATTCGCCGACATCGAGCGGTCGAAACGGGGGGGCTGGAACGTGAGTCCATGGGGCCCGCGGAAGGTATACGGGGGTCCCGAGGCTATGGTCTCGGATGACGTCACCGAGCGCTGCCGCCTGCCCTCGTTGCGGTAAGCCGATGGAAACCGGGATCGTTGCCACCACCGGATTGCTCGCCTGGCAACAGAAGCGAACTCGTTTACTGCTCGACGGGGAGATTGTCGGTAAGAAGCGAGTGGCCACAACCCCGAATTACGAGGGCTGGCGATGCCGGGACTGCTGCTTGCTCCTCCTCGATTACCGGCGCCCGCTGGAGCGCTGACCCTTCATCAAAACCAGACCCCCGTCATGATTTCGCTCCTCGTCGGCGCGAGGTGAATCCGTCCGCGAGCCATCCCACGATCATCCCCCAACCCTCCTCGTGGGCACGCGCGCTCTCCGCATCCGGGAGGCCCTTGTGGCGAAGGGAAAGTAGGGTCCCCTTCCCCTTCGGCTTCAACGTGACCCGCACCCGGGTCTCGGCGCCGAGGGTCCCCTCCGAAGCCCAAGTGTGCTCGATGAGATACGGCGTGTCGAGCCGCAGGAATCGGCCGAAGTGAGTCGGGAGCGGCATCGGCGGGCCCATGTTGATGTAGAACAGCCCGCCCACGGCGGGGTTCACGATGGCGAGCCGGATTCCGTTGCGCGCGGACCAAGGGCTCGCCGGGTGCTTCGGGTCGACCCACGCCTGGAAGACTTGGCGTGGCCGGGCCGCGATCTCTCGGGACACGCTCGCGACGACTCCCCGTCGGGTCATCGGTGGCTGCTCGAACTCCCGAGGATCCCGCGCCGTTTATCAACCCGGTCGGCCCAGTACTTCTCGCACGGACCCGACCGGCGAACGACGGCCCGAAGGAGTCCCGTCCGCAGGGGGACGGGGGCGGCCCGTCCCGCTGGACCCCTCGGGCGCGGCCTCCGATCTCGAGGACCGGCAGGTCCTTCACGACGTGGGGCTCGTCCCCGCGAAGAGATCCGCTCCCTACCTCTAATCTAACCGCGCATCCTCCGGCCCCCGGTATGGCCCGCCGTCTCGCCGCCATCATGTTCACTGACCTCGTCGGCTTCACGAGGCTGGGCCAGCAGGACGAGGAGACGGCGCTCCGCCTGCGCCGGGAGCATCAGGCGCTGCTGCGCCCGATCTTCGCCTCGTTCGGCGGTCGCGAGGTGAAGAGCCTCGGGGACGGCTTCCTCGTGGAGTTCGCGAGCGCGGTCGAGTCGGTCCGGTGCGCGGTGGAGATCCAGCGCGAGCTCGTGAAGCGGAACGCGTCGGCCGGTGCGGCGGACCAAATCCTGCTCCGGATCGGACTCCATGCCGGGGACGTCGTGGAGGAGGAGGGCGACGTGGTCGGCGACGCCGTGAACGTCGCCTCCCGAATCGAACCGCTCGCGGAACCGGGGGGGATCTGCCTCACGGCGACCGTCTACCAACAGGTGCGGAACAAGCTCCCCATCGTCATCGAGAGGGTCGGCGCCCGGAGCCTCAAGAACGTCCAGGAGCCGGTGGAGGTCTACCGCGTGGCACTCGGGGCCGCGCGATCGCCCTCCGCTCCTCCCGCGACCCCGAGCTCGCCGAACGTTCGTCTCGCGGTCCTACCGCTCGCGAACCTCAGCGCCGACACGGCCGACGACTTCTTCGCGGACGGCCTGACCGACGAGCTGATTTCTCGAACGGCGCAGGTCCCGCAACTCCGGGTGATCGCCCGGACGTCCGTCCAGCGCTACAAGAAGTCCCCGAAGTCGATCCGTGAGGTTGGTGAGGAGTTGGGGGTTGGGGTCGCGCTCGAGGGGAGCATCCGCAAGTCGGGCAACCGAGTCCGGATCTCCGTACAGCTGGTCGACGCACGCTCGGAATCGCACATCTGGTCCATGCGCTACGACCGGCCCCTCGACGATATCTTCGCGATCCAGGACGATATCGCGGGCCAGATCGCGAAATCCGTTGCGGTCCAGCTCTCCGGCCCCGCCTCCGGGGCCGAACTCCGTCCGGCCTCCACCGGGACGGAGACGTCGGACATGGAGGCGTACTCGCTGTTCCTGCACGGCCGGCAGATGTTCGGCGAGAAGGGGTCGATCGAGGCGATTCGGACCGCCCTCACGCTCTTCGAGGGCGCCGTCGCACGGGACCCCGGGTTTGCCCGGGCCCGGGTGGGAGTCGCCGAGACGCTGCTGTGGCTCGCCACCGAAGGAGCGATCCACTTCCACGACGCCGAGGATCGGGCCAACCGAGAACTCCGCCGGGCGCTCGAAATCAATGACGGGATCGCCGAGGCCCACTCCGTTCTCGCGGCCCTATACCTCGGTTCGGACCGCTTCGACGAGTGCGAGCGGGAGGCCCGCCGGGCGATGGAGCTGAACCCGAGTCTCGCCGACCCCTACCGCTGGCTCGCCCAGCTCTCGGCCGGGGACGGCGATATCGAAGGGGCCATTCGCCTCTTGGAAGCCGCGCGGCAACTGAACCCGGACGACATCAATGTCCTCTCCTTCCTCGGCCGGGCGTTGGCCTACGCCGGGCGAGAGGCCGAGGCGCTCGCGTTCTGGGCCGCCACGAAAGATCGAGTTCGCTTCCGAACGAACGCCCACATGAGCGAATTCTACCTCGGGAAAGGCGACCTCGCGAAGGCCGAGGAGTCCGTCCGCGAGCTGGAGCGGGTGCGGCCGGACAGCCCGTGGACTCTCGTGTACCGCGGATGCCTTGCCGTCCGTCAAGGGGACCCGGCGACGGCCCGCCGGTCGATCGAGCGGCTGAAGGAGAGGTCGGAGCGCGGCGAGATGGTCGTGTTCTTCATCGGCTTCCTGCACTACGCGCTGGGCGAGATGGACGAGTTCATCGCGTCGATGGAGGAGGCCCTCCGTCACGACGTGCTCCCGCTGCTCGAGCTCCTCTACTCCCCGCTCTACGCGGCCGCCCGGGCGGACCCCCGGCTCCAGGAGATCCTCCGAAGGCAGCGAGGACTTCGACGTCCGCCCTCGTCGGCGGACCCCGCCCACCCATCCGCAGAACGTTAGGCGGGACCGGCGCCCTTCCGACCGACGCGCCCCCGAGGGCGTTCCGACCCGCGCCAGAAACCTTGAAGGACGAACGTGCGCGTCCCCTGGCGCCATGACGAACGGCTTCACGTGCGCCTGCGGTGCGTCGTTCCCGACCCAGGCCCTGCTCGACCAGCATGCCGCGACCTGCGGAGTTTCTCGAGATCCGGGCGGGGACCCCTCGGTGGAGGGGTAAGGCTCGGTCCGCTCTCCCCGGCGGTACGGATTCGGGTCCCGGTGATTGCCCATCGACCGGGCCGAGAGCGCCAGAAGCGCCTTCGGGGAGTCGCTCTCCGGGCCCTCCGGCGCCACCGGGTCTCCCCGCCGGGGGCCCGAACGGCCCCCGGACTCCGAACGCCGTACCGCAGTCGCTGCTGTCCACTATCCAGACGGCCGCAGTGGACCGGCAACGGCTCGCATCTCGGCCGAGCTTCCGTCCTGCTGGGACCGAACCTCCGGGAGGCTCGAGGACTCGGCCCGGCCGCCGGGGCGAGATCACCGATGGACTCCGCACCGGATCGGAGGCGGGGTCCGAGGGGCGGTGCGTCGCCACAGGTAAAGTACCCGGTGCGACCTGCCCCGGAAGTCGTTCTCGCGTGACCGGGGCACCGGGCATGATCCCCGGACCTGGCGTGCGGCCTACGCGGGTTCGCGGGAAACGATCTCGATGAAGAGACCCCCTCGGGCCCGAGGAGAGAAGTCCCCGCCCGTGCCGCAGGGCCCTCCCGCGTCGGACCGGACCCCCCCCGAAGCGATCCGGCCGTTCCTCTCCCACACCCGGATCGCCTACTTCACGATGGAGCTGGCGGTCCGCCCCGAGATGCGCACCTACTGCGGGGGGCTCGGTCTCCTCGCGGGCGACACGGCGCGCTCGAGTGCGGACCTGCGAATTCCCATGGTGTTCCTGACGATGCTGAGCCGGAAGGGGTACTTCCGTCAGGGGATCGATCCCGATGGTGGGCAGGTGGAATTGCCCGACCTGTGGGACCCGGCCGCTTCGTGCGAGCGGCTCCCTCCGGTCGTGACCGTGGAGATCGAGGGAAGGTCGGTGGGGATCCAGTCGTGGCTCACGGTCATCACGGGCGTCGACGGATTCCAGAACCCCGTCCTGCTCCTCGACACCGACCTGGACCAGAACTCGAAGGACGACCGCACCCTCTCCGACTCGTTGTACGGCGGGAACGCCGCGTACCGACTCAAGCAAGAGATCGTGCTGGGGATGGGGGGCGTGAGGATCCTCCGCGCGCTGGGGTTCCGTCTCCAAACGTATCACTTGAACGAAGGGCATGCCTCGCTCCTCACCCTCGAGCTCCTCAACGACTTCCCGGCGTCCCCCCGGCGAGTCCCCGCGCGAGAACTGGACGATCGGTTGTCCGAGGTTCGGGCCCGATGCGTGTTCACGACGCATTCGCCGGTCGAAGCCGCCCACGATCGGTTCGACTACGAGCTGGTGCGACGCATCCTGCGCCCGACGGTCGATCTCGCCACGCTCCAACAGTTGGGAGGCAAGGAGGAGTTCAATCTGACCCGCCTCGGCCTGAATCTCTCCCACTACGTCAACGGAGTTTCCCTCCGGCACGCCGAGACCACGCGCAAGATGTTCCCGGGGTACACCATCCACGGCGTGACCAACGGGGTGCATGTCCCGACCTGGGTCCACCCCGCCCTGGCGCGTCTGTTCGACGCCCACATCCCCCGGTGGCGGCCGGAGCCCGAAATGCTGGTCCGGGCCCTCCAGCTGGGGGAGGACGAGGTCTGGGAATGCCACGAGATCGCGAAGCGAGAGCTTCTGGACCGGGTCCGCGAGAAGACCGGGGTGGCGCTCGACCCGAAGGCGCTCACCCTCGTGTTCGCGCGAAGGATGGTCAGCTGGAAGCGGCCCCTGCTCCTCTTCGAGGACCCCGGTCGGCTCACCGACCTCGCGTCCCGACATCCCTTCCAGGTTGTCTTCGCAGGGAAGGCTCACCCGCGCGACCGCGCGGGGAAGCGGATGATCCAGCGTCTGCACGAGCGAATCCGCGAGCTGGACGGGACGGTGCCGGGCGTGTTCCTGCCGAACTACGACATGGAGTGGGCCCAGGCCCTCGTCGCGGGCGCCGACGTCTGGTTCCAGAACCCTCTACCGCCGATGGAGGCGTCGGGGACGAGCGGGATGAAGTCCGCGCTCAACGGGGGCCTGAACTTCAGCACCCTTGACGGCTGGTGGGAGGAAGGGTGCCTCGAGGGGGTGAACGGCTGGTCGATCCCGCACACCGAGGGAGAGGAGTCCGACCGGGCGGACGCGGCGGCGATCTACGAGAGGCTCGACTCGGTGCTCCTCCCCTGCTTCTACCAGGAGCCGAAGCGGTGGCGGTCGATGATGAAGCAGGCGATCGGATACGTCGGACCGTATTTCTCGAGCCACCGCATGCTACGGCAGTACGCGGTCGGTGCGTATCTTCGATCGGCGCCCCCCGATGACCTCGGCCGAAAGGCGGCCTAGGACCCGGCTCGCGGTCCGGTCCCGCGCCGCTCGAGATCGTTTCCCCCGGGATGCGCCCCTCGCGGGTCGGAGAGTCGGCTCAAGTAGGCTCGGCGGCTTAGGACGGACGGAACAGTAGGTGAATCGGTATGAACCCCCCTATTCGGGTAGGCGTCAACGGGTACGGTACCATCGGAAAGCGCGTCGCCGATGCTGTGGCCCGACAACCGGACATGCGGGTCTCGGGCATCGCGGACATTCGGCCCAACTTCGAGGTGCTGACGGCCCGGGACAAGGGCTTTCCGGTGTTCATCTCCGGCCCGGGCAAGGAGGAGGAGTTCCGGGCCGAGCAGATCGAGGTCGCCGGGCGCCTGGCCGACCTGCTCCAGGCGTCGGACATCGTCGTGGACGGCGCCCCCGAGGGCGTGGGTCGAGAGAACGCGAAGCTCTACGAGACGGCCGGGATTCCCGCGGTCTTCCAGGGAGGGGAGAAGGCCGACGTCGCGGACGTCTCCTTCTCGGCGCTCGCGAACTTCGATCAGGCCCGGGGCCGCAAGCGCGTGCGGGTCGTCTCGTGCAACACCACCGGTCTCTGCCGAGCGGTCGCGGTGCTGCTCCCGGCCTACGGGGTCGAACACTGGGAGGCGACCCTGGCCCGGCGGGCCGCGGATCCGTCCGAGGTCGGCAAGGGGCCGATCGACGGCATCCTGCCGTCGTTCAAGATTCCCTCGCACCAGGGCCCCGACGTGCAGACGGTCTTCCCGGGGCTTTCGATCACGACGGCGGCCATGGTGGTCTCGACGACCCTGATGCACGTGCACGTCAACCACGTGCGCCTTTCGCGACCTCCGGCCTCCGCCCAGGAGGTCGTCGACCGGTTCCGCGCCTCACCGCGGTTTCACATCTTCCGGGAAGGGGATCGGGTCAGCGGCACGCCCCAGGTGATGGAGTACGGCCGCGACCGGAGCCTCGGGGGCCGGCCCGACGTGATGGAGAACGTGCTCTGGGAGAACGGGATCCACCTGAAGGGGAAGGACCTCTACTTCTTCCAGGCCATCCACCAGGAATCGATCGTCATTCCCGAGACGGTCGATGCGATCCGCGCGGTCTTGGACCTCTCGCCCGACGCCAAGAGCTCGATCGAGAGGACCGACCACGCGCTCGGCATCCCACATCCTCGAGCCGCCTCGTAGGTCGTCGACCGGTGCGGAGGGAGGACCCTCTCCGGGGTTCCGGAGCTCCCGGGTCGGAGGCCGCGGGCGATCGAGAGAGGGAGGCGGAACGAGGCCCCCCGGGGCCCGGCGGGTCCCGTGGCCGGTCGCGCGTGGGGCAGAGTTGAGGCGGCTCACCCTGCTGAGCAGCGGCCCGACCGGAGCAGCATGCGCCAGAGGATCGTCCCGTGGGTTCGCGGGACGTCGTCTACCCTGAGCTAGGGGAATCCTCGGACCGGCCCCGACTCACTTGTAGGTGGAGTTGTGGACCTTCCCCTCGTCGTCCTTGATCGTGATGCACTCCCCCTCGCACTCGAAGAGGCACGCTTCGCACACGATGCAGTCAGGACCGTGAACGACGATCGACTTCTCCCCGCGGAACTGGAACTTGGCCCCGACGGCGGGATCGTCCACGACCTCGGGGAACTGGTCGCGGGGCTTGAGCTCGAAAACGTTGACGGGGCAGACGTCCCGGCAGTGGGCGCATCCCGTACACTTCTCTATTTCGACCACGACCTCGACCACGGCCCCGCCCCGGACGTCAGAGAGTCAGAGGGGGATTTACATCCTGCGGCCGCCGAGCATCGCGTCCGCTCTTCCCTTCCGAGTTCCGTAGGACCCCGAACACGTTCATAGCCTCGGCACGGCCTCCGGTCGCCGTGCCGAGAGAGGACGTCCTCCGGAACCGCTCGGCACGTCGAAGGGGAACGGACTCCGATCGTCCCCGGAAACGCCGACCGGCTCTCGGGCCGAGCGCGGACGAGTCCGAGGAAGCCGCCCTGCTGTCGGCTTTGACGGGGGACGATCCCCGGAAGGCCATCCACGCGGCCCGCCGACTCGGAGCCTTGCGTCACGGGGGCGCGCGGGAGCCGCTCGAACGCCTGCTGACGAACCCCGACGTTCGGCTTCGCCTCGTTTCCGCCTCGGCGCTCGGCAACCTAGCGCGGCCGGCGAGTCGAGCCCCCCTAGAGTCCGCCCTGGAGGACTCCGACCGTCACGTCCGCGCCCAGGCGGCCTTCGCCCTCTCGAGGATCCCGGACCGTCGGTCCGTCCCTCGGCTCGTGCGCGTCATCTCCCAGGACGAGAGCGCGCTGGTGCGCAACGCGTGTGCGATGGCGCTCGGCCGGATCGGCGAACGGGGAGCCATCCCGGCCCTCGAACGGGCGCTCACGGATGAGTCCGATCGGGTGCGTCGCGAGGCGATCATCGCCCTAGAGCGGTGCCAGGATCCGGCCGTGGCCGGCAAGGTCCGCCGATTCCTTCGGGACCCCGCCCGCCGGGTCCGGATCGCGACGACGGTCGTCCTCGGGCTGAAGAGAGACCGGGACTCGGTGCCCGACCTCCTCGAGTTTCTCGAGAACGCCGACCTGTGGGAGCAACCGGCGCTGCTCGTGGCCCTGGGGCGGATCGGGACGAGCGCGTGCGGAGCGGCGCTCGCACGTTCCGCCGAGCACCCCGCCCGCTGGGTGAGGGTGTGCGCGCTTCATGGCCTGTCCGAGATGCGCGCCCCCCAGACTCGGGCCGTGGCCCTGTCGAAGCTCACCGACCCGGCGTGGGCCGTGCGGGGGGCTGCGGCGCTGGCCCTCGGGAAGGCGGGGAACGGCGCGGACGCCCGCGCGCTCGGGCCGCTGCTGGAAGACCCCAGCAGCTGGGTCCGAAGGGCCGCCATCTATGGACTCGGAGCACTCGGCGCCGCCGACTTTTCGGGGCCGATACGGCGGGCCCTCGACAGTTCCGATCCCGAGGTCCAGCTGGCGGCGATCTGGGCCGTGGGCCGCCTCGAGATCCGCGAGGCGATCCCGACCCTCCTCCACCTTCTCGAAGGGGCCGATCTGCACGACGCCTCGGCTCGCCGAACGCTGGTCGAGGGCGAGGGGGCCGTACGCCTCGTGTCGGACGCGCCCGTGCGTCTCTTCGACGCGCTGGTGCAGTCCCTCGCCACCCTGGCCCGGACCGGGCGGGACCCTTCCGTGCTCGACGCGCTCTCGGCCGCCCGGAGCCGACTGTCGAAATCCGAGCTGGAGCAGCCGGCGCGTCTTCCGGCTCCGTGGGAAATGGGCGAGGGCACCCTCTCGCGAAGGAGCCTGTTTGCGGGGGTCCGGGACGACCGATAGTCCTTATCTCGCCCGGCCTTGCCTTCGGCGAGGGACCCATGAGCGCGAAGTACCCGCGGATCGCCGAGCAACTGACGAAGGAACTGGGCCTCGAGTGGTCCCCGGTCCAGATCTCCTACCTCGAAGATCGCCCCCCGAACATCCCGGAACACCCGGGCGGGGTCCCGTCGGTCTGCACGTTCTTTGCGTTCGGGACGAGGAGCTCGTTCTACGCGGGCCTCCCCCAGCACGAGGATTGTGAGATCGGCGCCTTCGTCCTCGGGATCCCTCCCGAGGGCAAGACCGGCGCCCGGCTGATGGACATGATCGGGGCCATGCAGCGGGAGGGGTACCTCAATCCGGGCGAGGAAGCCCACGTCCCCCACAACCCCGTGGCGCCCCGGTACGTCGCCTACGGACCGCTCGGAACGCTGCCGTTCGACGCCACGGGGGTCCTGATGTTCGCGGACCCTCACGGAGCGATGCTGGCTGCGGAGGCCTCGGGCTCGGGGCCCGACGTCTGGGCCGTGCCGCTCAACGGACGCCCGATGTGCGCCATCATGCCGATCCTCAACCAGGGGGCTCCGACAGCCCTCTCGCTCGGTTGCACCGGCTCACGCATCTACACGGACCTCGGCCGAAACAAGATGGTGGTCGGAGTCCGGGGGGACAAGCTCGAGGAGTTCGCGAAGAAGCTCCATGCGATCGTCGAGGCGAACCGCTGGGTGGACGCCGAGGACTCCAAGCGGAAGGCCGAGGCGAGCTCGTCGTTCTTCGCCACGGGGTAGCCAAGACGGAGCGGCCGACGAGCCCCGGGTCCAACGGCCGAAGATCCCCGATCCCCTCGAGGAACCCGATTGCCGCCCCGAACCCTCGGGCACCGGAGACCGCGGGCGCGGCCCGTCTTCATCGGGGCCATCGGCCTGATCACGCACCGTCTTTCGGAAGGACGAGCGCTCTACGTCGACGCGCTCGGCCTTCCGCTCCGGCGGGCCAAGGGAGCCCGCTTCCTCTACAGCACGAAGCTGGGCGGCGGGAGGTACTTCGGCGTGTGGCCCCTCTCCGAGGCCGCGAGGGTCTGTTTCGGGAGCCAACGCTGGCCGGCCCGTCGTCCGGTCCCCCAGCTGTTCATCGAGCTGGAGATGCCCAGCCCCGCCGCCGTCCGCGCCGCGGCCTCGGAACTCGAGTCCCGGGGATACCCCCTCCTGCACGGTGCGCGCGTCGATGCCTGGGGCCAGACGGTCGCCCGCCTGCAGACGAAGGAAGGGCTCCTGATCGGGATCTCGTACGTGCCGTGGATGCACCGTCGCCCCAAGCGAAGGAAGAGCCGCCCTCGGCGGGCAGGCTCGGGAGCCCGGGGGTCCGGCGGCCGACGCGGGCGTTGAAGTACCGGCCGCTCCCGGGCCCCTGGAGCGAGTCGGCGCTCCCGATCCCCGAATCACTCAGGTTCGCAGCCAGCCGAGCCTGAGGAAGCAGTAGGTGACGAAGAGCATGCTGAGCACCACGACCAGGACGACCAGCCCGAGCTCGTAGATGTAGGGGTCGCTGACCCCGAGCAGTCCTCCGATCGTCGCGGGGATGATCGCGACCGCCGTGATGACCGCGAGGATCTTCAGGACCCGGTTCGTCTCGAACGACGACTGGTTGATGTACACGTCGATGACCGTTCCGACGCTCTCGCTGGCGTCCCGGGCGATCTCGGAGAGGAACCCGGTCTCGTCCGCGAGGGACTCGAACCTTCCCTTGGCCTCCTCGCTGATCCCCGAGAGCGGGATCCGGCCCGAGGTCAGCCGATTGACCAGCTCCCGGAAGTGGAGGAGGTTCGACGAAAGTCGTCCGATCGCCTTCTGAAGCTCGTACATCCGCGGCAGGAAGTCCTTCGGTAGCCGCGAGCGCGGGATCCGGCTGATCCCGCTGATCTCGAGCTCGACCTCGGTGAGCAGGGTCCGATACTCGCGCAGCGTGGCGTCCAGCAGGCCCTCGACCGTGCGGAGGGGGAACGGGGCCCCGGCCGCCGCGGAGCTCTGCAGCCAGCGGGTCATGCGCGGGAACGGGTCGACCCCGTGCGGCGAGATCGAGATCGCCTTCGGCCCCTGCACGATCACGACCGAGCCGCGCCGCGCGATGGTGTAGAACTCCCGGGTCTCCCGCGGATACCGGATCTCTCCCGACTGGAGGAACAACAGGACGGTCCGCTCCACCCGACCGACGTGCGGCCAAAGGTCGTCCACCTGGTCCAGGCGGAAGTGATGCTCCGGCACCTGCAGGATCGCGCTGAGGTGCAGGAGCGCGTCCTCCGAGAAGTTCGAGAGGTGGATCCACTCCTCGCGGTCCGTGCCGAGGTGCTGCTCGAGCTCCTCCCAGGAGAGGACGTGGACCTCCCCGAGCCGATCCGGATAGACCTGGCGGATCACCACCTCGGGGACCGAAGCCACGACCTCCGGCTTCGGCTTCTCCGGACCCAGGCGGCTGCCCGCCGTCCGTCCGGCCACGGCGAACACCCGGGGCAGCCGGATGAGCCGGAGGAGCAGGAGGTAGGACCCCCGGCCGCTCAGTCCGAGGATCGGCAGATAGGAGACGAACGACAGGAGGATGACCGAGAGGTCGACCAGGTGCCAGGGGGATCGGAAGTACTCCCACCGGTCCGTCGCCAGGTAGATCTTCGAGACGTACTCCGCGACGAAGAACAGAACGATCGTGACGTCGCTGTAGTCGAGCACCAGCAGGGCGGTCGGGGAGAGGGAGACGAAGAGCGGTAGGAGGATGATCGGGACGAGGAGCAGGGAGATGAACGCCATGAACGAGTCCGAGAGGATGGCATACACCGCCTCGCGCGCCTCGCGGTGGGGGTCCTCGTCGGGGACGAAGATGGAGCGAGGGAGCGTTTCGCTCCGATCTTGGGTATCGGAACCGGATGCGGCCGCGGGGGGAGGGGACACGGCCGACCCTGTTCCCGCTCGGGTCTATCATGTTTTGTCCGGGCCGACATCGCCCCATCGGGGACGGGCCAGGAGCGCCCCGCCGCAGCATCCCCGAGTCCGAAGCCGCGCCGGTCGAGGCCGACGACCCGAGTCCCTCCGTCTCTCGGTCGAGTTCCCAATCGGGAGGGACCGACCGACCGACGGTTGGTTCGTACCCCGACTCATAAAGACCCGCTCCGATTCGAGCAACATCTGGGTGGACCGACCGTGTCATCGACCCCGGCAATGCCCCCGTCGTCCGTTCTGCCGCTCCCGGAGCGGGAGAGTTTGGCGGGTATGGGCGGACCCGCGACCGCCTCCCTCGCCCTGTTCAGCCTCGAGTGCAGCCTCGACACGGTGGCCCTCGACGCGCTCGAAACGGTGAGCCGGAGGACTCCCCGGGAAGTCCTCCCGAGCTGGCTCGCTCGATGCCCGGCGACCCGGGAGGTCGCCCTGCTCTCCACCTGCCATCGCGTGGAGGTCTACGCGCTCTCCCAAGACTCGGAGGACATCGAGCGGTGGCTCTCCCTCCTGCCCGGCCCTCGGGACTTCTGGCGCGTCCGGGAGGGGGGTGAGGCCGTCCACCACCTCTTCCGGGTCGCTGCGGGGCGAGAATCGTCGGCGACGGGGGAGTCCGAGGTGAGCCACCAGGTGCGCGCCGCCGGCCGCTCGATCGTGAGCCGGCATCCGAGGCCGATCCTCCGGAGCCTCTTCCACGAAGCGGCTTCGGCCGCTCGGGAGGGGGCCTCGTCCGCCGGGCCCGCTCCAGTTTCGATCGCCTCCCTCGCGGCCGCGCGACTCCGGAGCCTCCTGGACCGCCCGAATCCCCGGGTCCTGGTCGTCGGGTCCGGGACCGTGGGGCGTCAGGTGGTGCGCGAGATCGCCTCCTTCGCCCGTCCGACGCTGCTGTTCCATGAGCGGCCCCCGGACCCGACCTTCCTGAGCGCGACCGGAGCGAACGCGGTCCAGCTCGACCGGCTGCCCGAGGAACTCCGGACGGCCGACGCGGTGGTGACCGCGGCGAAGTTCGGCGACCGCGGCGTGCGGCCTCGCGACCTGCCCCGGGATCACGCGCTCGTCCTCGTCGACCTCGGAATGCCCCGGAACGTCGATCCCGCGGTACGAGACCTCCCCAACGTCCGCCTCGTCGACCTCGAGGAACTGCACTCGGCGACGAGGCCCCTCCGGGCGCCCTCGCTCGAGGACGCTCGAGTCGAGCGGCGGGCGGGTCGCTGCTTCCTCCGCCTCGAGCCGCACCTCACGGCTCCCTGGATCGACACGCTCCTCCGGGCGGCGGAAGCGAGCCGACGCGCCGAGCTCGAGGTCGCCCGACCGTTCCTCGGGCGCCTCGACCCGGAACAGGAGGCCGCCGTCGACCGGTTGACCCGGCGGCTGGTCGCCCGGCTCGCCATTCCCCCGGTAGAGCGGATCCGGGCCCTCCCTTCCGGTCCCGGAGGGGATCTTCAGCGGCGGATCGCGCTCGATCTGCTGCATCCCTCCGACCCGAGCCTTTGAGCGCCCCGTTCCGGGTCGGGACCCGACGGAGTCTGCTCGCCCGGGCCCAGACCGACTGGGTGGTCGCCCGACTGTCCCGTTCCCTGCCCGCCGCGCGCTTCGAGGTGGTTCCCCTCGAGCCGAGCGGGGACCGGAACCGGGCCCCGGGAGGATCGCCCGACTTCACCGATGCCCTCGACCGGGCGCTGATCCGGGGCGAGATCGACCTCGCCGTCCACAGCGCGAAGGATCTCCCGGTGGAGCTCGACCCACGGCTCGCCCTCGCGGCCTGTCCCCCGCGCGCGGACCCGCGCGACGGCCTGATCATCGCCTCCGCCCACCGGACCCGGCCCCTCCCCCGGGGGTCGCGCATCGGCTCGAGCAGCCTACGGCGACGCGCCCAGCTGCTCCGCTGGAGACCCGACCTGTCGGTCGTGGAGATCCGGGGCAACGTCGACTCCCGGATCGAGCAGGTCCGGACCGGAGCCCTCGACGCCGTCATCCTCGCCGTGGCGGGCATCTCGCGCCTCGGCCGAGCCGGGGAGATCGACCGCACTTTCCCGGCGTCGACCTTCGTGCCGGCCCCGGCGCAGGGGGCCCTCGCGGTCGTCACCCGTGAGGGGGACTCCGCCACGGTCTCGACCGCGCGGCGCGTCGATGACGCCGGAACCCACGCCGCGGTGGTCGCCGAACGGTCGTTCGCGGCGGCGTTGGGCGGGGACTGCCGGCTACCGCTCGGAGCCCTCGCCACGGTCCGCCGGGGTGGGATCTCCCTGGTCGGGGAGGTGCTGAGCCCGGACGGTCGCCGGAGCCTGAGGACGCGGCGGCGCGGGCAGGTCCTCGAGGCCGGGGCGCTCGGGTCTGCGCTCGGGGCGGAGATGCGGCGGGCCGGCGCCCTCGACCTGATGTCTACCCCGCGCGGGTCGGTCCGATGAAATCTCCCGCGCCCTCCCGCCGCCGACCGACCGTGGTGCTCTATAGCGCACCCGGCACGCTCTCGGGCGTCGATGTTGCGCTGCGCCGAGAAGGAGTCCGTCCGATCCGTCTGACCTCCCTGGAGCCGCGGCCGGTTTCGCCGGAACGCTGGATCGGGCGCGTCCTTCGAGTCTCGGCGCCGGACACGGTCGTGGTGACGAGCCGGGCCGCGGTGGCGGCGGGCGTCCTGCCTTGGCGGAGAGCTCACGGCCCACGCCGCGGCGCCGTCGAGTTCTGGGCCGTGGGACCCGGTACGGCGCGCGCGCTCCGAGCCGCGGGGATCCCTCGGGTCCGGGCGGCGACGCACGTCGGAGCCGATGCGCTCGGGCCCGCTCTCGACCGGGGCTCGCCTCGATCGATCCTGTACTTCCGTTCGCACGAGGCGGGTCCGGGCTTCGCCCGGGCGCTTCGCCGACGGGGGCACCGGGTCCTCGACCCGGTCGTGTACGAAGCGGTGAGCCCGTCGTCTTTCCCCGCGAGCGGTCGTCGCGCACTCACTCGCGCGGACCTTCTGGTCGTGACCAGCCCTTCGGGCCTCACCGAACTCAAACGTCGAATGGATCGCCCGAGCTTTGCCCACCTCGCGCGAGAGACCCCGACGGTCGTCCTCGGGGAGCGTTCCCTTCGGAAGGCCCAGGAGTACGGCTTCCGGCGGGCCTCGATCGCCCCCGCGACCGCAGCACAACGATTTACCCGCCACCTGCTCGGGGAGCTCCGCCATGCCCGCGCGTAGGCGAGCGGAGCCCGAGGAGGGAGCCGCTGTTCGCCAGCCGGTCCGGCTCCGACGCCTTCGACGAACGCCGGCCCTCCGCGAGTGGGTGGCGGAGACCCGC
>JASHPK010000005.1 GCA_030038095.1 Thermoplasmata archaeon | reverse complement strand
GCACCGCGCTACCGCATGGTCGACGGCGCTGGTTAGCCGTGCCGTGAAACGCGCTTGACTCTGCCGGCCCCCGGCGGGAAGGCTCGCGCACCGCCGGCCCGGATCGAAAGGCCGCGACCTGGTCCCGGCGGCGGCACAACGAGAGCCAGGACCCGGCAGTGCTTTCTCGGTGGGTACTGCCGCCCCGGCCGAAGGGGACGGTCCAGGGTCAGAAGGTCTGTCCCTCGTGCGGTGCCTCCAATGCCTCGATGCGCCGCTCCTACCAGGCCGGCGGCGCCCGTCTTCCGAGGAACCCGAGCTCCTAGGGGTCGAAGAGGATACATCGGCGAAGGGAAAATCCCGGAAGGGGTTGGACGCGAGACGCGGGTCTACCCGCAGCCGCACCCACCGGAGCCGCACCCGCAGCCGCCACCCTCGTGACCGGCGGATCCGCCGGGAGCGGGGAGGTTCGGCGAGGTGATCTTGAACCCGGTAGCGTTCAGGTCCTGGACGAAGTCGATCCGGGCGCCGTTGAGCATCTCGGCGCTCAGGTCGTCGACCACGATCGAGAAGCCATCGACCTGGACGACCCGGTCCCCGTTGCGGGGCTTGTCGAACGCCATCCCGAACGACGGTCCACCGCCGCCCCCAGCGCCGCATCCGCATCCCCCGCCGCCGGAGCCGCAGCCACAGCCGCCGCCCCCGCCGGACTGAAGGTACACACGGACCGCGGTGCCGGGCTTTTGGCTCTTGATGAGGTCCCGGACCTGGTCCTGCGCTTCCTTGGTAACTTCCAACTTGATCGAACTACTGCCGTTCATGCCTGGGGCCCTCCTTGACTCCCCACGCTACCAGCGGGGCCGCGGTATAAAACGCCGCTGTTCCGGCCGTCGCTACGCACTGAACGACTTGCCGCACGAGCAGGTCGCCTTCGCGTTCGGGTTGTAGATCTTGAACCCCGACGCCTCGAGGCCGAGAAGGAAGTCGACTTTGATCCCTTCGAGCAGGGGGGCGCTCGCCTTGTCCACCACGACCGTGAGGCCGTGGTCCTGGAAGGCGACCTCGTCGCCGGACTCCTGCTTGTCGAACGCCATTCCGTAGGTGAGCCCGGAGCACCCGCCTCCCTGGACGTAGAGCCGGAGCGCGGCGCCCGGCTTGCCTTGCCGCTCCATGATCTTGAGCACTTGGTCCCGGGCGGATGCGGTCACCTCGATCGTCACCATGGACGTACTTCGCGGTCGTTCTAGCGCGGGGGGTGGTTTAAGAGTTGCCTTACCGGGGGGTGACCGTCGACGGGACACGGAGGAGCGTTATCTATCCGCCCGCGGTCGGCTGCCCGATGTGCAGGCTCTTCGGACTCCTCTCCGCCCAGCCCGAGTCGGCCGAGCCATGGCTCGTCCGGCACGATCGATCCCTCCTCGCGCAGTCCAACGTCTCCCCCGAGACCGCCCAGCGCGACGGCTGGGGGGTCGGATGGTTCACCGAGACCGGCCGGGCCCGCGTCGAGAAGGGCGTCCACGGCGCCTTCGAGAACGGGGAGCGGGAGCGGTTCCTCGAGGCGGCGAGGATGGCGACCGGACCGCTCGTGATCGGTCATCTGCGTCACGCGAGCAACCCCCTCGACCTCCCCCGCGAACGGCTGCTCGCGCTCGAGAACTCCCAGCCCTTTGAGAACCACACGACGATCTTCGCCCACAACGGGGCGATTCCGTTCCCCGTCGAGACCCGGCCGTTCCTCGGGGTCCATGAGCCGAAGGTACGCGGGGTGAACGACAGTGAGGTCCTGTTCTGGCTCCTCGTGCGGAACACGGAGGAGACGCAGGACCCGCTCGTCGGTTACATCCACAGTGTCGAGGACCTCGTTCGGGTCTGGATCGCGCTCGGCCGGCCGGCGATCCCTCCGTTCTCGGGCCTCAACGTGCTCTTCTCCCGACACCCGGACGAGCTGTGGGCGTTCTGCGCCTGGACGGGCGACCACGGCACCGGGCTTTTCGACACCTCGCGTCGCTACTACGAGATGACGTACCAGTCGGCCCCGCACCGTGTCGTGGTCGGGAGCGAACCGTTCGACCATGAGCCGAACGGCTGGCGATCGCTTCCGAGCGGCACGTACCTCCACGCCCGACGCGTGGGGGACCACGTGGAGTGCACGACCGCGAAGATCCCGCTTCCGACCGCGCTCGAGATCCGGCCGCCGCCCTCGTAGGGGGGCCGGGGGGCGCCGACGTTCCCTCCCGAGGACCGGGCGTGCCGAGCGAGATGCTCTCGGGGCCGGATCTCGGGGGCGGGTTCCTCCACCAGCTCTCCCTCGACCGCGAGGAGGGAAACACGTTCTTCACGTTCCATGCCCAGGATGGCGGTTCGGATGCCGGCGGTCCTCCGCCCGGTCCGCTCGACGTCTTCGGCTACTCGCACCCGACGAACCCGTGTCAGTTCGGCGGGCCTCGGTGCTGGCACCGGCGCTTTCGTCTTCCCTTCGAAGCCGTCCCTCGGGTACGCCAGGCCTACAACCGGGGCCGGTTCGTCCTCGAAACGATGGTCGCTCAGGCGTATCTCGGCGCCCCGGCCGGCATCGAGGCGGCCCTCGCCGAGATCGTGCGTCGGCTCCCCGCTTCCGACGCCACCACGCCTCCCGACTGGTACGTCGGGAGTTCCACCGCCGCGTGGATCCTCGGGGCCGCCCGTCGACCCCGCGACATCGATCTCGGCGTTTCGCGGGCGGGCGTGGACCACATCGGGGAAGCGCTCGTCGACTTCCTGATCGAGCCGGTCGCGGCGACGGACTGGCCCCCGGGCCGCATCGTGCGGGCAGGGCGCGCGTTCGTGGGGACGTTCCGAGAGGGGGCCCGGGTCGAGTGGGCCATCTCCCTCGAACCGCAACCCTCCGGCGCCCCCTCCGAGTGGAGCGACGCGAACGGCCCCGTGCGGC
This sequence comes from Thermoplasmata archaeon, assembly GCA_030038095.1. Lineage (GTDB taxonomy): Archaea > Thermoplasmatota > Thermoplasmata > Lutacidiplasmatales > UBA184 > Lutacidiplasma. The sequence goes on along the minus strand of JASHPK010000005.1, from coordinate 7,771 downwards.
TTTTGCCGGTCGAGTTCCGGGGCCATCCGCTCCGGGTGAGCCGCCCGGAGTACGCGCTGGTCAGGGCGGCGCTCGCGGAAGACCCGGTCCGCTTCGCGGAGCTCGCCGGCCTCGTGCGGCGGATCGGGCCCGATCGCGACCTTCTCGACGGACTGCTCTCGGATCCGCCCGTCCCCCGTCGGGTGAGGGAAGCGGTGAGCCGACACCTATCCTAGCGACGTCCGGGCGCCGTACGGTCGTTCGAGCCCCCCAGGCTCGGTCGGGACCGAGCCCCCAACAAGGCATTCAAAGGAGTGGCCGCTCGGGTCCGACGTTGACCGAAGGAGGTCGGGATTCCCCGCCGAACATCGGCACCGACGTGGGGAGAAGGGCTGAGGCCCCGGAGGCTGAAACGCCCAACCGTCCGGCCCGGTCGCCTGGTTCCCCCGGCCCCACGGACCCCCCGTTCATCGCCCTGTACTCCCTGCTGGCCGCGGCCCTGGTGGTCACGGCCGTCTCCGGCGGTCTGGTCTGGCCCAACAACGCTCCCTCGAACGCCCCTCTCGGCGGGTTCGTCCACGTTACGGCGGTCGACTGGTCCGTCGAAGGCTGCGATCTCGGCCCGTACGTCGCATCGGGGACGAACGCCCCCGCGAGCGGTTCGTTCTCCGTCGCGGTGACCCTCGGGAACGCCTCGATCGTGCGGACCTGCACGTTCCTGTCGGTCGAAGCCGAAACGCCGGGCTTCTCGGTCATCCACCGATCGATGGCGCTGACCCTCCCCTACGACGAGCTCACCGAGCTCTCGGCGACGATCTCGGGCCCGGCGGGATTCTGGTCGGGTACCCTGAACCTCACGGTGGTCGCCGAGACCTCGGGATAGGTCGAGCATGCCGGACTCGGCCGTCGGATTGGACCTTGGGACGCGTTCGGGCGTCGGGGGGGCCCGCGGGGGCCGGGCCGACGGCCTCTTCTGGCTGATCCTTGGCCTCTTCGCGCTCTTCGTGTACGTTCCGATCGTGAAGGTCGCGAGCCGCGGAGTACTCATCGGGGGCGACTGGTCGGAGTACGCTCTCACGGCCCACGAGTACCTCACCCATCAATCCGGTCTGTTCACGTACCCGACCCCGGTCCTTCCGCTCGTGTACGTCCCGCTCGAGCTCGTGACGACCAACCCGGTCGCCATCGCCGAGATCGCCCCGGTGATCTCGGGACTGCTGCTCCTCGGCCTGTTCGTCGTGGGATACCGGCTGGGGCGGGTCCAGACCGGGGCCCGCTGGGCCGGTCTCTTCGGGGCGGCGATGATGACGACCGCGCCGCTCTTTCTCGACGAGATGGGCTGGAGCGGCCAGTCCCAGTATCTCGCCCTGCTGTTCGGGATCCTGGCCCTCGCCTTGCTGCTCGAGCCCGTGGTCCAGCGCGGCCGCACCCGCTGGACGCTCGCCGTCGCGCTCCTCCTGGTCGGCTCCGCGCTCAGCGAGCCGTACGTCGCGGCCTACTTTCTGGTGGCGATGGTCGTGTTCCTGCTGCTCATCTACCGACGCGCCATCCTCACGCGCTCGAATCTCGCGGTCGCTGCCGTCACGCTCCTGCCGCCGCTCCTCACGATCGGGCTGCTCGCGATCTTCAACGCGTCCACGACCGCGACCGTCTCCTCCCAGAGCGCGGTCTCCGTCCTCGGGAACGTCGCGATCTATCCCGCGCTCTACGTTCGTCTCACGTTCTCGTACCTCGCCCTCGAACTGCTCTATCCGGTCGTCGTGCTCGCCTACGTTCTCACGCGTTCGCACCGGCAGTACCCGGATCCGCGGTTCCGGGCCCTCGTCCCGTCGCTGGTCGTGGCGTGGGTCCCTCAGTTCCTCTTCCTCACTCCCTGGGCCGACCTCGACCGGGCGCTCTACTTCCTCTTCCTCCCGATCGGGCTGATGGTCGCCGAGATCGCGGTCGCTCTCCCTCGGATGTGGGCTCGCCCGATTCTCGAAGGGACCCCGGTCCCGCCGCACCGGTCGGGAGGAAACGCCCGTCGGCTGCGCCCCTACGTCGTCCCGGTGGTCGCCCTCGTCGCGGTGCTCACGATCGGGGTGCAAGTGGGGGCCGCGACCCACACCTACTATGGGTCCCTCACGTACTACAGCTACCCGCAGGGCGACCTCTCCGAGCTCGCCTTCCTGCAGCATGAGAACGGCTCGCTGCTCTACATCGCGCCCGACCAGGAGTACTTCCCGGCGGCCTGGGCCTCTGGACGGAACGTGTACCCGGGACCCCCGGCCCAGCCCGCCCTCTTCACCCGTCCGGCCCAGATCTCGGCGGTCGAGGTCGCGAGCGTCCTCGCCCAGGGGGGCTCGTGGATCTCGGCAGGGAACGTGTGGGTCGTCGACAGCGAGCCCGCATGGTCGACCCCGGCGCCGGGGATCCTCGAACTCTCCTCGAACTACCTGCTCGAGACGCTCGCCGTCGACGATGCCTCGCAGGCGATCACGCTCGTCCCGGGCGGGGCACCGAACGTCGCCGAGACGTACATCCTCGCGACCGCCCCTTCCATCGTCCACGAGACGAACTCGACCTCGCTCATCACCCGGTACTCCTGGCCCTCCCTCTCGATCACGAAGACGATCCGACTCGAGGGCGACGGCGTGGTCTCGGTCGACATCGCCTACGCCACCACGGCCGCCGAAGTCGAGACGCTCAACCTCACCGTCGCGGCGGTGAACCTCCTGCCGACCACGTCGACCGGAGGGACGCCGTCCACGCTCGGCCCCGTCACGCTGACCCAGACGTTCGAGCCCGGCTTCGTCCCCGTGCCATTCTCGGACACCGTCGGCGCGACCGCGGTCGGCCTCACGGGCAACGCCACTTACCTGGCCTCGAGTGGAGGCGCACCGGCAAGCGTGCGGTTCGAACTGCATCCGACCTCGGGCGGCCTCACGCAGGGCTCGGTGGACCTCGAAATCGCGCCCGGGGTCTCCCCCACCACCCCCGGCACCGTGACGCTCGAGGCTCCGACGCTGGCGGCGAACGACCTCAACTGGGTCGCGGTCGAGAAGGCGAGCGGGCCGCAGTACGTGGAGCGGTTCCTCAACGATCCGGAGTTCCTTCTCTACGCGAACACGACCCACTACCTCGTGTTCGAGACGAACTGGGGATAGCCCCGCGGCACGTCGATCCCGCGTCGACCCGGCTCGGGGCCCTGTTTCTCACACCCCACGAGGTTGAAAGACCCGGGAGGCATCCTATCCCGAGAGGGTGCGATCGTGGAGCCGGGCGAATCGGGATCCGGGGTCGGGGCGGAAGGGGCGGCGCGGCCCTCTCGCCTCCGCCGGGGGACGCGGACGACCCCGGCGATCGGGGCCCCGTCCGTGCAGGTCCATGCTCGATGAGACGAGGGCGCACCGGCGCCTCTTCCTGCTCCTTACCGTGGCCGCGGTTGCCGTCCTTGTGTCAGGGGGATTCGCGTGGCGGAGCACGGCCTTCCCGACCCCGATGGCTCCGCCCCTCGTCCGGGTCACCGAGACGCTCTGGTCCGTCGAAGGCTGCACCGCCTCGAACTCGACCGGTCCGGGATTCGTCACCGCGCAGTCGACCGTCGTCTCGGTGAACGGGACGGTCGGAAACCTGGACCCGAGCGCCGCCTGTGTCATCTCGGGATTCGCCGTGGGCGCCGGAGGATTCGCGATCGTGAACTACTCGGTCCCGAGGGAGCTCGCGCCGTTCGGCTCGGCCGGGGCGAACGCTTCCGTACGAGCCGAGCTGTCGGCCCCGGCGGGCTGGCATACGACCGCCCTCGACCTGATCCTGATCGGGAGTCCGGGCGCGTGACGGCCGCTACCGAAGAGACCGCGGCGGCGGTTCCTCCCGAGTCCTCCGCGCCCCCGTCCGGGCTCGGAGGCGAGGGACGGACGTTCCGGCGCGTCCACCTCCTCGCGACCGCCGCCTTCCTCGCCCTCGTCTTCGTCCCGATTCTCGCGATCTTCGCGGAGGGTCTCCTCTTCGGAGGGGACTGGGGGCAGTACGCCCTCACGAGCCAACTCTACGTCAACCACCAGTCGAACATGCTCTACTACCCGGAGCCGGTGCTGCCCGTCCTGTACCTGCCGATCACGCTCCTCTTCGGCAGCTCCCTGGCGGTCGGTTACGCGGCCGACCTTTTCGGCGGGCTGCTGCTGGTCGCGATCTACTTCACGGGGTATCCGGTCTTTCGGGAGGTCTCGGGCTCCCCGTGGGGCGGGCTCGCGGGGGCGCTCCTCGTCGCGACCTCCCCCCTCATGATGGACGAGGTGGGCTGGGCCGGCCAGGCCCAGTTCCTTGCGATCGCCTTCGGCCTCGCGGCGACGTGGGTCCTCCTGCGCAAGGTCGCGGTGGAGGGCCGGGAGCGCTGGGCGCTCGTGGCTGGGGTCCTCTTGGGTCTCGCGGTCCTGAGCGAATCGTACTCGGCGCTCTACTTCCTCGTCGGCCTGTTCGTCTGGTTCCTCATCACCTATCGCACCCGCATCCTCGGGAGAGCCGGACTTCTGCGAGCGGTCGCGGTGTTCGTGCTGCCGCTCGTGGCGCTGGGGGCCCTCGGCCTCGCCAACTCCGGCCTCGCGAGCAACGTGATCTCCGAGCCGCTCGTGGCCCGCGTCGCGTACCTTCCGCTGTTCAAGGCGCTCTACCTCCGCTTCGCGTTCGACAGTTACGTCCTCCTCGTCCTCTATCCGTCGATCGCGGTCGCGTACCTCCTCCTCTGGCGCCGACTCACGTACGGGAACCGGGCGTTCCGGTGGTTCGTGCCCGCGCTCCTCCTCGCGTGGATCCCCCAGTTCCTCCTCTTCACCCCGGTGGTCGACACGGACCGGGCCCTCTACTTCGCCTTCCTGCCGGCCGCGGCGATGGTCGCCCTGCTCGCGGGCGCCCTCCCGGCCGTCTGGACGGCCGCCGTCTCCGACCCCGGGGGCCGCCCCCTCCGGACCCGCTGGGGGCGCATCCCACGGGGCCGTCGCTCGATCGTGCCGATCCTTGCCGTGATCGCGGTCGTGACGATCGGGGCGCAGGCGGGGGTCTCGGCGCACTCCTACTACGGGTCGCTCACGTACTACGGGTACGATGCGGGCGTCCTGAGCGAGCTCAGCCTCCTCGAGTCGAAGAACGGCTCGTTGCTCCTGCTCACGCCCAACCTCGGGAACTTCGCCTCGAGCTGGGCGTCCGGCCGCAATACCTTCTTCGGCCCGCCGAGCCAGCCGGCCACGTACACCCGCTCCGACCAGCAGCTCGCGGTGATCGACGGCAACCTGCTCGCCTACGGAGCCTCGTGGATTCACGCGGGGAACACCTGGGCGATCGACGCGGAACCGGAGTGGGAGGCGCCGGCGCCGCTCATCCTCCAGTTCTCGGGGCAGTACCTGTTCCAGGCGCTCGAGATGAACGACTCGCTCTCGTGGATCGAGTACTCGCCGGCGAGCGAGCCTTCGGTCGTCGAGAACGTCTCGCTCTTCAGCGCCCCCTCAATCGTCCACTCGGTCGGGCCGGCCGAGATCGCGACGACCTACGCCTGGCCGGGCCTCTCGGTGACGAAGACCCTCAGCACCGACCTCGAGGGCAACATCACGATCGCCCTACGCTTCTCGTTCGTGGCGACCGTCCCCCGGGCGGTCGGGCTGACCCTCACGCTGCCGAACCCGCGGCACACCGTGGAGACGACGTACCAAGCGGCCGTGCCGTCCTCCCTGAAGGTCGTCCAAGTCCTGAAGAACGGCTTCCTTCCGTTCCCCTTCCCCGACACGGTCGGGCTCACGGCCTCGGGGTTCTCCGGCACGACCACGTTCGTCGGCCCCTCCGCCAACCTCTCCGTGGCGGGCGCGATCGTGAGCCGCCTCGAGCCGACGAGTCCCTCGGCGACGAACTACTCGGCGACCTTCTCGATCGCCCCCGGCGGCATGTCGTCGCTCCCCTCGGTCACGGTCAGGGAAGCGTCGATCCTTTCGGCGAACGGGATCAGCTGGGTGGCGGTGGAACGCTCGATGGGCTCGGGGTTCCTCGAGCGGTTCCTGAACGACCCCGAGTTCTCCCTGTACGCCGCGAGCCCCCACTACCTGTTCTTCGAGACGAACTGGGGCTGACCGGCCCCTCGCCCCGCCGGGAGCCCGGAGGCCGGAGATCCCGATGCGACTCCACCCCTAGGTTCATAGCCCGGGCCGGGCGACGCGCCGAGGATGCTCGCTCCGCTCGCTGCGCCGACGCTCGAACACCTCACTCCGCACGATCTCGTGACCTACTTCCGGTGCCCGCACGAGATGGAGCTCCTGCGGTCGGTCCACACGGGAAGGGTGACGGGGACCCCCGGCCCGGTCCGCACGCCGCTCGATGTCGTGCCCCTCCGCCACTCGCCGATGTTCCCGCCGCCCCTCGGCCACCTCGCCGTGAACGAGGGGCGGCTCGACGTCGGGGATCACGACCGGCTGGTCTACGAGGACCCGGGGGAGGACGACCTTCCGATGCTGTTCCCGAGCGAGCGGATCCAGATCGACGCGCGGTTCGCGAACGGGCACTCGACCCTTATCGATCCGGAGCTCGGGCTCGCGGGAAGGCCCGATTTCGTGATCCACCGCGCGGACGGCGGATTCGTCCCGGTCGAGTACAAGGAGACCCACCTCTTCGTCGGGTACCACGAGGCGCATGGCCGCCTCTTCGACACGGTCCAGGCGATCGCCGAGTGCCGCCTCACCCACGTCACGTTCGGAGCTCGCCCCTCGCACGGGATCGTCCTCTACGGGGACGCGAGCGGCGGTGGGGAGCGCGAGGGGTGGATCGAGATCCCCTACGGGGACGCGGAGGAGCACTGGCTGCGCGCGGTCCTCCGGCAGATCCGCGACGACGGGGTCCGAGCGCCCGTCCCGGCCGAGCGGAACTGCGGCGGATGCGAGCCGAACGGGGACGGCCTCTGCCGCTACGCGGCCTCCCGGTACGAGGGGCCACACCACCGGGTCTGGCTCGCCTCGACGCGACGCGCCTAGCGCGTCCTTCCACGGTCGCTCCGAGCGCCGCCGCGTGAGCCGCTCGGCTAGGATTAAATAGAACGGCCCTCTGCCAACCGGGCCGCGCCACGGCGCTGCTGTTCGGTCGGCACATGCACCCGCAGAGGCCGGGGCCTCTCCGGGGAAGGGCGAGGGTTCGACCGCCCTTGGGCGGAAGGACCGATGACGCCGATCACACGCGTTCTGGACGCTTGTCAAGCAATATCAGTGTAGCTGACTCCTGTCAGTTGGGGAATGGCTAGGCTCGGGCGCCGAGGAAGGTCGTGCCAAGCTGCGATAAGCGGTGGGTAGGCGCAAGGAACCTGTGATCCACCGATCACCGAATCGGAACTCCGGTCCCGCAAGGGACATTCCGCAAGGAAGGGGAACCCCCCGAAGTAAAGCATTCTAGTAGGGGGAGGACAAGAAATCAACCGAGATGCCGTGAGTAAAGGCGATCGAAAACGGCGTAGGACAAACCGAATCCCGGTCCGGCAAGGACCGGGAGATGTGGAGTAGTGGACTTCCGTACTCGCTGGCTTCGCGAGCCGAACGTGCCTGGAACGACAGACCGTAGAGGGTGAAAGTCCCGTACGCGAAGCGAAGAGGCGGGATTGGAGGTATCCCGAGTACCGTGCGTTGGATATCGCGCGGGAAGCTGGGAGGTACAGTCTTCCGATCCTAAATACGTCCCGAGACCGATAGTGCAATAGTAGCGCGAGCGAAAGCTGAAAAGTACCTCGGAAGGGAGGTGAAAAGAGCCTGAAACCAACTGACGATAAGCCGCATGTGGTCCCCAAGGAGCG
>JASHPK010000059.1 GCA_030038095.1 Thermoplasmata archaeon | reverse complement strand
ATGGGCTCGGCGGTGTCTTCGGCAGCTGTCGAGCCCTAGGACCGACAGGACGAACACCGCTTTATACCGGGCACCTCCTCGTGCGGCCCCGTGGACGCGGAGCTCCGCGAGAAGATCGCCGGGGAGGTCGTGCTCTCGCCCCACCCCGGACGCACGCTCCGCAAGTGACGCGAGGATTTCGGGATCTCCCAGCGGGACCTCGCGAAGCGGCTCTCTACGGTGCCTTCCGTGATCAGCGACTACGAGGCCGAGCGCCGACAGAGCCCGGGCGCCGGCTTCATCCGGCGGTACGTCGACGCCCTCCTCGCCCTCGACACCGAGAGCGGCGACCGGGTCAGCCAGCGGATCGGACTGCGCCCGCACTCCGAAGGGATCCTCGGGATGCGGGAGTTCGCGGTCGCGATCCCGCTCAAGACCCTCGCCGACCAGCTGAGCGCCCGCGCGCTGAGCCGCGTCGATCTCCACCGGGACATCCACGGCTTCACCCTGCTCGACGCACCGCGGGCCATCCTCTCGCTCGATGCCTCGCGCTTCGTGGAGGTGTACGGGTGGTCGACCCAGCGGGCGCTCATCTTCTCGAACGTCAAGTACGGACGATCGCCGATGGTCGCGATCCGGGCCCATCCGCTCAAGCCCGCCGCGGTCGTCTTCGCGGCCCCCGGCCGGGTCGACCCGCTCGCGGTCCGGCTGTCGGAGGTCGAGAACATCCCGCTCCTCTCGACGGCGCTGACGGCGCCGGCCGTTCTCGAACGGCTCGAGGAGCTCTAGGTTAGGAAGGGAGCATGAACGCAGGAATCGTGAGCTACGGCGCGTACGTCCCGAGGTACCGGATCACCCCCGCCGAGATCGGCCGGGTCTGGGGGATCGACGGCGACAGCATGGGCCAGGGGCTCAACGTGATCCGCAAGAGCGTCCCCGCGCCGGACGAGGACACGATCACGATCTCGACCGAAGCGCTGCGCGTCGCCCTCGTCCGCGGCGCGATCGACCCGCAGCAGATCGGGGCGGTGTACGTCGGCTCCGAGTCGCACCCGTACGCGGTCAAGCCGACCGCGACGGTCGTCGCGCAGGCGGTCGGGGCGACCCCGAACCTCACCGCCGCCGATTTCGAGTTCGCCTGCAAGGCCGGCACGGCGGCGATCCAGACCTGCCTCGGTCTCGTGGGGGCCGGAATGATCCAGTACGGAGTCGCGATCGGCACCGACACTTCGCAGGGCGCCCCGGGGGACGCCCTCGAGTACTCCGCGAGCGCCGGAGGCGCCGCGTTCGTCATCGGACGCGAGCACGTCATCTGCCGGGTGAACCGGACCCTCTCGTACACGACCGACACGCCGGACTTCTGGCGCCGCGAGGGCCAGAAGTACCCGAGCCACGGCGGGCGGTTCACTGGCGAGCCCGCGTACTTCCGCCACGTGAGCGAGTGCGGGCGGCAGATGATGGAGGCGGTCGGCTCGAAGCCGGGCGACTACCGCCACGTCGTCTTCCACCAGCCGAACGGGAAGTTCCCCCAGCGGGTGGGAAAGCAGCTCGGGTTCACCGACGCCCAGATGCGCTACGGCCTCGTCACGCCGTACATCGGGAACACCTACTCCGGAGCCGCCCTCATCGGCCTCGCGAACGTCCTCGACCACGCCGGTCCGGGCGAGCGGATCCTCGTCGTCGGCTACGGCTCCGGGGCCGGCTCGGATGCGTTCGACCTCGAGACGACGGAGGAGGTCAGCCACTACGACCGTTCGTTCGGCCGACCGGTCCAGGAGTTCCTCGACCGGGGCACCGAGCTCTCCTACGCGGTCTACGCGAAGTTCCGCGGCAAGATCCACATGGGGGGGAGCTGACCGTGCGCGACGTCGCGGTCATCGGGGTGGGTCAGACGAAGTTCGGCGAGCTGTGGGACCGCTCGTTCCGCGAGATCGGCATCGAGGCGGGCCTGCAGGCGCTCGTCGACGCGAAGCTGTCGAGCGGGGACTTGGGCGGCCTCTTCCTCGGGAACATGGCGAGCGGCACCCTCCTCGACCAGGAGCACATCGCCCCCCTGATCCTGGACTACGCCGGCCTCGCCGGCCGGCGCCTGCCCGCCGTCCGGGTCGAGGGCGGGGGCGCCTCGGGCTCCCTCGCGCTCCACCAGGCGTGGCTCGCCGTCGCGAGCGGCTACTACGACTTCGTCGTGGTCGGCGGCGCCGAAAAGCTCACGGACGTGCCCGACGCCACGGCGGCGCAGATCACGAGCTCCGCCGCGGACCACGAGTGGGAGGTCGTCTTCGGGGCGACCTTGCCCGCGCTCTGGGCGCTCATCGCCCGCCGCCACATGCACCAGTACGGGACGACCCGCGAGGAGCTCGCCCGCGTCGCGGTCCACGCCCACGAGATGGGATCGAAGAACCCGAACGCCCACTTCCGGAACAAGCTGTCGCTCGAGCAGGTGCTGAACGCGGGCCCGGTCGCCGAACCGCTCGGGGTCTTCGACTGCGCGCCGCTCTCGGACGGGGCGGCGGCCGTGGTCCTCGGGCCGATGGACCTCGCTCGGCAGCACACCGACACGCCGATCCAGATCACCGCGAGCCAGGTCGCGTGCGACACGATGGCCCTCCAGCACCGCGAGGACCTCACCACGCTGGACTCGACCGTCTCCGCCGCGCGCCGGGCCTTCGCGCAGGCCCACCGCGACCCGCGCGACGTGCAGGTCGCCGAGATCCACGATGCGTACACGATCAGCGCGCTCGTCGCCCTCGAGGACCTCGGGTTCGTGAAGAAGGGCCACGCCGGACGCGAGTTCGCGAGCGGCCGCTTCGCCCCCGGAGGCGCGGTGACCGTCAACCCGTCGGGGGGCTTGAAGGCCCAGGGACGGCCGTTCGGCGCGGTCGGGGTCGCCCAGGTGGTCGAGATCGTCCGCCAGCTCCGGGGCGAGGCGAAGGAGCGGCAGGTGCCGGAGGCGATGGTGGGCCTCGCCCACGACGTCGGCGGCACGGGCGCGACGAGCGTTGTCACCTTGCTCGAGAGGGTCAACTAGGGGGAGGTTCGCAACGATGTCGATCGCACGATTCTGGCGCGAAACCCCGCGACGCTACAACCTCGGGGGCTCGAAGTGCACCGGGTGCGGGACGGTCTACTTCCCACCGCGGCTCGTCTGTCCGAAGTGCGCGAGCCACCGGCAGTCGATCGAGAAGATGGTCCCGTTCCAGCTCTCGGGCGACGGCGAGGTGATCTCGTTCACCGTGGTCCACGATCCCGCGGAGGGGTTCGAGATGCAGGTGCCCTACGTCCTCGCCCTCGTGCAGACGCCCGAGGGGCCGGTGCTGACCGGCCAGGTCGTCGACGTCGAACCGAAGGACGTCGCCATCGGACTCAAGGTGCGCGCGACCTTCCGCAAGCTCCGGGAGGAGGGGAAGGCCGGGGTCATCCACTACGGCTACAAGTTCGCGCCCCGGGAGGAGTCCGGCGTCGCGCCCGCGCCGCAGGGTCCCCCCGACCCGGTCCCGGCCTCCGAAGCGCGGGCGCAGGACCGGGCGGCGGCTTGAGCGATCCCGAGCCGGAACCGGAGCTCCTGTCGGACGCCGGCGGGGAGGCGCCCGCGGACGAGGAGTACGCGCGGGCGTACGCGGAAGGGTTCGGCGAGGGGATCCGCAGCGCCCTCCGCGAGATCGTCCAGCACACGTCGCGCGGCCACACCGCGCAGGAGCTCCGGATCCTCGCCGAGAGCCGTCTCGCCCGGCTCGCCGAGGAGGTCGAGCTGAAGCGCAAGAGCCTGCTCGCTCCGCCGCGCCGGCCCGCCTGGAACTCGCTCCTGAGGGCTCCCTCGGGGGCCCGGCCGTGGGTCGCGCCGGTCCCCGGGGCCGCCCCGACCCTCCGGCTCCGCCCGGGCGCGAGCGTCCTCGTCCGCGAGGAGCGCCCCGCGCGGGCCCTCGACTTCGTCCGGGCGAGCGCCGGCGCCTTCCCGCGGCTCGTCGTCATCTCGACCCGCCCCCCCGAGCTCCCCCCCGCTTCGAGCCCCGGGCGCACCGACATCCTCCTCGGCGGAGCCGGAACGGGCGAGCCGGGCAGCGCCGAACACTTGACGCCGGGCGAGATCGGAGGACGCGTGCGGGGCCCCACCGAGGCCCCCGGGGGCGCCCTCGTCTACGTCGACGCGGTCGAGTACCTCACCACCGAGAACTCCTTCGAGCAGACCCTGCGGTTCGTCCACTGGCTCGTCACCCAGGCGAAGGAGACCGGCTCGGCGGTGGTCGTCTCGTTCGACCGTCGTTCGATCGACCTGAAGGAAATGAGCCGGCTCGAGCACGCGTTCGACACGGTGCTCTGAGGCGAGCGGCCCCCGATTCCCGACGGGAGGTCACCAGACCATGCGGTGGACCCGGGCGAGCCCGAGTTCGCTCGGCCGACGCCGCCGGACGACGCGCCAGCCGAGGAACACGCTGACGATGCGGCCCCGCCGGTCCCGCTGGAACCGCAGGGGGAAGAGGCGCCCGTCGCGCCGGAGCACGAACAGATCCGGACCGTAGGAGCGCACGAGGACGCCCTGCCGCACCTCCTCGATCCCGCGGAAGTCGAGGCGGAGCCCATCCCGCCGACCGGTCACGCGGGCCCAGATCCCTTCTCCGGAGCAGTACCACCCCGCGTACTCGGCGGTCGAACGAGGCAACGGGCCCCGGACCGGCGGGTCGAAGAACGGCGTCGGGGCCGGGAGCCCGAGCGCGAGGTTGATGGCTCCGTCGAGCACGTCCGGGGCCGGCACCTGCTCCGCGTTCGACAGCACCACGCCCCCGAGCTGCTTCGCGGGGACGACGAGGAACTTGGCCGAGACCCCCTTCAGCCCCCCATCGTGAGAGGCGACGAGGACGCCATGGTGGTCCGGACGGATGCAGATCCCGTATCCGTAGAACTGGCCCGGCTGGATCGCGACGTGCGGGGTCAGCATCCGTTCGATCGAGCGCCGGGAGACGATGCGTTCGCGCCCCACGCGGCCGCCCGACAGGTACAGCTCGAGGTAGGCGAGCATATCATCGACGCTCGTGCGGAGCGCGCCGCAGGCGCGCAGGCACGTGTCCTCCCACCACTGGTCTTGCCGGATGAGCCGGTGCTTCGGGTCGTCCCACCGGGGGGAGTAGAGCGCGGTGACCTCCGGGAAGCGGTACATGATCCCGGTGTCGAAGGTGGTCCGCCGCATCCCGGCCGGGCGGAGAACCGCCTCCTCGAGGTAGCTCTCGTACGTTCGGCCGGTGACCCGCTCGATGACGGCGCCGAGCAGCCCGAACGCCTCGTTCGAATAGCTGAACTGGGCCCCCGGCGGTCCGAGGAGCCGGTACGGTTCGGTCCGGAGGAACTCAAGCATCCCCTCGTACGTGTCGATCGGCGCATGGTCCGGGTCGACCCCGACCCGCTTCGCGACGCGCCGATCGTACGGGGGCTCCAGGGCGAGGCTGCGGGCCGAGGCGTAGTAGATCGAGGGCAATGGCGGCAGCCCGGAGGAGTGGGTGAGGAAGTGATGGAGCGTGATCTTGCGGGTCCACCGCGGGTCCGGCGTCCCGAACTCCGGAAGATGCCGGACGACAGGGTCCGAGACCTTGAGGCGCCCTTCCTCCTCGAGGCGCAGGATCGCGAGCGCCGTGAACGACTTCGTGACGGACGCGACGCCGTAGGTCGTGGCCGGGGTCGCCGGGAGCCGGAGCTCCCGGTCGCGATGGCCGTACCCCTTCGCCAGGACCCGGCGCCCGTGGTCCAGGATCCCGAGGGACATCCCCGGGATCCTCCCACGGCGCCGCACACGTCGGGCCCAGACGTCGATCGAACGAAGCAGGGCGCGCCGCCCGGAGGTCATGGCCGGGGTACGGCCCCTCGACCCATAAGCATAGGAACCCCGGGGGGTCACCCGGTCGTCGGGGACGATCTCGGATGGACGTCGTCTTCTACACGGACTCGTTCGTGCCGATGCGCGACGGGGTCTCCTCCGTCACCCACGGTCTCGCTCGCGAGCTGAACCGCCTCGGCCATCGGGTCCGGGTGTTCGCCCCGAACCCGGTCCGCGGGGCGCCCACCGAGGAGACGGTCGTCGACGGGATCCCCACCACGCGGATCCGATCCGTGCCCATCCCGCTCTACGGGCAGTACCGCTTCCCCGTGCTGCCCGTGGGCCTCCTGCGGGAGCTTCGCGGAGGACGCGACGCGGACGTGCTCCACCTCCACTCTCCGGGGCCGATCGGCAGCGCGGGCTTCCTCGCCGCCCGCCGCTACGGCCGGCCGCTCGTCGGCACCTTCCACACCAACGTCCGGGACATGCGCGACAGCGTGCCGCAGAAGCTCCTCGTTCCGTTCTTCTTCCGGGTCGCGTGGTGGTACAACCTCGGTACGTACCTCCGGTGCGACGTGACGACCGCGCCTTCGGCCGCGGCCCGCGACGCCCTGGTCGGATCGTCCCGCAAGCCGTTCCGGCATCCGACCTACGTCGTCCCGAACGGGATCGACGTGGAGCGGTTCCGGCCCGGGATGTGCGTGCCCGACTGGCGCGCCCGCTGTGGCCTCCCCACATCGTCTCCGCTCGTGAGCTATCTCGGACGACTGACGCACGACAAGGGCGTTCACCGATTCCTCGACGCGGTCGCGGCCGCCTCCGCGCGCGCGGATCTGGTCGCGATCGTGGGCGGGACGGGCCCGGAGGAGACGGCGGTCCGCGAACGGATCGCGCGGGACCCCGCGCTCGCCCCCCGGGTTCGGTACGTGGGTCCCGTGGCCGAGGAAGAGAAGCCCGCGCTCCTCGGCCAGTCCGACCTGTTCGTCCTTCCGTCGACGAGCGACACCTCGAGCGTGGCCCTCCTCGAGGCGATGGCCTGCGGAACGATGGTCGTCGCGCCGGCCTCGGGCGGCGCCGCGGAGGTCGTGGAGGACGGCGTGACCGGCCGCCGCGTCCCGGTCCTTACCCCCGGCGCCCTCGAGGGAGCGCTCGAGGAGCTCCTCGCTCGGCCTGAGGAGTGCCACCGGCTCGGCCGGCAGGCCGCCGAGCACGTCCGCTGCCACGCCTCGCTCGAGACGATGGCCCGCCGGTTTATCTCCCTCTACGAGCTGGTACTCGATCAGCGAGGCACCTGTGGCCGTCGTTCCACTGTCGGATCTTGACCAGCTCGCCCGCCGGTTCGTCGGGGATCGGCACGACGCCTATTCGGGGCGCGCCCTCGCGCGCGCGTACGACGAGTTCCTCGCCCGACGCCGGACCGCCCTCGCTCCCTTCGTGCTGATCGTCGACGGCCAGGAGTACTCGAACCTGTACGCGCTTCTCGCCGACGCGAACGCGAAGTTCCTGACGGGGGAGCTCCGGCTCGACCCGGCCCCGCCTCCCGGCGCGGGCTGGGAGTTCCTGCTCCCGTTCGAGCGGATCGAGTTCCACGAGGACGGCTCGGCGGACCTCCACCCGATCGCGCTCGGCCCTCCGACCCGCGCGATCGCGAGGATCCTCCTCCGCGAGCACTACCTGCCCCGCTCGCGGATCGAAGAGGACCGGGGCGCGTCGGGGGGCACCCGCGTCCAGCTCGGGGGGTTCGTGGGCACGATCTCCGCCGGCATCGCCGCGTGCCGACAGCAGTCGCTCCTCCCGTTCTCCGTCGCGATCCTGCTCTATCTGCCCGAGGAGCGGCTGCGCTACGAGCTCGACCTGCTCCGCACGACGGTCCTCACCGATCCCCGGGCCGGGCGGTTCCCGGTCCTGCGGCGCGTGCGGCGCACCGCGCGCTTGAGCTGGGGGGTCGACCGCGTCGTCGCCCGAGGGGACCTGCCGCTGCTCGCGAGCCGGTGCCTCGAGATCCTGGTGGAGACTTCGGGCCTCACCTCCGTCGAGCTCGCCTACATCTTCGGAGGGGTGCGCGAACTCGTCGAGTCGGCCCTTCAGGGTCTCGTCGCCCGCGACCTCGTCACGCTCGATCGGCGCACGGGCGTCTACCGCCCGCGTCTCGAGGTGTTCCTGCCCCCCGAGGGGGCGCTCCCTCCGGTCGCGGTGGAGCCGCTCGGACGGGTCTCCGATCCGGCGCTGCGCACCAGCGTCCAGGAGCTGATCGCCGCCGCGGATGCGCGGGCCGTCTGCCCCCTGTGCGGCGCGCCGCTCGGCTCCGGTCCGAAGGCGATCCTGTGCGACAACTGCGCCGCGCAGGTCGGCGCCGCGTAGCGATCGGGAGCGGGCCTGTCGGGAGTCTCCGCCCTGGGCGCGCGGCGCCCGGGACCTTTGAACCCGAGATTGCTGGCTTAGAAGGCCAGTACTTTATCCAAGCTAAGCTACAGGCCCGTCGGTCCCGACGGGGCTCGCGGCCCTTAATCCTTCGGTCGCACCCGGGCGGCGCCTCGCCGCCCGGCCGACGCGACGAGGTGCGCGAGCCGCAGCGGTTCCGGCCAGAAGCCGCGGACGGTCGTGTGGTGCACGAGCACGATCGCGTCCCGGGCCGGACACCCCACCGCGGCGGCGAGGATCGGGGCGCCGGCCGTGGGCACCCGGAAGAGCCGGTGGGCCTTCAACCGCCGCCACCGCTCCGACGCGTCGCGGGGGAACCAGGCGTCGAGAGCCGCGCGGATCCTCGGGAAATCGGGCGGACGCCGGGTGACGGCGACCACCGGGAGGCCGAGCGCGCGGTGGAGTTCGTCGAGGTCGAGGACGTTGAACCCGCCCACGACCACGCCGTCGAGGAGCACCGCGCGCAGGCCCTCGAGGGCGCCGGTCGCGCGGACGAGCGAGATCACGGCCCGCGTCCCGTCGCGCCCGTCGACGCGCACGGAACTCGTCCCGATCGCCTCCACGTACTGGGGGGCGGAAAGAACGACCGCGGCGATGGGCGCCGTGCGATCGGTCCGCGCGAACGCCCCGTCGTCGACCCCGACCACCCGGGGGTGGGCCTTCGCGAGCGCGCGCCTCAAGGATAAGACCCCGCGGACGGTCGGTCGGATCGGATGGCCGCTCCGCTCGTCACCGTTCGCTGCCCCGCGTGCGGCGAGGACCTCCGGGTCCTGCTCGCGCCGGCGCCCCCGACGCAGTGGTTCCCGTGCCCGCGCTGCCGGACGCCCGTGCCCGTCGTCGTCCCTCGCGACCCTCCCCCCCTCTACAGCTGGGAGGTCCTTCCGAACCTTTATCCCCAACTCCCGGCGCCGAGAATCCCCAGGATCCGGCCGCGCCGCGCGGCCGCCTGGGCCCTCCTGCTCACCGCCTTCGTCGCCGCCCTGCTCGGCGGCGCCCTCGCCGTCTACGGCGTCGAGGCGCAGGCTTCGGGCTCCTTCACCGTCTCGGGGACCGTCCTCGAGACCCCCGCGAGCGGCTCGACGACCCCGGCCTCGGGCGCGCACGTGATCCTCACGACCGAGCAGAACCGCAGCTCCTCGGAGTTCGTCGGACCGAGCGGGGAGTTCGCGTTCGCGGGGGTCCCGACCGGCGGCTTCTCGCTCAACGTGAGCCTCGCCGGGTACGCCCCGGTCGAGGTCCAGTCGTTCGTCTCGACCATCTACTCCGCGGGTTCGACCGGCCTCACGATCGATCTCACGCCGGGGGGCCTCGGCAACGGGACGGTGGTCAGCCTCACGGCGTTCTCCGACCTCGAGAGCCTGGTCGCCTCGATCGACTCGGGGGTCGTGATGCTGTTCCTCGCGGCCGGCGTGGCCGGCGGCGCCGCCGCGGTCACCTTCCGGTCCGACCGACCGGCGATCGGCGTCGTCGGGGGCGGGGCCGGCCTCCTCGCGCCGGTCGCCCTCTACCTTCTCGCGCTCGGAACGGCGTTCCCATGGTTCCTCGCGCTCTCGGGGATCCTCGCGGCGCTCGGCGCGTTCACCCTCGCGCT
>JASHPK010000058.1 GCA_030038095.1 Thermoplasmata archaeon | reverse complement strand
CCCCCGACCGCGAACGGCGCCCCGCACATGGGCCATCTCGTCGCGCGCGTCCTCAAGGACGTCCAGCTCCGCTACCGGCGGGCCCGTGGGTACCGGATCGTGAGCCCGATGGCCGGCTGGGACTGCCACGGCCTTCCGGTCGAGCTCGAGATGGAGAAGCGGCTCGGGCTGAAGTCGAAGCGGGAGATCGAGGCGTACGGCGTCGCCAAGTTCTGCGAGGCGTGCCGCTCGAGCACCCTCGAGGTCGCTTCGGTCTGGCAGGAGATGAGCCGGCGCCTCGGCTACTGGCTCGACTACGACCGCCCGTACAAGACGATGGACCCCGCCTACATCGAGAGCGTCTGGTGGTCGCTGAAGACGCTCTTCGATCGGGGGCTCCTCGAGAAGGGCCACTACGTGCTGCCCTACTGCCCCCGCTGCGAGACCCCGCTCTCCTCGCACGAGGTCGCCCAAGGGTACCGGGACGTGACGGACCCGTCCGTCACGGTCCGCTTCCCGATCGTCGGCGGTCACGGTCCGCGCCGGGAGCTGCTCGTCTGGACGACGACCCCCTGGACCCTTCCGGCGAACCTGCTCGTGGCCGCCCGGGCCGACCTCGAGTACTCCATCGTGCGGGCGGACGACGGGCGCGAGCTCGTCCTCGCCTCCGCGGCGCTTCCCCGATACTTCCCGGCCGGTGCGGAAGTCCTGGAACGGTTGCCGGGGAAGGCCCTCGAGGGCGTGACGTACGAGCCGCCGTTCGCGACGCCGGGGCCGGGGCCCGGGCGCCATCGCGTCGTCCTCGACGACTTCGTGAGCGCCACCGACGGCTCGGGCCTCGTGCATGTCGCCCCGAGCTTCGGCCCCGAGGACCAGCGGATCGGCGCCCGCGAGGGGGTCGGGGTCTACGACCCGCTCGACTCGCGGGGGGTCTTCGGCGAGGCGCTCCCGCTCGTCCGCGGCCGGTCGTTCAAGGCCGCCGACCCGATCCTCTCGAAGGACCTCGAGGCGCGCGGCCTCCTCTACCGCTCGGAGACGATCCGCCACACCTACCCCTTCTGCTGGAGGTGCGACTCCGCGCTCCTCTACCGGGCGCTCGACTCCTGGTTCGTCCGCACCTCGCGGGTCACCGACGCGCTCGTGCGGTACAACGCGAGCGTGACCTGGATCCCGGCCCACCTGCGCGAGGGCCGCTTCGGCAACTTCCTCACGGAGGCGAAGGATTGGGCCCTGTCCCGGAACCGGTACTGGGGAACGCCGCTGCCGATCTGGCTCTGCCCGGCGGGCCACGCGACCTGCGTGGGCAGCTTCGAGGAGCTCGGCCGCCTCGCCGGCGGGCTCCCGGAACCGTTCGACCCGCACCGGGTCACCGTCGACGCGATCTCGCTCCCGTGTGCGCAATGCGGGGCTCCCTCCCGTCGGGAGCCGTACACGATCGACGGCTGGTACGACAGCGGCTCCGCGCCGTTCGCGCAGTACCATTACCCGTTCGAGCCCGGCCCGTTCGATCCCGCGGCGCCGCTCGACTACGTGGCGGAGGGGCTCGACCAGACGCGGGGGTGGTTCTACGCGCTCCTCGTGATCGCCACGACCCTGTTCGACCGCCCGGCGTATCGCGCCTGCCTCACGACGGGCCTCGTCCTCGATGACGCGGGCCGCAAGATGTCGAAATCGAAGGGGAACGCGCTCGAGCCGCTCACCCTCCTCGAGCGCGTGGGGGGGGACGCCGCACGATGGACGTTCCTCTCGCTCGACTTCACCGACGCGATGCTGGTCAGCGAGTCGATCGTCGTGAAGACGGCCGCCCGGACGCTCGGGACGTTGCGCAACGTGGTCGCGTTCTACCTCGAGAACGCCCGCGCCGACGGCCTCGGCCCAGTCGACGCGTGCCCGATGCCGACGGGGGTGCTCGACCGATGGCTCCTCTCCCGCCTGGAAGGGACCCGCGAGGAGGTCGAGCGGTCCCTCGAGTCGTTCGACCCCCGGGCCGGGGCTTCCGCGGTCCGCGCGTTCGTCGACGACCTCTCCACGTGGTACCTGCGCCGTTCGCGTCCGCGCTTCTGGGGCGAGGCCTCGAGCGCGGAGCGGCAGGCGGCCCACGCGACGCTCTCCTACGGGCTCGCGTCGCTGGCGCGGACGATCGCCCCCCTGCTTCCGTTCACCGCGGAGTGGATCCACGCCGAGGTCGGGGGGACCGGGTTCCGGGACGCGGAGCGCTCGGTCCACCTCCTTCCCTGGCCCGGGTCCGCCGCTCCCCGCGACCTCGCCCTCGAGGAGGGCATGCGCGAGCTGCGCGGGCTGGTCGAGGTCGGCCGCGAGCTCCGCCATCGCGCGGAAGTGAAGGCGCGGATCCCGCTCGCCGAGCTCATCGTCTTCGGGGAGGCGCCTCCCGCCCTCGCCGCCCTCGGCGCGGAGGGGACCGCGTTGCTCGCGGACGAGCTCAACGTCAAGCGGGTCGTCCGCGTGCCCGAGGGCGAGCGGGGCCGGTTCGCCGGCCCGGACTGGGCCGTGCGGGAGGAGGACGGACGCGCGGTCGCCGCGCTCCCGGTGCGTCCGACCGAGGCGTTGCTCGAGGAGGGTCTCGCCCGCGAGGTCGGCCGGCGGCTCCAGCAGAGCCGCAAGGAGCTCGGGCTCCGCTACACCGAGGGGATCTCGGTGACCGTCGGCGCGACCGGCCCGGTCCACCGGGCGCTCGCGGCCCGGCAGACGGCGCTCGCCCGGGACCTCCTCGCCGAGCCGTTCGAGCTCGTGGACGGGATGCTCCCGCCGGCCCCCGACGTGCGCCGCTGGGACCTCGACGGGCTCGTGGTCACGGCGCGGGTCGTCCGCCGTCCGGCGTGAGCTCCGGGACCTCGCGAGCGACCGGGCCGCCCGGGCCCCGCTCCGCGAAGATCTCCGCGCGGAACCGCTTCACCGTGACCCGGAGGTCCCGCCAGGCGCGGGGCGGCAGGCCCGCCTTCTCGCAGGCGCCGTCGAGGAACTCCTCGCTCGTCCAGCCCTGTTCGGGGGCGACCTGAGGGAGGAGCAGGCCGCTCGAGCCCAGCCCGTCGACGATGAGGCCGTCGCGACCGACCTCGATCGATCGGGGGAGATCGTCCGGGCGGCCGGCCCGGATCCGCTCCGGTACGGTGAGCACCGAGACCTCGATCGTGATTCGCTCGAGCTCCTCGGCGACGACCGGCGGGAACCGGGGGTCGTCCACCGCGGCGGCGACCGCCGCGCGCGGGATCGCCTCGCCGAGAGGGAACACCGGGAGCGGGAACCCGATGCATCCCCGCAGACTGCCCGAGGGGTACCGCTTCAGCGTCACGAAGACGCCGCGGGGCTCCCGGAACACGGCGGGCAGGTTGACCGCGCCGGCGCGTGCCCCCCACGCCATCCGGGTCCCCCCGGCGAGCGCGTCCCCGAGGGCGCGCCGCGCGAGGCCCACCGCGAGCGCCCCGTCCTCGTCCGCGAGCACGACGCGCGCGAGGACTCGCTCGGGGATAAGCCGTGGCTCGAGGGCGCCCCCCATCTTTTATAGCCGGGGCAGCGTGCCCGCCGTTCCCTATGCCGTTCCCCGAAGCGGTCGAGCGTCTGCTCAACAAGCGGATCTGCATGAACTGCTCCGCGCGCAACCCGCCGAAGGCGGTCCAGTGCCGCCGGTGTGGCTACCACGGCCTGCGGGTGAAGTCCCGCGAACGGTCCGGCAAGACCCAGTGAGCCGGCCGGGCCCGATCAGCGGGCCGCCGCCGGGGAGCTCCGGTCGCGGGCGAACCGCATCCGGACGAGGAACCGCAGATTCCCGTAACCGTCCTTCCAGCTCTCGAGCTTCGGCGCCCCGGTCCGCTCGCCGTAATGGATCGGGACCTCCACGAACGCGAACCCCCGCCGGATCGCCTCGACCTTCAGCTCCTCGCTGAGCGCCATCCCGTCCTGGGTCAGGCGCACCGCCGCGAGCACCGAGCGGCGGAACACCCAGAAGCCGCTCTGGGTGTCGGCGAGCCGCCGACCGGGGAGGCGGCGGAACTCCCGCCAGAAGAGGAGGCCGGCGGACCGGTTCAACAGCCAGTTCCCGAACCGGTGCCGCAGCGTCATCGACCGCGGGTCGAGGTAGGCGAGGCGGTCGCCGGAGAGAAAGTCGATCCGCTCCTCCAGCAGCCGGCCGACCAGCGCCGGGATCGTCTCGACCGGGTACGTCCCGTCGCCGTCCGCGGTGGCGATCACCTCCCCGGACGCCTCGGCGAAGCCGGTCCGGTAGGCGCGGCCGTACCCCCGCCGGCGCTCGACGATCACCCGGGCCCCTTCCGCCGCCGCGATCGATCCGGTCCCGTCGGTCGAGGCGCCGTCGACGACCAGCAGCTCCCAGTCGATCGGGGCGGCGGCGAACCGCGTCCGGTTCGCCTCGTCGGCCGCGGCCCGGAA
>JASHPK010000057.1 GCA_030038095.1 Thermoplasmata archaeon | reverse complement strand
CTCGACACGTTCCCCTCCGACGGTCCGCGCTGAGGGCGACCCCACGGCACGGTTATCTTCCCGGCCCCGCCTCCACCGCCGATGGACGCCTCCCCGGGGACCCCGGTCCGCCCGCGTCGGTCGCTCTCCCGCAACCAGAAGATCGGTCTCGGCCTCCTCCTGTCCTTTATCGGACTCTTCCTCATCTCCATCCTTCTCCCCACCGCCCCGGGGCGGTTCGCCACCGACCTCCCGGTCGCCGCGGCCGGGATCCTCGTCCTGTGGATCGGCGGGATCCTGATGGGCAACGGGAGCCGCTCGTAGGGAGCGACGCAGGATGGAGCCCTCGCCCTGGCGTCTCGTGACGGTCGACATCGACGGCACCCTCACTCGCGGACACGGCTGGCGGCCGATCGCCGAGGGGTTCGGTCGGTTGCCCGAGTTCGAGCAGACCAACCGGCGCTTCTTCGCGCACGAGATCGGGGAGGACGAACACATCGCCAACCTCCTCGATCTCGCCTGCGGCCACTCGATCTCCGAGGTTCTCGCGATCGTCGCTGCCACCCCCAAGATCGACGGCATCCGGGAGGGGGTCCGGGATCTGCGGAGCACCGGCGCTTCGGTCGCGCTCCTCACGCACAACCCGGACTACGTGGCGGCCTGGTACCGGGACACGTTCGGATTCGACGAGTTCGACAGCACGTTCGGGCAGCGCGAGGTGGCCGGACGCCTCGGCCACCCCGAGGCCGTGCACGCCGACAAGCTCCTCGGGCTCGAGCGGCTCCTGGGCCGGCCGGGCCGCTCGGCGCGGTCGACCGTCCACGTCGGCGACGGATGGTCCGACGCGCTCGTCTTCCCTCGCGTCGGCGGGGGGATCGCCCTGAACTCGAAGCTGCCCGAGGTCGAGCGGGCGGCGGACCTCGTGCTCCACACCGCCGACTTCCGGGAGGTCGCGCGGGCGATCCGATCGCTCCGGCCGCGGGCGTGAACGATGGGGTCGGTCTCGACAGGATTCTTATAGCGTCGATACCGTCGAACGGCGGGACCGGTTCCGGATGGAGTACGTCATCCTCCGCGCGGGGCACCCGACCTGGCTGACGATGCAACTGCCGAGCGAGGTCGCCGACCTCCTGCGGTTCCACCCCGAGGAGGGCTCCCAGCGGGAGGCGAGCCGCTCGATCTCCTTCCTCGGACGAGGGCCGGGCGTCGCGCGGGTGATCGCGACGTACCCGGCCCGGGAGGCGCTCGCGGTCGAGACGGTGCGGGGCCGGCTCCTCGCCTCGGCCCGGCCGGGCGAACGGCACCTGTTCAGCCTCCCGACCGGGGTCGTGCAGCACCTCGGGCTCCAGGTCTACTCGCGGGGCCCCCGGGCGGGACGGGGGACCGACGATGCCGTCGTGTGGCTGGTGCCGGCTCCCGAGTACTACGAGTACCGATCCGTGGTGGAATCCGGGCGAACCTGGACCGCGCCGTCGAGCGGACCGTTCGCGCACGTCTACCTCACGAAGTCGCTCGTCCCGTTCCCGCGGGAGCTCACCCAGCTGGCCGAGTTCGAGTACCGGATCGAGGAAGAGGAGTGGAGGCCCGGGATCGAGGCGCTTCAGCGCGTGGGCCGGGCTCGCCGGGTCGTCCTGTAGGCCGTGCCGTCGAAGAGCCCCCCTACCTGGGGAGGATGGGATGGGCGGTGGCCTTCCGAAGGCCTCTAAGGGCCGGGTCCATTAGTGCTCGCGAGGGGTTTCGAGTCGATGGTCGGGCATCGGGCCGGTCGCAAGCCGAAGCGGCTCTACGCCCGACTGATCCGCATCCTCGACGAGGACCTCGACTACCTCCCCGGTCGCGCCGCGATGCACGCGTTCATCGCCGGTTTCGACCGGGTGGGCCGCTTGGTCGCGCATGGGGAGCTCACCCATCCCCGCGGGGACCTCCTGGTCTTCCGCGCCGAGGACCGCGAACAGGCGGAGCGCCTGCTGCGGACCGACCCGATGCGGGCGCTCCCCCGGTCGACCCACGAGGTCCTCGAATGGAAGCTCGAGGACACCGGGACGGGGGTGAACCTGGAGCCCCCGCCGGCGCGCGGCTCCGGCCGCCTCACCCTGCTGCAGCGGGTGGCGGTGGTCGTGAGCGACCAGCGGCGGGCGATCGCGTGGTACCGGGACGTGCTGGGGCTCACGGTCCTCGAGGAGGACCCCGAGACCGAGTACGTGGAGCTCGCGCTCGGGAAGGGCGCGGCGGCGGTCTCCCTCGTCGCCCCCCGCCCGGACTGGGGGGAGCCGTACTACTCCGAGGCGCGGGCGCGCATGGGGGCACCGACCGGGATCATCTTCCAAACGGACAGCGTCGAGGCGTTCGAGCTGCGGCTCCGCCACGCGGGGGCCCGGATCACCCAGCCGGTCGAGGACCAGCCCTGGGGCGGGCGGACCTTGCGGTTCACCGACCCGGACGGCAACGAGTTCGTCGCGTTCGAACGGGGCGCCGGGCCCCGCGCGCCGGGCCCGGTCGCGGCGGGCGCCTCCCGGGGGGGCTAAGGCATGGGCCACCGGTGTGAAATCTTCGGGGAATCGCCGTCCGGGAACGGCCGGGACCGGTGTGGATATACCGCGTTCCGGTAGCGAATTTACGAACTTATTTATAGCGCGGCCGGGGATAGTTTTCGGCGTGCGGAACCCCGAGCGTACCCGCCCGAAGTCTGGCGGGCCGAAGGCGTACGTGCTCCGGAATCCCGTCCCGCTGCGGACGGCGGAGGACGTAAGCACCACGCGGGCGGGGATCCCGTCGGACGCGACCCTCACCGACTTCTCGGGGCCGGTCGATTTCGACTCCCTCGCGAAGGCGATCCGACGCTCCGTCGGGCACGAGGGGATGCGTCCGGAGGACGCGCGCGCGATCGCCGCCCACGTCCTCAACTTCTTCGGGTTCAACGAGCGGATCATCGACAACGTCCTCGAGCCGGACGACCGCGACACGTTCTACATGCTCGAGGACACGGGGATCCTCGAGACCGAGCGGGACGAGACGACCCTCTACGACGGTCGGGAGTGGCGCATCCATTACTGGATGTTCCGCAAGGACCGCATCTTTGACCTGGCCCGCGAGGAGAGCGCGGCGATGGCGGCGGCTGGCGAGCAGGATGTCGTATATTCGTCGAACTCGAATCGCTCGGGCGCGTTCCGCCTGCCCCACGGGGAGACCGGGACGGGCCTCCCCGCCCACGCCGTATATCATGAGCTCGGGGACGAGATCTGGCTCGAGCGGCGCCAGAACCCGATCCCCCCTCCGGAGCCGCCCGCGCCCCGCGGACGACGCCGCCCCGACGCCGACGACGAGTAGCCGCGAACCGAACCTTCCCGGGCGGTGGCGCGCCGCCAACCGTTAATCGCTCGACCCGACTCGCGGTCGGGATGCGCCGATTCCTCCTCCTGGCCCACCGCGTGCCGACGGACGGCCACTTCACGCTCAACGATCTCGCGGGCGGCGCGGGGCGCATGGACGAGATCGCCCGGGCGGTCTCGACCGCGTTCACGCTCTCGAACGATCTGCGCCGCGACACGGAACTGACGATCCTGTTCGTCGCCGAGCCCCCGCCGCGGGCGCGCCGGATCGAGATCAGTGGGGCCCGGGTCCGGTTCCTGAACCCGGACGAGCGGTCCACCGCGGCGCTGCTGAAGAACGCCCTCACCCGGGCCGTGGACCACCCGCGCGACTTCGAGTCGTCGCCCGGCCTACGGGTCGGCCCCGCGGACCCCGAGGCCGACCTCGGTCGGTTCCTCCACCTCCCGGGCGCGGTCTGGCTCTCCGAGGACGGCGCGCCGATCGAAGGGTGGCGATCGCCCTCCGGGGACCTCGCGGCCGTCGTCTCCGACCCCTACGACCCGAGCGAGGACGAAGCGGGCCGGTTGCGATCGAGCGGTGTGCCGAAGCTCTCGGTGGGGCCCCGGTCCCTCCGCACGAGCCAGGTCATCGATCTGGTGCACCGCGTGCTCGACGGCCGGGAGCACGACGCCGGGTCCGCCCGGTCCACGCCCTCGCCGCCCTCGCTGGCCTAGCCGGCCGGCACGGGGCTGCCGCGGGAGCCGAGCGCGTCCCGCACCGTACGGGGCCGAAGGCCCCCCACCACCGCGGTGAGCCGGACGACCTCCCGCGCCTCGGGCCGAACGCGCGTTCCGAAGACCAGCTGGTCGGGGTTCCCGAGCCGCTGACGCATCGTCTGGAGGACCCGCTGGAGGGTACGCAGGGTGAGGTTCGAGCCCCCGTCGAGGTGGACGAGCGCGGAGGTCCGGTCCGAGAGGCGGAAGTCGAGGAGCGTGTCGCTGAGCGCCTGGTGGACGAGCCGTTCGGGCTCGGAGATGTGGTACTCCCCCGTGATCAGCGTGGAGAGCCCGGCTTCTCGGAGGTGGTTCTTCAGGCTCGCGAGGTCGACGTTCAGCTGCGAGGGATTCTCGACCATGTCCACGAGGCTCGCAACGAGCGCGTGGAGGTAGGCGTTCCGGACCTGGAAGACCCGGTGGATCGGCAGGGTCTCGAACCGACGGAGCTTCTCGTTGTCGATGGCGAGGAGGAGGCCGCCCATCTCCTCGAGCTCGTCGACGGTCGCCTCCACGTTCTCCCGCCGGCTCTGGTTCGTGTCCAGCTCGACCTGGAACGGCAGGAAGACGACCGGGATCGCGAGGGTCTCGGTCTGCCGGAGGGCGCGGGCGTAGAACGGCAGAAGCGCGCTGCCCGTTCCCCCGCCGAGCCCCGCGAGCAAAAAGACGATCTCGAAGCGGCCGAACCGGCGCAGCGTCTCGTCCTTGGCGTCCTCGGCGGCGCGCAGCACCACGGCACGGTCCCCTCCGCTCCCGCGCCCCCGGAGCTCCCGCTGCCCGAGCAGGATCCGCTCCTCGACCTGCATGTGGAACAGGTGGAGCGCGTCGGTGTTGACCGCGATCGCCCGAACCCCCGGGACCCCGAGTCGCACCAGGTCCTGGACCGCCTCGCTGCCCGCCCCTCCGAGACCCACCACCGCCACGGTGGGCGTGAGGGCCAGCGAGGCCCACGGTTCGATCGGCGGCGGGCGCGCGGCCATCGAACCCCCCGGCCGGGCTACGGCGGCGGGGAGCCCTCGGCCGCCACCGGCTCGCCTTCCCTCCGGTGCGCGCGCGAGGACGGACCGAGCTGCTCGAGGCGACTGCGGATGTACTCGCGAACGGCGGAGCGGACGGCGTCGTCGACGCTGACCGAGTTCCCCTCGCGGACGAACTCCTCGAGCCGGCTGTTGTCCTGGCGCGAGAGCTCGACCACGACCTTGCGAATGTTCTGCGGCGGCAGGTTGAGCTCGACGTACTGCTCGAGCCCTTCCCGGATCGTGTCGGAGATCGTGGAGGTGTCGCGCACCCTTTGGATCTGCTTCAGCTTCTCGAGCAGGTCCTGCGGGATCCGCACCGTCACCCGCTCCGACGTGTCGACCATGTCCGTCAGACAACACCCCGTTCTTTGTCTGACGATTGACATATCGGATTGCTGGTATATGAATCCCTCAGTTCGGAAACCGGTCCGTCGGCTCGGAGGGGCGGAGGTTCCGAGACCCGAATTCGCGCTTCCGACCGGTCGCTCGGGAGGGGGCGGGTCTCGATTCCATGGCCGTTCGCGGAGCTCGGGAAGGGCGCCCGAGGCGAGTGGACCGGCCCGACGGGGTCCGCTCGGTGCCGCGGCCGATCTCGAGCGCCCGGAGATCCCCCCGGACCCGTCAACGGAACTGTATTGCGACGTATTCGACCCCGGCTCTGTGCCCCCAGGACTCAGGAGGAGGGGACCGGAGAAGCCGTCTTATGGCGCCCCCGGTCGGGAGCGATCGGTGCTGGACCCGACGCCCCTCGCGGACAACGTGCCGGCCGTGCGGCGCCTCCTGCGCGACGCGCTCCAGGCCACGGCGACCCCGGGGGAGTCCCCCGAGGAAGGGCTTCCCATGCTCGACGGGCTCGTCGCTTCGGGCGCCTCGCTGGGTCGGCTCTTCCTTGAGGGGAAGGAACCGGTCGGCCTCGCGCTCTGGGAGCCCCCGACTCCGGTCGGGCTGTTCGTGCACGTGCTCTATCTCGAACCAGGTCGGGCGCGCCCCGAACGGTATCGGATCGCTCTCGCCGCGATCGAGGCGGCCGCCGGACCGGTCTCCTTCGTGCTCCGGCGGCTCGCCGGCCTCCCTCGAGAGTCGGAGGCCGCGCTGATGAGCTCTCTCGGGTTCGCGTCGTACGGCCGCTCCGAGATGCGCTACACGGGCTCCCGAGATCCGCCCGCGTTCCCCCTCCCGGCGGGCGTCGTACTCCGCCGTCCCCGCGACGACGACGGGGAGCGCCTCGCGCGGTTGCACCAGGCGGCGTACGCCGGAGGTCTCGACCGCTACCTCTTCCTGGCGGATCCGGACCCGGCCCGGGACTCCGAGCGGAGCATTGCCGAGGTGATCGGAGGCCGGCATGGGCCGTTCCTCCCCTCCGTTTCGGTGGTGGCCGCGGCCGCCGACTCGGCGGTGGTCGGGGCCTGCCTCGTGGTCCGCGCCGGGCACGGACCGCTGATCGTCGACGTGATGGTCGAGCCGTCCCGACGGGGAGCCGGCCTCGCCCGCGCGATGGTCGCGGACTCGGTGAGAGCGCTTCGGGCCGCGGGCGAGCCCTCGGTCGCGCTGAACGTCACGGAGGGGAATGTCCCGGCCGTGCGAACGTACGAGACGGTCGGCTTCGCCCGCTCGATCGGGCCGCAATGGAGCTGGTACTCCCGCGACCGCCTTCCGGTCGAGGCGGGGCGCGGTTAGCCGGCGGCCGGGGGACCAGCGGCCCCGTGCGCGTGCGAGCGATAGCCGAGGTGGCGCAGCGCCCTAAAGCTCGCCGCGGCGCAGACGCCGAACAGCACGATCGCGCCCCCCGCGACGAGGTACGTGCCCTGCACACCGATGAGGACGGTCACGAGCCCGCCCGTGTACTGCCCGATAGGGACCAGAGCGTAGCTCCCGACCTCGTCCGCCGCGAAGACACGGCCCATCATCGCGTCCGGGACGGTCGCCTGGATGGTCGAGAGGAACACCGTCGTGATCATGCCGGGGACCATGCCGTAGACGAAGACGACCGGCAGCGCGAGCCAGATCGTGCGGACGAGGGCGAGCGCCACGAGGGCGAGCCCGATCACGGCGGTGAGCGCGATCATCACCTGGCCCGCGCGCGGCTCGAACCGGAACCGGGCGATGAGCACGAAGCCGGTCGCGCTGCCGAGGGTGGCGGTGGACACCATGGCGCCGTACCAGATCCCCTGCGAGAGGGCGAGCCAGCTCGCGACGTAGAGGGCGAGCTCCACGAGCGCGACCGCGGCGAAGAAGTTCACGACGAGGGCGCTCAGCGTAATCTCGAACAGCTCGCGTCGCTTCCACAGGTAGGAGTACCCCTCCCGGGCCTCGGTCCACACGGAGCGGGGCGGCGAGGTCCGGACGACCGCGAACGGCGCCTCGATCGCGGTGAGGGCGACCTGGGTCCCGAAGAACAGGAGGAACGGGAGCGCCAGGGCCCAGATCACGGGCAGGACCGTGAGCAGCGCGCCGGCGACCAGGGTGCCCCCGGCGCTGACGAGCGCCGCGGTCGCGTAGATCGCGCCGTTCGCGCGGGCGAGGTCGCTCGAGGGGACGACGCGGGGGATCGACGTGTTGAAGGCGGGACGGAAGAGCGTCGACGTGACCGTCACCGCCGCCCAGCCCGGGTAGGCGAGGAGCACCCAGAGCGGCAGGTAGAACCCCGCGGGACCGGGGAGCGGGACCCGACCCGCGGGCGCGAGGGCCACGTCCGCCGCGATCCCCGCCGACGCGAGCAGCGAGACGATGTTCACACCCCGCATCAGGGCCGCGCGGTCGTGCCGATCGGCGATCGCCCCGGCGAAGAACGCGGTCACCAACGTCGGGATCGCCGAGGAGAGTCCGAGGAACGCGAGCGCGAGGGCCCCGTAGGTCGTCCGCTCGTCCGCCGGGTAGGCGAACGTCACCGAGTAGAGGAGGACGACCAGCAGCGTCGACGGAGCGGCGAACTGGAGGGCGCCGGCGGTGAGCAGCGCCGAGAACGAACGTTGCCTGAAGAGCTCCCCATATCGACTCAGGGGATTCCTCCTCCTGACGGCCCCCTGACCCCGGCGTTTCTCGATAAACTTATCGACGGTGCGAGACCCCCCGGACGCGCGAGGGCGAAACCCGCTTGTAGCCGGCGACCGTCCCCGGCCTCCCGGAGCGCTCCCCGTGCGACTTCTCCACCGCGACGCGAGCACCGGCCTCCTCAAGCTCCGGCTCGAGACGCCGAGCGATCTCTGGCGCATCGCCCGCCTCGTGCGGGTGGGCGACTCGGTCGGCGCCTCGACGACGCGCCGCGACCCCGAGGCGCCCGTCGACGTGTCGGGAGCGGAACGGACCCGACGGCGCGTCTACCTCGTCGTCCGGGCCGAGCAGGTCGAGTTCCACGAGTTCTCGAGGCACGTGCGGATCACCGGCCCGATCGTCGAAGGGCCGTTCGACCTCGGCCGGCACCACACCCTCGACCTCACCGAAGGCGAGGAGGTCGGCCTCCTCAAGCCGAATCTGTCCGCGGGGGAGCGGGCGCTGCTCGACGAGGGGCTCGCCGGACGCGGGGATCCGACGATCCTCGTCGGCGCCGTGGACTGGGGAGATTCGTCGTTCGTCCGGCTCCGGGGTCGATCGGTCGAGCCGATCGCGGACCTGCGCCGCACCCTCGCGGGCAAGCAGTACAAGGGGGGCCAGGCGGAGAAGGACCGGGCGACCTACGTCGAGGAGATCCTCGCGCTCGTGCGGCGGGAGGCTCCGAGCGCGGCCGGGGTCGTCCTCTCCGGGCCGGGGTTCCTCAAGGAGGAGCTCGCCCACCGGATCTCCGAGTCGGACCCGGCGATCGCGAAGAAGCTCAAGGTGTACCCGACCTCCGAGTCCGGTCGGGTCGGCGTCGACGAGCTCTTGAAGAGCGGCCGGGCGAGCGAGGCGCTTCGCGGCAGCATCGCGGCCGAGGAGGCGGAGGTCGTGGAGCGGCTGGTCCGCTCCCTCGCGGGGGGGACCCGCGCCGCGATCGGCCCGGCCGAGGTCGCCGAAGCGATCGACGCCGGCGCGGTCGAGACGCTCCTCGTCTCCGAATCAGCCCTCACCGACCTCGCGCTCGCGCCGGCGCTCGATCGCGCCCGGGCCCAGCAGGCGAAGCTGTTCGTCGTGCGCGAGGAGGGCGAAGCCGGCAAGAAGCTGCTCGCGCTCGGTCGCGTGGCGGCGATCCTGCGCTACGACTGGACGAGCTCGCGCGCGCCTAGGGGATCGCCTGGATCGACTCGCGGAGCTCCTCGAAGCGGCGCTTCAGATCCTTGAGCGCATAGCGGAGGGCCTCGCGCGCCGTGAGCGACCCGTCGGTCTCGAACCGGAGGAAGAAGTCCTCGGGGTCGGGCTCGACCTTGATCGAGCCGTGCTCGCAGGCCTTCTCGCACGCCCCACAGTAGATGCACTTCGTCTCGTCGGTCACCGAGAGCTTCCCCCCCTCGAACGGGAGGATGTTCACGGGGCAGCTAGCGCCGGCGCGCTTCAGGCACGCGTCGGAGCACCCTTCCTTCCTCGCGATGCGGACGTGCGGCCGCGGAAACATCCCGATGCCGTGCGCGACCTGCCACTTCGCGTGCTCGCGCGCGGAGCCGACGACGGCGGTCGCGTAGGCCAGGAGCGCCTGGCGCGCCCCGAGCCGCACGATCGGGATCTCGGGCTCGAGGATGGCGAGCGAGGTGTCCCCGAGCGGCACGACGTCCTTCGCGTAGACGGTGCACGGGCCCTTGCGGTCCACCGAGTACATCACCTGGCAGTGCGGGCACCCCGCCCCGTTGCAGGAGCACTCGCTCTTGCGGCGGAACTGCCCCAAGTCGGTGGGGATCGGGAGCAAGCCGAGGCGGAGGGCCACCGCCTCGTCGAACATGCTCGTCGACGAGTCGTAGTCCTTGCCGGTCGCCTCGTCGCGGATTGGCCCGAGGTGGAACTCGACATCCTCGATGGCGAGCTTCGGGAGGTCGGCGAGGAGCGTGCGTCGGACCGCGTTGACCTGGCTCGCCGTCGCCCCTTCGATCTCGAGGGAGGTGGCGCGGGGCTTCAACTCGAGGATGGAGAGCGGCATCGCCCTAGACGCGCCGACCCCGGCGTCCTCCCTTCGGCTTCGTCCCGTCGTGGGGCACGGGGGTCACGTCCTCGATGCGCTGGATCTTGACACCGGCCCGCGCGAGCGCGCGGATCGCGGCCTGGGCGCCCGGCCCCGGGGAGCGGGCGCGGTTCCCGCCCGGGGCGCGGACCCGGACGTGGAGGGTGTCGTACCCCTTCTCCTTGATCGCCGCGGCCACCTGGTCCGCGGCCTTCATCGCGGCGTACGGGCTCGACTCGTCGCGGGCCGCCTTGACGACCATCCCACCGGTCGCCTTCGCGAGGGTCTCCGCCCCCGTGATGTCGGTGACGGTGACGTGGATGTTGTTGTAGCTCGCGAAGATGTGCGCGATCCCAATCTTCGCCATGGACGTTTATGCGCCTCCTTCCGGGGCCGGGGCCGCGGGCTCGACCGCAGGGCTCGGCCGGCTCTGGAGCCGCTCGCGCAGCTCGGCGCGGACCGTGTGGTCCTCGCTCGCGAGCGGGCTCGTGGGCGTGTAGGCGATCTGGTGCTCCTCGGCCGAGGGAACGAGGTAGCCGGGCCGGGTGACCCGGTGGTCCCCGATCGAGAAGTGGCCGTGCACAATCCACTGGCGGGCTCCGTACGCGGTCGGCGCGAGCCCCTGGCTAAAGACGATCCACTCGAACCGACGCTTCAGGACGTCCTCGGTCGTCAGCGCGAGCACGTCGTCGATCGTCGGCGTCCCCACGGGGAGCACCCCGAGCCGCGTGAGGCGCCCGAGCAGCTGGGTCGTCTCCCGCTGGGCCTGCGGTTCGCCGACCCGGAGGTTGGCCTGCAGGAGGCGCGCGTGCCGGCGGAACCCGCGGAGAATCGACTGAGCCTTCCACAGCTCCCGCTTGTTCTTGAGCCCGTACTTCTGGAGCAGCTTGCGCTCCTCCTCCATGCGGCCCGCCTCCCACGGGTGCTTCGGCGTGTCGTAGGTGCGCCTGAGGAACTTCGGATCGCCCATCCCGAGCTTACTCCTTCTTGGCGGCCGCCGGCGCGGCCGCGGCGGGGGCGCCCTCTTCCTTGGCGGCTGCCGCGGCCGCCTCGCGGGCCGTCTTCTTGAGGACGCCGGCCGCCATGCCGGTCCGTCCGTTGGACCGGGTGCGCTGGCCCCGGACCTTCTGGCCCCGCTCGTGGCGGACGCCTCGGTAGCTGCGGACCATCTTCATCACGTTGATGTCGTCGCGGCGCCGAGTGTCGAGGTCCGGCCCGAAGTAGTGCGGAGACTCGCCGAGCACCGGCTCGTGGGGGTGGTTGACCATCCAGCCCGGCACCTTCGTCGCGAGGCTCGCGAGCGCGCCCTCGAGGCTCTCGATCGTGGACTCGGGGAGGTTGCCGATCATCTCGCTCGCGTTCACCCCGCCGAGGCGGCAGGTGACCTCGGCGATCCGAAGACCGACGCCGCGCACGCCGGTGAGCGCGAGCGCGGTCGGACGGGTCCCATCGAGGTCGGTGTTGGCGATGCGGACGATGTAGTGGAAGTTCGGGTTGTCGGAGACGAACTTCGGGGCCTTCCCGCCGGGGCCGGCTTTGCCCTTGCCCTTCGCCTCCTTCGGCTCTTTCGCCTCCTTCGACTCCTTGCCCTTGCCGCCCTTCCCTTTCTTCGGGGCTTCCCCGGCACCGGGCTCGGGCCCGGCGGCCGCGGCGGGCGCGGCAGGCGGGTTCTCCGGGTCCTTCGTTTCCTTGGGCGCGGCGCTCACTCCCCTTCGGAGGTGCCGACGGACGAGGGCGCGCAACGCGGGCGAGAAACCCCCGCTGGACCGCCCTGTCCGAGGGTGCGGCCGCCGAGAAGCCCCTTCCTTTTAAGCGCTTCGGGGAGCGATGGAGGGTCGGGCTCCCGAGCTCGGGGTTGGAGCAAGTAAGATGAACCCCGACCGGCCCAGTAAGGGCGTGCCCAACGCTCCGCGAGTCTCGGTCATCCTCCCGACCTTCAACGAACGGGAGTCGCTCGAAGTCCTCTATCCGGCGTTGGAGAAGGTCCTCGCCCCGCTCGACG
The DNA here is from genome assembly GCA_030038095.1 of Thermoplasmata archaeon. Lineage (GTDB taxonomy): Archaea > Thermoplasmatota > Thermoplasmata > Lutacidiplasmatales > UBA184 > Lutacidiplasma. Next base: position 4,825 of record JASHPK010000057.1, on the reverse strand, counting down.
CGGAGGTGGTGATCGTGGACGACCACTCGCCCGACGGGACCGCGGATTTCGCCCGGGGGCTCTCGGGGGCCGTTCCGGTCTCCGTCCTCGAGCGCCCCGCGAAGCTCGGGCTCGCGTCCGCGGTGATCGATGGGATCGCCCGGACCCGGGGGGAGGTGATCGTCGTGATGGACGCCGACGGAAGCCACCCGCCCGAGATCGTGTCCGAGCTCGTGGCGGCGGTCGATCGGGGGGCCGAGTTCGTCCTTGGCAGCCGCCGGGTGCCGGGCGGCAGTGGCCGGGCCCTGTCCTTCGGGCGTCGTCTCATCTCGTCGGGAGCGTTCCTGCTCGCCCGGCCGATTGCGCACGTGCACGACCCGATGTCCGGGTTCTTCGCGTTCCGTCGCGGCATCCTCGTCCGGGGGCGGCTCACTCCGATCGGCTACAAGATCGGGCTCGAGATCCTCGTGAAGTGCCGGCCCCGGCCGATCGTGGAGGTCCCGATCGACTTCCGTCCTCGGATCGCCGGGGTCAGCAAGCTGGGCGCGGGCGAGATCGGGAACTACGTTCGCCACGTCCGCCGGCTCTACGCCTGGCGGCTCTTCGGCTCACATCGGGCCTCGAGCACGCGGTAGCCCGAGCCGCGGGCCACGACCTCGACCGGGCCGGGCCAACGCGCCTCGAGCCAGTCCTGATAGTACCGGATCCCGAGGCTCCCCTTGCCGACGAGGAGGAGCCGCCCTCCGGCCTCGAGGTGGCTCGGCGCCTCGGTCAGGATCCCGAGCACGTGCTCCCGCCCGGCCCGGAAGGGGGGGTTCGTCGCGATGAGACCGAACGTCTCGCCGGCCACCGGACGGAACCCGGGGCCGATCCTCACCTCCGCATTGCCGATGCGGTTGCGTTCGAGGTTGCCGCGGGCCAGGTGGGCCGCCCGTCGGTTGACGTCCGTCAGGACCACGTGACCCTCGGGGGCCGACTTCGCCGCAGCGACCCCGACCGCCCCCCAACCGCATCCGAGGTCGAGCACGCGGTCGCGCCGCGCCACGAGGAGGTTCTCGATGAGCAAGGCCGTGCCCGGATCGAGCTCGGCCGCCGAAAAGACCCCGCGATCGACGACGAAGGAAAGGAGCTCGCCCCGGTACAGGAAGCGGAGCTCGCTGCGGGCGGAGCGGACGCGGGGCCGCTCGGCGAAATAGCTGTCGCCCCCCGAGTCGCGGACGTGCTCGTCCATCTCACGAGGAGCGGCGGCGGAAGATCGATTCGCGGCGTCCCTCGGACGGACGGATGCCGAGGCCCTCGCGAAGGAGCTCCTTCTCCCGGCCCGAGAGGGATCGCGGGATCTCGACGTGGATGGTCACGATGAGGTCGCCGCGCACGCTCCCCCGGGGCCGGGGGAACCCGTGGCCCCGCAGCCGGAACTGGGTTTCGGGCTGCGTGCCGGCGGGGACCTTCAGGACCGCGTGCCCCTCGATCGTCGGGATCGTGACCTCGGCGCCGAAGAGCGCGGTCGCGAGCGGGACGTTCGCCTCGCTGTAGGCGTCCATGCCCTCCCGGCGGAACTGCTCGGAGGGCTCGAAGACGACCTGGACGAAGAGATCTCCCGGCGCCCCCCCGCCCGGGACCTCGATCCCGTGACCGGGGATGCGCAGCACGCTGCCGTCCTCCATCCCCGACGGGACGGTCAGCTCGATCCGCTCGACCGAGCTCTTCCGGCCGCTGCCCCCGCAGGTGGGGCACCGCTCGATGATCCGGCGGCCGGTGCCCCCGCACCGGGGGCACTCCCCGATGGTGATGAGCTGGGTGAACCCACGGCTCTGGACGCGGCGCACCTGGCCCTGGCCCTTGCACTCGGGGCACCGTTCGTACGCCCGTCCGTCCTTCGCCCCGGTCCCGCGACAGTCCGGGCAGGCGACGGAGCGGGGCACCTCGAGGGTCGGCTTCGCGCCGCGGATCGCCGCGATGAGCGGCAGACGCACGGTCAGTTCGACGTCCCCGCCCCGCGAGGGCCGTCGCGCGCCGAAGGGGGAGGCGAATCCGCCCCCGAAGAACTGCTGGAAGAACGGCGACGAGCCGAGCAGGTCCTCGAGGTCGCCGGCGTGCGTGAAGTTCTGCCAGTTGAAGCCGCCCGGCCCGAAGTCGGTCTCGACGCCCTGGAAGCCGAGCTGGTCGTACCGCTGGCGCTTCTCGGTGTCCGCGAGGACCTCGTAGGCCTCGCTGATCTCCTTGAACTTCTCCTCGGCCGCCTTCGGGTTCTCCTTGGCGACGTCAGGGTGGTACTGCCGGGCGAGCTTGCGGTACGCCTGCTTGATCTCCTCCTCGGAGGCCGTCCGGGGAACCCCGAGGGTCTCGTAGTAGTCCCGTTTGGGCATGCTCTCTACCGAAAGGGGGGCCGGCGCGCCCTACCGTCGCCTAGGGGGGACGCTATTTACCGTCTCACTGGCGTCCGCGCGAGCGAGCCACGTGAGCGAGACCGGCGTGCCCGCCCCGGCCCGCAACCGTCGCGCGGCACGGCCCAGGGCGACCGAGATCTCGAGGAGCCCGAAGCTGGACCCGAGGACGCCGAGCGATCCGGACTCGAGCGCCTCGTAGCTCGGGACCCAAGGCACCCGTCGGGCCCGTCCCCGGGCGCCGACCTTCACCTCCACCCCCGGCGAGGCACGGGGCACCCAATCGGTCGGAATGTTCGTCACCAGGTTGCCGAAGCGATCGGAGTGGAGTACCTCTCCGCGGGCCCCCCGAGCGGTCCGACGGGGGACGGGCAGGGAGATCCGCTCGAAGGTCGTTCGATCCCCGATCTCCTCGAGTCGCGTGCCGCTCGCGATCCGAGCGGCCGCCGGCGCGAAGACGTCCCGGCCATCGAAGGTGGTGCCGACGCGAGGCCGGGCGGCGAGCCGCCGCGCGTCGATCCGGAAGCCCTCGGGCCGACCGAGCTCCTCGGCGAGGAGGCTCAGGACCCCGTTGTCCGGGCCGACGAGGATCGAACCGTCGGCGCAGCGGATGGCGAGGGGGGCACGGCGCCCGCCGACTCCGGGGTCGACCACCGCAATGTGCACCGTACCGGCCGGGAACCCCGAGGCCATCGCACGCAGGAGGAACGCCGCCTCCCGGACCTGGTGGGCTGGTAGGTCGTGGGCGAGTTCCACGATCCGGCCCGCGTCCACGGACCGGACGAGAACCGCCTTCATCTGGGCGGAGTACGCCGCGCCGACGTCGGTGGAGAGCGTGACCAGCGGCCGGCCCGACCGACGGGGCGGACGCGCCACGGGAACGGTGCGGGTCTACGACTTCATGATCGCGACCAGGAAGATCCCGACCGCGACCAGGGCGCCGATGACCGCCGCGAGGATGACGAGGAACGCTTCCCAGACGAGCGCGCCGAGGGCGTGGGCGCTCCCGAGATCGCCTTCGTGGTAGAGGTAGGCGGTGAGCAGCCCGACGATGAGCCCGACCACGAGGAGGACGACGCCGATCGTGCGGCTCTTGCCGCTGCCGAAGTACGCGGTGAAGATCCCCGCGAGGATCAGAAAGAGCCCGAAGACGAGGAGCAGGATCACGAGGAACTGCCAGCCACCGATCTCGACCGACGTCGCCACCAGATCGAACATTGTGTATCCCTCAGAACTTGATGCCCGTCAGGGTCTTCGTGTCGATGACGCCCGGCACCGACCGGATCTTGTCGACCACCAGCTGGCCCAAGGCGTTGAAATCCTCCGCCTCGACCTTCGCGATGAGATCGTACTCGCCGAAGAGGGGGTGGAGCTCCACGATCCCCTTCACCCGCAGGAGCTCCGTGTACACCTCGTGCTCCTTGGCGGGGGCGGTGCTGATCAGGACGAATCCGATGGCCAACCCCGACACTCCCTGTGGACGGGGGCGCGACAGAGGCCCCGCCTTATAAGCGTTGTCCGGCACAGAGGGCGGGCACCGCCGGCGAGCCGAATCGCCGGACCCACGTCGCCACTGGAGTCGACCTCGCTTAAGTAACCGGCCCTCTCGGAACCGAAAGGATGGGGATCTCGCTCCGTGGCTGGGGCGGCCGGCTTCTGGCGCGACCCTGGCTGCTCGGCTTCGTGCCGATCAATGCCGCCACCTCCGGTTTCGGGGTCGTGCTCCCGCTCCTCATCCTGATCCCGCTCCACGGCACCTGGGCGGACGTCGCGATCGCCGCGACGCTGTTCAACACCGCCGTGATCCTCTCGTCGGTGGTCTGGGGCCACCTCTCGGACCGGTACCCCCTGCGCCGGGCGTTTCTCGTCCTCAATTTCGCCGGATACGCCGGGCTCTACACGGTCCTCGCCGACGTGCGGTCGCTGCCCACGCTCTATCTCATCTACGCGGTCATCGGATTCATTGCCCCCGCGGGGACGAGCGCTTCGAACCTCCTCATCCTCGAGAAGTTCACCGAGAAGGAGCGGCCGAACGCGTACGCCTCGTTCCAGGAGATGAGCATCATCGGCTCGTTGATCGGCCTCCTGATCGGGTTCTTCTGGACCCTCCGCGGGGAACAGCTCCTGACGCTGCTCTACGTCCTGGCCGGGCTCGCGGTCGTGAGCGCCCTCGCGGCCTGGTTCGGGGTCTCCGAGCCGAAACGGACGTTCACCACCCTCCATGTGGCGAAGCACGAGGCGAGCCTGGTCTCCCGGATCCGGGAAAGCGTGGCGTACCGCATCCCGATCCCGTTCTTCCCGAAGCGACCCCGACCGACGTGGGACGGGATCGCACGCTTCCGTCGCTGGGCTCGGGAGGAGCTGCACCACGAACTTCCGCTCATCCTCGCGGCCACGTTCCTGTTCAACCTCTCGGCGAACCTGTACAACATCTCGTACACCCCGTACCTCTACTCCGC
>JASHPK010000056.1 GCA_030038095.1 Thermoplasmata archaeon | reverse complement strand
GATCGCGGCGAGGTCGGCCCTGTGCTCGAGAGCGATCTTGCGGGTCGCTTCGAGGTCGTTAAACGGGGCGACCAGGGTCCGCTCCGAGACCTCAGAAAGGATCCCGGGGGACGCCGGAGCGGACTTCGGGCGGTCGTGGGGTCCGGCGACGTGAAGCCGGGGTTTCACCCCGACGAGTAGGGTATCGTGCGAACCGTGGTACGACCCCTCGAACTTGAGCAAGTAGCGCTTCTTCGTGTACGCTCGAGCGAACCGGCTGGCGTGGTGGGTCGCTTCGAGTCCGGTCGTGCTGAACCGCACCTGAGCCATGTTGTACCGACGGCAGATCCGCTCGGCGACCTCGGGCGTGCGCTCCCATTCGTAGCCGAAGATGCTCCCGTCGTGGATCTGGCGCGTCAGGGCTTCGACCAATTTGGGATGGGCATGCCCGCTCTGCAGCGCGCCGAAGGCCATGTTGAAGTCGAGGTACTCGTTCCCGTCGGCGTCCCAGAGGTTCACGCCCTGCGCCCGGCTCACGAAGAAGGGGTACGGCTCGAGGTACCGGTAGTTCGAGTGGACCCCCATCGGACTCCACTGGCGTGCGTGCTCGAAGAGGACCTTCGAACGCGCGGTCCGGCGGGTGTACTCGGCGTACGCGGTCTCGAATCGGGGATCCATCGTTCCTCCGGCCCTGGGCGCTCCCCCCAGGACGGACGACGTCGGGGTCGAACCGAGCCGCCTACTAAAGGGCGACCGGCGAACCCCGGGTTCGTCAACCGCCGGAAGGCTCACCGCACCCCTCAAGACCCGCGACGCCTCCGGGTCGGAAGTGTCCGCGTCGCCCTCCGAGCCCGAGACGCTCGAGAACTACGTCGGAGGCGCGTGGATCCGGCCGACCGCGACCGGCCTGCTCGACGTCCCCGACCCTTCGAGCGGTACCCTCCTCGCCCGCGTGCCTCGCTCGGGCGCGGCCGACGTCGACCTCGCCGTCGTCGCCGCGCGACGGGCGTTCCTCTCCTGGCGGGACGTCCCGGTGGCCGAGCGCGCCCGGCGGGTCCTCGCGCTCCGGTCGCTCCTCGAGCAGCACGCCGACGAGCTCGCCCGCTCGGTCGTCCGGGAGAACGGCAAGACGCTCGAGGAGGCCCGAGGCTCGGTCCGGCGGGGCATCGAGGCGACCGAGTTCGCCGCGAGCGCGCCGACGACGATGCAGGGGTCCTTCCTCGAGGACGTGACCCCCGGGGTCGACTCGGTCCTCGTCCGCCAGCCGCTCGGGGTCGTCGCGGGGATCACGCCGTTCAACTTTCCGATCATGATCCCCCTCTGGATGGCTCCCCTCGCCCTCGTCTGCGGGAACTCGTTCATCCTGAAGCCGTCGGAACGGGTGCCGATCACCGCCACCCTCCTCGCCCGCCTCGTCGACGGGGCGGGGTTCCCGGCCGGCACGTTCAACCTCGTCCACGGGGAGGTCGCGGCGGTCGACGCGCTCCTCACCCATCCCGGGGTCGACGCCGTCTCGTTCGTCGGCTCCGCGCCGACCGCGCGGCATGTCTACACGACCGCGGCGGCGCACGGTAAACGCGTCCAGGCTCTCGCCGGGGCGAAGAACTTCCTCGTCGTCCTCCCCGACGCCGACCTCGACCGTTCGGTCCCCGCGATCCTCTCGAGCGCGTTCGGCCAGGCAGGCGAGCGATGCCTCGCCGCCGGCGTCGTCCTCGCGGTCGAGCCTGGAGCGGATCGCCTCGTCGAGCGGCTCGGCCGCGCGATCGAGCAGCTGGCCGTCGGCCCGGCGCATGAGGCCGATACGTTCGTGGGCCCCGTCATCCGCGCCGACCACCGCGAGCGCGTGCTGCGCTGGATCGCCGAAGGGGAGCGAAGCGGAGCGAAGATCGCGGCCCGCGGCACCGCGCCGCCCCCCGGACCGGGGTTCTTCGTGCCCCCGATCCTGTTCGACCACGTCCGCCCCGAGATGTCGATCGCCCAGGAGGAGATCTTTGGGCCCGTGCTCTCGGTGATCCGCGTGGCCTCGCTCGACGAGGCCCTCGAGGTCGCGAACCGGTCGAAGTACGGCAACGCCGCCGCCATCTTCACCCGCGACGGCCGGTCGGCCCGGGAGTTCGCCCGGCGCATCGAGGCCGGGATGGTCGGGGTCAACATCGGCGTCCCCGCGCCGGCCGCCTACTTCCCGTTCGTCGGATGGAAGGGTTCGTTCTACGGCGACCTCCACGCGACCGGGCGGGACGCCATCGATTTCTACACCCGGAAGAAGGTCGTTACGACCCGCTGGTTCTAGGGTCGCTCTCGGCGCCTCACTCGGGTCGCCGCCCGAACGACCCGTCGGTCCGGGTCCCGGGCCAGTGGACGTCGATCACGTCGAAGAGGTTCCCATCGGGGTCCGCGAGGGTCACGAAGTCGTGGCCCGGCTTCGGACCCTCCTTCAGGGTCGCTCCGAGCCGGAGGAGGCGGTCGACTTCCGCGAGGGGATCGGTCGCGTAGAGGTCGAGGTGCATCCGGTACTCCGCGAGGGGACCTTCGTCCGATCGGCTCAGGTTCAGGTTCGGACCGCCTCCGGCCGGATCCTTCAGGATCACCCCGTCGGGCCCGGGCGGATCCCGCGGCACGTAGTGCAGCGCGGCGCTCCAGAACGCGATCATCCGGTCGAGGTTCGTGCAATCGATCACGATCGAGCCGATCCAGATCCGTCCCGTCTTGCCCCGCTCTCCCGGGGTCCCCTGCGCGGACTTTCCCGCCATCCCCCGGCTCGGCTCCCCGCCGCCCTAGGCGGTCGCGCGCTCCGCGCGGGCGTCCGCCACCGCGAGGGCACGGTCGAGGACCTCGAGGCCATGGTCGAGCTCCTCCCGGGTCACGATCAAGGGCGGCGCGACGATGAGGTGGGAGACCCAGCTCACGCAGTAGACGCCCTCCTTCATCATGGCCGCCGCGACCTCGTCGGCGACGAGCGGACGCCCGGCGAGCTTGTCCTCCTCGGTGTTGAACGGGGCCCGCGCGGTGCGGTTCCGCACGAGCTCCACCGCGGCGAACAGCCCGAGGCCCCGCACGTCCCCGACCGAGACGTGCCGATCCCGGATCTCGGCGAGACGCGCGAGGAGATACTCCCCGTCCCGCCGCGACTTCGCGATCAGGTCGAGCCGCCGGTACTCCTCGATCGCGGCCACCGCCGGGGCGAGGGTCAGCGGGTGCGCCTCATACGTGTGGCCGTGGGGGAAGTACCGCTCGTTGAAGGCGTCGTGGACGGCTTCCGTCGTCGCGGTCAGTCCGAGGGGGATGTGCGCGCCCGTGATCCCCTTCGCGGTGGTCAGGAGGTCGGGCCGGACCGCCCAGTGGTCGACCGCGAACCACTCCCCGACCCGTCCCCAGCCGCTCATCACTTCGTCCGCGATCAGGAGGACGTCGTGCTTCCGCGTGATCTCCCGGATCCGGGGAAGGTACTCGGGCACGGGCACGAGCACCCCGTTGGTCCCCACGACGGGCTCGACGATCATCGCCGCGACGTTCCCCTCCCGCTCGAGCTGGTAGTCGACGTACTCGGCGCAGGCGACCCCGCAGGAGGGGTACGTGAGGCCGAACGGGCAGCGGTAGCAGTAGCAGTCGGGGGCGAAGACGGTCCCCGGGACACGGTCGACGAGCTCGATCGGCCTCCGGCGCAGGTCCCCCGTCACCGAGATCGAGGCCGCCGTGGCGCCGTGGTAGGAGCGGTAGCGCGAGACGACCTTCGAGCGGCCGGTGGCCGCCCGGGCGATCTTGAGCGCCGCTTCGTTCGCTTCGGTACCGGAGGTGCTGAAGAAGTACCGTCCGAGTCCCTTCGGCAGCACCTCGGTGAGCGCCGCGCTCAGGCGGGCCCGGGCCTCGGTCGCGAACCCGGGCACCGCGTAGGCGAGGGTCCGGGCCTGGGTCGCGATCGCCTCCACGACGCGGGGGTTCGAGTGGCCGAGGTTCGACGCGATCAGCTGGGAGGAGAGGTCGAGGTACTCGCGTCCGGAGCTGTCCCAGAACTTCGAGCCTTCGGCGCGAGCGACCACGAGGGGGTTCCACCCGCCCTGCCGCCGCCACGTGACGTAGTTCGTCTCCCGGACGATGCGCCGGATCTCCTCGTCGTCCATCGCGTCCTCCCGGCCCGTCCGTCGGGCTCGGTCCCGAGCCGCCCCCGGCTTAAGACCCCGCGGAAGGCCGGGTCGGATGGTCCGGGATCGCGAAGAGCTTCCGGGCGTTCCCGCCCAGAATCGCGACCCGGTCCGCGCTCGGAAGGTCGAGGCCGTCGACGAGCCCGATGGCGACCTCGAGCTCCTCGAGCGGCCAGTCGGAGCCGTAGAGGATCCGGTCCACGGACCCGATCGTATCGATGACACCCGAGATCAGCCGCCGGCACCGCTTCACCATCCGCTGGAAGTGCGGGGTCGAGGGGTGGGCGAGGAGCCCCGAGGTGTCGGCGTAGACGTTCTCGTTCTTGTAGACGAGCTCGGTCGCCTCCTCGATCCACGGGTTGCCGAGGTGACAGAGGACGAACCGCACGTCCGGGTACGCCACCGCGACCTCATCGACCTCGATGGGCCGGGCGAACTTGATGAGGCCCCGACGCTCGAGCGTGTCCCCCTGGTGGATCAGGACCGGCAGGTGCCGCCGGTGGGCGTACTCGTAGACCGGTTGGAGACGGGGGTCGTGCGGATAGAACGGGAGGTACCCGGGAAAGAGCTTGATCGCGACGATCGGCTCGCGCTCCCAGCAGTCGATCGCGTGCGCGACCGCCTCGGGGCCCTTCGTGGGATCGATGGTCGCGACGGGGAGGAGGCGGCCCCGGCTCGCGTCGAGATGGGCGCGACCTTCGGCGAGCCCCTCTTCCGGGGTCGGGGGATGGCGGAGCTGGATGGCGAGGGCGAATCCGACGCGGTTCCGGTCCATCTCGGCGAGGAGCCCGGGCACCGTGTAGTCGATGTCCCGTCGGTAGGCGGTCTGCTCGAGGTTCTGCCACCACCGGCTCAGGTGGAGATGCACGTCGACCCGGGGCTTCGCGACCTCCGCCATTCGGACTCGGGCGGGTGTACGGCTGGGGGATAATCATCCCTCGCCCACCCCGAGGGGCTCATATGGCGCCCGCCGATGCACCCTCCGGGGGAGCGTCCGTGTCTCCGCGCGCCGAGTGGCTCAGCTTCCACGACGCTCCGAGGATCCTCCATCCGCCGCCCGGGCCGCGATCGCGCGAACTCCTCGCCGCCCAGGAACGGCTCGAGACCGACGCGATCGGGTACCCACATTACTTTCCGATGGCCCCGGCGACCGCGCAGGGCGCGACGATCGAGGACGTGGACGGGAACCGGTACATCGACTGGGTCGCCGGCATCTCGGTGCTCAATCTGGGCCACCGCCACCCGCGGATCGTCGCGGCCATGGAGCGGCAATCCCACGCCATCTGGCACGCGCTCGAGCTCCCGACCGAGGCGCGGATCGAGTTCCTGAAGGAGCTCGAGGGCGCCCTGCCCGGCGCGTTGCGTGGGCACGCCCGGGTGTTGTTCACGGTCACCGGCGGCGACGCGGTGGAGACCGCCGTCAGCCTCGCCGACTTCGCGCAGGGAAAGCGGGGGACCGTCGCCTTCTCGGGCGCCTACCACGGGGTGCACGGCGGCGTCGTCCACCTCACGAGCGGCCGCCGCTACCACGCGACCACGTCGTTCCCCTCCGGGACGATCGTCCGGGTCCCGTACCCGGACCCGTATCGGCCCGTCCTCGGCGCGGACTCCGGCGCGGCCGGTACCATCGCGTACCTGGAGCACCTCGTCAACGACCCCTCGTCCGGGATCGACGCGATCTCCTCGATCGTGGTCGAGCCGGTGCTCGGAGAGGGCGGCTACGTGGTGCCGCCCTCCGACTTCCTCCCCTCCCTCCGGGAATTCTGCGACCGCCACGGCATCCTCCTCATCGCGGACGAGGTGCAGACCGGCCTCGGCCGGACGGGCCGGATGTGGGCGGTCGAGCACGCCGGGGTGACCCCCGACATCCTCTGCATCGCGAAGTCGATCGGCGGGGGGATCCCGCTCTCGCTCGTCGCCTACCGCCGGGACCTCGTGCGGGAACTCCCCCGCGGCTTCCACCTCGGCACGTTCCGGGCCAACCCGCTCGCCCTGGCCGCGGGCACCGAGGTCCTGCGCATCCTGCGCGAGGGCGATCTCCTCGAGCGCACGCGGCGACGAGGGGCGGCCCTCGTCGACCGGTTCCGCGGGATCGCGAACCGTCACCCGTCCCTCGGCCAGGTGCGCGGCCTCGGGTTCATGGTCGGGACCGAGTTCGTGCACAACCCCACGACGCGGATCCCTTGGGGCGAGCGCGCCAAGGCGATGCGCGCGGCGCTCTTCGCGCGCGGGGTCCTCATGCACACGGCCGGGGCGTGGGACCAGGTCCTCCGGTTCATGTCCCCTCTCACCATCGAGGACGAGCTGCTCGAGCGGGGCCTCGCCGCGTACGAGGACGCCCTCGAGGCGCTCGAGGCCGGCCCCGAGGCGCCCCGGACCGTCCCCGCCCATCGACCGGTCTCCCCGGGCGACCTCCATCCCCCCGGCGAGCACGGAATCCCGCACCCGGTCGTTCCGCCCGTCCCCGGTCGGACATTCCCGGAAGACGGCGAGTCGTGAACCGCCCGACCTCGGGTGGACGGGGCGGGGCCCCCGTAAGAGCGGCCCGGACCAGACGCGCTAGGCGCCGGCGTAGTTGACCGAGATCAGCTTCACCTCGGTCATCTCCTGCATCGCGTAACGGAGCCCCTCGCGGCCGAGCCCGCTCTCCTTCACGCCGCCGAACGGCAGCGCGTCCCACCGGAGGTTCGTCGGATCGTTGAGGTGGACCCCGCCGGCGCGGACCTCCTTCGCCAGGCGAAACCCGCGGGCGAGATCCCGCGTGTAGATCGCGGCCTGGAGGCCGTACGGGGTCGAGTTCGCGATCCGGGCGGCGTCCGCGAGCCCGTGGAACCGGAGAATCGGGGCGATCGGGCCGAACGGCTCCTCCCGCACCACCTGCGCCTCCTCCGGGACCCGGTCGAGGACCGTCGGCGCGTAGAAGCTGCCCTCCGTGGGGGCGTCGGGACGCCGGCCCCCGGTCAGCACCACCGCGGAGCGATCCTTCGCGTCCTGGACGAGCGTCTCCATCCGGGCGACCGCCGCGCCGTCGATCAACGGACCGACCTCCGTCCGCTCGTCGAGGGCGGGACCGACCCGGAGCGCGGCGGTGCGCTCCGCGAACGCCGCGGCGAACCGGTCCGCGATCGACTCCTCGACGAGGAAGCGCTTCGAGGCCGTGCACACCTGCCCCGAGTAGGAGAAGACGCCCCGGACGGCCGCCGGCACGGTGAGCTCGAGCGGGGCGTCCGCGAGGACGACGAACGGGTCCAGGCCGCCCATTTCGAGGATCACCCGCTTCGCCGAGCGGCCGGCCTTCTCGGCGATCCCCTTGCCCACCTCGGTCGAGCCGGTGAACGTGACGAGTCGCGTCCTCGGGTGTTCGACCAGCGCGTCCCCGACCGAGCGCCCCGGCCCCACGACGACGTTCAGGGCGCCCGCGGGGACCCCCGCGGCGGACAGGTGCTCGGCGAGGCGGAGCGCCGTGAACGGCGCGGCGCTCGTCGGCTTCGCCACCACCGGGTTGCCGGCGGCGAGCGCGGGGGCGACCTTGTGGCAGAGGAGGTTGAGGGGAAAGTTGAACGGGCCGATCGCCACGACGACCCCGATCGGGTCGCGGACCGTGAAGAGGAAGCGGGTCTCGTTGCCGCTCGGGCGCTCGTAGGCGTCCGCCGGATAGCTCTCCCCGCCGAGATGGCGGATCTCCTCGGCGGCGAGTTCGAAGACCCCCGAGGCGCGGTCGACCTCGACGCGGGCGTCGACGATCGGCTTGCCGACCTCCGACGCGATGAGCCGGGCCATCGTCTCCCGGTCGGCCCGCAGACGCTCGGCGGTCGCGCGGAGGATGCGCGCCCTCGCGTGGCCCGGGACGGCCGCCCAGCGCTCCTCCGCCGACGCGGCCGCGTCGACGGCGGCCCGGGCCTCGTCGGCCGAGGCGATCGGCGCCTCGCCGATCGGGCGCCCGGTCGACGGGTCCACCACGGGCGCATAGCTCCCGCCGGCGGGGGTCCGCCACGCTCCGCCGATGAAGAGGGCGCCTTTCCCGCTCGGGGGCACGCCGTCGATCACGGGACCGAACCTCGCCGGTCTACCCGGGGTCTCCGTACGTCGTGTAGTGCCAGGCCTTCCGGGCCTGCCCCGTGAGGTCGATGTAGATGTTCTTCACCACGGTGTAGTCGTAGAGCGAGTCCGTGCCGAGGTCCTTGCCGAACCCGGACTGCTTGAATCCGCCGTGGGGCGTCTCCGACCCGAGCGGGAGGTGGTCGTTCACCCAGACGTCGCCGAAGCGGAGCGCGTGGGCGGCCTTGACCGCCGTGCGGAGGTCGCGGGTCCAGACGCTTCCCGCGAGTCCGTACTCGACGCCGTTCGCGATCTCGATCGCCTGGTCGTAGGTCGAGAACTCGAGGACGTCGAGGACCGGCCCGAAGATCTCGCGCTGGGCGATCGCCATGTCGGGCGCGACCGAATCGAAGACGGTCGGGACGACGAACGCCCCGTTCGGGTACTTCTCGTGAGCGTCCGTGCCGCCCACGAGGAGCTTCGCCCCTTCGCTGCGGCCCTTCTCGACGAACTCGAGGACGGTGTGCTGCTGCACGGGGCTCACGAGCGGCCCGAGATCGGTCGACCGGGAGAGCGGGTCGCCCGTGCGGACCGTGCGGACCCGCTCGAGGAGCCGCTCGACGAACTGGGCCCGGAGGCTCTCGTGGACGATGAGCCGGGTCGCCGCGGTGCAGTCCTGCCCACCGTTCACGAACCCGGCCACCATCGCCCCCTCGACGGCCGCCCCCAGGTCCGCGTCCTCGAAGACGATGAAAGGCGCCTTCCCGCCCAGCTCGAGCTGGACGCGCTTCACGGTGTGGCTCGCCGCCTCCATGAGCCGCTTGCCCGTCGCCGTGTCCCCCGTGAGCGACACCATGTCGACCTTCGGGTTCCGGGCGAGCTCGTCCCCCACTTCGCCCCCGGGACCGGTGACCACGTTGAGGGCCCCCGCCGGAAGCCCGGCGTCCTGGAAGGCCCGACCCAGCTCGAGCGAGCTCAAGGGCGTGAGGCTCGCTGGCTTCAGCACGACCGTGTTCCCGACGATCAGCGCCGGGGCGACCTTCCAGACCGCCATCATGATCGGATAGTTCCACGGGGTGACCGACCCCACCACGCCGACCGGCTCGCGCCGGAAGATCGTCGTGCCGTCGCCCGTGAACTCGCCCGGGCTCTTCGCCTCGAGGGTCCGTCCAGCGCCCGCATAGAAGACGAGGTTGTCGATGCTGAACGGAACGTCCGCGTCCGCCGCCTGCTTGATCGTCTTGCCCTGGTTGCGGCTCTCGAGCTCCGCGATCGTACCGAGCCGCTGGGTCAGGAGCTGCGCCGCCTTCAGGAACACCTCGGAGCGCGCCCGCGGGGCGAGGCGGGGCCACGGGCCGCGGTCGAACGCCTCCCGCGCCGCGTCGATGGCGCGCCTCGCGTCCTCGCGCGCCGAACGCGGCACGGTCCCGAGGAGGCTCCGGTCGAAGGGGCTCACGACCGGCATCGTCGCCTCGCTCGACGCGGTCACCCACTCCCCGCCGATCAGCATCGTATGGTCCATCGCTCGCGCCCCCTCCCTCGGAGGCCCGCCGCCGTAAAGATGTTGCCGGAGGGCCTAGGACGGCGGGCCCGGGGGCCCCGACGAGAGATATGAAATAGGAGCCCCTTACCGTTCCGAGCCTGCGGGAACGCCCCGGATGAATCCGCTCTACCGGAACATCATCGTCGTCGCCATCGTGGTGGTCGTCATCCTTTCCGCGGTCACCCTCCGCGTCGCCACCCAGAACTGCCTCACCCAGTTCAACCCCCTCCTGATCGACCAATCGGAGATCCCGGACTCGCTCGACCCCGGGGAGACGTTCTCGACCCCGGGCTGGGCCGCGGTCCAGCAGGTCTACCAGGGGCTCGTGAACTACAACGGCTCGAGCGCGACCGAGTTCGTCGGCGTGCTCGCGCAGAACTGGACCAACTCGTCGAGCGGGCTCCAGTGGAACTTCACCCTCCGCCCGGGGGTGCACTTCTCGAACGGAGACCCGTACAACGCCTACGTCCAGTGGTACAGCTTCTACCGCAGCCTCCTGCTCGAGGGCGGTCCCCAGTTCATCCTCGAGGAGAACTTCTACTCGACGAACTTCAACGCCACCAGCCCCTTGAACTACTACTCGAACGCGACCAACTCGAGCGCCGCGAACGTGACCCTGACCAACGACCTCAATTCGTGGAACTTCGACAACCCGACGCCGAGCGAGATCGCGCTCATGGGGACCCCGAACCAGTCGTTCGTCGTCCTCGCCCCGAACGAGATCCAGCTGAACCTCGGCCTCGGGTACCTCGGGACCCCGTACGCCTTCCTCCTCGCCTCGATCTCGGCCCCGAACTCCTACGCCGTCGACCCGAACGTGGTCGACGCGAACGGCGGGGTCGTCCAGGGCCAGCCGAACGCCTACATGGCGACGAACATGATCGGGACCGGCCAGTACCTCCTGAGCTACTACAACGGCCTCCCCGGCGGGGGCTACACGCTCACCCCGGATCCGAACTACTGGGGGAAGACGGCGGCGACGCTAGAGCCCTGGAACAACATGATCCAGCCGGCGAACACCACGGTCTCGATCATCTTCCAGGACTCGGTCGACATCACGACGAACGATCTCATCGTCGGGGACGTGGCCAGCGCCTCGTTCGCTTACATCGGGCCGGCGACCGTCCACCTGCTCGAAGGCAAGAGCTGCCTCGTCGTCCAGGCGCTCCCGCTGATCTACGGCTCGACCAGCGGCTCGTGGTGGATCTACCTCAACCAGAACGTCTACCCGTTCAACAACTGGAGCGTCCGGGCCGCGATCGCGCACGCCGTCAACTACAACCAGATCATCCAGCAGGCGTTCGGTGGCTACGGCTCCACCTGGGTCGGCCCCGTCCCGCCCGCGTACCCGTACTACAACCCCGCGAACCTCTCGGCGTACCAGTACAATCTCACGCTCGCCCGGCAAGAGATCCAGGATTCGCCGTGCGCGAACAGCGCCTGCGCGTCGATGACGATCAAGTACGCCTACCTCGACACCGGCATCGACTGGGCGGAGACCGCGCAGTTCCTCAAACAGGATCTGAGCGTGATCGGGATCAACATCCTCCCGGTGCCGATCTCGCTGCCCGAGCTGTACGAGGAGCAGGCGCTCACGAACGGGGTCTGCACGACCACCACCGGCGCGAACGGCGGGCCGTTCTACATGGGCCAGGAGTTCTACACCTCCGACTACGTCTCGCCGGACGACTGGACCCAGAACGACGCGGCGACCGCGGGCAGCGCGAACCTGTGCATGTCCCAGTACAACAACACGACGGTCAATTCGGAAGTCTACGCCGCCGCGAGCACCTCGAACACGACCGCGCTCACGCAGTACTACACCAACATGACGAGCGCGATGTACTACAACTACACCGACATCTGGCTGGTCGTCCC
>JASHPK010000055.1 GCA_030038095.1 Thermoplasmata archaeon | reverse complement strand
CGCTCTGGAGCGGGGCGGTCGGGACGCCGACCGTCCTCCCGGGCGCGAGCTCGAGAGGGATGATCAACGCCGGGACCGCGGGTCACACGGCGCTCGAATGGAGGTTCTCCGAGACGGTCGGGATCTCCGTCAGCACGGAAATCGAACTTGACTTCACCGTCCACTACACGATCGGGACCACGGCGTCTACTTTCTCGACCACCATCTATCTCGAGACCCAGGCCGCGGCGATCGTGCGGACGCTCACCTACACGCTGTACTTCGACGCGGGAACCACCGCCGCCGTGGATTTTGCCTCGGAACTCGAGGTCGCCCAGGTCTGCGCCTCCGTGGGGACCTGCCCATGACGAAGAGGTACTCCGGCCCCGGTTGGGGGCCCACGCTCGGTGCCGTGACCGTCGCGGCAATCCTCGGGATCGTGGGGGGTTTCGCTCTCGGGGCCGCGACCCAGGTGACCCAGGGTCAGGTGGAGAACAGCCAGGGAGCATACGTCGCCCAGCAAGGGCTCACCTACTGGACCTGGGAGGCGACGATCCTCGACACCATCCCGACCCCGGTGCCGGGCTCCGCTTCGACCGCGGTCGGGACTCCGACCGTACTTCCCGCGGCGGGCGCGAGCTACGTCATTGACACGTCGACCGCCGGCGCCGAGTCCGTCCGCTGGGAGTTCTCGGAGGCGATCACGGCACCGACCTCGACCGAACTCGAGTTCCGTTTCGTCGCGGGGTTGAACGGCCCGTCGAGCTCGCTGCGGGTCTACCTCGAGACCCAGCGGCCTGCGCCCGTCGGGGCGCTGACCTTCTATCTCTACTGGGACGCGGGTACGTTCCCGCCGGCCTCGCTCACGATCGAGACGATGCAGGTCACCGTCCTTGCGTGCACGGCCGTCGGCACCTGCCCCTAGCCACGCGGATTCGGCTCACTTCCGGGCTCTGAAACGACCCCCGGCCCACGCCCAGCCGGGCCCGGATCCCCCGGGTCGCTGTCGCACAATTGCACGCCGATTTCGTGCGGTGCCGGGGGGCCACAAGGTTGAAGAACCCCGTCCCACGAAAACTAACTCGAGGTTGCCCAGTATGGCATCGACCGACCAAAATCGAAGGCTGACCCGACGCACCGTATGGATCGCCACCGCGCTCGCGATGGCCGCCGTGATCGGGGGTTGGACCGTGGCCGCTTCGTTCACCGTCTCTCAAGGCACGACAGAGACAGGGGGCGGCGCCTTCCACGGGACGGCCTCTCTGACGTATTGGACCGAGACGAGCGTGGGGGTTGGATCCGAACCCTCGACCCTTCCGACCGTGATCTCCACGACCGTCGGCACCCCGACGGTCCTCGCCTCAGGAACCTCCTACGCCGTGAACACCCCGGTCGCGACCGACGTGGTCCACTTCTGGAAGTTCACGGAGGCCTCGGGGGCCCCGGCCTCGACCGAGCTCGAGCTGCAGTTCACCGTCTCGACGGGCGCGACCCCGACCATCACCCAGGTCACGTCGTACATCGAGACGCAGGCGACGAGCCCGGGGACGGCGATCGTCTTTGAGATCTACTACGACCTGGGATCGCCCTCGACCGGCACGATCACGCTCAACAGCGTGACCGAGATCAGCCAGGTCTGCTCGGCGGTCGGCACCTGCCCGTAAGGCAGAGATCCCGCCCGCTGGGGTCCAACCCCTTCTTCCGGTTTCTCTTCGATCGGTCCCGGACCCCTCAATATCGGCGGTACTGCGGACGACGGGGCCGGGGAACGTTCGCGCCCGGGCGTACGCCGGGACGGTTCGAGGGTCGATCGGTCCGGGCCGGGGGCGCCCGGAACGGGATCGTCTCCGGGCTTCCTCCGAGGCCCGGCTCGCGCGGGATGTCAAAGCCGAGCAGCCGCTCGATGCGGGCGAAGTCGCCGATCTCCTCCCGGGAGACCAGGGTGAGGGCATCGCCCCGCCGCTGGGCGCGCGCGGTGCGGCCCACCCGATGGATGTACGTTTCGGGCTCCCCCGGAACGTCGTAATTCACGACGTGGCTGACCCCTTCGACGTCGACCCCTCGGGCGGCGATGTCGGTCGCGACCAGCACCCGGAACCGCCCCGCTCGGAACCCTTCGAGCGCGTGGATGCGCTGGCGCTGGCTGCGGTTGCCGTGGATCACCGACACCCCGATCCCGCGCTGAGCCAGCTGGCGGGCCAGCCGGTCGGCGCGGTGCTTCGTCCGGACGAAGACGAGCACGCTCGTGAGCCCCGGATCGCGGAGGCGTTCGGCCAGGAGGTCGGTCTTCCGATCCGGCGCGACGAGGACCGCGTGGTGGGCCACCCCGGCGGCCGCCACGGTCGTCGGATCGACCCGGACGATGCGCGGGTCGCGCAGGAACTCCTGAGAGAGCCGGACGATCTCGGGCGGCATCGTGGCGCTGAACAGCATCGTCTGTCGGTTCCGGGGCAGGCGTTCGAGGATCCGGCGGACGTCGGGGAGGAAACCCATGTCGAGCATCCGGTCCGCTTCGTCGAGCACCAGGATCTCGAGGGGGCGAACGTCGACGTACCCCCGGTCCATGTGGTCGAGGAGCCGCCCCGGGGTGGCGACGATGATCTCCGCTCCGCCCCGGAGGGCTCGTTCCTGATCGGCCATGCCGACCCCTCCGTAGACCGCGGCCCCGCGCAACCGAGTGTGGCGGCCCAGCTTCGCGAGGAACCCTTCCGCCTGGATCGCGAGTTCCCGCGTCGGCGTGAGGACGAGCGCGAAGATCGAACCTCGGGGATGGCCGATGAGACGCTCGAGGATCGGGAGGAGGAACGCGGCGGTCTTCCCGGTACCGGTCTGGGCGGTCCCGATCAGGTCCCGGCCCTCGATCGCGTGCGGGATGGTGTCCCGCTGGATCGGTGTGGGCTCTCGGTAGCCCATCTCCTGGACCCCGCGTTGGAGCGCGGGTCCAAGAGGTAGGTCGTCAAAGGTCGATCGGGAAGGGCTAGGGCTCTCGCTGCTCCGCGTCGGTTGGGGGTCGGTCATCGTTCTCTCGGGCGCCCCAATCGACGTAGGCGAACGGGGGTTCCGGCTGCCCCGGCCGACGGACGAGCTCCATATGAGCTCACCGGCACCCGTGCGAGATCATGCCATCCCCGCTCCATAGAGGGGTGGCAGGCCGCGGTGCCGCGTCGGGGGCCGGGCTGGATTCCTGGGACCCGACGATCAGAGGCGTTCGGCGTGCTCCGAGAGGGAGAGAAGGTTGCCGTCCGGGTCCCGGAACCATGCGACCATCGTGCCGTCGTAGGCGACGAAGATGTCGTTCGCGTCCTGATCGACGCCCGGCATCCGCTCGAACCGGATCCCGCGGGACTTGAGCGACGCGACGGTGGCGAGGAGGTTTTCGACCTCCCAGCTCAGGGCGATGTTCCCGGTCGGGACGAGCGCGGGGACCCGCTGGATCCTCAGGATGGTCCCGTTCGAGTCGAAGACGATGTGGTTCTCATCGTCCTGCACGAACAGCAGCCCGAGCTTCTCTCGATAGAACCTCTTCGCTTCCTCGGGACGGGACGTCGCGAGAAACGCCACCAGATTGGCGGAATCGAGCATGCCACCCGCATCACGCTCGGAGGATGAATTTTTTCGCTGGGGGGGGTCGGGCGCGGAGCGGACCGTGGTGAAGGCCCGAAGGGCCCGCGGGTCCGCTCCGCGGAACCCGAGTCTCGCCTCGCGTCGCTACGGCTTGTGGGCCAGGATGAGCGCGTGGCCCCCGGTCCCCTCGGGGACGAACGTGCGCCGCTCGATCGCGAAGCCGATCGACCGGAGCCAGCCGAGGTAGGTCCCGGCATCGGCGTGGCTCCAGTACATCTTGGCGTTCGAGCCAAGCCAGTTCTCCGCCTCTCCGGTCCAGGCCTCCTCGCCGGCGATGAGGAGGAAGAGACCCCCGGGAGTGAGCCAGCGGTACACGCGCTCGAGCAGCGGCCGCTGCTCCTCGAGCGGCACGTGGATGATCGCGTAGAGGCAGACGACCGCGCCGAAGCTCTCATCGGGGAAGGTCACCTGGGTCATGTCGGCGCGCAGGAACTTCCCCGCGGGCACGATTCGACGGGCGCGTCGGACCTGCACGTCCGAGATGTCCACCCCCGTCACCCGGAACCGGTCGGCGAGCAGCCGGGCGGCGGGGACCCCACAACCGCAACCGAGGTCGAGGACCTCGGAACCGAGCGGGATCGACCGGAGCACCGGCACGAGCCACTCGTGATACTCTAGGTGCGTGTGGCCGAAGACGTCGGTGACCGACTCTTCCGAGCGATACACCCGGGAGACCCGGTTCCAGCCGTGTCGGACGAGGGCCTTCGCCCGGACGCTGGCGGTCCGGTCGGGAGACGGCTCGACAAGTTGCACGGGCGATCCCTCTAGAGCATGAACATGGACCCCACCCCTTCATGAACGTTGGCGGGGAAGTCTCGAAAACGGTACCTCAGGCGTCGCTCCGGCGTGCCCCGAGGCCTTGCCGGGATGGATGCTCCGAATGGGTTGCGGGGGGACTGGGCGCGAGCGGTATCGGGCGGACGCTGCGTGGCGTGTCTGGGCCGGGTCCGGGTCGCCGGGCGATCCGGGTCGTTACGGGGATCCCTCCCCGAGGTTGCCCGTTCAGTCCGCGGAGGCCGCCCCCGAATAGCCGGGGAGGAACCGTACCATCTGCCGCGTGACCTCGGGTCGCCCGGTCCCCACCAGGTACACGAGCACCGCGACGACGAGGAGCATGACGGCGATGAAGTCGCCCACGGCCCAGATGCCACCGATCCCGACAAGGACCGTGGCCCCGGCGACCGCCGCCCCGGCGGTCGCATAGAAGGCCAAGGAGGCGGAGGCGGACCGGAGCCAAGCGACCTCGCGGTGGCGGTGGAGGAGCTCGGAGTATCGGTGGAGCACGCCCGGCATCTCGGGAGCGTCGGAAGAGGCCTCGTCCCACTTGAGCGCCTTGTCCTTCGCGATCTCGAGGGCGTAGCGCTCCGCGCTGTCCTGGTGCTGGTCCCGGAGGATCAGGAACCCGAACCCCCAGATCGAACCGGCGAGGAACAAGACCAGGCTGAGCCGACCAGCAAAGAACGCGACCTGGAACCAATCGACGAGCAGCGCCGTGGCATAGAGCGCGCCCACTACCGCCACGATGATCACGAGGATCCGGCGCAGCTCGTCGGCGTCGACCAACTGTTCGGGCTTGGTCCCGGCCGTTCCCACGGCGTTGGAGGGGGAAGCGCTCACGAGGCCGGGTAGGCAGGTTCACCGTTCTTAATCGTTCCCTCGACGGGTCGGCCGGGCCTTTCCCGAGCCGGCCAGCCTCCGAGGGGGGACGGGCGAGGGCTTTCTATGCGAGGAGCGCTGGGGGGTAGGGGACTGATGTGACCCGTTCGAAGCGACCTCCCAAGCGACGCGCGTCCTCTTCGCCGAAGTTTCTGCCGATCCCGCGCGGCTTCCACACCGTGACCCCTCACCTTGCCGTCGCGGGCGGTGCCGCGGCCATCGAGTTCTACAAGCGGGCCTTCGGGGCCCGCGAGCTCTCGCGCGAGTCCGCGCCCGACGGCCGGGTGATCCAGGCGAGGATCAAGATCGGCGACTCGGTGCTCATGCTGTCGGACGTGTTCGCCGGGAGCGACCGCACTCCCCCGTCGTCGGTGGGCACCTCGACCGTGACCCTCCACATCTACACGAAGGACGTGGACGAGATGTGGAACCGGGCGGTGGATGCCGGTGCGAAGATCACGATGGCCCTCGACGACCAGTACTGGGGCGCCCGGTACGGGCATCTCGTGGACCCGTTCGGGCACAGCTGGTCGTTGTCGACCCCGATCCGGATGGGCGCGGCGGTGAAGCGCGCCAAGCGCGCCGAGGCGATGGCGGCCTTCGCGCGAGGGGAGCATCCGTCGAAGACCCCCGAGTTCACCGACATCTAGCGTTCCCTCCGGGCGTGGGTCGCCGGGAGTCTCGCACGTGCCCGCCTCAGCCGCGGAACTGGGAGCGACCGGGGCGAGCACTGCGGAGGATCTCGGCTCCTGCTCGGGGCGGCGGGTTCCCCGCGGCCGCCCTTCCGACTCGGTCGGGGATCGGCGGCGGGTCGAGCCCCGTCCCCCGATCGAGTCGTTCCACCGGACCCCCGATCTCGAAGAGGGGGTCCCCGACACCCTCAGCCGCTTCGTCGCGACCGATTTCACGCTCCGATGGCGGGGCCGGCAACGTGCGAGCCAGTTCGAGGACGCCCTCGTTCGGGAGCTTCTCCTCGACATGGACCGTTCCCGGGTCTTCGAGCTCGGCACGGGGACGGGCCGACTGACCCCCGCGTTCTGCGCCGGGGCGCGGGAGTTCGTGGGGGTCGACCTCGATCTCGACCTTCTTTCGGAGGTGCGGACGCAGATCCCCCCCGGCGTCCCCCACCTGCTCGTCCACGCGAACCTCGTACACCTCCCGTTCCTCGACGGGTCCGCCTCGGTCGCCGGACTGATCCGGATCTACAACCACCTGACCCGACCCGATGCGGCGTTTGCCGAGATGCGACGCGTGCTCGTACCGGGCGGCCGCTTCGTCGCGAGCGCCGCGGTGCGGCCGACCCTCTCCACCCTCGAGCTCGATCTCAACGAGTTCCTGAGGCGCCCGCCGGGCGTTCCGTTCCGGGGCCTGACCCTGCGCCGCGAACCGGTCGTGGAACGGCGCGCCGGACGGCTGGTCGTCTTCTTCCCTACGCAGGCCGAGCTCGATTCGGTCCTCGCCCGCTCGCGAGCGGAGATCCTCTCCGAATACGGGGTCGGGATCCACGACCTCTACCTCCTGCGGAAAGTCCCGATCCCGTCCCGGTCGCTCATCGCGGCCGGTCGCAAACGACCCCGCAGCGTCCTGTTCCCGATGCGGTGGATGGTCGGCCGCTGGGGGCCCGATCGACCGATCGCGGTGCCCGAGATTGCCCAGAGCCTCGCGTGCCCCCGGTGTCGTCTCGCGGTGGGCCCGGTGGACCTGTCGAGGGACTGGTCCCGCGAGTGCGTGGGGTGCGGCTTCGTCCTCGCGTATCGGGACCAGATCCTCGAGTCCGTCTGGGACGGGAGCCGAGGGGGCCCCTGCGGTTCGGAGCCGAGTTCGGTAGGGACCTGAGCCGGCGCACCCGGTCGGCGGACGGGGGTCCCTTCGGGACCGGACGAATCGATTTATTCCTCCGCCGCCGACCTCTTGGTGGGACGCTTGCCGTCCCCGGAACGATGGCCGGCCGGATCTCCGTGGTGATCAACGCCTACGTCCATCGTCGATTCCTGGAGGAGGCCCTCGCTTCGGCCGTCGCTCAGGAGTCTCGCCGTCCCCTCGACATCGTCATCCTGAGCCCGGACCCGGACTTCAACGTCCCGGCGGGACCGCTGAAGGCCGCGACCGACCGGAGCCACACGATTCGGACCCTGCTCATCCCCGCCGGACCGGCGGGAGTCGGCCTGAAGGCCGCCGCGCAGGCGGCGCAGGGCGACTTCCTCGCGATCCTCGACGACGATGATCTCTGGGAGCCGGGAAAGATCGCCTGGGTCGAAGAGGCGGTGGCGAACACCCCCGAGGTGGGGTACCTCCACAACTCGCAACGGTTCGTCGACGGCCGCAACCGGCCCCTCGGTCCGATGAACCCGCACCGGCTGATTCGGCATCCGTCATCCCTCGCGCGCGAGGGCCGACGCTGCACCATCGACCCGGCCGACCCAGGATCGGTCGCCCTAGGCATGTCGTTCGCGCCCGACTTCAACAACAGCTCCTGCGTCGTCGAGCGGGCCGCTCTCCTGGAATCGCCGATCGTGGAACGCGTCGCCCGGGGGGAGGACTCGTTCCTGTTCTACACCGCCCTGCTCCGGGGACGCCCGATGGCCCTGACGTCGGACCGGCTCACGCGCTACCGCATCCATGCTCTCGCCTCCACGACCGGACGAAGCCCGGTGGCCGCCGGCTCCGGGATGCTCCCGGGCTACCTCGCTTACGTCGATGACCATCTGCACATGATTCGGCTGGTGCTCGAGCAGGTGCCCGCTCACGACGACCGGGCCGTGCGAGAGTGGCTCCTCCATGAACTCGCCTTCTGGACCATCCTTCACGGGATCGCGAACGGGCGCCTGAGGGAGGAGGAAGGCGCCCGGTCGATCCGAACCCTGCTCGGGGGCGGCCGCATCCGTCCGCGCTCTCGCGAGCTCTACGCCGGGCTCCTCGGGGCGTGGGGGCTCGCCGCGCCGGCGACGGCCCTCGCGGGCTTCCGGGCCTGGAGACTCGCTTGGTGAACCCACGATCTTGGGACGCGGCCCGGGTCGGCTGCGGACGGTGTTCGCCGACCACTAGGAGCCGAGAGCGTCGTAGAACTGGCCGAGCCGGGCCGAGAGCTTGTCGATGCTGAACTCGGCGGCCCGGCCGAGACCCGCCGCCGCGAGCTCGTCCCGACGGCCGACCGCGTCGCGGCAGGCGGCCGCGATCGCAGCCGGGTCCTTGGGATTGGTGAGGACCGCGCAGCCGCCGGTGACCTCACGGATCACCGGTAGGTCCGACGACACGACCGGGAGTCCCGAGGCGAACGCCTCGATGATCGGGAGCCCGAAACCCTCCTCGAGCGTCGGGAACAGGAGGGCGTCGCACGCCGAGTAGAGATCGGCCATCTGAGCGTCGTCGGCGATGGGGATCGTCTGAGCCCCCCGGACCCCGGGACCGACCCGAACGAGGTGGTAGTCGTGCGGGAGCTGGTCCATCACCTGGGGCACCACGGCGAGGTTCTTCCGGCGCTCCGCGGTGGAAATCGAGAGGAGAATCCGGCGATCCAGCGGCAGTCCGAGGCGCATCCGCGTCGCGGCCCGGTCGCTCGCGGGGCGGAAGCCTGGGTCGACCGCGGGGGGAATGATCTCGACCGGCCCGGAGTACCCCCATTCCCGCAGCCCCTCCAGCACGTAGCGCGAGTGAACGATGGCATGGGCCGTCTCGGCATACCCACGGAGGTTCGCGCGCACAGCCCTCCGGTAGCTCGGCCGGAACGTGTAGAACTCCTCGCTCTCCACCGTGGCCATCGGGTTGCCGTGGAAGGTAGCCGCGATCCGACGCCCCCGGATCCACGGCGGGATATCCTCCGCGAGGTAGTGGACCACCCCGCCTTCCGAAAGGACTTGACGCCCCTTCCGGGTGAGCGAGCGCAATGTCCAGCGCGGCAGCGCGTAGTTGAGCACCGTCCGGAGGGAGGGCGGAAGGGGCAGGTCCCCGTGCAGAGAGCTCTCCGTGCCGCGAACTCGCTGGAAGTCGAGCGCACCGAGGCATATGGTCGCGAGCTCGGCACCCTCGCCGGCGGCCCGCCGGAGGGTCCGCGCCACCCTCCAGATCCCCGTTGGCGGCGGGAACGAGTTGACGAACAGGACCTTCCGGGGGCGCCTCATGCCTCAGGAGGTCCTTGGGTCTCGGACGGACCAACCGCCGCGCCACCGGTCCGGCGACGTCGGTCTCTCGATCTTCTCCGGATCACGGCCGCGAGGAACGCGACGAACATCGCGGGCGGAATCGCCAGGGTGCCGAGCTCGACCCCGGCGTACGTTGGCGCCCAGGGGATCGAGACCACGAGAGCGTAGGATCCCGGCGGCAGCATCCACGCGTTCGCGTACCCATCCACCTCGAAGTGCGGGAGGATCGACCCGTTGGACGTGACGCGCGCGACCCAGTCGTCGCTGTACTGGATCCGCATCTCGAGAAGGGAGGTCCCCGAGGACCGAACGTCGAGCGTGTACTGCGTCGCGGAGTTCTGGGTCACCGAGGAGATCGTCGCCGGTGTATAGTCCGGGGTCGTCGTGGCCACGGCGGGCGGGACGTACGTCAGGTTGAGGTTGGTGGAGTTGTAGTAGACGCCGGCCCAGGAGAAGTCAAGGGAGCCGATCGTGACGTTGGTCGCGGCCGCGGGAGCGATGCGGGCGGGCGAACCGAACGTCCCGGAGTAGAGCAGGTCCCGGTAGATCGTGATCGTCCCCCCGTGAAAGACCTCGGCGAAGTCCGGTGACCGGCCGAAGACCTCGTTGTAGTACGGCCCGACGTACCCCACGTAGTTCGACACCGCGACGGACGTGTCGACGTACGCGAACTCCACGCCGAGTCGGGCGAGCGCCCCCGCGAGCGCAGCCCCTGGGTCGGGGTCGGCGGGGGCCAGCCGGATCGAGCTCAGGTTGAGGTAGCCCACCCCGGGGGAGGCCGAGGGGGGAGTGTAGGTCAAGAACAGGTTCGTGACGTTCGTCAGTGAAGCCCCGATCGAAAGGGTCGGGGCCGCGAGCGGGATGAGAGTCACGTCCCGGTCCCCGTCGTGGAATGTGAGATAGCTCGAAAAGAGGAACCCGCTACCGGGTCCATAGTCGACGCCGGAGTGGAAGCCGAACTGCAGGTACTCCGGATTCAGATTGTCGAGGGTGTAGTTGAGCACTGCGTAGCCGAAACCCGAGAGATCGGTCTGGGCCCCATAGTACCCGAGGGCCCAGTGGCCGTTCGGCTCGAACTCGGACAGGTCCACCTCGAAGCTCAGAGCGGTGCCATTGGGCTGACCCGAGAGGGAGACCCGGTCCTCGGAGGTCCCGGCGGACCAGACCGGGGCGACGAACGGATCTTCGCGGAGGAGCCGGAGCGAGTCGACCGTCAGGTTCGCCCACCCGGTCGAAGCCGGGGTATCGTCGACGAAGAACAGGTCGGTAACGTTCGACAGAACGCCATGGACGGGCACGGTAGGGTCGGCGAGCGGGATCAGGACGGTCTCGATCGCGCCCGAGCGGAGCTCCGAGTAGTTGGAGAGAGCGTACGCGTCCCCCGGCCCGTAGAGCGAGTACGAGTGGAACCCGAACAGCACCGAGCTCGGGGACGCGCCGGTGAGGGTGTAGTTGATCATGGCGAACTCGTACCCGCTCAGGTTCTCGAAGCCGGGGAGGAAGCCGAGCATCCAGTGGCCGTTCGACTCGCTCACCGACGCGTTGACCCGGAACTCGAGCGACGTCGTTCCGTTCCCCTCGTGGAGGGAGACGTTGTCGGTCGGAAAGCTGGCCTGCCAGTCGATGGTCGAGGTATTCCCGGTCACAAACTGGGGGCTCGGGGATGGCCAAAGCGTCGAGAGCTCGGGCACCGGGTCCACCCCGCCGCGGGTGCAATTCGCAGTCGCGCAGACCGTCCCGCCCATGTCGTAGACAAAACCGGCTACGGGAAGCTGATTCCCGTCCTCGCCGTGGTAGTTGCTCGGATACGCCGAGGAGATGCTGGGATTCGGGATGAGGTTCGGATAGAGATCGATGCCGGAGTACCAGGTGGAGCCGTTGATGGTGTTGGAGTCGAACGGCTGCACCAAGGGGAACACCATCGTCGGCCCGTTAGGATCGGTCTTCTCCAGGAAACTCGCGGCGTCCGTGTAGTACCCGGGGAGCGTGGCGTCGATCGGGTAGGCCGCGGCGTGCGCGTCGGAGAAGTTCGGGGAAAGGGCCGGGTACGCCGCGGCCACGATCAACGCGGCCACGAGGATGGGCCAAACGTACGACCGCCGCGCAGAGGGCCGGGCAAGCCCGAACACGCTGGGCCGGGACGGAGGAGCGGAGGTCGCGGCGGAGTCGTCCGCAGGCGTGCCTCGGTCACGTCGGAGGAGACCCGGTAAGAGAGCGATCGTGACCGGCGCGAAGAAGCAATAGAAGACGAGCAGGAGCGGGGAGAACGTCGCTCCGTAGTAGAAGGCCCGGAACGGGGCCACGTTGGTGGTCAGGGCGACGAACGCGGGCCCGAACGGGGTGTTGATCGAGGCCGAGAGGACGGCGGTGACGACCATCAGGCCGTACAGGGTCACGTCGCCGAGACGACGCAGGAAGAGCGTCGCGAGGAACGCGAGCGCGGGGACCACGAAGGCGAGTCCAATCGCGAGCGGAGCGTTCAGGTAGCTGACGGCCCATGGCGGCGCTTTCGGGGAGAAGACCGACCAATCCGTGGCGAGGCGCAGGGCGTTCGGGACGGTCTGGGCGGTATCGAACCCGTAGGAGAACGTATAGGCCGGGTTTGAGGCGCCGAGCGAAGAGAGGTACGACCCGAGGACCAGGGCCAGCGGGTAGACGAGATAGGCGTTCGCCACGAAGATGGAGAGGGCCACCCCTCCGGCCGACTTCGCCAATGCGACCGACTTTTCGCGGAGGCTCCACCCCCGCCACGCCGCCCAGCGGAACGCGAGGAGCACGACGAGGACCAGCGGGTACTCCTGGAGCAGCGTGAGGCTCGCAGTCGGGAAGTTGGAGAAGGCGAAGAACGAGAACGCGCCGAGAGCAAGCAGGTAAATCCGACCCCGGAACAGGGCGAGATAAGTTAGGAAGGCGAGGATCAGGAGGATTGCCGGGTCCCCGACCGTGAGGATCCCGGCGGAGAGGTATCCGTCCGTCGTTCCGAAGCCGTTGAGGAGCCGATAGCCGTTGAACGCGTAGATGAGCGTCGCGAAGAGGCCGTACTCCATCGGAATCGAGAACCGGCGGAGCCACCGGGTCGCGAGGTAGAGCAGGCAGAGGGCCCCTCCGGTGTCGAGCACCACGACGGCGGCGAACAGCCCGACCGCGTAGCTTCCCCCCGACGCCGCGTAAAAAGTCCCGTAGTACAGCTCCACCGGCATTCCGAGCGTCCAGGGCACGTACGAGCCCGGCCAAAGGTACGGGTCGAAGGGGCTCGTGACGTACGAGACCTGACGCAGCGGATAGAGGTCGAAACCGATGTTGCTGTTAATCGGGGGAGCATGGAAGTTGAACCAAAGGAAGTACGAGATCACGACGAAGAGGGCCGAGAGGCCATAGAGCGCCGCTTCCCGGTGGCGTAGGTACAGCTGCTGTAGCCGATTCCACCACGTCCGGTCCACGCTCTCCCCGGAAGGATCGGAACGACGGAAAAGCGGAATAGCTGTTCACCCGCCCTTGGAAGCGAGGAGGAGACCCTGCCGGACTCCGAACGAGGCCGTCACCTCGAACCCGTGCCCTTCGAACAGGGCCGGAAGATCCTGGAGCCCTTGATGGAACTCGAGACAGACCGCGCCAATCTTCGTCCAGGCGTCCGCCGGGATTGCCCTCAGAATCTCATACTCCCCACCCTCGATGTCAATCTTCAACAGGTCGACCCGCGTTAGGCCCGAGAGCAACTCGCCGATCGGAACCCCGGCGACGGGGATCCGGGTAGCGGGCGGCCCTCGCGTCCGGTCGCCGGCGAGCTCGGCGTACGGAATCCGCAGGAGGAGGTCGAACTTCGATTCATGGGGCGTTACCGCGGCCTCGCACAGCTCGATCTGGAGGAGCTCCGGGTTCAGAGCGAGGTTGCGTCGCAGCACTCGGGCGTTCCGAGGATCGGGCTCTAGCGTGATGACCCGGCTCGCCCCCCGGGCCGCGAAGCAGATCGAGGAGTCACCGTTGCCTCCCCCGAGGTCGACCACACACATCTCGGAGAAGTCGGTCCCGTAGTCGGACCGGACGAACGTCTCGAACAGGCTGCACAGGTCCCGACTCTCGCGATCCACCGGACGCACGAACACCCGGGCCCCACCCGGCTCCTCCATGAGGAGGAGGTCGTCCTTCGGGGTCGCGCGCCATCCGGCTTCGAGCAGTCCAGCAAGGTGCTGGGCGTCGCTGGTCCGAACGCTGGCACCGGAAGGAAGGCGGGCCCTGATGGGATGGGGCCAACCGGCCCACTGGGCGACCGCCCGGAGGAAGCGAATCTCTGGGCGTTCCGTCGCGACGGACGAGACCATCTGCGCGATGGCCGGCGGCCAATTATCGAGCTGATGCATCACCACCTGGACCCACTTCGAGTCGGACCATTCGGGAATCGCAAGCTCTCGCATGCCCAGGCCACGGCCGCCTGTAGTCGGCCGTAGGTCAGTGCGAGAACATCGGCAGCGGACTCCCGACGATCGTCGGGGTGGCCGGGCCCATGTCCGACGTGACGGCCTCGAGGAGTCGCTCGTATCCGAGGGCGGTCCGGTCCCAGTCGAACTTCCGGGCGTACTCGCAAAGCGCCGCCGACAGGGTTCCTGGCTCCTCCCAGAGCCGCTCGAGGCACCGGGCGAGAGAGTTCGCAAGCGCGGGGGCGCTGCGCTCGTCCGTCAGGTACGGCTGCGAGACCGGTCCGACACTCTCGGGAAGCGCCCCCCGGCTGAACGCTACCGTTGGGGTCCCGCATGCGGCGGCCTCAATCACGGTGTACCCCCACCCCTCAACAGTCGACGGCTGCACATGGACCCAGGCCCGCCGATAGAGAGCGGCGAGCTCCTCCAAGCTCACGAACCCGGCAAAGGTCACCCGATCGCCGAGCCCCAATCGGGTCACGAGGCGTTCGAGGCGGTCCCGGTCCGGACCTCGCCCCGCGACGGTAAGGTGTGCCTCGGGAAACTCCCTCTTGAGCAGAGCGAGAGCCTCGATCGCGAGGTCTGCGCCCTTGTAGGGCTTGAGCCGACCGACGAAGAGGAGCTCGGCGGTGGAGGATTTGACCGACCCCTCCGGGAAGAACAGGTGGTGATCGACTCCGGGCCGCACTATGTGGATGGTTTCGGGAGGCAACCCGAGCTCAATCAGGGTGCGCTGCGTCGACCCGGCCTCGGTAACGATCGGGGTGTGATGGTAGGCCGTGCGATAAAACCGCTCGGCCGCCCAGAACGCCGGACCCGTGAGTACCGGGGCTTCCCGCATCAGGAGTCGCCCGTTGACGTGGCGGACGATCGCGAGGGTCGGGACGGTCGAACCATTGTGGAGCTGCCACGGAAGGACCTTAGAGAGGTCGTGGACGATGACGTCGAAGGGAGGGTCCGAATACCCGCGCAGGTTCGTCCGAGCCCAGAGATGCAATCCCACGCGGCCCGCTGGCCGAACGATGCGGATACCGTCAATCGTGTCGGAGTACCCGAGATTGCCGGTCCGCTCGGAAAAGACGGTCACGTGATGGCCGCGTCCAATCAGCCGCTTGGAGACCTCGATACAGTGACGCTCGGCGCCTCCGGCCCACGGATG
>JASHPK010000054.1 GCA_030038095.1 Thermoplasmata archaeon | reverse complement strand
GTCTGGACCAGGCCATGGCCCGCCGGGCCGCTGACAGAGATCGGCACCTCGCCGACGCCGAACGCGTACAGCATGGTGAACTGCCCTGGCAGGTGCGGGGCGATGGGGTGATCAACGGGTTCCAGGCCGAGCGTGACCGTGTCGTGGGTCTCGGCGGCCCTCGAAACGATCCGGTACCTGGCAGGCAGCGTTTGCAGGGTCATCGCCGGTCACCCGCTGCCGGGCGGCGCATACAGGTCAAGCAGCCGGATCCGGGTGGCCTGCAGCCGGCGGACGGCCGCGGCCAGCATCCGCATCGCGAGCTGGTAGCCGAGTTCCGGGTTGGCATCGCACAGCGCCTGCACGGCCGGGCCATCGAGCTTGAACGCGGTGGTGGGTTCCAGCGTCTGAGCGCCGAACTGCCATTGGTGCGGTGGCGACAGCCAGGAAAACCCGATCACGTCTCCGCTGCCAAGGGTCTCGACAATGAGGTTCGCCCGGCCGGGCACGGGCAGGTCCAGCGCCACCCGGCCGACCGTGAGCAGCCAGCAGTTCTCGGCAGGGCCGCCCTCGTCGAACAGCCGGTGACCGGCAGGAATCGAGATGCGCTCGGCCGTTCTGGAAAGCAGTGCCACCTGATCAGCCGGCATGCCGTGCAGGAACGCGTGGCCGGCAAGGGCGGCAGTCCGGTCGCCGTTCATGGCCGCTCGCTTCCGGTCCCGGCGTTCGGCGTTGCGCCCTGAGCCGCCTCGGCCTGCAAGGCGGCGACTTCCTCGGTCAGGTCGATGCCCACCGGGCACCACACGATGCACCGGCCGCATCCGACACAGCCGGAACTGCCGAACTGGTCGTGCCAGGTGCCGAGCTTGTGGGTGAGCCACTGCCGGTACCGCGCCTGGGTGGTCTTGCGCACCGGGGTCCCGTGGAGCTCGCTGAACCCCGAGTTGAAGCAAGAGTCCCAGCGCCGCCACCGCTCCACCTTCTCGCCCGAAAGGTCCGGGACCTCCTCGGTCGTGTTGCAGAAGCAGGTCGGGCACGCCATCGTGCAGTTCGTGCACGCGAGGCACCGACGGGCGACGATCTCCCAGCGGGGATGCTCGGGATTGAGCACGAGGAGGTCGCGGATCCCCTTCGTTTCCATCGACCGCCGCATCGAGGCGGCGGTGTGCGCGACGAGCGCCTCCGCCGACTGGGAGTCCGCTTCGGACGCGGGTCGCGTCGGGACCTTCGCGAGCACATGGGCCCCGGCCTCGGAGCCGACCTCGATCAGGAACCGGTGGGACTCGGGGGTCAGGATCTCGGTCAGGGCGAGGTCGTGGTTCCCGCGCACGCCTGGCCCCGTGCCCATCGAGACGCAGAAGCAGGTCGCACCGGCCTGGCCGCACTGCACGGCGATGCGGAGGACGGAGCGGCGGCGGGCGGCGTAGCTCGGGTCCCCCGCCATGCCGAAGACCTTGTCCTGGATCGCGATCGCCGCGAGCTCGCAGGCGCGAACGCCGAGGAATGCGAGCGGCGTCGACCCGTCCGATTCTGCGGTCACCTCGAAGGAGGTCCCGGTCCGGCGGGCGGTCCACAAACGCTCGTGCGAGGGGAAGAGGTACTTCTTCCAGCTGTGCGGCCCGACCGTGAACCCGAACAGCGCGGCATCGGAGCGGCGCTCGAGGCGGTATTGCCCGGCTTCCTGCCGGTCGGTCCAGCCGATCGGCAGGTCCGCCTCCTCCCGGATGGGGCCGTAGACGATGGCCCCGTCGCGCATCGTCGGACCGACGATCTGGTAGCCCCCGGCCCGGATCCCTTCGAGCAGCTTCGGGAAGTCCTTCCGATCGAGCAGGAGTCGGGCGCCGACCTTGGGCTCGCTCATGAGGGTCCCATCCGGTCCGGTGAGGAGCGTTCCGCGCAGACCGGCACCCGCCAACCGCTCGGGGGGTTTATTCTTGGCGATGTCGAGAGCGGGATAAGGGGAAACGTGGGTCTATATTGTGGCAACATGGTCCTCGCCCGGACCGGTCGGGCCCGGCACGGTCGAGCATCTCCGGGCCGGGATAAATCGACAAGGTCAAGCCGGATTTCCTTCCGCGTCGCGTCGGCGCACGGGTCGCCCCCGGACCCGAGGTCGCCTCGGATCCTGCTGCGCCGAGCCGTCAGGTCGTGGCGGCGAGGGCATCGAGCTTCAAGATCGTGTTCCAGTTGCGGCTCGTGGCCCGGGTCTCGAGGTTCCGTTCGATCAGGTCCGGGGTAAGCTTCGAGCGGCCGATCCCGTCCGGATAGACGATGTAGGCGTGCCGACCCGTTCCCCGGACGACCTCGCGGCCGCGGATCGCGTTCCGAAGGTCCGACCACGCCTCGGGGCGAGGAGGCGTCTTGAGAAACGCCACGGTGAGGTGCGCGGGGTCCCGCTTCGCTTCCTCGGGGAACGGATTGGCGGCGATCACGCCCCGCCACTCGGAGGCGGTCCGCACGAAGAGCTCGGTGCGAAACTGGAGGCCGCTATGCAGCGCGGCCTCAAGCCGGTCCTCGATCGTCGCGGGGGAGGCCGGCGCCCCCCGGAAGACGACGTTGCCGGACTGGAGGAGCGTCCGCACGCCGTGGAACCCGAGCCCGGCCACGACCTTTCCGAGCTCCTCCATGCGGATCTGCGTCGTACCGCCGAGATTGACCGCTCGCAACAGGCCTACGTAGGACTCCATTCCGCGCGGGTCACCCCACCGGGCCGTCAGGTCAAGTACGTGTCGGGAGAGGCCCGAGGGTGGGGATCGCGCGACGGCGGTCTGCCTCGTCCGAGGGAGCGGCGGCCGAGCACCCCGGACGGCGTCGTGGGCCCGCGGGACGTCGCGCGTCACCCCGAAGATCCGTTCCTCGAGCGGAAAGGTGGGGGACGGACCCCTTTCCCTGACGCGGCTCATGCGGTCCCGCGCAGGATCGGGGTCCCACAGGTCTATACCCGACGTCCGCTCTCCGCTGCGCATGAGGTTCGACTACGTCGGCCTGCGGGTCACGAACCTCGAGCGGTCGCTCCGCTTCTACACGAAGGCGCTGGGCCTGCGGGTCGTGCGCCGGGGGGACACCCGGAGTTGGGGCGGCGGGATCTGGGTTCTCCTCGAGGACCCGCGCACCCGTCGGAAGGTGGAACTGAACTGGTATCCCCGGGGCTCCCGCTTCGGCGGCCCGTACCGGCCCGGGGACGCCGTCGACCACCTCGACTTCACGCTCGGGGTAGCGTCCCGCGCGGAGCTCGAGCGGGTCTATCGTCGCCTGGTCCGGCTGGGAGGTCGACCGACCGGCCTCGAACCCTCCACCACCGAGGGGTGGATGGCGAGCGTCACCGATCCGGATGGCATCTGGATCGTCCTCGGTCGGCGTCCGACACGGGCCGAACGCGGGTGATCGGTGGACCGGACCCCGAACGGTGGTTCTGAAGGACGGCCGCCACGCGTCCCTCCGGCTCGCAGGGCCGGCCGACGCCGAGGAGATCACAGAGCTCGTCAACGTGGTGGGGGCGGAACGGCAGTACGTCCTCCGCGAGCGGGCCACCTGGACGATCGAGCAGGAGCGAGCGACCCTCGCCGCCGCCGACGGGACCAGCAGCGCCTTCTTCCTGGCCGAGATCGACGGAAGGCTCTCAGGGTCGCTCAACATCCAGCGTGGGGCGTGGCCGAAGAACCACCACGTGGCCGAGCTCGGAATGTCGTGCCGTGCGGAGTGCCGGCGGCTCGGGGTCGGCACCGCCCTGCTCGCCCACGCCCTTGACTGGGCGCGATCGGTCGGGGTGCGCAAGGTGAACCTCGAGGTCTTCGCGACGAACGCCCCGGCGATCGCGCTCTACCGGAAGATGGGTTTCCAAGAGGAGGGGCGGCGCCGTCGGGAGTTCTCGATCGGCGGCGACCTCGTGGACGGGGTCCTGATGGCCCGGTGGCTGTGAGGGACGCCCCTCCGAGGGCGGCCTCCTCCCCGAGCGCCCGCCCGCGGTATTAAGTACGCATTCATACGTAGTTGCGTCGGGGAATGTCGGAGCCGAGCCCGAGCCGGGGTCCTCCCGGGCTCCCGACGGACTGGAACCCGGCGATCGAGTCGCTCGTCCAGTCGTTCGAGGAAGCACGCCACTTCCGGGGGTCGCTCGTCGTGGTGCACGGGCCGCCGGGCGTCGGCAAGACCCGTCTCATCAACGGAGCTCTCGCGGCGGCCAACGTCTCGACCCGACGGATCCGTCGTACGTTCCTCGAACCGAAGGACACGGAGAGTCCGTTCAAAGCCGTCCTCTCGCTGGCCCGGTGGGCGGCGAAGCTCGAGGAGATCGCCCCGTCGGTCGACTCGGGGAGCCTCGTCCTGGCCCCGTTCATCCGGGCGCTCGGCACCGCTCCGGACGAACCGGAGTCGGCCGGCGAACGCCCCCTCGTCTCGGATCGCGTCGGGGCGACCGGTTCCGAGTACGAACGCCTCCTCGCGGACCTCGAGTTCTACAAGCGGGGGGTCGAAGCGTGGGGCGAGCGGAGCCGCTTCCTGCACGAGGTCGGGTGGATGATCCTCGACGCGGCCGCGCGCCGGCACATCGTCTGGATCGTCGAGGCGGCGCAGCATCTCGACCCCCACTCCCTCACGGTCATTCGGTACCTCGCGGGCTGCGTGGACGAAAACCCCCTCGTCATGTGGCTCAACGTGGACTCCGCCGAGAACGGGACCCTCCCGCCCTCGATCCAGGCGCTCCTCGAGGGTCCACGGGCTCGGGGCGTCGCCGTGCCTCGGCTCAGCCGGACCGGGGTGCGGGATGTCCTGAGCGCGAAGTACCCGGGTCAGGTGTTCTCCGACCGGGTCGTCGACGGAATCCTCGAGGAGACCCAGGGCCTCCTGCTGACGGTCGAACAGCTGGCGAACGACCCGCGGGTCCTCCGGGCCCCGGGGGTCCACCGCGCCGGGGAGGGCCCGAGCGCCATCGAGGTCGTCCTCGGACAGCTCGAGAGCCTCCCCGCGACGGCCCGCGCCCTCATCGAGCAGTTCGCGGTGTTCGGCGAAGGGACGTCGTTCGAGATGCTCGTACGCCTCGCCGGTCGTGACGAGTCCGCCGTGCGGAGCGACCTCGCGACGCTGGTCTCGTGCGGGTTCCTGGTCCACCAGGAGCCGGACGAGTACCTGTTTCGGCTCACCGCGCTGCCGGGGGAGCTCGAGTCGCGCCTGACCGACGTGCGCGCCCGCGAGCTCCACCGCACCGCCGCCGAGGCACTCGCGTCGTCCCCCGCCGGATTCGAGGAGCGGATCTTCGACCTCGCCGACCACTGGCGACGCGCCGAGGTCTGGGAGTCCGCGGCGACCGCGAGCCTCACCGCAGCCCGCTTCTCCTCCGACAGCTTCGCGCCGGAGGGGGGTCTCCTTCACGCCCAGCGCGCGTTCGACGCGGCGCACCGGCTCTCCCCCCGGCGCCCGGCCCTCGAGGCGGAGGCGCTGATCGAGAAGGGGCGGGCGCTGTACGACCTCGGCCGCCTCCACGAGTCCCTCACCGCCCTCCGGGAGGCGATCACGACCGCGGGGTCCGCCCCGGAGGACTGGCCGATCCGGGCGCACGCGCTCTTCTACCTCGCCCGCGCCCTGAGCTCGCTCGCGATGCCCCAGGAGGCGCTCGAATTCGTCCGGGAGGCATCGAAGGCGCTCGAGCAGGTGGCGGACGCCCGGGCCCGGCTGATGCTGCACCAGGTGATCGGCGTCGCGTTCATGATGTCAAATCAGAACCGCGAGGCGGTCGAGCACTTCCGCGCGATGCTCTCCCTCGCGCGCGAGCTCGACGATCCGCGCGAGGTCTCCTACGCGCAGAAGAACCTCTCCGCCGTGCTCCTCGCGCTCGATCCAAAGGATGCGGAGGGCTGGCAGCTCGTGAACGCCGCGCTGGACCACCACACCCGCACGAACAACTTCGCGGGCCTCGCGGCCGGCTACCTCAATCGCAGCATCACGAAGCTCCAGCTCAAGGACTCCGAAGGCGCCCTCAGCGACCTAGACCGCTCGCGGCAGGCCGCCGAGCTCGCCCACGCCCCCCTCCTCATCGCCTCCGCGACCCTCCAGGAAGCGACGGTCCTGCTCGACCAGGCCCAGGTGGAACGGGCCGGGCGGCTGCTGAAGGGCCTTGCGCCGTGGATGCCCACGATGGAGGAGCCGTGGGCGCGGGTGTCGTTCGCGCTCCTCTCGGGCCGGGTCGCCGAGGGCCAGCGTCGTCCCGAGGAGGCGGACCGGCTGTACGAAGAAGCGGCGGCCCTCGCCGAGCCTGCCGGGCCCTCGCCCCCGCTCTGGGAGTGCCGGTTGCGCCAGGCGGCGCTCGCCCGCCGCGCCGGCGCCCTCGATCGATTCGAGCGCCTCCGCAGCTCGCTCCCCGATGTCCGCCAGCTCGGCCAGGTCGCGCCCGAGCTCGTCCCGCTGCGCGAGAAGCTCGAAGCCCCGGCCTCGTGATCGGAGAGCGGACGCGGTTCGCCCGACGGGTCGACCCCTCCCCCAGGGCCTGGGAACGGCGTCGAGCCGGCCCGGCGCGGAGAACGGTGCGGCGCTAGGTCGTTCTACCGCCGAGAAGACTCGACGACCCGCGAGCGAGGGGTGCCTCGGGGCGGCCCGACTCGGGGCTCATCGGGGTGTGCCAAGGCGCCGCCCGGTCCCAGTAGGCCCGGAAGAGGTCTTCCGACCACCGACACCCGGCAGGGTCCTTCACGAGCAGCATCGTCGCCATGTCGACCTTCCCGTCGAGGCCGGGCAGGCACAGACCGGCCTGGTCGTCGAGGACCGCGAGGAACACCGGGGCCTCGTCGAGCACCCGGACGGGGAAGTTCCGTTCCACGTCCCGGCCGGCCCGCTTCTCCTCGGCCAAGAGGGGGCGCGCGCGGATCACGCGCACGTCCAACCCCCGGGCGGACTTCGCCCGGAGGATCGGGAGCGCCTGTTCGAACCGCTGCGCGGTGAGCACCCAGATCCGCCGCTCGGCGGCCCGAAGGGCCTCCTCCTGGACCGCGACCACCTGATAGGTCCCCTGCTCGAAGGTCCCGCGCCCGATCTCGCCGAGCCGGGCGAGGAAGGGAGGGTCGAGCACGGAGATCCGGTGGTGGAGGAGGAACTCCCGCGCCGCGAAGAGCGTCTCGAAGAACGGAAGTCCCGCGCCGAGGGCCTCGGCGAGGGGCGTGGGCACGTAGGCACCCGCGGGGTTCTTGCGGACCAGGCCGGCCTCGATGAGCCGATTGAGGTGCCGGCTCATCTCCGAGCCCGTCACGGAGAGGCGGCGGGCGAGCTCGGCGTGCTTGCGCGGGCGCTCCGCCACGGCTTCGAGGATGGCGAGCCGCTCCGCCGAGGCGATCTCGAAGAGGAAGTCCGCGAGCGCCTCGGAGGGCATCTCCGACACAGTGTTCGGTTCGATACTAATCCCTTAGGATGGCCCCGACGAGGGGTATTTGTCCGAGATCGGCCGTCCCGAGGTCGCCCGGTCCGTGGGAGGACGGGGCGAGAGGGATCATGCCGTCGGTCGGTGTTCCATCACCTCCCGAGACCCTCCGCGCATCGCTAAGTACCTCTTCCGTCCCTCTGGGGCCCACCCAACCCGATGTCGTCGCTCGAACGGGGCCCCGGCTGATGCTCGACGTTCATCTCGACAGCTGGCTCCGGGAGTTCGGTCCCCGCGGGAAGGAGCGCCTGGAGGCGGACTCCGTCGAGCACCTGCTCGACGCCCTCGAGGAGAAGTACCCCCGGCTCCGGTTCAAGATCCGGGACGAGACCGGCCGGCTGAGGCGGTACGTCCGGGTCTTCGTGGACGGCGAGGACGTCAGCGGGACCACCGGGGTCGAGACCCCACTCGTGGGCGTGCAGACCATCGATATCCTCCACTCGATCGCGGGAGGATGAACGGCGGAGGCAGGGCACCATGGCGGAGCGAGAGAAATTCCGGATCCTAGTGGGAACGCGTAAGGGAACGTACATCGTCGAAGGGGACACCGGGCGACGCCGCTGGAAAATCGGCCCCGTCGCCCATGAGGGCGCGGAGATCTACCATGTCGTCGCCGATCCTCGAAACCCCGGAACCCTGTTCGCCGCCGTCAACAGCGACTTCTGGGGTCCGATGCTCCAGCGCTCCCGGAACTGGGGGAAGACCTGGCAAGAGGTGAGCACCCCGCTGACCCCGGTCAAGAAGGACCGGCAGCCGCTGTTCAACGACGCGGATCCCACGACGCCGGTGCCGCGCCCTCTCCGCAATCTCTGGCGCATCGAGCCCGGGCATGCGAGCGAACCCGACACCGTCTACCTCGGGGCCGATCCGCACCTGCTCTTCCGGTCCACCGACCTCGGGCAGAGCTGGGTCCCGATCCCGGCGATCAACGAGCACCCGGCCCGCAAGGGCTGGTCGCCCGGGGCCGGGGGTGCCTGCCTTCACACGATCCTCATCGACCCCCGGGAGCCGAAGCGCATCTACCTCGGGCTCTCGGCGGTCGGGACGTTCCGGTCCGAGGACGGGGGAACGAGCTTCCGTCCAACGAACAAGGGAGTCCTCGCTCCGTTCCTTCCCGACAAGCATCCCGAAACCGGCCAGTGCGTCCACCACGTCGTCCAGGACGCGAGGGACCCCGACACGTTCTATCGCCAGGACCACGGCGGCATGTACGTCACGCACGATCGCATGGAGCGGTGGACGCGGATCGGCAAGCCCCTCGGCGACGACTTCGGATTCGGGGTGGCCTCGCCCCGCGCCGCGCCCGGCCGGGCGTACTTCGTGCGTCTCGACGGGATGGCGAGGGTGACCGGCGACGGCCACTTCCAGGTCCACGAGTGGAACGACGCGAAACGCACGTGGCGGAAGCTGGTCCGACCCGGCGCGTTCCCCGGACATTACGGAGTACAGCGGGAGGGGATCGCGACCGACGACCTCGACCCGGCCGGGATCTACGTGGGAACCACCACCGGGCAGCTCTTCGTGAGCCCGGACGCCGGAAGGAACTGGCAGCTCGTGCCGTTCCAGTTCCCCGGAATCCACTCGGTGAGCCTCGGGAACCCGCCCGCGGGGTGAACGCTCACGCGCGCCCCCGGTTCGCCCGGGCCGCGTCCGCGCCGGATCTCGCGCCCCGCCCCCGGAGCGCCGGAGTAATGTCGTACGGTCCCTAGCCCCTTCTGGGGAGCCGATCGTGCAGGCGGCGGTCGTCCGCGAGCTGGGCCGGCCTCCGAACTGGGAGCCGTTCGACGACCCGGTGCCCGTTCCCGGTGAGACGATCGTCTCGGTCCGGGCGGCCGCCGTGAGCCCCCTCGTTCTGACCCGGTCCTCCGGGGCCCACTACAGCGCCGACACGAAGCCGCCGTTCGTGGCGGGGGTCGACGGCGTCGGCCGAACGCCGGACGGGAGGCGTGTCTACTTCGGATTTCCCCGGGCGCCGTTCGGCTCGCTCGCCGAGCACGCACCGGTGCCGGAGGAGTCGCTGATCCCGGTCCCGGAGGCGCTCGAGGACGTCACCGCGGCCGCCGCCGCGATCCCCGGGATGTCGTGCTGGATCCCGTTGACCACCATCGCCCGCATCCCCCCGGGGGAGTCCGTGCTCGTGAACGGAGCGACGGGCGCCTCGGGCCGGATGGCGATCCAGTGCGCCCGCCACCTCGGGGCCCGTCGGGTGATCGCCACCGGCCGCGACGAATCCCAGTTCGCCGACCTCACGGAGCTCGGCGCCGACCGCGTCCTGTCCCTCGGGCTCCCGCCCGACCAGCTGCGGGCGGCGGTGCGCGAGGAGGCCCGCGACTCCGCGATCGGGGTCGTCCTCGACTACGTCTGGGGAGCGTCGGCCGAATCGATCCTCTCGGCCCTCGGGGGACCGAACGCCCCGCGGGGGCCCTCCCGGCTCCGCTACGTCCAGGCGGGCGCCCTCGCCGGCGATCGGCTCACCCTGAGCTCCGCCTCGCTGAGAAGCTCCGGGCTCGAGATCGTCGGCACCGGCATCGGTAGCTCGAGCCCGGCCGCATTGCGCCAGGGGATCCGCGCCTTCCTGGAGGCGTTCACCCCGGCCGGGTTCCGGGTCGGCACGGAGGCGCGTTCGATGGCCGAAGTCGCGCATTTCTGGGGATCGACGGGCGGAGCGCGACGCCTGGTCTTCACCCTCCCGTAGCCCGCGGGGCCTCCCGCCGGCCCCGCGGGGATCCGCGGGAACCGGGAGGACTAGAACTCGTAGCGGACCATCCGGATCGTGTTCCGGAGGTTCGGAGAGAGGTAGGCGAGCGCGTAGATCAGCCGGTACCAAAACGGGAGGACGCGGGACGCGAGGACGGAGACGGTCGTCGTCCGACGCCAGGTCGGGACAAAGGCGTCGACCCGACGCAGATCGTCCACGGCAAAGCGGAGGCGGGCCTCCGTCTTCCCCTGGAGACGGGCGTTGCCCAGGTTCAGCGCGTACGAGTTCATGACGTCGAACGCGACCTCGCCGTGGGCGAAGCGCTCCGTCAGGCGACCGACGACCGACCGCACGCCGTCCTCGGACAGGTACTCGAAGACGCCGTCCGCGACCGCGAGGACGGGCCGGTCGGCGGGCACGTTCCCCAGCCAGTCCGGGTCGGTGAGGGATGCCCCGAGCATCCGGTACCCGTCGAGCTCGGAGAAGAAGTTGCGGCGCAGCTCGATGACCTCGGGGAAGTCGAGATCGATCCAGAGGGCGGAAGCCGGGGGGCCGATGCGCGCGATCCGGGTATCGAGACCGCAGCCGAGGTTCAGGACGAGGCTCCGTGGGCGGGCCGCCAGGAACTCCCGGATCCAGACGTCGTACTGCCAGGCCCGGACGGCGAGGACGCGGGGGTTCCCGGGCGAGCGGAGCCGCTCGAAGTCGAAGTCGATCGACTGCACCAGCTCCTCCGCGCGGCGGTCGTGCAGGATCGAGTGCTTCGATCGGTAGTCGAGGGCCTTCGCGTAGAGCGGGATCACGAGGGTCTCCTGCTCCCCCGAGAGCCGGAGGGGGTGCCGGGGGCGGAGGACTGCGTCGG
This sequence comes from Thermoplasmata archaeon, assembly GCA_030038095.1. GTDB lineage: Archaea > Thermoplasmatota > Thermoplasmata > Lutacidiplasmatales > UBA184 > Lutacidiplasma. The sequence goes on along the minus strand of JASHPK010000054.1, from coordinate 12,987 downwards.
CCCGAGCGGTTCCGGACGTCGCCGGGATCGACATGGTCGGCCGGCTACGTCACCCCTGGGGAGAGAAATACTCCGCGACCGGGCCCGGAGTCGTGGGGGGGTACGAGCGAACTCCCGGGCTCGGGCCCATCCCGCCGGCCGGTCGAGCCGATCCCGAGCCGCTCTAGGGGTCCTCGGGATCGAGCGCCGCGACGGGGGTCGCACCGGCCGGGGGCGTCGCCGGGGCCGCGGCGACCCCCGGGGCCGGCCCGCCGCGCTCCTTGGCCCCGGGGGCGCCGAAGATGAACCGCTGGCCCCGGAGGGCGGAGATGACCACCGCGCACGAGGTCAGCCCGCCGGCGACCACAAAGGCCGACGAGATCGCCGACCCGAACCCACCGCTGATCGTCGAGGCGAAGAAGTGGGGGGCGGTGAGCGTCGCCGTGACGGTCGGCGACAGCGGAGTCCACCCGGGAACGGTCGAGACCGCGCTCAGGATGGTCTTCATCGGATTCTCTCCGAGGAAGGCTCCGAAGAGCGCCCCGGTCGGGTTCGCCGCGATCGCGTGGCCGAGGATCGCCGCGTCGGTCGGCGGAACTCCGGCGGAGCCGAGCGCGCCGGGGACCGAGGCGCCGAGATGGGCCGCCAGCCCGAGGATCACCACCGTGAAGAAGATCGCGAGCGACAGCTGCTGGCCGGTGTTCTGGAGGGTCGCGAGCATCCCGGACGCCGCGCCTCGGTTCTGCGGGGGCACCGCGTTCATGACGGCCGCGGCGTTCGGCGACGCGAACATGCCCATCCCGCTCCCGCTGGCGAACAGGAGCAGGCCCATCTGCCAGTAGGTGAAGTCCACCGGAAGGAGGGCGAGCCCGAAGAACGCCGAGGCCGCGATCGCCATGCCGGTCGTGGCCAGGAGGCGCGGACCGTGCGTATCGGAGAGCCATCCGCTGATCGGACCGGCCACCAGGAACCCCGCGATCATCGGGATCATGAGGATGCCGGCCCAGAACGGCGTCTCGCTGAAGCTGTAGCCGTGCTCCGGGAGCCAGATCCCCTGGAACCAGACGACGAGCAGCAGCATGAGCCCCCCTCGGGCCAGCGAGCCGAGGAAGGCCGCGGAGGTGCCGGCGGCGAACGAGCGATTGCGGAAGAGGTGGAGACGGAACATCGGATCGGCCACGTACCGCTCGATGAACACGAAGGCCACGAGGAGCGCGGCGCCGCTCACGAGGGCCGCGAGGACCCAGGGAGAGCTCCAGCCCGTGACCGAGCCGCCGTACGGCAGCAGGCCGTAGGTCACTCCCACGAGCAGGAGCGTGAGGCCGGCGGCGAAGGCGATGTTCCCGGGAATGTCGAGATGCTGGTTCGGCGCCCGGATGGAGATCTCCCGGAGCTTGGCGTACGCCCAGATCGTGCCGAAGACCCCGACCGGCACACTGACGAGGAAGATGAGGCGCCAGGTCGGCAGGACGACGGGCCCGAGATGGAGATCGGGGACGCTGGCCAGGAGCCCGCCGATGATGAGGCCGATGAGCGATCCGCCGATGAACGAGATCTGGTTCACTCCCATGGCCTTCCCCCGCTCGTTGGGCGGGAACGCGTCGGTCAGCAGCGCCGCCGAGTTCGCGAAGAGGAACGACGCCCCCACGGCCTGGAAGAGCCGGAAGACGACGAGGGCCCACGCCCCCATGGCGCCCTGCCACGGCTCCAGGAACAGCAGGATCGAGGCGGTGGAGAAGACGGCGAACCCGAAGTTGTACATCCGCGCGCGGCCCCACATGTCGGAGAGCCGGCCCACGGTGACCAGCAACGTCGCGGTGACGATGCCGTAGCCCAGCAACAACCAGATCAGCAGCGGGAAGTTCGAGACCTCGAACGGATTGACCCCGACGCCGCGGAAGACGACCGGCAGGCTGATCAGCAGGATCGAGCCGTCGATCGATGCGAGCAGACCGCCGAGGGTCGTGTTGGACAGGACCGTCCACTTGTACTCGACCATTCAAGCCCCGAGCGATCGCGGCCGGCTCGAAGTCCCGGGAGATGCCCGAGATCCGCCGTCTGGCGCCGGATCGGGTCGCTCCCCGATGTCCCCAGGGACCGGCGGGGTCCCGCGGCCGGGGACGTCGAACGCGGTCCCGCGCTCGCCCGCCGGTCCCGTCCCCCCTTCCCCGGAGCGCGAGGTCGTCATCCGGAGCGCGTCGGCGCCCGACGACCGCAGGGCGGTGTGCGACTCGCGAGGGCGCCCTCCATGGGGAATTCAACGGGCGGGTTTCTTTAAGCGTTTCGAGATTTCAATCCCGGTTCCCCCGGTCGGGGAGTCGATGCGGACCTCGGGCGGGTCCGGGCCGACCGGGAACGGTACGGGACGGCCGACCCCACGGACCGAGGTAGGGTTAAGCGCGCGTGGTCGAGTACTCGCTCGATGACGCCCCGCGAGCCCACGGTTCGAGTGAAGATCTTCCAGGTCGACGCCTTCACCGACCGGCGCTTTGCCGGGAACCCGGCCGCCGTGATGCCGATGGACCGGTTTCCGGACGACGCGGTCATGCAGGCCGTGGCGGCGGAGAACAACCTCTCCGAGACCGCGTTCCTGGTGCGGGACGGGGAAGGGTACCGACTCCGGTGGTTCACCCCGGCCACCGAGGTGCCGCTCTGCGGGCACGCCACCCTCGCGAGCGCCGCGGTGGTGCTGGAGCGGCTCGAGCGCGGCCGCACTTCGGTGGTCTTCCGCACCGCGAGCGGACCCCTCACCGTGCGAAAGGACGGCCGGGGCTACGTCATGAACCTCCCGGCGCGGCCCTCGCAGCGGATCCGGACCCGCCCCGACGTCGGGAAGGCGCTCGGGGTCGACCCGGCGGAGGTCTGGGGGAACGAGTTCAATCTCATGGCCGTCTACGACGAGCCCGCCGTCGTGCGGACCCTTCGGCCCGACTTCCCCGCCGTGACCCGTCTAGAGACCCCCGGCGTCATCGTCACGGCGCCGGGCGATGGGTCCTTCGATTTCGTGAGCCGCTACTTCGCTCCCGCGAAGGGGATCGCCGAGGATCCGGTGACCGGGGCCGCCCACTGCACGCTCGCGCCCTACTGGGCCGCGCGGCTCCGCAAGACCGAGCTCCGCGCGTTCCAGGCCTCCGCCCGAGGGGGCGAACTCGTCTGCCGCCTCCTCGGAGATCGCGTCGAGCTCGAGGGCTCGTGCGCGTTCTACCTCGAAGGCGAGGCGTGGATCTGAGGCCGAGCGGCCTTCGGTCCGAACGGAGGGCGACCGAGGGCGCCCGAGATCGCGAGCGCCAACGCCGCCCCGAAGGCCAGGGCGCCTCCGAGCATCGTGTCGATGACCCGGGCGATCGCCAGCGAGGGGCCCCCGGAATAGACGAGGTTGAGGAGGACGATCACAGTCAGCGTGATCCACACCGCGTAGACGAGGTAGTTCACGGCCCGCGTCGCGAAGCAAAGCGCGGTCGTGACGGCGAGGATCGGAAAGAGGAACCAGGGCACGACGATTAGGGTCGTCACGAGGAATGCGGCGGAGGCCCCGACGATCGTTCCGAGGACCCTCGCCGCGGTGTAGGCGAAGGTCGCCGCGAGGTCGGGGCGAAGGGCGACCAGCACCGTGAGCATCACCCAGTAGTCCCGAGGGAGGCCGAGTTCGAGCGCGACCCAGAACCCGAACGTTGCCGTGATCGCGACGACGGCGGCGTGCCCGAGTCCGCCGGGGCCGGGTCCTCCCTCGATACTCGGGCCGGGGGACGGAGCGGCGAACAGGTTCCGAGGAGTGCGGGGCCAGAGCAGCGAGACCGTTGCGAGCGCGCCGAGCGCCCACACGCCTCCGAGGAGGACCGCGCTCGGCCGCAGGAGGATTCCCCACGGGGTCGTGGCGGGGACGCCCACCGCGAAAACGAACATCACCGCAGCGAAGAAGCTCACGTTCTCCCAGCGAGGACGACGGGTACCCCAGAGCGCGACGAAGATGCCCAACGCCACGAACGGGATCTCGAGCACCCGGGGGGCGAGGCCCACCACGGTCCCGGCGCCGAAGGCCAGGGCGTTCGTCGCGCAGGCGATGGCGAGCACGTGGGCGGAGGTCCTCGCCGGTAACGGCGCCTCGACCAGCAGGAGGTTCAGGGCCCCGATGGTGACCAGGACCGACGCTTCGACCAGCCCGAGCAGGAACCCGACCACGAGCGGGATCACCACGGCCGCCGCGCCGAGGAGCCCGCGGGAGAGGTCGAACGCCCCCGAGCTCCACCGAAGGAGGCTCGGCGTGAACGCGGCGGGCCGTTCCTCGACTGCGCTCACGTCGATCGGAAGGCAATTCTCTCCGCCGATAACCCTGCTGACCGTGTCGAATCCCCCGCCCGACGTGCGCGGAATCGGCCTCGTCGATCGAGGCGAGCGAGCGGGGGGAGACCCCGGTCCCGATCCCGCGAAGGCTCCTGCCGGACCGGCTCCCCAAGAGGGTGCGCCGCGCGAGCGGGCCGCCGGCCGGTTCGACCTCGCCTCGCGAGGCGCCTCGGGGGCCGAGCCACGCGGGCAGGGCCGCGTCGATCGGGGTGAGGATCGGATCTTTCCACCGTTTCCGCCGGCCCGAGGGTGCTCGAAGGGTTCGTGGTCCGAATCCCGGACGGGTACGAATCGGAGCGCTCGTGCCCCGCGCGGTCCCCGTTTACTTCCAACGCGTCAGAATCTCTTCGCGGCGGAACGCCTTGAGGCTCACCCAGTACAGGGCCAGCGCGACGAGGCCGAAGACGCCCGCGAGATACGCCAGGTTCGTGGTGTTCAGCGGGAACGTGATCTCGGCCGCGACGTAGATGAAGATCATGGGGACGAAGATCAGGCCGGCGTACTGCTGCGCCGTTCGAACGTCCGACACGCGCGAGGAGATGACCACCGACGCCTCGATCGCCATGAGGGCCACCACGGGCATCGCCACGAAGAGCTCCACCGCCATCTGCCAGTTCGGATAGTAGAGATAGCCGAACGGGCCCACCGTCGCGAGGTCCATGGCGGCCTGGAACACCAGCGCGCCGCTCCATCCCGCGAGCAGGGTCGGGAGGAGAGCGGCCAACGCCTTCCCGAGGAGGATTTCTCCGTCCGTCGTCGGGGTCGAGAGGAGCGGCTCCAAGCTCTTCGAAACCTTCTCGCCGATGATGCTGTACGACGCGATCGAGGTGGGGAGGGAAGCGGCCCCAATCACGAACCAAAACGCGAAGGCATCGATGAACATCGGAGCCCAGGTCCTCGGGTCCGGACCTCCGCGGGGCAGGAGGACGAGGCCCACGAGCGCGGGAAACCCCAAGCCAACCCCGACGGGGAACGCGATGAGCCCGGCTAAGATGCCGCGCCGTTGGCGGAGCAGACGCATGTCGTGCCGGGCGACGGTCCACGCCTGGGAGAGCCTCATGACGCGGGTTCTCCCTCATGGATGAGCTTGAGGTAGACCTCCTCGAGGGACGCCGACGGCTGCGAGAGCTCGCGGATCCGGCCGCCCGCGGCTACGAGGGCGGCCACGATCTCGGGGTTCTCCCGGTCGGGGTCCTCGACCTCGATCGCGAGCCGGTCCCCCGAGATCTCCACCCGTCGCGCCCCGAGGCGCTGTCGCACCGCCGCCGCGAGGCTCTCGGTCGCCCGATCCAAACGCACGACCGTGCGGCGGCCCACGAGGCCCGCCTCAAGGTCACGAGGGGAACCGATCGTCAGGAGTCGAGTGCGGAGGATCCCGACCCGGTCGCAGACCCGCTGGGCCTCATCGAGATTGTGGGTGTTCAGGAAGATCGTGCGCTTCTCCCGGCGGAGCGCGAGGATCGTATCCCGGACCATCTTCGCGGCTTCCGGATCGAGGTTCGCCGTCGGCTCGTCCAGGAACAGCAGTATCGGGTCGTGGACGAGCGCCCGCGCGATGGCCAGTTTCTGCTTCATCCCCTTGGAGAACGTCTCGACCGGGGCGTCTCTCTTGTCCCAGAGGTCCATGCTCCGCAGGAGCCGCTCGATGTTCCTCCGCAGGGTGGAAGGGTCCATCCGGTAGAGCTGGCCGAAGTACTCGAGATTCTGGTACGCATTGGAGCCCTCGTAGAGCCCGACGTTCTCGGGAAGGATGCCGATCTGACTGCGGAGCCGGAGCGCATCGGCCTCCTTCCCGACCTCGCACCCCGCGACCACGGCGGTGCCGCTACTCTTGGAGATGAGGCCCGACAGCATCCGGACCGTCGTCGTCTTGCCGGCTCCGTTGGGCCCGAGGAAACCGAAGATCTCGCCTTCCTCGACATCGAGGGAGACGTTGTCTACCGCGGTGAGTTCCCCGAACCGTTTGGTGAGGTTCTCGGCGTGGATCATTGGGTGAGGGCTCCCGAGACCGGAGGTACGTATAATCCCGCTCGTGAGCTGCTGCGCCATTCTCGGACACGTTCCGTCCGTTGACCGGGTCCGGTCCGAGTGAGCCCCCTGCGGCTCGAAACGCAGCCCGAGGGGAGTTGGCCGCATACGGGTCCTGACCTACCCGGGCGTCACTAGAAGTGCGAGCGGAGCCACTCGTGTACCGCGGGGATGCGGTGTTCGAACAGCGTCACGTGCCCCTCGTCCGCTTCGAGATGGACGTCGACCCGCGGAAGGTGAGTCGCCAACCATTCCCCCATAAAGATGGGCACGAACCGGTCCAGCCTTCCGTGCCACAGCTGCACCGGAACCCGGATGGAGGAGACCTCGAAGCCCCACGGCTTGACTTCCGCAAGGCTGTCATCTCTCGATCCCGCGTTGCCCGCCCGTTGGTTCTCCCGTTCGACCGACCGGAGGTACTCCACGAGTTCGTCGGTGAAGGCCGCCCGGTCCACGTCGGAGAGTAGGGCCGACATGCTGTTCCGAATCTGTTCGGGAGTGAGACTCTCGTCCACGGCGGGCACGACCAGTTCTCTTTCCCACGTGGCCGGGTCGCTGATCAGTTGCCGGAAAAACCCGGACTGCCATTCGCTCATTCCCTGGAACCAGTCCCCGCCCTCCGCCGACACCTCCGTGTACGGTGCGTCCCCGGCCAAGCTCGCGACCGCGACGACCCGCTCGGGGAGCGCAGCCGCGCACGCCAGAGCGTGATGACCCCCTGAGGAGTGGCCCCAGACGGCGAATCGTGGCAAGCCCAACGCGTCCGCGATGGCGCGTACATCCTGGGCCGCATCCACGACCCGTCGACCTCGCATCGCCGTCGACCCGCCGTAGCCAGGTCGGTCGTACCCGATGAGCCGCAATCCACGACGGGCCGCATCCTCGGCATGCTTCCGGTAGAGAAGTCGAGCGCCCGGCGTGCCATGGAGAACGAACACCGGTCGCCCACGAGGGTCGCCATCCTCGAGAACTCGCAACGTGCGCCCGTCGGCGACGCGTACGTCGCGCTGGAGGGTCGTCACGAGGGGACGGGACGGACGCCTTCGACCAAAAACGCTTCGACGAGACTCGTGGGTCGACCGACGGGCCCGAGGAGACTTGAACCCCCGGGAGGTCGAAATCCGCGTAAGGTACTCCTACCCTCCCTCAGAGGTCGCGAAGAGCGCGTTCAAGCGCCTTCAGCTCGGTCTGCACGAACTCCCACAGGTCGTCCAAGTCGACCCGAAAGTACTCGTGCACGATCTCGTTTCTCAATCCAGCGAGACGAGTCCAGGGAATCTCGACGTGTTCCCTGCGGAAGGAATTGGAAACCCGGCTCGCCGCTTCTCCTAGCTTGAGCACCTCATAGGCGACCGCTTCGTTCGTCTTCGTGTCCGCGAAGAACGCGGCTCGTCCGGCCGTCACGAACCCTCGTATCCGTTCGAGGGCCTCTCGCATGTCGGCGATTCGCCGGGGGTCATCTCTCACAGCGCGACCGTCTCCGCCAGGATCGTTGGGCGGACGAGCCAGTGCAAATTGTTCTCGGTGGCGATGTCCACGTTGCGACCGAGGAGGTTCGCTGCCCGCTCTCGAAGCTCTGAACGACCGAGCAACCCCGGCGGACGGTGGAACCGGAGCAGAATATCGACGTCGCTCGACGCCCGGGCCTCCCCCCGGGCCACAGAACCGAAGATCCTGAGGCCGTATCCTCCGTACTGAGCCGCCAGGGCCTTGAGCGCGTTCGCGTGAGGCCCGATCACTTCCGCGACCCCGAGACCCCGCCGGCGGACTCGTCGTGCGGTGGGCCGAACTCGAGGCGAGTCCCAGTAGATCGACTTGCACCTTGGACAGATCCGCACGGGGGACTTGCGCAGCCGCCAGACGTACCCACACCGATAGCAGCCCAACAGTCCATCTCCCAAATCCGGCACGTCCCGGGATAGCGAGAGAATCTCAATAAAGCTTACTTTCAACGTAAACGGCACGGGCCCGAGGGGACCTGCGGAATGGATCGGGCACCGGGATGCTTCGGGCTTCCGTAGATTGAGCCGACGGAAACCGCCTCGGCTCAATGGACTGCGCGAGAGGATGCCGGGTCGCACTACTTCGTCGGCGGGTCCGAAGCGAGCTCACGAGGACCCGAAACCACCCTCACACGTCGCAGCTGTCGCTCGATCTTGGGAAGTCGATCCCGGACGAAGGCCCAAACGGCCTCCGGATCCGGTCGCATGTTCTGATGAATCAGTCGGGTCCGCAGCTCGCGGAGGTCTTGCCACGGGACGAGAGGGTTCGCTCTCTTGATTCGTTGGGATGCCTGGTCCGCCGACTCGGAAAGGTGCTCCAGGTGATGGATGACGAGTTCCCGCGTATCGTAGTTGGAGAAGAACACGGCGCGCCCGCGAGCTACGTAGCCCTTGGTTCTCTCGATGGCCTCGAGCATCTCGTCCAGACGGACCTCATCGGGCGAGGTCACAGGGGGATCGCCTCGAAGAGCACCTGGGGCCGCACGAGCGGGTGCAGGCCGTCTTCCGTGACGACGTCGACCTTCCTTCCGAGAAGGGCGCTCAGCTCTCGCTCAAGATGGAGCTGATCAAAGAGGTCAGCCCCCTTCCGAAAAGTGATCAGCAGGTCCAAATCGCTCTGTCGGCTCGCTTGGCCGCGGCGTACCGAGCCAAAGACACGCACATGACGCGCACCGTGGCGGCGGGCGATTCTCAGAAGCTCGTTTCGGTGGCGACCCACGACCTGCTCGACCCCCAGGCCGGTCGGTGGGCCAAGTTCTGCGCGGAGTTTGGGTCGGTCCCACAGGGCAGATTTGCAGCGGGGACATATTCGAACCACGGGCTGCGACGGACGCCAGGCATAGGCGCATCGGTGGCACCGAAGGACCGGAATCTCCACGACCTGCATGGACCCTTCGAGTTCTCGGGAGGGGTCGGGTCGCCATAAGCTTACCTCAAGGTAAATCGCTCGGCCGGCGACCACGAGGGGTTGCGACGCCGGACCGTCATTTCCCGGGGCGCGTCGATCCGGGCCCGAGGGGACTAGAACCCCCCGGGGGTTCGAATATCGTGAACTCTGGGGCACCAGGACCCGCTTCCAAGCGAGGGAAATCGAACCGCCCGGATGCCGACGTATCAGCGCTTTCTCACGGGCTCTCGGTCGGTGACTCCAGCGGCTCTCCGGGGTAGGGATCTACGGACTCCGGCGGGACCGGACCCTTTGTTCGGCGTCGAAGGATCCATGCTACCGCGAGCACAGCCACGAGAATCGCCCCCGTGCCGATCGCGAACAGCGTGGTCGGCACTCCGGAGCTCGCCCCGACGCTCGGTTGGATGACGGAGATCGGTGGGGAGGTGTAGGTGGGCGAGGCGATCCCGTTCGAGTCGGTCCAGCTCACGTTCACCTGATAGCCGGTCCCGATCGTGTTCGCCGTGCACGACAGCGTCGGCCCGCGGGTCGAATTGCACGAAAGACCGGTCGGGATTCCCCCCCAAGCATAGGTGCCTCCCCCCGAACCCCCGGTCACTTCGGCCGTGAACGAGACCGATCCGCCGACGGTCACGGATCCGCTCGCGGGACGGAGGGTCACGCCCTTCACGGTCGGATCCGGGTTCACGATGAGGGGCGAAGAGGAGGCCCAACCGGTCATCGCTCCGCTGGAGTCGGTCCACCGGACCTCTACGGTCTGCAATCCCGATGGCAAGGTCGGCGTGCAGTTGAGGACAGGGCCGTCGGTCGGCGCGCAGCCGAGGGAAGTGAGGTTCCCTCCCCAGAGGTAGGTCCCTCCTCCGGAGCCTCCCGAGACGTTGGCGGTGTACACGATCGATTGACCGACATCGATCGAAGGTAACCCCGTCGACATCTCGATGCCCACGAGCGTCGGGCCCGGGTCGACGGTGAACGGAACCACAAAGGTCGGGGAGGTCTCTCCGAGGGAGTCCGTCCAGGCCACGGAGACATTGGCCGTACCGACATGCCACGCCGTGCAGTTGAGGGTCGGACCGATGGAAGTGCCGCAGAGCAGTTCCGCTTCGGAGGCGCTCCAGGCGTAGCGTCCCCCACCCGAGCCTCCGGTCGTGGTCGCGACGAATCCGACCCGTCCCCCCACGTCGACGGACGACCGGTTCGTCAGGATGCGCTCCACCCAGGGGCTCGGGTTTACGCGGACCTTGGGCGACGGGGTGACGGGAGTGTGTTCGCCGTTAGAGTCGGTCCAGGCGACGGAAACCGTCCAGTTCCCGGGCTCCTCAGCGGTGCAGTTCAGAGTCGCGCCGGCGGTGGTCCGATCGCACTGGAGTCCGCTCGGGATGCCGCTCCACGAGTAGCTTCCGATCCCGGTCCCTCCGGTCGCTGTTGCGGTGAAGGTTACGGGTTGACCGTCGTCGACCTCTTCGGACGAGGGCGTGATTGCTGCGATCGAAACCGGGGGACGCACGACGATCGACGCTCCCACGAAGTTGGAGACTCCGTAGGCGTCGGTCGCTGTGACGGTCTCCTCGAAAGTGCCGGTCTCGTTCGGTCGGCAGGAGAGCGTGTCGGTTGTACTCGTCGGGCACCCGGGCAAGCCACTCCACGAATAGGATGGTGGTCCGTTACCGGGTCCGACGGAGACCGAGAAGTTCGCCCACTGGCCGAGGTCGATGTCGTCTGAAGAGGGGGTCACATTCAGCGTCAGGGGCTCCGGACCGGGGTCGAGTACTGCGATGGCTGTCTGGTTGGACGGGGGGCTGGATACGTTGATGGCTACGGACAGGTAGAGGAAACCGGTGGCGGGGTCGAAAGTCAAGCCGTAGGATTCATCATCACCGAGGGCCAGCGACTGGTCAATTCCATTGGTCGCTCCGTTCACTCCCGTAAGCGTCCAGTAGTTGGTCACATCGTATCCCGGGCACTCTCCAATGTAGACTTGTCGGTCCTGACCGTCGATCGCGAGCGGGAAGGGCTGTTGAGGTAGCTCATTCAGCGTGGCCACAACGGTGTTGTTGACGGTGTCGAATGCCAACACCGTGTCGTAGTAGCTATCGATGTAGAGGTCGCCGTTAGCTGGATCATACCAGATTCCCGATCCGTAGTCCCCCCAGAACGGAGTCACGTTCCCGTCAACATCCGGATACGTCGCGACCACCGTGTTGGTAGTGTCGTTGATGACGGCCAAGGTGAGGTTTCGAATCTCACCTCCATCGCCGCTGGTGGACTCCGCCACATAGATTCGACCTTCGGAAGGCACGGCAGCGAGGCCATAATCACTGAACACGGGAATCTTGGTGATCGCCGCCCCCGTTGTGGCGTTGAACGCGAGGATGGACGCGTTTTCCAGGTCGTTGTAGTTGTTGACGTAAAGCTCGTTGTTGTTAGAATCGTAGGTGATGGCGTCGGAGTAGTAACCGAGGCCGGTGACCAGGGTCGATACTTGGTCAGACGGCGTTATCTGAACCACGCTCGAGAACTCACAGCTAGGACACGCGCGTTCGAATCCGGCGAGGACGAAGAGGTTCCCCGTCAGGGAATCGTACGCGATGGGAGAGCCGATGTAATACCCGTTGTTCCCCGGTACGGGCAGGGCACCCACCACTTTCCTGGTGACCGGATCGAGAACGATTACAAAGTTCGAGCTGCCATTACCCCAACAGTTAACCGTGTGGCACACGCTGTTGAATGACTGAGAGCCGTTCCAGCCTCCTAGTTCGTACAGGTAACCGTTCGAGGGGTCATAGTACAGATAGCTGCCTACAAGATAGTAGGTCGTGTTGATCCACCCGATGACGTGCGAGATGCCAGAGGGTTGACCTCCGTCAACGTCGGGGATGATCCTTCCGTTGCTCCCCGAATTCGACGCAAGCGCGTAGGGGCGGGTCTGGGCGTACCGCGAAACATCGAGTTCGGTTCGAGGGCCACTACTGGGGATCCCCGGATGCGACCCCGGGCGCAGTTCAATCGCGGAGGCGAGACTCGACAGCAGCATTCCGGCGGCCAAGCCCATTATCGAAATGATCAGGCCCAAAGACGGACGGCTACTGGACGACCTGACTCCCCAGGGTCGCCGGGTGCTGGCGAGGCCTACCCACCGAGGAATCCCGCCCACGGTCCGTCTCACCCCGAAGGCGATGGACCAACCATCGGCAAAGGAATCATCGTACTCCCCCCGTCTATCCCTCAGGGAGTAATGTCGGAATCATGGTAAATCGTCATCGATTATATCGCACCGGCGAGACTTCCGGCCGCATCGTCGCTGCGAACCTAGCATACGATGAAAGTCGCTTTCCCCGATAGGGTGATTCAAGTCTCGGGGTCGCACGAGGACTGCTTCCGCGTCCTCGTTCATCGGTTGTGATCCCGGCAGACCCGACACATCTGCCAGATCGGGTACCCCACCGGGGTTCTACGGAACTCGCCGGCGCGACAGATCCAATGGTCGATACCCGGATCACTCTCACAAGATGTCGACGAGACTACCGCCTTCGCAGGCGACATACACCTCCTGGTTCGCCCAGTCCATCGCGAGCGCCGTTGGCCCGGCGTCCACCGCGATCCTCGCGAACGACCATCCGCTTGTGACTCCCAGAGTTCCGACTGCGCCGGGCCAGTAGTAGACGTCCACGGCCGCAGTCGAGAATCCGGAGAAGTAGACATTGCCGTCCGGCGCCACCAGAACCGCCA
>JASHPK010000053.1 GCA_030038095.1 Thermoplasmata archaeon | reverse complement strand
TTCCTCGCGGCCGGCGTGGCCGGCGGCGCCGCCGCGGTCACCTTCCGGTCCGACCGACCGGCGATCGGCGTCGTCGGGGGCGGGGCCGGCCTCCTCGCGCCGGTCGCCCTCTACCTTCTCGCGCTCGGAACGGCGTTCCCATGGTTCCTCGCGCTCTCGGGGATCCTCGCGGCGCTCGGCGCGTTCACCCTCGCGCTCCGGACGGTCGAACTCGCGCGCTTCGGCAGTGCGAGCCGCCCGGAGTCCCCGGGCCCGCCGTCTCCCCCGGCTCCGCCGGGTCCGCCGACCGGCTAACCCGGGCCCCGCGCCCGGGCCGGCGGGGCCGGCTCCGACTCGACGATCGGCTTGCGGTTGCGAAAGCCGCCCGAGAGCGGATGGTAGAAGGCGACCGCGGGCTCTCCGCGCTGCCAGCACAGGAAGACGACGTCCCCGCCCTGGAGGCCATAGAAGTCGACGAGGCCCGTCTCGAGCTCCTTCACGAGGATCCCTTCCGACCGCAGGGCCGCGACGGCCTCCTCGATCCGCTGGGTGAGATGATGCCACTCCGTGTCGAGCCGCGCCTTGAGCTCGTGGTCGGCGTGGTCCACCGAGTCGACGTCGGACCCCCAGAACTCCGAAAGGCGCTTCAGTTCCGCATGGACCTGGCCCAGACGGACGACCCACCCTTTGAGCCGCGGCAGGAGCTCCTCGAGCGAGGGCAGCCGGGCGTTCGCCTCGGCGACGGTCCAGAGTCGGGGGGGTTCCGGCGGGCTCTCGTCCCGCGAGCGGCCCGGTCGCTCCATCGGCACCCCGCAGGAAGTCCCGTGCCCTATTTACGCCCTCGAACACCGGAAGGTAACCTGTTTCCGACGCGGCCGAGGAGGTCCCGGGGGCCCTCGGAGCCCGACCGCGGGGGCCCGGCCGATGTTGGGCCGCACCCCGGGGGAAGGCCTCCCTAGACGATCCCGAGCTCCTTCCCCGCCTTCTCGAAGGCCGTGATCGCGAACCCGACGTCGTCGCCGGACAGGGCGGCGTTCATGATCGTGCGGATCCGGGCCTGGTCCTTCGCGACCATCGGGTAGACGATCGGCAGCGCGAAGACGCCGAGCTCGAACAACCGGTCGCTGAGCTGCTTCGCCCGGTGGCTCTCGCCGACGATGATCGGGGTGATCGGCGTCTCGCTCTTCCCCGTGTTGAACCCGGCGTCCCGCATCGCCTTCTTGAAGCGACGCGTGTGCTCCCACAGACGGCTCACGTGCTCCGGCTCGCTCTCGAGGACGTCGACCGCCGCGAGGCAGGCGGCCGCGACCGGCGGAGGATGGGAACCCGACAGCAGCCAGGTCCGGGACTTGTTGAACGCGAAGTTGACGAGGTCGCGCGAGCCCGAGATGTGGCCGCCGACGACCCCGAACGCCTTCGAGAAGGTCCCCATCTCGACGTGGACGCGGTCGCGGCCGAGGCCGAAGTGCGAGACGATCCCCCGCCCGCCGGGGCCGAGGACGCCCTCGCCGTGGGCGTCGTCGACGTAGACCATCGCTCCGTGCTGCGCGGCCGCGGCCGCGATGCGGTCGAGGGGGGCGATGTCGCCGTCCATCGAGAAGACGCCGTCCGTGATGACGAGGATCCGACGATAGGCGGGCCGGTGCTCCTCGGCCGCCGCGAGGACCCGCTCGAGGTCCGACGAGTCCGCGTGCTTGTAAACCGCCCGCTCCGCCCGCGCGAGGCGCACCCCGTCGATGATGCTCCCGTGGTTCAGCTCGTCGCTGACGATGAGGTCCCCCTCGCCGACGAGCTGCGGGATGAGGCCGGCGTTCGCCGCGAAGCCGGTCTGGTAGACGAGCGAGGCTTCCGCGCCCTTGAAGCGCGCGAGCCGTCGTTCGAGCTCCATATGCAGGTCCATCGTGCCCGCGATCGGGCGCACCGATCCCGACCCGACTCCGTGGGTGCGGATCGCCTCCTCGGCGGCGGCCTTGAGCCGCGGATGGTTCGAAAGGCCGAGGTAGTTGTTCGAGCAGAACATGAGGACCTTCTTGCCGTCGACCGAGCACCAGGGGGCGCTCGGGCCGCCGAGGACGCGCAGCTTCCAATCGAGGTCGGCGTCGACCAGCTGCCGGTATTCAGTCGCGAGGAACGACGTCGGATCGCGCATCTTACCACTTCGCCTCCAGTGAGACCTTCGCCGCCTGCATCGAGCGGAGCAGCTCCATCGCGCGGGGGAGGTCCCGCAACGGCACGCGATGGGTGATGATGAGCCCCATCTTGGAGCGGAATCCCGGCTCCGCGAGGAGGCCCTTGACCTGGTACCAGGTCTCGAACATCCGGCGGCCGAAGATCCCGTAGACCCGGGCCGCCTTGAAGATGATCGCGTTGTCGAAGTCGAGCGTCGCCTCCCGGTCGAGGAGGCCGAGCAGCGATACCCGCCCGCCGGGGGTCAGCGCGTCGAAGGCGAGCCGGAGGCCGGCGGGGTGCCCCGACATCTCGACCGCGACATCGACCCCGCGCCCGTTCGTCGCGTCGCGGATCGCGTGGAGCGGTGGCGAGGACTGCACGGACGGATCGAGGACGAGGTCGGCCCCCATCTTGCGCGCGAGATCCGAACGCATCGGGTTCACCTCGGTCGCGAACACCTTCTCCGCGCCGAGCGTCCGCGCGACGAGAATCGCGAGGAGCCCGATGGGCCCGCAGCCGGTGACCAGGACGCTCCGGCCCGCGAGGTCCTCGACGTTATCCTCGGGGAGGAGCGAGTGGACCGCGTTGCCGAGCGGTTCCTGGATCGACGCGAGCGCGGGATCGAGTCCCGGGTCGTTCTTCCACGCGTTGAGCTCGGGGAGCACCGCGTACTCGGCGAAGACGCCGTTGCGATCGACTCCGAGCACCTCGACGTGCTCGCAGATGTGCATCTTGCCGGTCCGGCACTGGTAGCACGTGCCGTCCCCGATGTGAGTCTCGGCGGAGACGTGGTCCCCGACCTGAAGGCTCTTGACGCGCCGCCCGACCTCGATCACCTCGCCGCTGACCTCGTGACCGAGGATCATGGGGAGATGATGCACGCGCGACTCCGCCCATTCGTTCCAGATCCATAGGTGGAGATCCGTGCCGCAGATCGAGGAGGCGCGGACCGCGATGAGCACCTCGTCGTCCGCCGGTTTCGGTTCGGGCACCGTCCGCAGTTCCCCGCCGGGTCCCCGCGCCGTCTTCACGTACGCTTGCACGCCGACCGCCTCGGGCCGCGGGCAGCCGACGTCCGGGCTTAACCATTGGGGCTCCGGAACCCCGTTTGCGCGCGGTCCGGGAATTCGGCCGTCGCTCTACGCGCGCGTCCGAAGAATCGGCCGACGTCCCGCGATTTCTCGAGGAGAATCGACAACGACGCCGTGCCGCGCTTCGTCACGCGCGAGCGCTTATATACCGAACCTTTCTCCCCCGTCCCCACCGGAGGCTAGGGCCTCTATCGATCCATGGCTCGACGTCATCGTCCCCGGCGAGGTTCTCTCGCCTACTCCCCGCGGTCCCGGTCCGCCCGGCCGGTGCCCCGGATCCGCGCCTGGCCCGACGGCCCGAAGCAACCGACGCTCGAAGGGTTCGCCGGCTACAAAGTCGGCATGACCCACGCCTTCATCGTCGACTACCGTAAGCGTTCGACGACCGCCGGCCAGGAGGTCTCGGTGCCGGTGACGGTCGTCGAGGTGCCCCCGCTCCGCGTCCTCGGGGCGCGCATCTACGCGCGGAACCCGTACGGGGCGCGCGTCGTCGGGGAGGTCTGGGGCCCGGGCGCGATCGAGGAGATCGAGCGCCGCATCCCGAAGCATCCCGAAAGCTCGGCCGACGCCCTCGCCCAGTTCGGCGACACCGCGGGCGACGACGTGCGACTCGTGGTCCACACCCAGCCCCAGCTCCTGACCGGGACCGGGTCGAAGACGCCCGAAATCTTCGAGATCCGCGTCTCCGGCGAGAAGTTCGCGGACCGGCGCGCCTTCGCGACGGCCCAGCTCGGCCAGGAGATCGCCGCCGACCAGCTCGCGAAGGAAGGCGAGTTCGTCGATGTCATCGGCGTGACGAAGGGGTTCGGCTTCCAGGGGCATATCCAGCGTTGGGGCGTGAAGCTTCAGCCCCGCAAGAACTCCAAGCACCGCCGGATGATCGGGACCCTCGGGCCGCACAACCCGAGCTTCGTCTCCTATCGGATCCCTCAGGCGGGCCAGCAGGGCTACCACCGACGCACCCAGTTCAACATGCGGGTGCTCAAGATCGTGCGCGACCCCCGCAGCGACCCGATCACTCCCGCCGGGGGCTTCCCCCACTACGGCGAGGTCCGCAGCTCCTGCCTCGTCCTCCACGGCTCCCTACCCGGACCGGCGAAGCGGCTCCTGAGGTTCCGCATGCCGATCCGCAGCCGCGTCGCCATCGTCGAGAAGGTCGATCTCCACTACTTCAGCACCCGCTCGAAGCAGGGCGCATGACGCCGGAGGCGACGCCGGGGAAGGCCCCGGCCCCCACCGAGCACGCGACGCCGCACCATCGGGTCCATCTCCTCTCGGTCGAGGGGAAGGAACGGTCCTCGGTACTGCTCCCGCTCGCCTTCTCCGCACCGGTGCGCGAGGACCTGATCCGCCGCGCGGTCGTCGCCGCCCAGTCCCACCGGCGCCAGCCGTACGGGACGAGCCCCACCGCCGGGCTGCGCCATTCCGTCATGTGGTCCGGGAAGGGCCGGGGCGTCGCGCGAACCCCGAGGCTCATGGACTCGATGCGCGGCGCTCAGGCCCCCAACACGGTCTCGGGCCGCCCGGCGCACCCGCCGCGGGTCGATCGGATCTGGGGCAAGAAGATCAACGATCGCGAGCGCCGGCTCGCCTTCGCCTCCGCGCTCGCCGCCACCCGCGACTCGACGTTCGCGACGGCCCGGGGTCATACCGTCCCTGAGGGCCTCCATCTCCCCGTCGTCCTCGAGGACCCGGTCGAGGAGATCGCCACGGGGGAAGCGGCCCGCGAGTTGCTCGCGCGTCTGAACCTGTGGGACGACGTGGAGCGGGCGCATCGCCACACGCACCTCACCTCCTCGGGCCGGGCGCGCCGGCGGGGCCGGGTGCGTCGGACCCCGCGGAGCGTCCTCGTCGTGACGAGCGGCCCCGGCAAGGCCCGCGGCTTCCGCAACCTCGCGGGCGTCGAGGTCGTCCCGGTCGGACGGCTCGCGACCGAGGACCTCGCCCCGGGCGGAGATCCCGGGCGTCTGACGCTCTTCTCGCACAAGGCCGTCGAGTCGCTGCGCCACCGTCTCGGGGAGGCCACGCCGTGACCGAGTCGCTCCGGCACCGGATCATCCTCCACGCCTACGTGACGGAGAAGTCGATGGACGAGATGGAGCGGCAGAACAAGCTCGAGTTCGTCGTCGACAAGCGCGCGAGCCGCGCCGAGATCAAGCGGGCGATCGAGGACGTCTATCAATGCAAGGTGCTCAAGATCACGACGAAGATCGTCCGCCTCGGCAAGGTCGCCACGGTGCGCTTCACCAAGGACTTCTCGGCCGAGGACATCGGGAGCCGGGCGGGGGTGTTCTAGTGGGGAAGCGCATCATCTCGCGGCGCCGCGGGAGCGGCACCGGCACCTACCGCTCGCCGAGCCACCGGCACCACGGCCCGATCTACCATCCCGACCCGTCCATCGTCGGCGAGGGGCGGGTCATCGGCATCGAAATGGCCCCCGGCCGCACCGCGCCTGTCGCCGAGGTGCGATCGCCCGGAGGCGCCGTGATCCGCGTCCTCGCCTCCGCGGGGCTCGGCACGGGCGACACGGTATCGTTCCAGGAGGGCCGGGTCGACCGCGGCTCAATCCTCCCCTTGGGGAGCATCCCCGATGGGACGCTGGTGTCGAACCTCGAGGTCAAGCCGTTCGACGGCGGGCGCCTCGTGCGCACCGCAGGATCGAGCGCCCTCGTCGTCGCGCACACCGGCACCGAGGTGACGGTGCAGCTGCCGAGCGGCACCTTCAAGCAGTTCCTCTCGAGCTGTCGGGCCCAGGTCGGGGCGGTTGGCGGCGGGGGCCGCAAGGAGCGGCCCGTCATCAAGGCCGGCAAGAAGGTCTGGGGCGCCCGGTCGCTCGCCCGCGCCGCGTACAAGGTCCGCGGCGTCGCCATGAACCCGGTCAACCATCCGTTCGGCGGCGGGGCCCACCAGCACGTCGGCCGCCCGAGCACGGTGTCGAGCGGCGCGTGGCCGGGCGCCAAGGTCGGCCGCTTCTCCAAGTCGCAGTCCCGCCAGGCGAAGAAGCGGCGCCGCGCGCTCCGGGGAGGAACGTAGGGATCGATGGCGAAGGCGAAGCGCACGAAGAAGGTGGAGGCGCGACGCAAGCGCGAGTTCACCTACCGGGGGCATACGCTCGAGGATCTTCAGCGGATGAGCCTCGAGGAGCTCGCGAAGATCCTCAACGCCCGGGCCCGGCGCTCGCTGCGCCGGGGCTTCAACGCCGAAACGACGCAGTTCTTCGAGCGGATGCGCTCGACCCCGAAGGAGAAGGTCGTCCGGACCCACTGCCGGGACGCCCTCGTCCTCCCCGAGCACATCGGGCGCCGCGTGGCCGTCCACACGGGCAAGGAGTTCAAGGAGATCGAGGTCCGGCCCGAGATGATCGGGCACTACTTCGGCGAGTTCGCGCTCACCCGCAAGTTCGAGAAGCACTCGGGCCCGGGCGTCGGAGCGACCCGCTCCTCGAAGTTCATGCCGTTGAAGTAGGGGGGCGGTCGATCGATGCGAGGTTACACGTACCGCGACGAGCCCGGGGTCACGGTCGCGCGGGCCCGCGGGATCGAGATCCCGATGTCCCCGAAGAAGACCTACGAGGTGCTGAACGCGATCCGGGGGCTCCCCGTCGATCAGGCGCGCACCTTCCTCGAGGGCGTCCTCGCGCTCGAGCGTCCGGTCCCGTTCCGCCGCTACAACCAGGAGACCGCGCACAAGCGCGCGACCGGCCCCGGCCGGTACCCGAAGAAGGTGGCGAAGAACGTCCTCCGGATCCTCGAGAGCGCCCAGGAGAACGCGGAGTACGAGGGCCTCGACACCGATCGCCTCTTCGTCCGCGTCGCGGCGAGCGCCCGAGGCCGCATTCGCAAGGCCTCGATGCCCCGCGCCCAGGGGCGCGGGACCCAGTGGAACGAGCAGACGACCAACGTCGAGATCGTCCTCGCCGAGCGGAAGGAGGCGTCGTGAGCGCCGAGAAGAAGGTGATCCAGGAGGCCACGCGCCGCGTCCTCCTGAAGGACTACCTCGTGCAGGAGAGCGCCCGCGCCGGCTTCGGGGGCCTCGACATCACCCGCACCCCGATGGGGACGCGGGTGACCCTGATCTGCGAGCGGCCGGGGATCCTAATCGGGCACCGGGGCGAGCTGATCAAGCGCCTCACCGAGGACATCCAGGAGCGGTTCCACCTCGACAACCCGCAGATCGAGGTCCAGGAGGAGCGCCAGCCGAGCCTGAACGCGCAACTGATGAGCGAGAAGCTCGCCTCGACGCTCGAGCGGGGCTGGCACTTCCGCCGCGCGGGACACTCGACCGTCCGCCGGATCATGGAGGCCGGGGCCCGAGGCTGCCAGGTGATCCTCTCCGGTAAGCTCACCGGCGAGCGCCACCGCACGGAGCGGTTCAAGGCCGGGACCATCAAGTACTGCGGCGAGGCCGTCCACCTGTGGATCGACAAGGGGTTCTCGCAGGCCCGCCTGAAGCCCGGCGTCATCGGCGTGAGCGTCTGGATCATGCGCCCGAGCGCGAAACTGCCCGATGAGATCGTGGTGAAGGGGGTCGTCGAGCGCCCCGCCGCCCCGTCGGCCGCGGTGCCGGCGCTCGAGGAAGAGACCGCCGTCGCCGGCCCGATCGTCCCGCCGACGGAGGCGCCATGACCCTCCTGCGGATGAAGGACCTGCGCGCCCTCTCGGACGAGGAGCTTCGGCACCGCATCGCGGAGGCGGAGAACGACCTCCTTCGGGAGCGGGGCGTGGCCGCGATGGGCGGCGCGCCGCCGAGTCCGGGCCGGATGCGGGCGCTGCGCACCAACGTCGCCCGCGCGCTCACCGTTCTCAGCGAGCGCTCGCTCACCGCGCGGAGGGCCGAGCGCCCCTAACGGAGGCCTCGTGGGGAGTCGATGGCGAAGGGGACCGTCACCGCACCGCCCGTCTCGCCCGCCGAGCGCGAGGCGCTCGCGGGGGAGCTCATCGGCGCGCGCGTCGCGATTCCTGCCGGCCCCGGGCGTTCACGTCCTCTCGAGGGCCGCATCGTGGACGAGACGCTCTCCACCTTCTCGATCCGTGTCGCGGGCCGCGCCGCGCCGGTGCGTGTGCCGAAGGCGGGGCTCTCGGGGACGATCGTCCTTCCCGGCGGAGAGTTACCGTTAAGAGGCGAACTCCTTCGCGTCCGTCCCGAGGACCGCACGAAGCGCCTGCTTTCGGGCGGTCCGAAGAGGTTCCGATGACTCCGACCCGCACGTCCAGCGCTCGCCGGGCCCGGGACATCGGCCTCGATGTCCGCGCGCCGAGAGCCCGGTGCGACGACCGGCACTGTCCGTTCCACGGCCGTCTCCCCGTCCGGGGCCAGGTCCTCGAAGGGACGGTCGTCTCGACCGGGATGCAGCGCACCGCGGTCGTGGAGCGGACGCTGTTGCACTACGTGCCGAAGTTCGAGCGGTACGAGAAACGCCGGCGCCGCTACCTCGCCCATGCCCCGCCGTGCCTCAACGTGCCGGTCGGGCACCGGGTCCGGATCGCCGAGACGCGGCCGCTCTCGAAGCTCGTGACCTTCTGCATCGTCGAGGACCTCGGGGAGGCCGCGCACCGGGTGCGCGGCGAGGAGGCGGCGGCGCCGGCCCCCACGACCCCCGAGCCGGAGGAGACGGCATGAAGGGTCTCGCGGGCCGCCGGGGCCGGGGCCTCCCGAAGGGGGCGCGGCTCGACTGCGTCGACAACACCGGCGCGAAGGTCGTGGAGATCATCAGCGTGCGGAACTGGCACGGGACCCATCGCCGCTACCCCCGCGCCGGGATCGCCGACCTCGTGATCGTTTCCGTGAAGAAGGGAACGCCCGAGATGCGGCGGCAGGTGCTGCACGCCGTGATCGTCCGCTCGCGGGCGCCGATCCACCGCGCCGACGGCACCCGGCTCCAGTTCGAGGACAACGCGGCGGTCATCACGACCGAGACCGGCGAGATCAAGGGTTCGCAGATCAAGGGACCGGTGGCGAAGGAGGCCGCCGAGCGGTGGCCCCGCATCGCGGCGGCCTCGTCGATCATCGTGTAGGGAGGGCTCGGTCGTGAAGGTCTCCCCCCGGTCCCCGCGGCGCCAGCGGAAGGCGCTCTACACCGCCGACGCGTTCGAGCGGCGCCGGCGGATGACCGTCCCGCTCTCCCGGGAGCTCCGCCGGCGGTTCCACGCCCGCGCGCTCCCGATCCGCAAGGGCGACACGGTGCGCGTCCTCTCCGGAAGCTTCGCCGGGCGCGAGGAACGCGTCGCGCGCCTGGACCGCCGCGCCTACGCCCTGATCCTCGACAACATCACGCTCAAGACCGGGGAGGAGAAGCTGAAGGCGCTCCCGATCCGGCCGAGCCATCTCGTCATCACCCGCCTGAACCTCGCGGACCCTTGGCGACGTCGATCGCTCAAGGTCTCCGACGAGGAGGTCACCCCTGAGGAACGCGGCGAGACGCCCGAGGTTGAGGAGACCGGTCCGGAGGGCGCGCCCGCCCCGGCCCCCGGGACCCCGACCCCTCCCGCCCCCGCGGAGGAGGAAGAGGAGACGGCGGACGAGCCGGCCCCGGCCCCCGCGGCCAAGCCCGCGCGCAAGCGCTCCCGCCCGAGCGCGCCGGGCGAGGTCGAGGAGGACGCATGACGTTCCGACTGAAGCGCCGCGCCGCTCCCCGCGCGTGGACGATCCCGCGGAAGGGCACGAAGTGGGTGAAGCGCCCCGGCCCGGGTCCGCACGCCCAGGATGCCTCGATCCCGCTCCAGCTGGTGCTCCGCGACCTCCTCCACCTCGTCTCGAGCGCGCGGGAGGCCCGCATCCTCCTTCGGAGCGGCGCGGTGCGGATTGACGGGAAGGTGACGAGGGACCTCGATCGGGGCCTCGGCCTGATGGATACGCTCAGCTTCGCCGCCCCGCTCGACGCCCACTACCGCCTCGTGCGGGACCGGCGAGGGAAGCTCGTCCTGGTGCCGATCCCCTCCACCGAGTCGGCCCTCAAGATCGGCCGGGTCCGCTTCAAGCACTCGGTGCCGAAGGGCCGGGTCGAGGTGACCCTGCATGACGGGCGCAACCTCCTGGTCGCGCCGAACGCGCCGTACCGGGTCGGGGACTCCGTGAAGATCGAGGTGCCGGCCCAGAAGGTCGTGGGCCACTATCCCCTCGCGCCCGGGGCGCTCGCGTTCGTCGCGGGCGGCACGCACGTCGGCGAGCTCGCGCGGGTCGACCGGGTCGAGGTGCGGAACTCCTCCCACCCGAACCTCGTGCACTTCAAGGAAGGGTTCTCGACGATCAAGGAGTACGTCTTCGTCGTCGGACAGACCGCGCCCGAGGTCACGCTCGGCGAGGGGGTCGACCGGTGAGCGCTCCCCCCGAGTCCGCCTCGCCCGGAGCCCCGGTCCCCGCCCCGGCCGACAATCCGCACCGCTCGGTCCGCATCGTCAAGGTCGTCGTGAACTGCGGCGTCGGAGAGTCCGGCGAGGCCCGCACGAGGGCCGAGAGGGTCCTCGCGATGGTCACGCATCAGAAGCCGGTGGCGACCCGGTCGCACTCGACGAACCGCGACTTCGGGATCCGCAAGGGCCAGGAGATCGGCGCGAAGGTGACGCTGCGGGGATCGGTCGCCCGCGACTTCCTCGCCCGCGCGTTCGAGGCGCGGGATAAGCAGCTCGATGCCGACTCGATCGACAAGTTCGGCAACTTCTCCTTCGGGATCGCCGACTACACCGACTTCACGGGAATGAAGTACGACCCCGCGATCGGCATCCACGGGATGGACGTGGCGGTCGAGATGGGCCGCGCGGGCTTCCGCGTCCGCCAGCGGGCGCTCCAGTCCCGCCCGATCCCCCGCTCGCTCCGCTCGACGCGCGACGAGACGAAGGCGTTCCTCGCCACGATCGGAGTGACCCTCCTCGAGTGAACCGATGAAGCCGAAGAAGAGGTTCGGGCGGAAGGACGGTTGCCTACGGTGCGACCGCAAGCGTGGGATCGTCCGGCGCTACGGCCTCCACCTGTGCCGCCAGTGCTTCCGCGAGGTCGCGATGGACCTCGGGTTCCGCAAGTACCAGTAGGAGGGTGGGAACGATGCAGCAGGATCTCCTCAACGACGCGCTCGTGACCCTCCGGCACGCGGACCGGGACGGACGGCCGAAGGTCGAGCTGGCCCCGACCTCGAAGCTCATCGCCGAGGTCCTCCGGATCTTCCGCGAGCACCAGTACATCACCGACTTCACCTTCGTGTCCACCGGTCGGGGCGGGAAGTACGAGGTCGGGCTCTCGCGCCGGATCAACTCGTGCGGCGTCATCAAGCCCCGGATCGCGGTCCCGTACGCCCGGCTCGAGCGGTACGAGTCGCGCTTCCTCCCCGCCCAGGACTTCGGGCTGCTCGTCCTCTCCACCAACCGCGGCATCCTCACCCAGCAGGAAGCGCGCCAGCACAAGATCGGAGGTCGGCTGATCGCCTATGTCTACTGAGAAGGAGGTCGGGCAGGAGGTGGTCGAGGTCCCGAAGGGGGTCTCCTTCCGCCTCGCGGACGGGACCCTGCTCGCGAAGGGTCCGCTCGGGGAGATCCGCCGCCCGTTCCCCGGCGACGCCCTCTCGATCGCGAGCTCGGGCACGACGGTCACGCTCGCGCTCCGGCTCCCCGTCCACCGCAAGCGGCACCAGGCGCTCCTCAAGACGTGGGCCGCGCACATCCGAAACCTCGGCGTGGGGCTGACGGCCGGCGTCGAGGCGAAGATGAAGGTCGTCGCGGCGCACTTCCCGATGAAGGTCGCCGTGCGGGGCGAGGAGCTCGTGATCGAGAACTTCCTCGGCGAAAAGCACCCCCGCACCACGCGGCTCGTGCCGGGCACGAAGGCGACGGTCGACGGGGAGTTCGTCCTGCTCTCGGGCCACGACGTCGAGCAGGTCGGACAGAGCGCGGCGAACATCGAGCGCGCGACGCGCATCCGCGACTACGACCCGCGCGTCTTCCAGGACGGCATCTACCTCATCGAACGGGCGCACCTCAAGGGGGCCGACTGATGGCCGACGACGAAGCGACCCCGCCGGCGACGCCCTCCGAGAGCGCACCGGCCCCGAAGAAGTCCCGCGCCCGGGCGAAGGCCGAAGCGACCGCCCCCCCGCCCGAGGAGCAGAAGACCGACAGCGGAACCTCCGCCGAGGAGCCGAAGGCGGCGGAGGACGCGGAAGAGCGACCCGCGGAGCCCCGGGCCCCGAAGCGGGCGACGATCCCCGACGGGTCCGCGAGACTCCTGGCCCTGCGGGGCGCGCTCGACCGCCGCCGCCCGATCTTCGGACGCCAGGCCGCTCACCGGTACTACCGGATCGGTCGGGACGGCGCCTGGCGCCGGCCCCGGGGCCTCCAGTCGAAGCAGCGCCGCCACTACGGCTACCGGCCGCGCATCGTGCGCGTCGGCTACCGCTCCCCGGCCCGCGTGCGCGGGCTCGTCCCGAGCGGCTTCGAGCCGGTGCTCGTCCGCACCACGAGGGACCTGGACGGCATCGACGCGAAGACCCAGGCCGCGATCATCGCGCGGACGATCGGCACCCGCCGCCGCCTCGTCCTCGAGGAGGCCGCGCGACGCCTCGGGATCCACGTGCTCAACCCCATCGTGAAGAGCGAATCGGAGGCGTAGGGCCCGTGCCGGATCTGTCGAACCAGCGGCGTCTCGCGGCCTCCCTGTTGAAGTGCGGCGAGGGCCGCGTCTGGATCGACCCCGCGAGCCAGGAGGAGCTCGCCGACGCGGTCACGCGCAGTGACGTGCGCAGCGCGATCAAGGCGGGGGTCATCCGCCGGCGCGCGATCCAGGGGACGAGCCGCGCCCGCGCGAAGCGCCACGCCCTCGAGGTCGCCCGCGGGCGCCATCAGGGGCCCGGCTCGCGCCGAGGGACCCCGTCCGCCCGGCTGACGAAGAAGGAGCGCTGGATGCGCCGCATCCGGGCCCAGCGGGACCTCCTCGCGACCCTGCGTCGCGAGAAGAAGATCCCGCCCGCCGTCTACCGCGAGTTCTACCGCCGGGCGAAGGGCGGCATGTTCCGCAGCCGCCAGCACCTGCTCGTCAACCTGCGCCTCGGCGGCCACTTGAAGGAGGCCGCCCCATGAGCCACGGGCCCCGATACCGGGTGCACTTCCGGCGCCGCCGGGAGGGCAAGACCGACTACCGGGTCCGCCTCCGGCTGCTCCAGTCGGGGCAGCCACGTGCCGTGGTCCGGCTCACGGACCGGCGCGTGCGCGTCGCGATCGTCGAGTACGATCCCGTCGGGGACCGGATCGTCGCGGCCGCCGATTCGAAGGAGCTTGGCGGGATCGAGTTCCCCGCGACGAGCCTCGCGTCGACGCCCGCGGCGTACCTCACCGGCTACCTCGCCGGCCTCCGCGCGAAGTCGTCCGGCGCGGGAGAGGCGATCCTCGACGCGGGACTGCGACGCCCGACCCCCGGCGGCCGGCTCGCCGCCGCGCTCAAGGGCCTCCTCGACTCCGGCCTCGAGATCCCGCACGGGGAGGGCGGGTTCCCGAGCGCCGACCGCCTGAACGGCGCGCACCTCGCCCATCCACTCGCGACGCCGATCGAGGCGTTCAAGCTCAAATTGCCCGGCCTCGTGGCCCGGCCCGGAGGGCCGGCATGAGCGCGTCGATGCAGGGACCGCCCCGGGGCGGCGCCCCCGGCCCCGCCGGGCCGGCGGCCCCGCCATGGGTGCCGAAGACCGAGCTCGGCCGCCGGGTCGCCGCCGACGAGATCACGACCATGAGCGCCGCGCTCGAGACCGGGCTGCCGCTGCGCGAGCCCCAGATCGTCGACAAGCTCCTGCCCGGCCTGCACGACGAGGTCCTCGACGTGAACATGGTCCAGCGGATGACCGACTCGGGCCGACGGTTCAAGTTCGCGGTCACGGTCGTCGTCGGCAACGGCGACGGGTTCGTGGGCCTCGGCCGCGCGAAGGGCCGGGAGGTCGGCCCGACGATCCGCCGGGCGATCGACCGCGCGAAGCTCGAGATCGTGGAGGTCTACCGGGGCTGCGGCAGCTGGGAGTGCGGGTGCGGGCGCCCCCACACGATGCCGTTCCAGGTCCAGGGCCGCGCCGGCTCGGTCGTCGTCACGTTCAAGCCGGCGCCTCGCGGCGTCGGGCTCGCGGTCGGCGACGTGGCGAAGCCGATCCTCCGGTTCGCCGGCCTCACCGATTCCTGGGGGTTCACGGACGGCCACACGAAGACGACCGTCAACTACGCGCAGGCCGCCTACCGGGCGCTCGTGGCCCTCTCCGAGCTCAAGGTGCCTGCCGAGGACGCAGCGCGACTGAAGATCGTTCGCGGACCGGTCGGCACGTCGATCCTCCACCCGAAAGAGGAGGGCGCACGGCCGGTCGGAGGGCGCGGCGGCCGCCGCCGGGGGGGTCCCGGGGGCCGACCGCCGCCCGGCCGCGGCGACTCGGGA
>JASHPK010000052.1 GCA_030038095.1 Thermoplasmata archaeon | reverse complement strand
CACCGGCCGAGGCGGCCGCCGCGAGCGCGGCATCCGCCGACTCCTCCAGAGGTCCGGCCGCCACGCCGAGGCCGCGCGCCCGGCCGAAGAAGAAGGCCGAGCCCGCCCCGTCCGAGTGAGGACGCGGACCCCCGCGGCCCCGCGGTGGGCCGGGTGCCCGTGGAGCGCAATCCGTAAGCCGAGCCCGGTCCGCTCGCCCGCTCCGTGACGCGCGACGGGGGCTGGGTCTCGGCGACCGATCTTGCCGATTACGCGTACTGCCCACGCGCGCACTGGTACCAGCAACACCCGCCGCCCGACGGGCCGGCCCCGGGCTCGCCGGCGCGCTCCGCCGCGGGCCGGCGCTACCACGCGGAAGCGCTCGGGGCGGAGCGCCGCCGGGACGCGCGCGGCGCGGCGTACTGGCTCGCCCTCCTCGTCGGGGTCGGGCTGGTCCTCGGAGGGATCGCGTGGATCTTCCGGCCCTGACGGGCGAGCTCCTGCCGATCCTCGTCGTCGGGGTCGGCGTCCTCGTCGCGGCCGCCGCCCTTCGGGCCCTCGGACGACGACGCACCGATCGGCGGCTCGGCTCCCTCGTCGCGGTCGACGCCGGCGCCTCGAGGACCCTCGCGTCGCTCCGCTACCGTCTCGCGGGTCGACCCGACCTCGTCCGCCGGACCTCCGAGGGCCGTCCCGTACCGATCGAGCTCAAGAGCCGGGCGGCGCCTCCCGGCGGGCCACCCCGATCGCACGTCGTGCAGGTCTGGGCGTACTGCCTGCTCCTCGAGGAGACCGGGGCACCCGCGCCGAGGTTCGGCGTCCTGCGCTACAGCGACGGCACGGAGTACCGGATCCCGTGGGACCTTCGGGCGCGCGCGGAGTTCCTTCGGCTCCGGGCCGAGATCGATCGCCCGTACGACGGACGCGCCGCCCCGTCGCCGGCGAAGTGCGCCCGGTGCGCCTGGCGGGTCTCGTGCGATGCCCGGGCCGGCGGCTGATCGGCCCCTAGTCCCGGCGGTGGCACCAGTAGACATCGGTCCGGTACGGCAGTCGGATCCGTTCCCGCCCCCGCGTCTCGGGGTCGGTCGCGAGGAGCTCGCGCACCTCGCGGGCGACCCCGCGCCGTTGGGCGGCGGGAAGGACCGCGATCGAGCTCACGGACATCGTCCGTTCGACGAACGTCTCGACGGAACCCTCCTGGAAATGCGCGAACGCCCGGTGCTCGAGGGAGGAGAAGCCCCTCGCGCGCTCCTCAAAGACCGCCGGAAGGATCACCCGCCGGTAGCCGCGGGCGGTGCTCTCCCGCCAGACCGGCGCGGCCCCGCGATGGGCCTCGACGATCTCCGTGAGACGTCGGGACCACCGCACCGAATCGTCGCGGGTGTTCCAGACGAGGCCGAGCCCGCCGCCCGGCCGAAGGACCCGGCGGATCTCGCGGAGCGCGGGCCGGGGCCGGAACCAGTGGAACGCCTGGGCGCAGAGGACCGCGTCCGCGAACCCGTCCGGGATCGGCATCACCTCGGCGGTCCCATCGACGACCGCGACGTCGGGGACCGTCCGCGCGAAGACCTCCCGCATGCCACGGGTTGGCTCGACCGCCACGATCGCGACCCGGAGCGACCGGAGCGCCCGCGTGAACTTGCCGGTCCCGCTCCCGAGCTCGACGACCGTGGTCCCGGCTCGGAGGCCGAGCGTGCGCGCCAGGTGACGGACCGCGGCGGCCGGGTAGTCGGGCCGGGCCCGTTCGTACGCGGCCGCGGCCCGGTCGAACCCGGCGACGGTCGGATGGGTTCGTCCGACCCGGCGCGTCACGGAGCTTCCCCCGGAGGGGTAGGCCGCGTCCTCAAACCGATTCCCCCGGGGCCCGGGCGTCGCGGGACGGTCCGGCGCCCCGGATCCGGGGCCCCCAGGACGCGAAAACCTTACCCCCCGTGCCGTCTCGGCGGACCGATGCCGGAAGGCAACCTCGAGCGCACACTGGTCCTCATCAAGCCGGACGGAGTACGACGGGGGCTCGTCGGGGAGATCCTCGGCCGGTTCGAGCGCAAGGGGCTGAAGATCCTCGCCGCGAAGTCCCTCCACGTCGCGCCCGAGCTCGCGCAGCGCCACTACGCGGAGCATCACGGCAAACCGTTCTATCCGGCCCTGATGCAGCACATCACCTCGGGCCCGATCCTCGCGTTCGCGCTCGAGGGCCGCTCCGCGATCTCCGTGGTCCGGCTCCTGCTCGGCGGCACGAACCCGCAGCAGGCCGCGCCGGGGACGATCCGCGGCGACCTCGCGCTCGGGCTCACTCCGAACCTCGTGCACGCCTCCGACTCCGCGGAGTCCGCGGCGCGCGAGCTCTCGCTCTATTTCACGCCGGAGGAGTTCCTTGCCTACTCGCGGGTCGGCGAGGAGTACTTCTAGACCGCCCGACCGCTCGGTCGCGCTCGCGGCCCGGGCGATCGCCGCCGGGCACCTCGTGGTCTACCCGACGGACACGCTCTTCGGGATCGCGGCGTCCGCCCACCGCGCCGCGGCCGTCGCCCGTCTCGCGGCGCTCAAGGGCCGGTCGGCCGCCCGGCCGATCAGCGTCGCCGTGAGCTCCGCCGAGGAGATCGAGCCCGTCGCGGAGCTTTCCCGGAGCGCCCGGCGCTTCCTCCGGCAGCATCTCCCCGGCCCGTACACGGTCCTCCTCCGTCCGTCGGCCGCGGCCCGGCGGAGGCTCGCCCCTCCCCTTCGGCCGATCCGGGGGACCGTCGGGATCCGCATCCCCGACCACCCGATCGCGCGCGAGCTCGCCCGACGGGCGGGGCCGATCACGGCGACCTCCGCCAACCGGCACGGCGAGCCTCCCGCCGGCTCGATCGCCGAGTGCCGGCGGCTCTTCGGCGAGCGGATCGCCATCTACCTCGACGGGGGTCCGCCGCCGAGCGGACGGCCGTCGACCCTCGTCGATCTCACCGGCCCGAGACCTCGGGTGCTCCCGCGCCGGTGAGCGAAGATGGGCTACCCCGAGGACCTCGACCACTGGCGCCGCGCGGCCCGGATCGCCGCCGAGGCCCGCGAGCTCGGGGTCTCGCTCGTCGTTCCGGGCGCCGAGCGCCGGTTCGTCGCGGAGGCGATCGAGGACTTCATCCGCACCGAGGGCGCCCAGCCGGCGTTCCCCGCGAACCTCTCCCGGAACGACGAGGCCGCGCACTACACGCCCGGCCCCGAGGACGTGGCCGCCTTCCGGGCCGGCGACCTCGTGAAGGTCGACGTCGGGGCCCACCTCGACGGCGCGATCGCCGACACGGCCGAGACGGTCGAGGTCGGGGGCACGCACCGGCTCGACAACCTCGTCCGAGCGGCCCGCGACGGGCTCGCGGCGGGGATCGCCGCGGTCCGGCCCGGGGTCCGGGTCAACGACGTGAGCCGCGCGATCGCCTCGGCGATCCACGCCCGCGGTCTCAAGCCGATCGAGAACCTCACCGGCCACTCGATCGAGCGCTACCTCCTGCACGCCGGTAAGGCGATCCCGAACGTCCCCGGCTTCTCCGACGCGACCCTCGCGGAGGGCGAGGTGATCGCGATCGAGCCGTTCGCGACGAACGGCGCGGGGTCGATCGGGAACGGCCCGTTCGGCAACATCCAGCGCTTCCGCGCCGACCCCGGCGCGAAGGACCCCGAGCTCGCCCGGCTGTTCGGCCGGTTCCGCACGCTCCCCTTCACGGCCCGGTGGATCGACCGGCCCGAGGAGCTCGAGGCGCTCCGCCGCGCCCGGCGCACCCTGCAGACCTACCCGGTCTTCGTCGAGCGCGGCGGGGGCCTGGTCGCGCAGGCCGAGCACACGATCTTGGTCGGCCCCGACCGCGCGGAGATCCTCTCCGCCGCGCCCCCCGAGTGATCCCGCGCTAGCGACGGGGGTTCTCGTACGCCGCGCGCGCGAGCGCGGCCCCCTCGACCATCGCGCCGAGCTTCGCGCGGGCGACCTCGAGGGAGCGGGTGCGCAGGCCGCAGTCCGGATTGACCCAGATCCGGCCCGGGTCGCCGAGGTGCTTCGCCGCCCGGCCGATCCGCTCGGCGACCCGCTCGGGGGTCTCGACCGTGTCGCGGTGCACGTCGAGGACCCCGAGCCCGACCTCCCGCGAGTCGCCATAGTCGCGGAGCGCCCGGAGCACCTCGTAGCCGTCGTGGTCGTTGGAGTCCCGATTCGCGAACTCCCAGGCCCACTGCCGGCACCGCTTCGCCTCGAGGAGGGTCGGGAGGAGGTCCCGGTAGTTCGAGAAGCAGATGTGCATGATGAACTCGGCGTCGAGCCCGTCGGTCGCGGCGTTGAACCCCTCGACGACGAGGTCGGCCTCGTCCGGGTGGGTTCCCGCGGCCGGCTCGTCGATCTGGATCACCCGGCTCCCATGCTCGATCAGGGCGGCGAGGGTCGGCCGGATCGCCCGTCGGGCCAGGTCGACCACGAAGTCGCGCTGCGCGGCCCGCCGGGCCGACCGGCCCTTCCAGCCGGCCTGCCGGGCGAGATAGTACTCGTTGTACGACCAGTCGGCGAGCGTGTACGGGCCCGTGATCGGGAGCTTCGGCTCGGCCCGGGCGTGCGCCCGCACGAAGTCGAACTCCTCGACGTGGTAGGGCCGCTCGAGGCGGACCTCGTCGGTGACCGCCGCCTTGAGGTAGTACTTCGCGTCGAACGAGCGGACGTGCCCGAGGAAGCGGAACCCGTGCATCTGGCGGATCGGGTACTCGTACATCTCGATCCGCCGGGCCTCGCCATCGTAGACCCGGTCGAGGCCGGCCTCCTCGAGGTACCGCAGGAAGTACAGCGCGGCGAGGTCGCGGACCGCGTCGGGGCCGACCTCGCGCGAGCGGCCATCGAGCAGCGCGTCGCGCACGGGGGCGAGCGGGCCGGCGAACGAGAGCCGGCCGTCGGCGGCCGAGAGCTCGGCGCGGGCGCGCGCGTCGAGCGGCTCGCCGCGCTGGGCGAGGATCTGCCAGCGCGGCTTGGCCAGGCTGCCGATCTCCTGCGCCGGGAACAGCTTGCGGTCCGTCACGGGCGCCCTCCGGCCGCGAGCGCCTCCCGGACCGCGGCGAGGACCTCGACCTTGCGCGTCGCGGGCTCGTACGGCAGGAGGTCGAGGGGCATCCCGCCCCCGAGCCAGATCTCGGGGGGGCGTCGGCGCTCGTAGAGGGCACGCACGAGCCGCGCCACTTCGGCCGGGTCCTCGGCGAGCGTGGTCCGCGGGTCGATCACGCCGAGCCCGAGCCCGGCCCCGCCGCGGCCCTCGGGGATCCCCTCGGGGTCGGTGTCCGCGAGATCGACGCCGACCACGGAGACCGGGAGCCGCTCGAGCAGCGGATACGCCGGGCCCGCGTCGGCCCCGTAGGTCCACACGATCGAGGTCCCGCCGTTGAGCGCGGAGCGGATCTCCCGGTACCCGGCGACGACCGCTTCGGCCCGGGGTCCCTCGGGCGGTCGCACGACGAGGAGCGGCTCGGTGAACTGGACGCTGGAGAATCCGGCGGCCCGGAGCTCGCGGGCCTCCTCGCCGAGGAGCCGTCCGAGCCGGTGGATGAGCGCGGGCTCGGTCTCCCCCGAGCGGTTGTCGAGGAGTCCCGCGAAGGTGTACGGTCCGGGGAGGATCGCCCGGGCGCGGGTCGGCTCCGCCCGGAGCGGCGGGGGCAGCCGGGCCGCAAAGGCCCCCGGGACCCGGACCGGGGGCGCGTGGAGGATCGGCTGGCGGTAGAAGGTGTTCGTCTCGAACCACCGGGTCAGGGGGCCGACCGTGAATCCCTCCCACGTCTCCGCGAACGGGCGGAAGAGGTCCGAGGGGCGCAGGTATCCCGCGGTCACCGTGTCGAGGCCGAGCCGGTGCTCGAGCGCGAGGACCTCGCCCTCGCTCACGGCGTAGATCGCCTCGACCGCCTCGGGCGTGGTCCGGCCCCGGTCCAGGTCCCGGGTGGCGGCGACGAGCGCCTCCGACCGGGGGAACGGTCCGGTGAGACCGGTGCGCACGAGCATCCCGCGCGCCAGCGACGGGGCCGCCATAAGCGGGCGGTTGCCCCGGCTCACTGCGAGGGGAGAAACGCGCTTGCGCGGGGAACAACCGCGCCCGGACTAGCCCTCGAGGTTCGCGCGCACGATCCGGTCGAAGTCGGCCGGCTTCGGCGGCCAGCCTTCGGTCATGTACCGCAGG
Source organism: Thermoplasmata archaeon (assembly GCA_030038095.1). Taxonomy (GTDB): domain Archaea; phylum Thermoplasmatota; class Thermoplasmata; order Lutacidiplasmatales; family UBA184; genus Lutacidiplasma. Next base: position 22,576 of record JASHPK010000052.1, on the reverse strand, counting down.
AACGCCTCGCGCGAGTCCTGCTGCAGGGCCTCGTTGGTGACGCGCTCGAAGCCGAGGGTCGACGCGCTGCGCGCGGGCAACCCATGGAGCGTCCCCACGTGGGCGGGGCGCACCTCGGTCTCCTCGGGCAGGCGCAGGAGCTTGTCCATGAGGCTCTCCCAGAGCCGGTCGGGGGAGCCTTCGCCGAGGTCCGTGCGGCCGCAGGAGCCCAGGAGGAGCGTGTCCCCGGTGAAGATCCGGCCCCCCAGCTTCAGGGTGAGATGGTCCGGCGTGTGGCCCGGGGTCTCGAGGACCTCGAGCTCCCCGGATCCGACCGAGATCGCCTCCCCCTCCCGCAGGACGCGGTGGGGGTACGCGGCGGGGGACCGGTGGCTCAGGTAGATCGGGGCCTCGGTCGCGGCATGGAGCGCCGCGTGCCCCGCGAGATGGTCGGCGTGCGTGTGGGTCTCGGCGATCGCCCCGAGGTGCCAGCCCTCGGCGGCGAGGAGGGCGAGGTACGGGGCCGCGTCCCGACCCGGGTCGAGGATGACCGCCTCCCGCTCCCGGGGGTCCCCGACGAAGTACGTGACGCACCCGGTCTCGGGACGCAGGAGCGAGCGCACGACCAGCTCCGCGCCGCGCCCGACGGCCGGATAGCGGGGGAGGCCCGGGTCCGCGACTCGGGCGTACTCGTCGAGGCCTCCCTCGAGCGCGGCCGCGAGCGGAAACCCGCGGTCCCGCAGGTACTCGGCCGCCGCGATCGCGCGGTAGCCGAAATGGTCGTACGCGACGAGCGGCCGGCTCCGCGGCAGGGCGTCGACCGCGCGCGGGAGCCGCTCGAGCGGCACCGCCCGGTCGTCCGGCAGTCGGGCGCGGGCGCGCTCCGCCTCGGGCCGGACGTCGAGCAGGTAGGGCCGATCGGCGCCGCGGAGCAGCCGGGCGAGGTCCCGGGGGGCGATCGTCGGGACGAAGCCGTCCCTCGGGGGACGGACGAACGGGTGCGGTAGGCCGTCGGGCGCCTCGATCACGGGCTGTTCGAAGCCAACGACGCCGGGTCTCCTATTTAATCCGAGGCGAACGCGCGGATTATGCGGCCGGAGGTCAGGGGCGGGACGGTCCGGCACTTGCCGAACTCGGCGAACGACTGCATACAAGGGTTAATAGACGAAGGGCCGCTCGACGCGCGGATGGCGGACGGCACGGCGGCGTCGCCCGAAGGAGCGCGGCCGGGGCGCCGGCGGGGGGCATCCGAGGTCGCCGCAGCCCGCCGGAGCGAGGCGGAAACGGACGCGCTCGGGCGGAGGGCGGTCGAGCTCTCCCGCTTCTACTCGGGCAAGATCGAGACCGTGCCGAAGGTCCCGGTCCGCTCGCTCGGGGACTTCGCGCTCTGGTACACGCCCGGGGTCGCCGAGGTCTCGCGAGCGATCCACGCGAACGCGTCGCTCTCCTTCGAGCTCACCGGCCGATGGAACACGATCGCGATCGTGACCGACGGCTCGCGCGTCCTCGGGCTCGGGGACATCGGCGCGGAGGCCGCCCTCCCGGTGATGGAGGGGAAGGCGCTCCTGTTCAAATGGCTCGGCGGGGTCGACGCGGTCCCGCTCCCGATCTCGGTGGAGACCCCGGACGCCTTCATCGAGACCGTCGCCCGGCTCGCCCCGAGCTTCGGGGGCATCAACCTCGAGGACATCGCGTCGCCGAAGTGCTTCGGGATCCTCGAGGAGCTCCAGAAGCGCCTGCCCATCCCGGTCTGGCACGACGACCAGCTCGGGACGGCGGCGTCGACGATCGCGGGGGTGCTGAACGCGCTCGAGCTGACCCACCGGTCGGTGAAGTCCGTGCGCACCGTGCTCCTCGGCGCAGGGGCGGCGAACCTCGTCACGGCCCGCCTCCTGCTCACCCTCGGCCACGACCCCCACCGGCTCTCGCTCGTCGACCAGCGGGGGATCCTCCATGCCGAACGCGACGACGTCGACGAGCTGATGCTGCGCAACCCGTGGAAGTACCGCCTCGCGCTGCGGACCAACGGCGGCGAGCGTTCGGGCGGCCTCGCCGAGGCGGTCGCCGGCGCCGACCTCCTCCTCGCCGCGTCGACCCCGGACCCGAACACGATCCGCCCGGAGCACGTGCGCGCGATGGCTCCGGAGCCGATCGTCTTCGCGCTCGCGAATCCCGTTCCCGAGATATGGCCCGAGGTCGCGACCGGCGCCGGCGCGTCGATCGTGGCGACCGGCCGCAGCGACTTCCCGAACCAGGTGAACAACTCGCTGATCTTCCCCGCGGTCTTCCGCGGCGTCCTCGACGCCCGGGCCCGCTCGATCCCCGACGAGATCGTGCTCGAGGCCGCCCGCGAGCTCGCCCGTCACGCCAAGGACCGGGGCCTGAGCCCCCACCACCTGCTCCCCACGATGGAGGAGTCCGAGGTGTTCCCGCACGTCGCCGCCGCGGTCGCCGACGCCTCGGTGCGGCTCGGGATCGCCCGCCGACCCCTGTCCCACGACGAGTACCTCGAACGCGCCCGGGCCCTGATGGGTCGGCCGGGCCGGCTCGTGCACGCGCTAGCCCGGGCCCGGCTCACCCCTCCGATGCCTCGACCCTCCGCCCGTCCCCCAACGAGGAAACGATCATGACCGCACCAGAGGAAGCCGTCCCCCGGCCGAACGCGACCCCGCCGCTCCCGATCCGCCTGCGTCCGGCGCGCCCCGCCGACGTGCCGGCGCTCGTCGGTCTCATGCTCCGCTTGAAGCGGCTCAACGAGGAGTTCGATCCCCTCCTCAAGGTCCGCGACGATGCCGAAGCGCAGGCGCGGTCGGTCCTCGAGGCCAACCTCGGCGATCCGAAGGCGGTCGTGCTCGCCGCGGAAGGCGTCGGCGCCGAGAAGGAGAAGGTCGTCGGGTTCGTCCGCGCGCTCGTCCGCGAGCGCCCGTTCTACAGCCCGGAATGGGAGGGGGTCATCGTCGACATCTACCTTCTTCCCCTCTACCGGCGCCGCGGCGTCGGAGAGTACGTGCTGCGCGAGGCGACCGCCGCGCTGAAGGGAAAGGGCGCGGGGGTCGTGACCGCGGAGTTCCCCGCGCAGAACGAGATCGCGAGCCGCTTCTACGCGAAGCGAGGCTTCCGGCCGATCACCGCGGTCCACGCCCGCTCGCTCTAGGCCGACCGCGGGCCGTCCGGGCGCACACCTTAAGCGACCCCGGCCTCCTCGCTCGGGGCATGCCGAAGAGCCCGGCTACCACGGCCCCGGTGAGCCCGAAGTACCTGCGCCGAGGGAAGGTCAAGGAGGTCTACGAGGTCTCCCCGACCGAGCTCGAGTTCCGCTTCACGAACGACATCTCGGTCTTCGACAAGCACATCCCGAGCGAGATCCCGCACAAGGGCGAGACCCTCGCGCGCACGGCCGCCCACTGGTTCGCGGTGTGCGGCCGGCTCGGGGTGCCCCACCACTTCCTCTCGCTCGCGAGCCCGACCGCGATGCGCGTGAAGCGCGTCCAGGTCGTGCCGAACCCCCGCACGCTCGGGCCCCACCCGAAGAACTACCTCGTGCCGCTCGAGCTGATCGTCCGCTACTACCTCGCCGGCTCGATGTGGGACCGCGTGAAGTCCGGCGCGGTGAAGGCGAGCGATCTCGGCTTCCCCGTGGGAAAGCAGCTCGAGTACGGCATGCCCCTCCCCGAGCCGCACTTCGAGACGACGACGAAGCTCGAGCCGGTCGACCGGCTGCTCACCCGGGCCGAGGCGCTCGAGCTCTCGGCCCTCGACGCGAAGGCGCTCGACGGAATCCGGGAGACGATCCTGAAGGTCGACGCGGCGATGCAGCGCGAGATCGGTCCCCGCGGCCTCCTCCACGTCGACGGGAAGAAGGAGTTCGCGGTCGACGCGGACGGCGTCCTCATGGTCGTCGACACCTTCGGCACGGCCGACGAGGACCGGTTCTGGGACCAGGCGGCGTACGAGCGGGGCCGCCAGGTCGATTTCTCGAAGGAGTTCGTCCGCCAGCACTACCGCTCGATCGGCTATTACGACCGGCTCCAGAAGGCCCGGGAGACCCACGCGGCGGAACCCCCGATCCCCGCGCTGCCCCCGCTCCTCGTCGACGAGGTGAGCCGCCTCTACACGACCGTCTTCCAGCGCTTGACGGGCGAGCCGTTCGCCCCGCTCGGCGCGACGAAGTAGCCGAGCACCGTTCGCCGTTTCACGACCCCCCTCCCGCACGCTTATCTCCCGCCGGCCCGGTGCTCCCGGCGTGCCCGCGAAGGCCGCCGGCCGCACCGCCGACTCCGAGAGTCCGCCCGAGCCCAAGCATGAGATCGAGCTCGAGGACCTCCCGGGGGTCGGCGCCTCGATCGCCGAGAAGCTGCGCGAGAGCGGCTACACCGATCTCATGGAGCTCGCGGTCGCTTCGCCGGGCGACGTCGCGGAGGCCGCCGAGATCGGTCTGACCGTCGCCCAGAAGATCATCGGCGAGGCCCGGCGCAAGGCCGACGTCGGCGGGTTCGAGAGCGGAACCTCCCTCCTCGAACGGCGGAAGAAGCTCGGGCGGATCACGACCAACTCGAAGGCGCTCGACGAGCTCCTGGGCGGCGGGGTCGAGACCCAGGCGATCACGGAGTTCTCGGGGGAGTTCGGGACCGGCAAGACCCAGCTCGCGCACCAGATCGCGGTCGACGTCCAGATGCCCGCGGCCCAGGGCGGCCTCTCGGGGGAAGTCGTCTACATCGACACCGAGAGCACCTTCCGGCCCGAGCGGATCGTCGACATGGCGAAGGGGGTCGGCCTCGATCCGGCCGAGGCGCTCGCCCGCATCCACGTCGCCCGGGCGTACAACTCGAACCACCAGATGCTCCTCGTCGGGAAGGCGCAGGAGCTCGCGCGGGAGCACCCGATCCGCCTCCTCGTCGTCGACTCGCTCACCGCCCACTTCCGATCGGAGTACATGGGGCGCGGCGAGCTCGCGCCGCGCCAGCAGCTTTTGAACAAGCACCTCCACGAGCTCCTCCGCTTCTCGGACACGTACAACGCCTCGATCGTCGTGACGAACCAGGTGTCGGCGCGGCCGGACATCCTCTTCGGCGACCCGACGCGGCCGATCGGGGGCAACATCGTCGCCCACGCGGCGACGTACCGCGTCTACCTGCGCAAGTCGAAGCCCCCGAAGCGGATCGCCCGCCTGATCGACTCGCCGAACCTGCCCGAGGGGGAGGCGGTCTTCTCCCTCACGACCGAGGGGATCCGCGAGTAGGGCGGCTCGCCGCGCCCCCGACGCGACGCAGGGCGGTCGCCTTCACGTAGAGCCAGACGCGCGCCCCCCGTTCGAGGCCGAGCTGCCGCACGGGTTCGCGGGTCACGGCCACCCGCCAATGGAACCTCCCGACGCGGACGACGACGATCGCGCCGACCGGTGGCGGGCCCCGGTGCACCGCTTCGACCGTTCCGGGGAGGACGTTACGGGCGCTCGACGGGAACCGGGCGCGGGCGACGAGGACCGCCTCGGGGTCGAGGAGGAGGCCCACCGGCTCGCCGTCCGTCGCGTCGAACGCCACGCAGAGCGAGACGCCGCCCGCGAGCGCGACCGCGGGGGCGGGGTGTCGGTGGTAGGTCCCGTGCAGGAGGTTCGGACGGGAGGGTGGCGCGACCGGGCGCGCGTCGAGGAGCTCGACCGAGTCGAACCCCTCGCGGACGATCCGGTCCCCGAGCGGGGTCAGCCGCGTGCCGCCGTGGTCCCGGCCCCCCCGCACGCTCGACACGACCGGTCCGCCGAACGCCCGCTCGAGCCGGCCGATCCGGTAGGTCGCCCGGTCCCGGGAGATCCCGACGCGCCGGCTCGCCGCCACGACCGAGCGTTCCCGTTCCAGGGACCGGAGCAGGGCGACGTCGGTGTCCGTGACGATCCGGGGCCGCTCGCTCATCGGGCCGCTCCCGGCGGGGAGGGCGCCCCGAGGGGCCGGACCGTCGCGGGATCGATCGCGAACGGGATCCGGGCGCCGAGGACGGGCAACGGGCTCGTCACCGGAGGCGGCAGGCGCAGCGAGACCAAGAGCGCGTCGGCCACGACCTCGACCGAGACCCCGTCCGGTCCGGGTCGGGCGCTGCGGACCTGGCCCTCCCAGACCGGGAGCGCGAACGCCCCGGGCCGGAGGGTCGGGGTCGCCACCGCGACGCCCTCGGGCCCGGCGTGCCCGAGGAGCCAGGCGCGGAGCGAGCCCGGGGCCCCGCGCGCGAGGACCTCCCGCTCGTAGACGTTCTCGAAGCCGACGAACCGGGCGACGAAGGGGTCGCTGGGCGCGTGAAGGAGGACGCTCGCGTCCCCCTGCTCCCGCACCTGGCCCGCCCGCAGCACGAGGAACGAGTCGGCGATGGAGAAGGCGAGGGCGGGGTCGTGGGTCACGACGATGATCGGGATCTGCTCGATCTCGCGCAGGTCGTGGAGGACGAGCCCGAGTTCGTAGCGGGCGAGGACGTCGAGCGCCTGCCACGGCTCGTCCCAGACGATCAGCTCCGGGTCCGCGGCGAGCGCCCGCGCGAGGGCGACCCGCTGGAGCTCGCCCCCGCTGAGGCGCGCCGGATAGCGGCGCGCGAGCGGGGCGAGCCGGAACCGCTCGAGCAGCTCCGTCACTCGGGGCGTCGGATCGTCGCGAGTGCGCAGCTCGATCGGGTAGCGGACGTTCCCGGCGACCGTGCGGTGCGGGAAGAGGCCGAGCCCCTGGGGGACGTAGCCCAGCCGGCGCGCCTCGGGCGGCCAGTCCGAGACGTCGACGCCGTCGCACCGGATCTCTCCGGCGCTCGGGCGCAGGAACCCGGCGAGCGTTCGGAGGAGGGTCGTCTTGCCGGCGCCCGAGGCGCCGAGCACGGCGAGCGCGCGCCCGGGGGAGAGATCGAAATCGAGCGGCCCGAGGTGGAAGCGGTCGAGGTCGGCTTCGAGGCCCGAGATCGTCCAGCGGCTCATGGCGCGAGCTCCCCCCGCCGCCACGGGACCCAGCCGGTGCGCTCCCCGAGCCGGACCGCGAGGAACAGGACGAACGCGATGAGGAGGAACAGCGAGCTCACCGAGGCGGCGTCCGCGAGGTCGCCGATCTGGAACAGGTTGTAGATGTAGACCGAAACGGTCGACGTGACGGGGCCGTTGTACGGCCCGCCCGGGTAGACCGCGTAGGCGAGGATGAGGAGCCCCCCGATCTCGCTCACGGCGCGGGCCCAGGAGAGGAGGAGGCCGGCGACGATCCCCCGGAGCGCGAGCGGAAAGGTGACGGTCAAAAAGGCGGTCGCGCCTCCGGCGCCGAGGGAACGGGCGGCCTCGATGACGCGCTCATCGACCGCCTGGAAGGAGAGCTCGCTCGCGAGCACCGTGTAGGGGGCGCTCACGAAGACCATCACGAGGACGACCCCCCAGATCGTGTCGTAGACCGGGAGGCCGAGCGCCTGCGTGAGCCGGTAGAGCGGGGAGCCCGGGATCACGAGCGCGAGGAACAGTCCGAGCCCGACGAGCAGGTGAGGGACCACGACCGGAAGCGCCACGAACGACTCCACGACCGCCCGGCCCTTGAAGCGACGGCGGGCGAGCAGGTAGCCGAGCGGGACGCCGAAGAGGACGGCCGCGAGGACCGTGATCCCGGACGCGAAGAGCGTGAGCCAGATCGTCGCCCGCACGGCGGCGTTGTCGGCGGCCGCCAGGAGCCCCGAGAGGGGCGCGTAGGTGAACAGCGTGACGATCGGGATGAGGAAGAGCAGGATCAGCGAGCCCGCCAGGACGAGCTGGAGCGCGAGCCAGATCGGCCCGGTCCGCAGGGGCCGACGGGGGCCGGGCCGGGCGGGCGGTGCCGCGGCCCCGCCGCTCATCCGAGCAGGGCGCTGGCCCACGCCGGCATCGGCACCACGTCGGGCGCGATCACCGACGGGACCGCGCTCTCATGATCCACCCACCCGGGGAAGATCGGCGTGAACGCCCCGCCCGCCGCCAGGATCGCGCTGCCCTGTGGGGAGAGGAGGAGGTGGATGAACGCGGCCCCGAGGGCCGGGTTCGGCGCGGTCGACGGGACGCAGACCGCAAAGAGGACCGGGGCCGGGTGGACGGTCGTGAAGGTCCCGGGCGACCCGCCGTAGAGGGTCGTCGAAAGCCCGGCGAAGTCGGCGAGGGCGGTGGAGTTGTTCGCGCCGAGGCCGACGATCGGATTGAACAGCTGGTAGTGCAGGTGGTTCACGACCGCGTACGACTGGTAGGTGATGAAGGCGGAGACGACCCCCGTGTTGATCAGGGTCGCCGCCTGGGACTCGTGCTCGAGGATCGTGCGGCCGCTGATGCCCTGGGCGGGGGTGCTGGACCCGCCGGTGTAGAGCTGGCTGTAGAACGTCGACGTGCTCGAGTTGTAGAGCATCCCCTGGAGCTCGAGGGAGAAGATCTCGTTGTAGCCGTTCGGATCGGTCGAGGCGTTCCAGATCGCCATCGGCTTGTTGCCGGGGGTCGTGACGTCCTGGATCAGCTTCTCGGCCCAGTTCGCCTCGTTGATCCCGCTGAACGCCGAGAGTGTCTGGTTGTAGACCAGCACCTCGGGCGTGGCGCCGAAGACCACCTCGTAGCCGGCGTACGTCGGCTCGAGGAGCGAGGGGATCAGCCGGAAGTCGGCCACCGCGGCGACGTCGGCGGGGGCGTGCGTCGCGGTGATCGCCGTGGTGACGTCGAGCGACCCCTCGTAGGTCTGGGTCGCCATCGGGGCGCTGATCCCCGGCGTCTCGTTGACGAGCGCGTTCGCGAGCTCGGGGAAGATCGTGTCGAGCGTTCCCGCTCCGAGGATCGAGAGGGTCGAGTTCGTCACGGCCCCCGGCGAAGCGGCGGGGGTCCCACGATAGTAGTAGCCCCCCGCGAAGCCGAGCCCGGCCATCACGACGGCGATCACGACGACGGTCACCACGAGGACGGTCTTCTGGAGCATCGATGTGTGGGATTCCCACATCGCTTAAAGGGTATCGGTCCCCGTCGCGTCCGCCGTTACAGCTCCCGTCGCCGCTCGGCGGGGGCATAGCATCGGACCGCGCGGCCCACGAGGGCGTGGAGTGGCACGGGGCCGAACGCGCGGCTGTCCCGGCTCCGGGATCGGTCGTCCCCGACCACGAACACGCCGGATTCCCCCACGGACTCGACCCGCTTCACGATCAGTCGTCCGGCCTCCTCGGGGTCGCGCACCACCACGATCTCCCCGGGGACGGGAGCGCGGTCGCGGTACGCCCCGAGGTCGACGTCGAGGCGGTCCCCGGGTCGGAGCGTCGGCCGCATCGAATCGTCGTGGACGATCACGTGCCGGTGGCCCCGGCCCCAGTCTCCGCGGGAGCGGACCCGGGCCGGCCCGGCGAGGGCGCCCCGGTCGGTCCGTTCCTCCGGCAACCTTATCCTCCGCTCGAAGTACCGGGAAGCATGCCCGCCGTCCGCCGATTCCTCGATTGGACCGCCCGAGCCCGGGACGCGATCTCGCCGCCTGAACCGGTCTACGCGCACTGCGACATCCCCTGCGGTATTTATGACCCCCACGAGGCCCAGATCGCGGCGCTCACCGTCCTCCGGATGGACCAGCTGATCGGGGAGCTTCCGATGCCCCCGACGGACGCGAAGCCCGAGGACCGCGCGGCCTACGTCTCGAAGCTCGCGCGCTACACGACGGTCAAGGAGGCGCATTCCGAACGCGTCAAGTCCGAGATCCGGGTGATCTGGGGCGACTACTTCACCCCGGAGCTCGCGAAGACCTACCCGCAGGTGCACGAGCTCACCTGGAAGGTCCTGAAGCAGGCGTCGAAGACCCGCCAGGGCACGAACCTCGCGGACGCCCAGGAACTGCTCAAGCTCGTCCAGGAGTTCGCCGAGGTCTTCTGGCAGTCGAAGGGAGCGAAGACGAAGCGCCAGCCCTCGTTGCAGAAGTCCGGCGGCGATCTCGTCGTCCCGGTCTCCGCGTAGGGAGCCCCTGCCGGCCGCCGGGGCGCGAGGCACCGGCCCCGAATCGATGACCGAGACGGTTCCGCTCGACGGTCGGTCGCTCTCGCTCGAGCAGTTCCTCGCGGTCGTCCGGGCGAACGGCGGGGTCTCGCTCGCCCCCGAGGCGCGCAGTGCGGTCGCCCTGAGCCGCCGCGCCGTCGAGCGCGCGGTCGCGAACCACCGTTCGGTCTACGGTGTGACGACCGGCTTCGGGGCGTTGAGCGACCGCACGATCGCCCCGGCCCAGGTGCGGGAACTCCAGGTGTCGCTCGTCCGCAGCCATGCGAGCGGGACGGGGCCCCCGCTCCCGGCCGACGTGGTGCGGGGGCTCATGCTCCTGCGCCTCAACTCGCTCGCCCGGGGCCACTCGGGGGTTCGGCCCGAGGTCCTCGATCGCCTCGTCGACCTCCTCAACCGCGGACTCGTGCCCTGGATCCCCGAGCAGGGGTCGGTCGGAGCGTCCGGGGACCTGGCCCCGCTCGCGCACCTCGCGCTCGCGCTGCTCGGAGAAGGCGCGTTCGTCGCCCACGGCTCGGGCGAGCGCGAGCCGGCCGGGGCCGTGCTCGCGCGGGAGGGGATCCCCCCGCTCGAGCTCGTGGAGAAGGAAGGGGTCGCGCTGCTCAACGGCACCGCGCTCATGGCCTCGTACCTCGCGCTCGGGGTCGCCGACGCCCGCGCCCTCCTCGAGGCCGCGCTGATCGCGGCCGCCCTCTCGTTCGACGCGCTCGAGGGCAATCCGGAGTCCCTCGACGATCGGCTCGGGGAGGTCCGCAACTCCCCCGACCAGCGGGAGGCGGCCCGCGCGCTCCGCGCCCTCCTCGCCGAGAGCGGGCTCGCGACCCCGCGGAAGGAGTGGGCCGGGCAGGATCCGTACACCCTGCGCTGCCTTCCTCAGGTCCTCGGGGCCGTCCGGGTCGGGATCGCCTTCGCGCAGGGGGTCCTCGAGCGCGAGCTCAACGCGGTGACCGACAACCCCCTCGTCTTCGAGGGGGACGAGTTCGTGAGCGGCGGGAACTTCCACGGCCAGGCGCTCGCGCTCGCCCTCGACTCGCTCGCCCTCGCGGTGCAGTACATCGCGGGGTTCAGCGAGCGGCGAACCGCCCGGCTGCTCCACCCGGCGCTGAACCGGGGACTTCCCGCCTTCCTCGCGCCGAACCCGGGCGTGAGCTCCGGGTTCATGGTCCCGCAGTACCTCGCCGCGGCGCTCGTCAACGAGAACGCGACGCTCGTCCACCCGGCGAGCGCGATCAGCCTGTCCACCTCGGCGGACCAGGAGGACTTCGTCAGCATGGGACCGTGGGCCGGCGCGAAGCTCGGGCGGGTCCTCGCCAACTCCCGGCGGGTCGTCGCCGTGGAATGGATGATCGCGGGCCAGGCGCTCGAGCTCCGACGGCCCCGCTCGGGGGGTCACGGCAGCGAGGCGGCGCTCCGGGCGCTCCGCCGCCGGGTCCCCCCGTGGACGAAGGACCGGAGCCCGGCGGACGACATCGCGCGGCTCGCCGAGACGATCGCCTCGGGCGCGATCGTCCGCGAGGTCCGGGCCGAGGTCGCGTTCTAGGCCGGGGGCGGGGGAGCGGCCGTCGTCGTCGAGCTCGGCGCGACCCCCGCGGGCTGCGTCGGGAAGCGGACGGTCTGGCCGCAGGCGGGGCAGGCGTACTCCCCCACGCCGCGGTGACGCAGGGCGGTGCGGCACTTGGGGCAGGGAATCGGGCTCTGGGAGACCCAGGCGGCGAACAGTTCCTGCGACCGCCGGTCCGCGAGCGAGCTCGGGGCGGTGCCCCTCTCCGAAGGAGCGGGGGACGTGGGAGCGACGGGGGCGGGCGCCCGCTCGGCCTCCGAGGTCGCCGAGCGCGCCGTCGCGAGGCGTCCGCACTGCGGGCAGACGGCGAGGTTACCGGTCCCGGCCGGCTGCAGGGGAACGTGGCAGGTCGGGCAGACCGACTTGAAGCCGCCGCCCGAGAGCGTCGGGGCGATCCGCATCGGCGCCGCGGGGACGTACGCCGTCACGGGCTCCGTCCCCGTCGGGCTCGCCTCGGGGACCGGAGGCGCGGGCAGGTCGGGGAGCGGCCGCGCCCATCGGACCACGCGGCGCCCGGGATCGTAGACGAGCGGCGTCCCCGGCCGGGCGAGCTCGTGCGCGAGGACCTTCTCGGCCTTGCGCTCGCGCCAGGCGAGCGCGGCCGCGAGGCCCGGCACGCTCGTCACGCCGAGCGATTGCACCGTGGACCTCAGACGTTCGAGGTCCGGCTCCGAAGGGCCGAAGAGAGCGACCATCGGCGCGATGCTCGCCCGCGCCCGCAAAAGAACCTATCGTTGGAGGAGAACCCGAACCGGTGTGGGAGGCACCGACGGCCCGACTCCGGGTCTCTTGGACGGTGCCACCAAGAGCCGTGCCGCCGATGCCCGAGGCCAACCTATAGTAAGCCTCACCTGCCTATATAGTTATCCGGGTCCCCGGAAGGTGGAACATGGGCTCCGAGAGGCCCTTCCGGCGGCCCCGGCGCCCTCGGATCGTGCGGCCGGGCCGCCGCCCCAGGGTGCTCCGAACCGGCTCCGCCAGGCGTAAGCCGTTGCCCCCCCTCCGGGCGCCATGGCTTCCGATACGGTGGTTTCGCTCGCCCGGGCGATCCGGGGCCGCGTGACCACGGACCCCGACGCGCTCGAGCGCGTCGGCCACGATGGCTCGCATCTCGCCGGCCGGGCCCTCGCGTCGGTCGCCCCGCGCGACGCCGACGACGTCGCGGCGCTCGTGCGCTGGGCCCGGCGCGAACGGGTGCCGCTCGTGCCGCGCGGCGCCGGCACCTCGCTCGACGGCGAGTCCGTGCCCCCGGACGGGGCGGTGGTGGTCGACCTCTCGGGGTGGAACTCGGTCCTCGAAGTCGAGCCCCGGGAGCTCTGGGCGCGCGTCGAGCCGGGGGTGGTGAACCTCGAGCTTCAGCATGCCCTGCGAGCGCACCGCGTCTTCTTTCCCCCGAACCCGGGGTCCTGGACCCAGTCGACGGTCGGGGGGAACCTCGCGACGAACGCGTCGGGGCCCCGGTCGTTCCGCTACGGCCCGACGCGCCACTGGATCCGCGCCGCGGAGTTCGTGCTGGGCTCGGGAGACCGGCTCCGCGTCGGGGGCCGCGCGGCGAAACGGTCGACCGGGCCGGACCTCCTCCAGATCCTCATCAGCAGCGAGGGGACCCTCGGGATCGCGACCGAGATCACGGTCCGGCTCGCCCCCCTCCCCGAGATCCGCCGGGGCGTCGTCGTCCCGGTACCGGAGGGAGTGTCGCTCGGGGCGATCGCCTCCCGCCTCGCGTCGCGGCCCGGTACCGGCCTCTCGGCGGTCGAGTACCTCGACCGAGCGTGCGCGAGGGTGCTCTCCGAGCGCCGGGAGGTCCCGTGGCCCGCGGAGGGGGCCCTCCTCATGCTCGAGGTCGAAGCGGACTCTCCCGCCGGCGCGCAAGCGCAGATCGAGCGGCTCGTCCACGGGCTCGCCCCGCTCGGCCTCGGCTCGTCGCCCACCGTGCTCGAGGACGCGGACCGATTGTGGACGATCCGCGGGGAGAGCTCGGTCGTGCTCGACGAGCGGGTCGGCCAGCGGATTCGCGAGGACGTCGCGGTCCCCCTCGGAGCGGTCGACGCGCTCGCCCGGGAACTCGAGCGGATCGCGCGGGCGGAGGGGGTCCCGATGTACCTGTTCGCCCACCTCGGGGAGGGGAGCCTCCACCCGAACTATGTCGTCGACCCGGCGTCCGGGGCGGCGGAGCGGATCCGCGCGGCCGTGCTCCGGGCCTCGCTCGGCTTCGGGGGCACGATCAGCGCGGAGCACGGGATCGGGCGGCTCAAGTCGGGCTACCTCGAAGAGGAGGTCGGCGAAGCGGGGATCCGGCTCCTCCGTGCGCTGAAGGCGGCCTGCGACCCGGACCGGATCCTGAACCCCGGGAAGCTCTTTCCGGACGCGCCCGGCGGACGAGGTCGAGGATCCTCTCGGTCGCTCTCGGGACGGCGAGGCGGTCCCACTGCGAAGGAACGACCCAGCGCCGATCGCGGGGCGAGGCCCGGGCGCCGCGCCTCTGCCCGGTGGCGGTCCCGCGGTACGCCCAGAGTTCGACCGTGAGGTGGCTGTAGGCGTGGCGTACGACGCCGAGGAACTCGAGCGGACCCGCCGAGAGCCCGGTCTCCTCCCCGAGCTCGCGTCGTGCGGCGGCCTCCGGTCGCTCGCCACGGCGGACCTTCCCCCCCGGGAGTTCCCAGAGGCCGCCCAAGAGGCCTCTCGGGGGCCGCCGCTGGAAGAGCCACCGGCCCCGGCGCTCGAGCGCCACCACGGCGGCGCGCACCTGGGGACGACGGGGCCGGATCCGTGGGAGCGGGATCGTCCCGGGGTCGTCGAGCTCGCGTCGGGCGCGACAGGCGCGCGCGACCGGACATCGGTCGCACCCAGGTCGTCGCGGCCGGCAGACCGTCTCTCCGAGTTCCATCAGCGCCTCGTTGAAGGCGCCCGCGCGGTCGCGGGGGAGCGCGCCTTCGAGCGCGGACGCGAGCCGCTTACGAACCGGCCCGGAGGCGAGGTCGCCCTCCTCGCGGGTCCACCGGGCGGCCACCCGGAGCCCGTTCGCCTCGAGGGCGAGCACCGGTCGGTCGAACGCGAGGCTCGCCACCGCGCGCGCGATGTACGGGCCGACGCCGGGGAGCTGCTCGAGCTCCTCCACGGTTTCGGGGAATCGGCCGAGCGTCGCGATCCGCTGCGCCGCCCGATGGAGGTTCCGGGCGCGCGCGTAGTACCCCGCGCCCTGCCATGCCTTGAGGACCGCCTCGTCGCTCGCTCGGGCGAGCGCGTGCACGGTGGGGAACGACCGGAGGAACCGCTCGTAGTACGGGGCGGCCTGGGCGACCCGGGTCTGCTGCAGGAGGACCTCCGCGACCCAGACCCGGTACGGATCGCGGTCGCGTCGCCAGGGGAGCGGCCGTCGCTCCCGATCGTACCACGCGAGCAGCGCCCTCGGGAACGACGGGCGGATCGACGCGGTCCGGTGCGTGCTCACGGCGGTCCGCCTGCCACACGAGGCGCACGTTTAAAGCGGCGAGTCCGTTCGAAGCCGTCCGGTGCTTTAGCGCGTGACCGAGCGATCCGGTCCGATCCTGGTCAACGACGCGACGTTCGAGGCCGAGGTGATCCACTCGCGCCTTCCCGTCGTCGTCGACTTCTTCGCGGACTGGAGCGTGCCGTCGCGTGCGACCGAGCCGGTGCTGAGGGAACTCAGCCAGCGCCTGGCGGGGCGGGTCAAGTTCGCGAAGGTCAACGTCGACGAGTCGAGCGCCGTGGCGCGCTCGTTCGGGATCCACTCGATCCCGACGATCCTGTTCGTTCACGGGGGGCAGGAGAAGGGACGCGAGGTGGGCCCGGTCGACGCGATCGCGCTCGGCTCGATCGTCAAGCGGCACTTCGCGGTCGAAACGTCGAGGCGCGGGGGAAAGTCCCCCGTCCCGGGTGCCGGTCGACGCTAGCCGAGGGCGGGGTCCCCCGGAGGGGAGGCCTCCGAGGGCCGGTAGGGGACCGGACTAGGCCGGCATCGCCGCGCCGCACTTCGAGCAGAACTTCGACGCGACCGAGTTCGGGGTCCCGCAGCTGCTGCAGTAGCGCATCGCCCCGGCGGGCGGAGCCCCGCCCATGGGCGGCGCCGCTCCCATCCCGCCCTGCGGCATCCCCCCCGGGGGCATCCCGCCCGGGGCCATGCCGGGGTAGCCGCCCATCGCCTGGCCGGTCTGCTGGAAGACCTGCGCCATCTGCTGGAACTCCTGGACCTTGAGGACCTGCTTGGCGTTCTCGACGATCTCGTGGACCTGGGTACGGGTTTCGATCGGGTGGTCGGTGCCGTACCAGTAGATCCCGAGACCCCGCCGCTCCGCGGCCCAGCCTCGCGCCTGACCGCCCGAGCTCGCGGCCGTGGCGAAGACGAGGTCGCCCCAGCCGAACATCCGGCCGAAGATCGGCTGGTCCATGGTGACGTCCTGCATCTTGTCGTGGGAGGCGTCCCGCGACTGCCGGCTCAGGACCCCCGAGACCTTGAGCGTCCGCTTGTTGGTGATCCCGTAGAACGTCCTCTTCCACGACAGGTACGCAAGCGGCATCGCGATCACGATGCCGATCACGATGTAGATCCCAATCGAGAGGCCGAGTTCCTCGGCCAGGATGTCCGAGAAGGTGACCGTCGACGAGACGACCTGCGCCGAGAACCAGTAGAAGGCGATGATCGGGTAGGCAATGATCTGGAGGAGGAGCAGGATGGCGCCGAATCCGCTGCCGAGAAGCTCCCGCCAGCGCCAGGTGCCGACGAGGATCAGGATCCATCCGATGAACGGGAAGAGGTAGTACAGAATGATCGCCCCGGCGACCCCCGAAAGGCTGGTCGCGGTGCCGATGACCGCGAAGAGCGCCCCGTAGCCGATGATCGTCAGCACGATGCCGATGATGATGAGGAGCACGTTCGACGGAAAGAGGAACGCCGCGAGCTTCGGCTTGCGGCTGAGCAGAAGCTGCTCGTCCTTACCGAGGTACTCGGTAGGGAACATCGTTCCGACGTCGGCGACGGGCGCTGCGGCGGCCATGGAGGGATTCCCGGAAGCTCCCTGCATAGTCGGAGGGTCACGGGTTCCGACTACAAATACCCCCACGGCGCCGGGGGGTGGCCGTCGACCCGACGGGCCATACGTTGCGGCCCAGCGGTCCGTCGCATGAAATAAGAACCGGGTCTCCCCTGCCCCGAGGGCGTGACCGACCGCTTCGTCTGCCTGCGTTGCGGCCAGGTCGTGGACGCCCAGGCCACGGTCTGTCCGAGGTGCGGGACGGCGTTCTCCGCCGCGGCGCCGTCCCCCGTCGCCGGCGGGATGCCGGGGATGCTCCCGAGCTATTCGGTCGGGGGGCCGGCAACCCCGATGCGGGGGCGTTCCGCGCCCAGCCACACGCTCCGGAACGTGCTCATCCTGATCACGATCGCGGCCGTGGTGCTCGCGATTCTCTTCCTCGTCCCGATCTCCCACCCGTTCTCGGACCAGTTGACCGGAAACGACGTGTTTCCCGGGGGCCACCTGCTCTACTTCCCCGGAAACGCTCCGGTCTCGCTATCCTGGTCCGTCTCCGGTAGTGGAGGCCCGGTGGAAGCGAGCCTCTGGGGGATCCCGAACGGCGAGATCTACTCCGCCAACGGCAGTTCGGGCTCGTTCTCCTTCACGGCGAACGGGAACCCGTACGCCTTCGAGTTCACCACCCACTCGTCGGCTGACGTCTCCGTCAACCTACAGGGCACGTATTCCACGCCCATCCTCTAGCGGGATCCCGGAGCTCGCCCGCGGCGGCGGACGTTGGGCGCATCGCCCCCCGCGGAGCTAGTGTCGGAACACGCGCCAGCCGGTGAAGTACATCGCGATCCCGTACTTCTCCGCGGTGGCGATCACCTCGGGATCCCGGAGGCTTCCGCCCGGCTGGATGATCGCGCTCACGCCCGCCCGGCCGGCGACCTCGACCCCGTCGGCGAACGGGAAGAACGCGTCCGAGGCGAGGACCGCGCCCTTCGCCCGGTCCCCGGCGACCTCGCAGGCGAGCTCGGTCGCCTTCACCCGGGTCGGCTGGCCCGAGCCGATCCCGACGGTCCGCGAGCCCTGGGCGAGGACGATCGCGTTCGACTTCGCATGACGGACGACCCGCCAGGCGAAGTCGAGGGCGCAGGCGGCCTCGGGCGAGGCGCGGGCGCGGGTGACGGGCTTGAAGTCCGTGGGCACGAGCTCGCGCCGGTCCGCCTCCTCGAGGAGCACCCGTCCGAGGGCGCTCTTCGCCTCCCAGCGCGGGGCGGTCGGGGAGGGCGGGTCCGCCCGCACGAGCTTGAGCTTGGGCCGTCGGCCGAGCGCGTCGAGCGACGCGGGTGCGAACCCGGGAGCCGCGAGAAGGTCGACGAAGACGCCGTGCAAGGCGGCCGGGTCCTCCGCGGAGAGGGGGCGGTTCACCGCGATCACGCAGCCGTAGCGGGCGACCGGGTCGGTCGCGACGGCGCGTTCGAGCGCCTCGCGGACCGTCGCGCCGGAGGCGACGCCGCAGGGGCTCGCGTGCTTGACGACCGCGGCGGTGGGGGTCGGGAACTCCGCGACGATCGCGAGCACCGTGTCGAGGTCGAGGAGGTTGGTGAACGACAGCGACTCCCCCTTGACGAGCGCGATTGGGTCCGGCGTGAGCCCCGCCCCCTCGGGCGCGAGGGCGTCGTACGCCGCCGCCCGCTGGTGCGGGTTCTCCCCGTACCGCAGTCGGGTCGACTCCCGACGCAGGACGAGCTCCTCGGGGAACGCCTCGCTCGAGGACCCCGGCGCGCGGAGCCCCCGGGAAATCGCCGCATCGTAGGCGGTGCAACGGTCGAATGCGCGGAGCGCGAGCGCGCGCCGGGTGGCGGCGCTCACCGTTCCCGCGTTCGCGCGCAGCTCCTCGAGGAACGCGGGGTACTCGCCGGGATCGGTCACGATGGCGACGTACGCGTGGTTCTTCGCGGCGGCGCGCGCGAGGGTCACCCCGCCGATGTCGATGAACTCCTCCCGGTCGGTCGCGTCCGGATGCTCGCGCAGGTGGCGCTCGAAGGGGTAGAAGTTGACGACGACGAGATCGAACGGCAGGAGCCGGCGCTCCTCGAGCTCGCGTCGGCCGTCGGGGGTCCGGGGCGCGAGGATCCCCCCGAAGACCGCCGGATGCAGGGTCTTCACGCGGCCCCCGAACCAATCCGAGACGCCCGTCACGTCCTCCACCGCGCGCGGGGAGAGCCCGGCCGCGCGCAACGCGCGGCCGGTGCCTCCGGTAGCCCACAGCTCGATGCCGTGCGCGGCGAGCCCGCGTGCGAAGTCCGCGAGGCCGCTCTTGTCGTCGACCGAGAGGAGCGCCCGTTCCAGGTGAACCGCCGCGGCGCCGTCGGGAGCCACTCGCCTTACCCCTCACCGGGAGGAAGGACGATAGATAATCTTCGCGGACCCTCGTCCGAGCGCCCCTCTCCTCGGCGAGCGGCGAACGCACGCGGGGATAGGACTAAATACGCCATCCCAGGCTAGATACCTTCCCCGACGTGCTGTGACGCGGTCCCCCGTTCTCACCTTTCCGTCGGCCGGACGAACCCTGGCTCGCCCCGGCGACGCGCGCGCGCGCCGGAGGGCTCGCGCGTGGCGTCGGCGAGGCCGCCGGGCCCAGGTCGCGGCCGTCGCGACGATCCTGGGGCTCCTGCTCGTCGTCACGTTCATCGCGACGTACCTCAGCACCACGCTCCCGAACCAGATGCAGGTCAACGACCTCAACCACGATCTCCAGGTCGAGAACCAGCTGGGCCAGCTCTCGGCCGCCCTCCAGGCGGCGACCGGGGTCGGGGCGATCGGGGCCCAGATCTCCCAGCCGATCACGCTCGGCTCAGCCGGCGCCCCCCCGTTCGCCGGCCAGGACTCGGCCTACACCTCCGCCCTCCCCCAGGGGTCGGGCATCTCGGTCCAGTACACGGTCCTCGGGCAGCTCGCCTACTTCCCACCGCCCGGCTACCCGGCGGGCGGCACCGCGACCGGCTGCACGGCCGCCGCGACGACCCTGACCTGTTCCACCGCCGGATACTCCCCGCACCTCAACATGTCGGCGAACGCCACGGTCTACACGCTCACCTTCTCCTCGTCGGGGTTCGCCGCGCTCAACGTCTCCACGAACAGCTCGACGATCTCCCTCAGCGCGGTGGGGAGCCAGACGCTCTACCTGCAGCTCATCGGCAACTCGAACACGCTGGCCGTCACCGACTCGAGCACCGGCGCCGAGGCGATCGCCCTCTTCGGCAATCACGACGCCGTGACCCTCGCGAGCACGGGCTCCGGCCTCAACGTTTTCTACGTCTACGGCAGCTTTGACACGATCACGGTCAGCCAGCACACGAGCACCGGCGGGATGCGGGTCGTGGTCTATGGCGCGAACGACAAGGTCGTGTTCCCGGCCGTGACGAGCACCCCGGTCCTCGCGGTGTACCTGACCGGGTTCAACGCGACCAATCCCGTCTCCTCGCTCTGCCCGTACGCGAACCTCTCCTCGACCGACTCGGTGACGGGCTTCTCGTCGACCACCGCGACCCTCAAGGAGACCCTCAACAACTCCGTCGGCTACTACAACAACCAGACCGCCGGGACCGGCTGGACCGTGACGTACCAGAACGTCCCGCGGACGACGTGCCCGTACTTCGCCACGGCGCACGTGAACGTGAGGGCCGGGGGCGTCCCCGGGGCCGCGTTCGCGGTCCACCTGAGGAACACCTACGCCCCTGTGGCGGAGGTCGCGTTCGATCAGGGGGCGATCGTCTACGTACAGACGGGAGGCACGCCGACGATGTACGAGGCGCCGCTCCTTCAGCTGAAGGAGCTGAACACCACCCACGGTTCGACGACCTATCACAACATCACGCAGGCGACGCTCTGGATCCCCGAGTTCCTGGGCCAGATCCCGGGGGAGTCGGGCGTCCTCACGGCCGATTTCTCCTTCCGGCTGCTCGGCGTGCAGACGGTCGCGGTCTCGAACACGACCGGGCTCGCGACCTCGACGCCCGTGGTCTTCACGATCACGACGCCCTACGCGGGCGCCTGGCTCCAGTTCATCAACGCCCACAACTGGCCCTTCACCGCTACGTGCGCCCCGGTCTTCCCCGCGACCTCGACCGCGTGCACGGGCCCGTACTCGGACTCCACCGGTCTCGCGACCGTGTCGTTCTCGATCGCGTCGTCGGGGCTGAGCCTCCTGTCGATCGAGACCGCGTCGTTCGCGGTCAGCCTGATCTAGCCCGGGGGGGCGGCGCCGTCCGGGCCGGAAGCCTCGGGGCCCGGTCCGCGCGCGCTCGACCGCAGCCACACCTTCGCGGGAACGAGGGTCCCCCACGTCCGGCGGGACGCCACGGCCGGGGCGCCGCCCTCGGCCCGGAGCGAACCCCAGGCCCGTCGGGCGGCCGGGAGGTCGATGACGTCGACCTCCGCGAGCGCGCGACGGCCCTCGACCCGCACCAGCCGGAACCGGACCCCGGCGTGCCCGGCCCGATCGAGGCCGGCGCGCAGCGTCGTCTCCCAGGCCCGGGGGGCGAGGAGGAGAACGGGTTCCCCCGCGGCCTCGAGGCCGAGGTAGCGGGCCCGACGACGTCGGGTGGGACTAGCGGACGAGGTCGATGACTTCCTCGGATTCACCGGCGGCGTAGCCTCCCTTCTGTCCGAGGAGGCTCGTGGCGCGCACGCCCGTGATGATCAGGAGCACCTTGATGGTGTTCTCCATCTCGGGGGAGTTCTCGACGGAGCAGCCCCAGATGATGCGGGCGCGCTTCGAGATCTTGCCGCCGACGAGCGCGGCGGCCTTCTCGGCCTCGCTCACGGTCATCGTCGGTCCGCCGATCACGCGGACGAGCGCTCCGGTCGCGTCCTTCAGCTCGACCGAGCCCAACAGCGGGGAGGTGAGCGCCTCCGTGACCGCCTCGGTCACCCGGTCGGTCGCGCTCTCGCTCTCGCCGAGGCCGATCAGCGCGACCCCGCCGTCCTTCATGACGGTCAGGATGTCCGCGTAGTCGAGGTTGACGAGGCCGGGCTTCGTGACGATCTCGGTGATCCCCTTGATCGCGGTCATCAGGACCGCGTCGGCGAGCTTGAACGCCGAGTCGAGCGGCATCCGGGGCACGAGCTCGAGGAGCTTGTCGTTCTGGATCACGATCGTCGTGTCGCAGACCCGGCGCAGTCGCTCGAGGCCGTCTCGGGCCTGCTCCATGCGCGCGGCCCCCTCGCCCGCGAACGGCAGGGTCACGACGCCCATCGTGAGCGCCCCCGCCTCCTTCGCGAGGCGAGCGACCAGATGCGCGGAGCCGGTACCGGTCCCGCCGCCCATCCCGGCCGTGACGAAGACGATGTGGGCGCCGTTCAGGAACTGGCGGAGCTCCTCCTCGTTCTCGCGCGCCGCCTCCTCCCCGATCTCGGGGCGGGCGCCGGCGCCGAGCCCCTTCGTGGCGCGACGGCCGATGAGGATCTTCCGCGGGGCGTGGATGGTGAGGAGGTGCTTCGCGTCGGTGTTGATGGCGCACATCTCGGCGCCCTGAATCCCTTCCTCGACGCAGCGGTTGATCGTGTTCGATCCGCCGCCCCCGCACCCGACGATCCGGATGTTGACCTTGAGGGTCTCGGCCAACTTCGCGAGTTCCGCGTCGTCGGCGTTGACATAGGTCGGCGCCGCCGGCTTCTTCTCCTCGACCAGGGTCTGGTTCTCCTGGTGCTTCGCAATCGCTTCCTGGATGATGGACTTCATCGGTACTTCCTCGCTTCCGTTTGTCAGACGAGCGTCATACGCTCTGAGGGAGGAGTTTGGTGGTTCGTACATAAACATTTGCGTCTAACGGAACTGTAACGCTATCGGGCCCTCAAGATTCTGAAGAATCCGGCGTAACACGTCGGGACCTGCTTGCCTCTTCGATGATTCGCCTCCAACGGAATCCGTCCCCGACCGGAATGCCCGCCGCCTCTCCAGGAGTCATGCCAAGCGCCTGGTGCTCGCGCACCAGATTGTAGTGAACCCGGAGCCCCTCGGCGAGGGTCGCAGTTCCCGGCTCGCCGTCGAAGGCCCGCATGACCTTGAACCGCTCCTTT